>NZ_LZJN01000156.1 GCF_001667735.1 Mycobacterium sp. E183
GACCGAGGATCGAGCGGACCGCAATGTTCTCCGAGAACTCTTCGGCGCCGGGGCGCAGCGCGCAGATGCCGCGCACCACCACCTCCACCCGCACGTCCGCCATCGATGCGCGATACAGCGCGTCGATGACCTGTTCGTCGACGAGGGCATTCATCTTGAGCCGGATCCGGCCGCCGCCGTGCTCGCGGTGCGCGGCATCTGCGCGCTGCGCCCCGGCGCCGAAGAGTTCTCGGAGAACATTGCGGTCCGCTCGATCCTCGGTCGTTTCCTCGAACATTCCCGCATCATGCATTTCAATCGCATCAACGAGTTCTGGATCGGCAGCGCCGACATGATGCACCGCAACCTCGACCGCCGCGTCGAGGCGTTGGTTCAGGTCAAGGATCCGAGGCTCACCTCATACCTGGACGACCTGTTCGAGTCCGCACTCGACCCCTCCACTCGATGCTGGGAGCTGGGGCCCGACGGGCAGTGGACCGCGTCGCCGCAAGAGGGCCACACCGTGCGCGATCACCAAGTGTCGTTGATGGAGCGGCACCGCAGTCCGTAACCCTCCGCGTGGTGCTTTACGGTTGTCTCCGGCCGCACCGCGACCGTGCGCGCGACCCCGCACCGAATTGACCTGCAGGAGTTGAGTTGCCGACCAAGAGCTCGCGTTCGGGAAGCCGGATCGTGTATGCCGCCGGAGCCGTGCTGTGGCGGCCGACCGATTCGACCAACCCCGGCCTCGAGATCGCGGTGATCCACCGCCCCCGCTACGACGACTGGTCGCTGCCCAAGGGCAAGGTCGACCCGGGCGAGACGGCGCCCGTCGCCGCGGTGCGGGAGGTACGCGAGGAGACGGGGCACCACTCCATCCTGGGCAGGCGGCTCGACATGGTGAGCTACCCGATCGATGCCGGGGTCAAGAAGGTCTACTACTGGGCCGCGCGCAGCACCGGCGGTGACTTCACCCCCGGCAACGAGGTCGACGAATTGGTGTGGCTACCGATTTCCGACGCGCTGAAGAAAATCAGCTACTCTCACGACCGAAAGATGCTGCGCCACTTCACCAAACATCCCGCGGACACGCACACGGTGGTGGTGGTCCGGCACGGGACGGCGGGCCGTAAATCGCGCTTCAAGGGCGACGACACCCAACGGCCGCTGGACAAACGGGGCCGCGCGCAGGCCGAGGCGCTGGTGCCGCAGCTGCTGGCCTTCGGCGCCACCGACGTCTATGCGGCCGACCGGCTGCGCTGCCACCAGACGGTGGAGCCCCTCGCGGAGGAGCTGGGTGTGCCGGTGCACAACGAGCCCACCCTCACCGAAGAGTCCTACGCCAAGAGCCCCAAACGCGGCCGGCACCGGATGCTCGCCATCGCGGAGCAGCAAGGCACACCGGTCATTTGCACCCAGGGCAAGGTGATCCCGGATTTGATCGCGTGGTGGTGCGAACGCGACGGGGTACGCCCGGACAAGTCACGCAACCACAAGGGCAGCACCTGGGTGCTCTCGCTCGCGGGCGGCCGGCTGGTGTCGGCGGACCACATCGGCGGCGCCCTGGCCGCCAACGTGCGGGCATAACACGCGAATACCCTTCGGGTGCATCGCTGCGCCCCGAAGGGTATTCGCGTCTAGAACTCGACCGATGCCTCAGCGGCGACCGCGACGCGCGGTGGCCTTCTTGGCGGGAGCCTTCTTTGCGGCGGTCTTCTTGGCCGGAGCCTTGGTTGCGGCCTTCTTGGCCGGAGCCTTCTTCGCCACGACCTTCTTCGCCGCGGTCTTCTTGGCCGGGGCCTTGGTTGCGGCCTTCTTGGCCGGGGCCTTGGTCGCCGCCTTCTTGACCGGAGCCTTCTTGGCGGGAGCCTTCTTGGCGGCGGCCTTCTTGGCGGGAGCCTTCTTGGCGGCCGCCTTCTTCGCCGGAGCCTTCTTGGCGGCCGTCTTCTTGGCCGCACCGCTTGCCACTACACCACGCTTCACTGCAGGTCCTTCCGACGGGAGACGCTGTGCCCCAGACACAACCGCTTTGAATTGAGCACCGGGCCGGAACGCCGGCACGGAAGTCGGCTTAACTTTCACCGTCTCGCCGGTACGCGGGTTGCGGGCCACCCGGGCCGCGCGACGCCGCTGCTCGAACACACCGAACCCAGTGATGGTGACGCTGTCACCCTTGTGCACGGCACGCACAATGGTGTCCACAACGTTCTCGACAGCCGCGGTTGCCTGCCGACGGTCGGTGTCCAATTTCTGTGTGAGCACATCAATGAGCTCTGCCTTATTCATCCAATCCCTCCGACGCTAGTGGTCCTCTGTTTGAACCGACTAGTGCACACGGTAAACCCTCACCCAGCAAATTTCCAAGAGCCACGCGCAATTTCAGGGTCGGACAATCGGAAGTTTTCGCAATCCGGTTGCCGCCCTTGACCGGTGGGGGACTGGAATTCCGCCCGAATTAGTTAGGTGAGCGAGAAGAAATTTCGGTCGTCACGACCGCTCAGGAGGCAGGCAGGGTGCGCGGTTTCCACTTCGGATACGCGGCCTCGTATGACTCGATTTTGTCGAGTTTCCGCAGCGTAAGGGCTATATCGTCAAGCCCCTCGAGAAGCCGCCAGGCGGTGTGGTCGTCAATCTTGAACGGCAACACCGTCGTTCCCGCGGTGATATTTCGATCTTGAAGATTGGCAGTGATTTCCAGCCCCGGACTCTGCTCGATGAGCTTCCAAAGGAGTTCCACGCCGTCTTGCGAAACCTCGGCCGCCAGGAGCCCCGCCTTGCCGGCGTTGCCCCGGAAGATGTCACCGAATCGAGACGAGATGACCACCCGGAACCCGTAGTCCATGAGGGCCCACACCGCATGCTCGCGCGACGAGCCGGTCCCGAAATCGGGTCCAGCGACCAGGACCGACCCCCGGTCAAAGGGGCTGAGGTTGAGGACGAATGAGGGATCCGAGCGCCAGCTGGCGAACAGTCCGTCCTCGAAACCGGTTCGGGTGACCCGCTTCAAATACACCGCCGGAATGATCTGATCGGTGTCCACATTGGACCGCCGCAACGGCACACCGATGCCGGTGTGCGTGTGAAATGCTTCCATGCTCTTGCCTTCTTCTCGAATGGATCAGTTCAAATCGGCCGGGGCGGACAACGTGCCGCGAACCGCCGTCGCGGCGGCGACGGCCGGAGACACCAGGTGCGTGCGGCCGCCTTTCCCCTGCCGCCCTTCGAAGTTGCGGTTGGACGTCGCCGCGCACCGCTCTCCCGGCGACAGCTGGTCCGGGTTCATCCCCAGGCACATCGAGCAGCCCGCCTGGCGCCATTCGGCGCCCGCGGCGGTGAAAACGTCGCCCAGCCCTTCGGCTTCGGCCTGCGCGCGCACCCGCATCGACCCGGGCACCACGAGCATCCGCACCCCCGGTGCCAGCTTGCGACCGCGCAGCACGTCGGCGACCACGCGCAGGTCTTCGATGCGACCGTTGGTACAGGAGCCCACGAACACGGTGTCGACGGCGATATCGCGCATCGGGGTGCCGGGGCGAAGGTCCATGTAAGCCAACGCCTTCTCGGCGGCCTGCCGCTCGGCGTCGCCGGTCATCAGCTCCGGGTCGGGCACGGCCGCGGACAGCGGTACGCCCTGCCCCGGATTGGTTCCCCAGGTCACGAACGGGCTCAACGTTGTTGCGTCGAGGTGGACCTCGGTGTCGAAGACGGCGCCGGGGTCGGTGTGCAGCTGCTGCCAATAGCGCATCGCCGCCTCCCATTGCTCGCCCTGCGGCGCGTGCGGCTTGTCGCGCAGGAATTCGAAGGTGGTGGCATCCGGTGCCACCATGCCCGCCCGGGCGCCGGCCTCGATGCTCATGTTGCAGATCGTCATCCTGGCTTCCATCGACAGCGATTCGATGGCGCTGCCGCGGTATTCGATGACGTGGCCCTGCCCGCCGCCGGTGCCGATCTTGGCGATCAGCGCGAGAATGATGTCCTTGGCCGTCACACCGGCGGGCAATTCGCCGTCGACATTTACCGCCATGGTCTTGAATGGCCGCAGCGGCAACGTCTGGGTCGCCAGCACATGCTCGACCTCCGACGTGCCGATGCCCATCGCCAGCGCGCCGAATGCGCCGTGCGTCGATGTGTGACTATCCCCACAGACAACGGTCATTCCGGGTTGCGTGAGCCCCAATTGCGGCCCGACGACATGCACGATGCCCTGTTCGATATTGCCCATCGGGTAAAGGCGGACGCCGAATTCGGCGCAGTTTCGGCGCAACGTCTCGACCTGAGTGCGCGACACCGGGTCGGCGATCGGCTTGTCGATGTCGACCGTGGGCACGTTGTGATCCTCGGTGGCCAGCGTCAGATCGGGGCGCCGCACCGGACGGCCCGCCAGGCGCAAACCGTCGAAGGCCTGCGGGCTGGTGACCTCGTGCACCAGATGCAGATCGATGTAGATCAGGTCGGGCGCGTCAGCGGCCCCTTTGTCCACAACGTGGTCCTCCCAGACCTTTTCGGCCAGGGTGCGCGGCTTGTCGGATCCCATCTGAAAACTCGCCTCTATTCCTGGTGCGCGGCTCGCCGATCCACCACGGGCTGTGATCTCAGAATGCGAGACGCTAGTATCTTCTTGTGAGACAGCATAGCGGCATCGGCGTCCTCGACAAAGCCGTGAGTGTCCTGCACACGATCGCCCAATCCCCGTGCGGACTGGCCGAACTGTGCGAACGGACCGGATTACCCAGGGCCACCGCGTATCGGCTGGCCGCCGCGCTCGAAATCCATCGCCTGCTGGGCCGCGACGACGAAGGGCGCTGGCTACTGGGCCCGGCCATCACCGAGCTCGCCGCTCACGTCAACGATCCGCTGCTGGCCGCCAGCGCGGGCGTGCTGCCCCTGCTGCGTGAGACCACGGGCGAGAGCGTGCAGCTGTACCGCCGCGAAGGCACGACGCGGGTCTGTGTGGCCGCCCTGGAACCCGCTGCGGGCCTTCGCGATACCGTGCCGGTCGGGGCTCGACTGCCGATGACCGCGGGCTCGGGCGCCAAGGTGCTGCTGGCCCACAGCGACGCGGCGACGCAAAAGGCGGTGCTGCCGACGGCGAAGTTCACCGAGCGCACGCTCGCCGAAGTGCGGCGGCGCGGCTGGGCGCAGAGCGTGGCCGAGCGAGAGCCCGGCGTCGCGAGCGTGTCGGTTCCCGTGCGCGATGGCCGGGGCGCCGTCATCGCCGCCATCTCCGTGTCGGGACCCGTCGACCGGATCGGCCGCCGTCCCGGCGCGCGCTGGGCCGCCGACCTGTTGTCCGCGGCCGACGCGCTCACCCGCCGGCTGTAGGGCCGCCAAGTCGGGTGTGCATCGATGGCGTTGCGAGTGCAACTATGGCGGCGAAGTCGCCAAAATCCCGCCGCACACGCACACCCGACGCCATCAGCGCACACTGAACGCCACCAGCGCACGCTCGACCGGACGTCGCCTGACAGACTGACCGCCATGGGAACCAATCAGCGCGCGAGCATCGTCATGTCGGAAGACGAAATCGCCGACTTCGTCGTCAAGAGCCGCACCGGAACGCTGGCCACCGTCGGCCCCGACGGCCAGCCGCATCTGACCGCAATGTGGTACGCCGTCGTGGACGGAGAAATCTGGCTGGAAACCAAGGCCAAGTCGCAGAAGGCGGTCAACCTCAAACGGGATCCGCGGGTGAGCTTCCTGATCGAGGACGGCGACACCTACGACACACTGCGTGGGGTCTCATTCGAGGGCGTCGCGGAGATCGTCGACGATCCCGACGTGTCGCACCGCGTCGGGGTCAGCGTGTTCGAGCGCTACACCGGGCCCTACACCGACGAGATGAAGCCCTTCGTGGAGCAGATGATGAACAAGCGCGTCTGCGTGCGCATCGTCGCTCAGCGCGCGCGGTCATGGGATCACCGCAAACTCGGCCTGCCGGCCATGCCGGTGGGTGGGTCCACGGCACCAGCCGTGTTGGGAACCGGTCAATAGTTTTGTAGCCCCGATGGGATTCGAACCCACGCTACCGCCGTGAGAGGGCGGCGTCCTAGGCCGCTAGACGACGGGGCCAGACACGATCCGAGGTGTCAGCATAGCTCACACGTCAAAGGCCACCTAATCGCTTGAGGTGGCGAGATTTTGCTGGGGTACCAGGACTCGAACCTAGAATGGCTGAACCAGAATCAGCTGTGTTGCCAATTACACCATACCCCATTGGCTGCCTAAAACCGCTGGTCAGCGGTCACTCTGAGCGATAACGCGCCGCTCCGGGGACCGCCGCTGCCAGCCGTTGTCGGCCTTTGCGAACCGCAGTGCAGACTACCAAAGACTCGGCACACAATCCGCACGCGATGTCTTCGCCTAGCCGCCGACCGTTTCGCGTGCGGCGCGTAACCGCTGCAGGCTGCGCTCACGGCCCAGCAGCTCCAGCGATTCGAACAACGGCGGGCTCACGGTCGTTCCGGTGGCCGCAACCCTGATCGGACCGAAGGCCTTGCGCGGTTTGAGGCCCAAATCCTCGATGAGGGTCGCCTTGAGCGCGGGCTCGATCTGGGCTGTCGTCCACTCCGACAGGCCGTCCAGCGCGGCCAGCGCCGCGTCTAGCACGGCGACCGCCTCCGGGCCGAGCTCCTTGGCGGCGGCCTTGGGATCGATGCCGTACTCGTCGTCGTTGAGGAACTTCAGCAGCTCCCACGCGTCGGCGAGCACCACGATGCGCGTCTGCACCAGGTCGGCGGCGGTGGCGAACGCCGGATCGTCCAACCCGAGGCGGTGGCCGTGCACGTCGAAGTAGTCGCGCAGCCGGCCCACGAAGTCGGCCGGCTCGAGCATCCGGATGTGCTCGGCGTTGAGCGCGTCGGCCTTTTTCTGGTCGAACCGCGCGGGGTTGGAGTTGACGTCGACGACGTCGAACGCGGCCACCATCTCGTCGAGACTGAACAGGTCGTGGTCGTCGGCGATGGCCCAGCCCAGCAGCGCCAGATAATTGAGCAGCCCCTCCGGGATGAAGCCCCGGTCGCGGTGCGCGAACAGGTTCGACTGCGGGTCGCGCTTGGACAGTTTCTTGGTCCCCTCCCCCAACACCGTTGGCAGGTGGGCGAACTCCGGGACGCGCTCGGCGACGCCGATCCGAATCAGCGACTGATAGAGCGCCAGCTGGCGTGGGGTGGACGGCAGCAAGTCCTCGCCCCGCAGCACATGGGTGATCCTCATCAGCGCGTCGTCGCACGGGTTGACCAAGGTGTACAACGGATCTCCGTTGGCGCGGGTCAGCGCGAAGTCGGGCACGCTGCCGGCGGCGAAGTTCGTGGGCCCGCGCACCAGGTCGTTCCAACCGAGGTCTTGGTCGGGCATCCGCAGCCGCACCACCGGCTTGCGCCCCTCGGCGAGGAACGCGGCCCGCTGGGCGTCGGTGAGTTGCCGGTCGAAGTTGTCGTATCCCAGTTTCGGGTTGCGGCCCGCCGCGATGTGGCGCGCCTCAACCTCTTCCGGGGTCGAGAACGCGTAGTAGGCCTCGCCCGCTTCGAGTAGCTTGGCCACCACGTCGCGGTAGATCTCCTTGCGCTGCGATTGGCGGTACGGGCCGTAGGGCCCGCCGACCTCGGGCCCCTCGTCCCAGTCCAAGCCGAGCCAACGCAGCGCGTCCAGCAGCGCCAAATAGCTTTCCTCGCTGTCGCGTTCGGCGTCGGTGTCCTCGATCCGGAACACGAACGTGCCACCCGTGTGCCGGGCGTAGGCCCAGTTGAACAGCGCGGTGCGGACCATTCCGACGTGCGGCGTGCCGGTGGGCGAGGGGCAGAACCGGACCCGGACTTTCGCTTCCGCCGTCACGACTTGCCCTTACGGACCACGGGATTGGACAGGGTGCCGATGCCCTCGATGGTGATCGACACCGTGTCGCCGTCCTCGATCGGGCCGACCCCGGCCGGCGTTCCGGTGAGGATCAGGTCGCCGGGCAGCAGGGTCATCACGGCCGAAATCCATTCGACGATGGCGCCGACGTCATGGATCATCAGCGAGGTGCGGCTGTGTTGCTTCACTTCGCCGTTGACCTCGGTTCGGATTTCGAGATCCGCCGGGTCGACATCGGTGACGATCCACGGTCCCACCGGGCAGAAGGTGTCGTGTCCCTTCGCCCGCGTCCACTGGCCGTCGGCCTTCTGTTGATCGCGGGCCGAGACGTCGTTGCCGACGGTGTAGCCCAGGATGCTGTCGGCCGCCTCGGCGGCCGTGACGTCCTTGCAGGGCCGGCCGATGACCACGGCCAGCTCGCCCTCGAAATGCACGGGTGATGCGTTGGCCGGCAACCGAATCGGCACATTCGGGCCGACGATCGCCGTGTTGGGCTTGAGGAAGATGATCGGATCTTGCGCGGCCGGACCGGTGAGCTCGGTCATCTCCGCGATGTGATCGGTGTAGTTCTTGCCGATGCAAACCACCTTGCTGGCCAGTATCGGGGCCAGCAGCCGCACGTCGGGCAGCGGCCACGAGCGGCCGGTGAAGTTCGGCGTGCCAAACGGATGCTCGGCGATCTCGCGGGCAATCATCGCGGCGGGATCGGTGAGTTCGCCCTCGATGCTGACGAAGGCGACACCGTCGGGGCTGGCGATTCGACCAAGGCGCATTTCGTTGAGCCTACTAATGAGCGGTTGCCTCATCGCAATGGCAGCAGGCACACGAGTATTACCAGCGGTTTTGCCGCGTATGCAAGCATGGGGGATGCAGACCGGGACGGCCGCGACGCGGGACCTGGGCGCGGGCGCGCGCTGGTCCATCATGGTCGTATCGCTGGTGGCCACCGCGAGCTCCTTCCTCTTCATCAATGGCGTCGCGTTCCTGATCCCGTCGCTGCAATCGGCGCGGGGAATCCCGCTCGACGAAGCCGGTCTGTTGTCCTCGATGCCCAGTTGGGGCATGGTCGTCACGCTGGTGCTGTGGGGTTACGTCCTGGACCGGGTGGGCGAGCGTCTGGTGATGGCCGCGGGTTCGGCGCTCACCGCCGTGGCGGCCTACGCCGCGGCCTCGGCGCATTCGATGGTGCTCATGGCGGTCTATTTGTTTCTCGGCGGCATGGCGGCCGCGAGCTGCAACACCGCCGGCGGGCGGCTGGTGTCGGCGTGGTTTCCGCCGCACCAACGCGGCCTCGCGATGGGCTTCCGCCAAACCGCGCAACCCCTCGGAATCGCCTTGGGAGCGCTGGTCATTCCCGAGCTGGCCGAGCACGGGCCAAGTACGGGGCTCAGGTTCACGGCGTTGGCGTGCGCCCTGGGAGCGGCAGCCAGCGCGGTCGGCATCATCGACCCGCCGCGCAAGCCGCGGGAGAAAGCCACCGACACCGAACTCGCCAGCCCCTACCGAGGGTCGTTGACGCTGTGGCGAATTCACACGGTCGCCGGTCTGATGATGGTGCCGCAGACGGTGACCGTCACGTTCATGCTGGTGTGGCTGATCAAGAATCTGAACTGGTCGGTCGCGGCCGCCGGCAGTCTGGTCACCCTCTCGCAGCTGCTGGGCGCCGTCGGCCGCGTCTTGGTGGGCCGCTGGTCCGACCGGATCGGTTCGCGAATGCGCCCGGTGCGCCTCATCGCGGGCGCGGCCGCCGTCACGCTGTTGCTGTTGGCCTGGGCCGATTTCCTGAATTCGAGCTATCAGGCGCCGCTGATGGTGGCCATCTCGGTGATCGCCGTGCTCGACAACGGGCTGGAGGCCACGGCCATCACCGAATTCGCCGGTCCGTTCTGGAGCGGGCGCGCCCTGGGCATCCAGAACACCACCCAGCGGGTGATGGCCGCCGCGGCGCCACCGCTATTCGGCGCCTTGATCACCGCCGCGAAATATCCGAATGCGTGGATGTTGTGCGGACTGTTCCCAATGATCGCGGTGCCCCTGGTTCCCGCGCGCCTGCTCCCGCCCGGCCTGGAAACTACAGCGCGGAAGCAATCCGTTCGCCGACTTCGGCGGTGGCGAGCCGTTCGCTCCCACGCGCTGCCAGGTAGGCCTCGACGGCCCGATCCACCCGGCTAGCGGCATCGTCCTCGCCGATATGGGCGAGCAGCAACGCCACCGACATGATCGCCGCGGTCGGGTCGGCGATGCCCTGGCCCGCGATGTCCGGCGCGCTGCCGTGCACCGGCTCGAACATCGACGGGTTCGTCCGCGTGGCGTCGATATTCCCGCTGGCGGCCAACCCAATTCCGCCACACACCGCCGCCGCCAAGTCGGTGATGATGTCGCCGAACAGGTTGTCGGTGACGATCACGTCGAAGCGCCCTGGGTCGGTCACCATGAAGATGGTGGCGGCGTCGACGTGTTGGTACGCGACTTCGACGTCGGGGTACTGCTCCCCGACCTCGGCCACGATGCGCGCCCACAGCTTGCCGGCGAACGTCAGCACGTTGGTCTTGTGCACCAGCGTCAGGTGCTTGCGCCGCCGCTGCGCGCGCTCGAATGCGTCGGCCACCACGCGGCGCACGCCGAAGGCGGTGTTCAGGCTCACCTCGGTGGCAACCTCGTTGGGCGTGCCGGTGCGGATGGCGCCGCCGGTGCCCGTGTAGGGACCCTCGGTCCCCTCACGCACGACCACGAAATCGATGTCGGGGTTTCCGGCGAGCGGGCTTGCCACACCGGGATACAGCCGGCCCGGGCGCAGGTTGACGTGATGATCGAGCTCAAACCGCAGGCGCAGCAACAGACCCCGCTCCAGCACGCCGCTGGGCACCGACGGATCGCCGATCGCGCCGAGCAGGATGGCGTCGTGCTGGCGCAGTTCGGCGAGCACCGATTCCGGCAAGAGCTCACCGCTGGCGTGAAAACGCCGGGCGCCCAAGTCGTATTCGGTCTTCTGGACACCGGGCAGCACCGCGTCGAGCACCTTGAGGGCCTCGGCCGTCACTTCCGGCCCGATACCGTCGCCGCCGATGACCGCCAACTTCATTGCGCCGCTCCTCGTTCTGCATCGTCGACGGCGCGCTTCACGACAGATCAACCACCTCAAGCTTGTTGGCGCCCACCGCCGAACCGATCTCCGATCGCACCTCGCTCGGCACGTCCCGGTCCAGCCGCAACAGGATCGTCGCGCCCGGGCCCTCGGCGTCCTCGGACAGCTGCGCGGCCTGGATGTTCACACCGGCCGAGCCGAGCAGGGTGCCGATCTTGCCCAGCGCCCCGGGTTGGTCGACGTAGTTGATCACCAGGTTGGTGCCGCGAGCGCGCAAATCGAAGTTGCGGCCGTTGATCTGGACGATCTTCTCCACCAACTGCGGCCCGGACAGCGTGCCGGCCACGTTGACGGCGCTGCCGTCGGCGGCGACCGCGCGCACGTCGACGACGCTGCGGTGGTTCGGGCTCTCCGAGGCCGTGGTGAGCTCCGCGGTGACGCCGCGCTCGTCGGCCAGCGCCGGTGCGTTGACGAACGTGACCGGCCCCTCGACCACCGCCGAGAACAGTCCGCGCAGAGCCGAAAGCTTCAGCACCTCAACGTCTTCGGAGGCCAGCTCGCCGCGCACTTGCACCGACACCGAAACGGGCGGCCCGGCGGACAACGAGGCGGCCAGCACGCCGAGCTTGCGCACCAGGTCCAGCCAGGGCGCCACCTCTTCGTTGACCACGCCGCCGCCGACGTTGACGGCGTCGGGAACGAATTCCCCGGCCAGCGCCAGTTTCACGCTTTCGGCTACGTCGGTGCCCGCCCGGTCCTGGGCCTCGGAAGTGGATGCGCCGAGGTGCGGGGTGACCACCACCTGCGGCAGCTCGAACAGCGGGCTGTCGGTGCACGGCTCTTTGGCGTAGACGTCGAGACCGGCCGCCCGGACGTGGCCGCTGCTCACCGCCTCGGCCAGCGCGGCCTCGTCGATCAGGCCGCCGCGGGCGGCGTTGACGATGATGACGCCCGGCTTGGTCTTGGCGAGCGCTTCCTTACCGATGAGGCCCGCCGTCTCGGGCGTCTTCGGCAGGTGCACCGAGATGAAGTCGGCGCGGCCCAGCAGGTCGTCGAGGGGCAGCAGTTCGATGCCCAGCTGCGCGGCCCGCGCCGGCGAGACGTAGGGGTCGTAGGCGACGAGGTGGGTGCCGAAGGCCGTCAACCGCTGGGCGACCAACTGCCCGATCCGGCCTAGCCCCACCACGCCGACCGTCTTGCCGAAGATTTCGGTGCCGTTGAACGAAGACCGCTTCCAGGTGTGCTCGCGCAGCGAGGCGTCGGCGGCCGGGATCTGCCGGGCGGCGGCCAAGAGCAGCGCCAGGGCGTGCTCGGCGGCACTGTGGATGTTCGAGGTGGGCGCGTTGACCACCAGCACGCCGCGCTCGGTCGCGGCGTCCACGTCGACGTTGTCCAGCCCGACCCCGGCGCGGGCGACGATCTTCAGCTTGGGGGCCGCCGCCAGCACCTCGGCGTCCACCGTGGTGGCCGAGCGCACCAGCAGCGCGTCGGCCTCCGGCACCGCGGCCAGCAGCTTCTCCCGGTCCGGCCCGTCTACCCAGCGCACCTCGACCTGGTCTCCCAGGGCGGCGACAGTCGATTGGGCGAGTTTGTCGGCGATCAATACAACAGGCAGATTCACCCGGCCAGCCTAACGGCTGCGTTTGACGGGCCTCGACGGGCTCACCACTGCCGTAACCTGCACCGACGGCCGTTGGGCGCGGGCCGGCGAGGTCCTACGATGCGCTGATGACCAAACTCGCGATCATCTACTATTCGGCCACCGGGCATAACACCGCGATGGCGCAACGCGTGGCCGCCGCGGCCGAGTCCGCCGGCGCCGAAGTCCGGCTGAGGCACGTCGCCGAGACCCGCGACCCGGAATCGTTCGCGCAGAACCCGGCCTGGACCGCGAATTACGAAGCAACCAAGGACCTTCCGGCGGCATCCGGTGAGGACATCGTCTGGGCCGACGCGGTGATCTTCGGTTCGCCGACCCGCTTCGGCTCTCCCGCTGCGCAATTGCGCAACTTCCTGGACTCGCTCGGCGGGCTGTGGGCCGAGGGCAAGCTCGCGGACAAGGTGTACGCGGGATTCACGTCGTCCAACACGCTGCACGGCGGTCAGGAAACCACCCTGCTGTCGCTATACATCACCCTGATGCATTTCGGCGGCATCATTGTGCCGCCCGGTTACACCGACCCGGTCAAGTTCGTCGACGGCAACCCGTACGGGGTGAGCCTGGTCTCCACCCACGACAACATTCACGAATTCGACGAGGCCACCGGGAACGCCCTGGACCACCTGGCCCGCCGCGTGGTCGAAACCGCCGGCCGGCTGGGTGCTTGAGCGGCGCCCGCGCCGAGCGTGAAACTGTCGCGAGAATAAGCCAAGAAATTCGCAACAGCTTCACGCTCGGCGGAGAGAGGACGCCGTAAACGGTCGCCGTGGTTTATGTCTCGCAGCCGCGGCAGGGCCGCCGGCAGCGGCAAGCCGCCGGCAGTCGGCAGCGCGGCCCGCCGGTTACGCGGTCTCGGTGATCGGCCGGTCGACCCAGCTCATCAGGTCGCGCAGCTTCTTGCCGGTCACCTCGATCGGGTGTTCGGCGTTCTCCTTGCGCAGCTGCTCGAGTTGCTTGTTGCCGCCCTCGACGTTGGCCACCAGCTTCTTGGTGAAGGTGCCGTCCTGGATGTCGCGCAGGATCTCACGCATCCGCTCTTTGGTGCCGGCGTCGATGACCCGCGGACCCGACAGATACCCGCCGAACTCCGCGGTGTCGGACACTGAGTAGTTCATCCGGGCGATGCCGCCCTCATACATCAGGTCGACGATCAGCTTGAGCTCGTGCAGCACCTCGAAGTAGGCCATCTCCGGCGGGTAGCCCGCCTCAACCATGACGTCGAAACCGGTCTTCACCAATTCCTCTGTGCCGCCGCACAACACGGCCTGCTCGCCGAACAGGTCGGTCTCGGTCTCGTCCTTGAACGTGGTCTTGATGACGCCGGCCCGGGTGCCGCCGATGGCCTTGGCGTAGGACAGCGCCAGCGCCTCGCCGTTGCCGTTCGGGTCCTGGTCGACCGCGATCAGGCAGGGCACGCCCTTGCCGTCGACGAACTGGCGGCGCACCAGGTGGCCGGGACCCTTCGGGGCCACCATCGCGATGGTCACATCGGCGGGCGGCTTGATCAGACCGAAGTGAATGTTGAGACCGTGCCCGAAGAACAGCGCGTCACCGGGCTTGAGGTTGGGCTCGATGTCGTTCTTGAAGATGTCCGCCTGCGCGGTGTCGGGCGCCAACAGCATGATGACGTCGGCCCACTTGGCCACCTCGGCGGGCGTGTCGACCTCCAGGCCCTGCTCCTCCACCTTGGCCCGCGACTTCGAACCCTCCTTGAGCCCGACGCGAACCTGCACACCCGAGTCGCGCAGGCTCAGCGAATGCGCGTGCCCTTGGCTGCCGTACCCGATGACGCCGACCTTGCGGCCCTGGATGATCGACAGGTCTGCGTCGTCGTCGTAGAACATTTCTAGTGCCACTGTTTCAATATCTCCTTGTGTGTTACTTGGCCGTGGCGATGCCGCGCGGACCGCGGGACAACGACACCACTCCCGATTGGACTATCTCGCGGATGCCGAACGGTTCCAGCACCCGCAGCAGCGCCTCGATCTTGCCGCGGTCACCGGTAGCCTCGATCGTCAGCGCCTCAGTCGATACGTCAATCACCTTGGCGCGGAACAGGTTCACCGCCTCGATCACCTGACTGCGGCTGCCCGCGTCGGCGCGCACCTTGATCAGCGCCAACTCCCGGGACACCGCGGCCCCGTCGTCGAGCTCGACGATCTTGATGACGTTGATCAGCTTGTTGAGCTGCTTGGTGATCTGCTCGAGCGGGGTCTCCTCCGCGCTGACCACAATCGTCATGCGCGACATGTCCTTTTGCTCGGTGGCCCCGACGGCCAGCGACTCGATGTTGAAACCGCGCCGGGAGAACAGCGCCGCCACGCGGGCGAGCACACCGGGCTTGTCCTCCACCAACACCGACAGCGTGTGCGTGTGCATCAGGCGTGCCCTTCGCTCTCGTCGTCGAAGAGCGGGCGAATGCCGCGAGCGGCCTGGATCTCGTCGTTGCTGGTGCCCGCGGCGACCATCGGCCACACCTGCGCGTCGGCGCCGACGATGAAGTCGATCACCACGGGACGATCGGTGATCGCCCGGGCCGCGTTGATCACGTCCTCGACGTCTTCCTCACGCTCGCAACGCAATCCGACACAGCCCAGCGCCTCCGCGAGCTTCACGAAGTCGGGGATGCGATGCGAGTGCGTGGCCAGGTCCGTCTGCGAATACCGCTCCTCGTAGAACAGCGTCTGCCACTGACGCACCATGCCCAGGTTGCCGTTGTTGATCAGCGCCACCTTGATCGGCACGCCTTCGATGGCGCAGGTGGCCAGCTCCTGATTGGTCATCTGGAAGCAGCCGTCGCCGTCGATGGCCCACACCTCGGCCTCCGGGCGAGCCATCTTGGCCCCCATGGCGGCCGGTATGGCGAACCCCATGGTGCCCAGCCCACCGGAGTTGATCCAGGTGCGCGGTTTCTCATACGAGATGAACTGCGCGGCCCACATTTGGTGCTGGCCCACCCCGGCGACGTACACCGCGTCGGGCCCGGCGATCTGGCCGAGCTTCTCGATGACGTATTCCGGGCCGAGACTGCCGTCGCTCTGCGGGTCGTAGCTCAGCGGGTAGGTGGACTGAACGCTGTCCAGATAGGCCCACCACTCCGTCATGTCGACGCTGCCGGGGATGTCGTAGTGCCGCAGCATCGCGATCAGGTCGGTGATGACCGCTTGGACGTCGCCGACGATCGGCACGTCGGCGTGGCGGTTCTTGCCGATCTCGGCCGGGTCGATGTCGGCGTGAATGACTTTCGCCTCGGGCGCGAAGGTGTCGAGCTTCCCGGTCACCCGGTCGTCGAAGCGTGTGCCCAGGGCGATCAGCAGGTCGCTGCGCTGCAGCGCCGCCACCGCGGCGACGGTGCCGTGCATACCGGGCATGCCCATGTGCTGGCGGTGGCTGTCGGGGAACGCCCCGCGCGCCATCAGGGTGGTGACCACCGGGATGCCGGTCAGCTCGGCCAGCTCGCGCAGCTGCTCGGTCGCCTCCCCGCGGATGACGCCACCACCGACGTAGAGGACCGGCTTGCGGGCGTCGGCGATCAGCTTGGCGGCCTCGCGGATCTGCCGGTTGTGCGGCTTGGTGTTCGGCTTGTAGCCGGGCAGGTCCATGCGCGGCGGCCAGCTGAACGTGCACTGCCCCTGCAGCACGTCTTTGGGGATGTCGACCAGCACCGTGCCGGGGCGGCCGGAGGACGCGATGTGGAACGCCTCGGCCATCACCTGCGGGATCTCGTCGCCGGAGCGGACCAGGAAGTTGTGCTTGGTGATCGGCATCGTGATGCCCGAGATGTCGGCTTCCTGGAAGGCGTCGGTGCCGATCAGCGTGCGACCGACCTGACCGGTGATGGCGACGACGGGCACCGAGTCCATTTGGGCGTCGGCCAGCGGCGTGACCAGGTTGGTGGCGCCGGGGCCCGACGTCGCCATGCACACCCCGACCTTGCCGGTGGCGTGGGCGTAGCCGCTCGCGGCGTGACCGGCGCCCTGCTCGTGCCGAACCAGCACGTGGCGAAGCTTTTTCGAGTCGAACAGCGGATCGTAAACCGGCAACACGGCGCCGCCGGGAATCCCGAAGATGACCTCGACGTCGAGCTCCTCCAGCGACCGGATCACCGACTGTGCGCCGGTAAGTTTCTCGGGCCCAACACGTTTCGGCTTCCGTGCGGGGGCGGCTGCCGGCGTTTCCGCCGCGTCCGTGGCGATGTCGGCGGCACGCTCCGGCTGGGTGGCGTGCTGCCTGGTGGGTGCGCTCACTGTCTTTCGTCCTTATTCACTCTGGGAGTCTCGCTGGGGGCAACAAAAAACCCCCGACAGCTCTTCTGCTGCACGAGGGTTGCGCGTTGGTCTGGATAGCTTCAAATGCCGAAGAGGCTAGTCAGGCACCAACGCGCCGACTAATTACTACGAGCATCCCGGGCTGTCCGGCGGTATCCATAACGTCCGACGGTAGCCTTCGCACAGCTCAGCAGTCAAATCCGCGCCCCGTGGCCCGCGCACAGATCCGGCCCCCCGCGACGGGTGAAATGATGGTCGGGTGGCTACCGGTTCGTCTTCCCACACACCCGTCGTGATCAAGGTGTCCCCGATCGCGCACCTGGCCGTCGGGTTCTTCACCCTCGGGCTGCTGATCCCGGTGATGCTCTGGCCGCCCTCGGCGCCACTGCTGGTGATCCCCGTGCTGCTGTCGGCGCTGATCGTCCGGTTGCGGACCGTCGCCGACGATCGAGGCGTGACGGTCCGCACGCTGCTGGGCAGCCAGACGGTGGACTGGGATGACATCGACGGGCTGCGCTTCCATCGGGGTTCCTGGGCACGCGCGCACCTCAAGAGCGGCGCGGAGGTGCGCCTGCCCGCGGTGACGTTCGCGACGCTGCCGCAGCTGACCGAGGCCAGCTCGGGACGGGTGCCCAACCCGTATCAGTGACGGTCAGGCGATCGGGTTGACCCCGTTGAGCAGCACCCACACCGCGATGCCGGCGGCGATGCCGACCAGCAGCGCGACGAACGACCCGATGAAGGGCCGATGCGCCCAGCCCCGTCGCGCGTCGAGGCCGTAGCGGCCCGGCCCGCACAGGATCACCGCGACGGCCATCACGATCAGGCTGATCTGGTATTCGTGCCCGTCGGGCAGGAAGTACGTGAAGCTGTGCGGATGCGGCCGCGCGGTGATGGTGGCCAGCATGCCGTTGATCAGAAAGGCGAGCGCGCCGGCCGCGGCCACCGGGGTGAACAGGCCGAGCACCAGAAGAACGCCCGCGACGAGCTCGCCGCCGGCGCTGACGTAGGCCAGGATGTCGGCGTGCTGGTAGCCGACGTCGGACAGTGAGTTCTTGAACCCGCCCACGCCGGAGCCGCCCCACCAGCCGGTCAGCTTCTGCAACCCGTGGGCGGCCAGCACGACACCGAGCCCGACCCGCAAGATCAGCAAACCCAGGTGCTGGGTTCCACGGCGGCCCACTTCGTGCAGCCGGCCGTGGTGTTCGTCCGCGTCGATCTCGGCGGGCTCGGCCGCTGCGTGCCGCGATGCCTGCGGCTGGACGTAGGGCAACGGCTCCTGTTGGTCGAGCACGTTGTACCCCGCCGCGCTGGACCCGCCGACGTGGTCGCCCATGTAGGGGATGACGGTGGTGGTTCCGGTGGAGGGGTTGAAGTCGCCGGGGTAGCCGACGGGCGTCAGATCGTCTTCGGGGTCAACCACACGCGCCGTCGCGGGGCGACCTGGAGTTGGCTCCGGGGATTCGCCGGGCCGCTGCCAATGTCCGTCATTCGGTTGACTGGTCACGCGTGTCAGGGTAAGGGCATTTGCCGCCGAATTGGGGATTTGAGCGGCGCTTTCGCCAGGCAATCGGCGGTTTGCCCGCCGAACACGTCCAGATCGGCCTGAAAACGCCTCCCGCGGGCCGACGCAGGGCCCAATCCGGCCGCAAATCGGGGGCCAGGCGCCGCCCGTGGGCCGTTCCCGGGCGCGCTCGGATCGCGTCGCGCCGGGCGGGCAGCGCATGCGTGTGGCGGGGGCGGCCGCACTATCCGTAGCCTGTCGGTCATGCGATTAGGGCGCTCGGTTCGGTGCGGGTTCGCCGCGCTTTGCGCGGTGGTGCTCGTCGCGAGCGGCTGCGCACGATTCAACGACGCCCAGTCGCAGCCGTTCACCACCAACCCCGAACTCAAGCCCCAACCCAGTTCGACGCCTCCCCCACCGCCGCCGCTACCGCCCACGCCGTTCCCCAAGGCGTGCCCGGCTCCTGGCGTGATGCAGGGCTGCCTGGAGAGCACCAGCGGACTGATCATGGGTCCCGACAGCAAAACCGCGCTGGTCGCCGAGCGCACCACCGGCGCGGTCAAGGAGATCTCGGTGAGCGCCGAGCCGAAGGTGAAGATGGTCATCCCGGTCGACCCCTCCGGGGACGGCGGGCTGATGGACATCGTGCTGTCGCCGACCTACACGCAAGACCGGCTCATGTACGCCTACGTCAGCACGCCTACCGACAATCGGGTGATCCGGGTGGCCGACGGCGACATCCCGAAAGACATCCTGACCGGGATCCCCAAGGGCGCCACCGGGAACACCGGCGCGCTGATCTTCACCAGCCCCACCACGCTGGTCGTGATGACCGGCGATGCGGGTAACCCCGCGGCGGCGGCGGATCCCAAATCGCTGGCCGGCAAGGTGCTTCGCATCGAGCAGCCGACCACCATCGGTCAGGCCCCGCCGACGACGGCGCTGTCGGGCGTCGGCGCCGGCGGCGGCCTGTGCATCGACCCCGTCGACGGCTCGCTCTACGTCGCCGACCGCACGCCGACGGCGGATCGGTTGCAGCGCATCACCAAGACCTCCGAGGTCTCCACGGTGTGGACCTGGCCGGACAAGCCCGGCGTGGCCGGCTGCGCGGCAATGGACGGGACCGTGCTGGTCAACCTGATCAACACCAAGCTGACGGTCGCAGTGCGGCTGGCTCCCGCGACGGGTGCCGTCACCGGTGAACCCGACGTGGTCCGCAAGGACACCCACGCCCACGCGTGGGCGCTGCGGATGTCCCCGGACGGAAACGTTTGGGGCGCAACCGTCAACAAGACCGCCGGCGACGCCGAGAAGCTCGACGACGTGGTGTTCCCGCTGTTCCCGCAGGGCGGCGGTTTCCCGCGCAACAACGACGACAAGACCTGATTGGGGCCTGCCGGAGCACGCCACAGCAGCCACATCCCTACCGGGGGCGAACCACCACATGATTCGGGAATTCGATATCGCGGGTGATATCGCGTTCGAGACTCGGCTAATGATGGGCTGAAGTCTCGCGCGTCCCGCCGAGTTGCTCCTGGTGGGCCGGCTACCCCTGCCCGCAGGCCGCCAGCACCAGTTCGCGGACCCGAGCCGCGTCGGCCTGGCCCCGGGTGGCCTTCATCACCGCGCCGACGATCGCGCCGGCCGCGGCCACCTTGCCGCCCCGGATCTTCTCCGCCACATCGGGATTGGCGGCCAGCGCCTCGTCGACCGCGGCCTGGGTCACCGAGTCGTCGCGCACCAGCTCGAGGCCGCGGGCCGTCATCACCTGCCCGGGCTCGCCCTCGCCGGCCAGCACCCCCTCCACAACCTGGCGGGCCAGCTTGTTGGACAGCTTGCCCTCGTCCACGAGCGCGATCACCGCGGCGACCTGTGCGGGGGTGATGGCCAGCTCGTCCAGGCCGATGTTGGCCTCATTGGCCTTCTGCACCAAGAAGTTTCCCCACCAGGCGCGCGCCTGCTCGCTGGTGGCGCCGTGCTTGACCGTCTCGATCACCAAGTCGACGGCGCCGGCGTTGACCAGGTCGCGCATCACCTCGTCGGAAACGCCCCATTCGTCCTGAATCCTCTTGCGGCTCAGCCACGGTAGCTCCGGGATCGTCTGGCGCAACTGCTCGACCAATTCACGGCTGGGCGCCACGGGTTCGAGGTCGGGCTCGGGGAAATAGCGGTAGTCCTGGGCGGTCTCCTTGGCCCGGCCCGGGCTGGTGTACCCGGCCTCGTGAAAGTGCCTGGTCTCCTGGATGATCTGACCGCCGGACGCGAGGACGGCGGCCTGCCGCTGCATTTCGTAACGCACCGCCACCTCAACGCTTTTCAGCGAGTTGACGTTCTTGGTCTCGGTGCGGGTGCCGAACTCGACGGCACCCTTGGGCATCAGCGAAACGTTGGAGTCGCAACGCATCGACCCCTGGTCCATCCTGACATCGGATACGCCCAAGGCGCGCAACAGGTCTCGCAATGCCGTGACATAAGCCCGGGCGATCTGGGGGGCCCGGTCGCCGGCACCGACGATCGGCTTGGTGACGATCTCGATCAGCGGCACACCGGCCCGGTTGTAGTCGAGCAGCGAAGTCGTCGCGCCGTGGATGCGGCCGGTCTCGCTGCCCAGGTGGGTGAGCTTGCCGGTGTCCTCCTCCATGTGCGCGCGCTCGATCTCGACCCGCCAGGTGGTGCCGTCGTCCAGCGGCGCTTCCAGGTATCCGTTGATCGCGATCGGCTCGTCGTACTGGGAAATCTGGTAGTTCTTGGGCATGTCCGGGTAGAAGTAGTTCTTCCGGGCGAACCGGCACCAGGGCACGATCTCGCAGTTGAGGGCCAGCCCGATCCGGATCGCCGATTCCACCGCCGTGCGGTTGAGCACCGGTAGCGAGCCGGGCAGCCCGAGGCACACGGGGCATACCTGCGTGTTGGGCTCGGCGCCGAAGGCGGTGGAGCAGCCGCAGAACATCTTGGTGACGGTCGACAGCTCAACGTGCACCTCGAGGCCGAGTACCGGGTCGAAGCGCGCGAGGACCTCGTCGTAGTTCATGAGATCGGCGCTGGCAGCAACACTCATGCAGCCGATCCTAGTGGTGACCTCGAGCTCGGCGGAGCCGGGCGATCAGGGCCAGTGCGGGGACCGCGGCGCCGGGTACCGGTTGAGCTCCTCACCCCTGCCCGGGAACATGTCGGCCAGCACGGCCGCCATCTCGAGGTAACTTCGTCGGCTTTCCTTGCTCAGCCGGTCCAGTTCGATCTGGTTCCCGCCGTGTATGTGTCGATCGAACGGCAGCACCACCGTTGCGCCGACGCGCGCGGACAATCGCTCGAGCTCCTTGGCGGCCAGCACTTCCACCTTGGCCGGCTCCACGTGGTTGATCGCCAATACCGTCGACTGCACCAGCCATTGATATGCGTTGTTGGCCAACCAATCCAAAGTGGTAGCGGTTTTCCGAATCGCGTCTATGGACGTGCTGGTCACCACGACCAGCGCCAGCGCCTCACGCAGGACGGCATCCATCACACCCGAATTGAGCGCCTTCGCGCAGTCCACCAGCACCACCGAATAGTGGTTGCGCAGGATCGAAAATGCCTTCACCGCGTCATGACGCTCGAGCCGCCAATCGGTGTGCGCGTAGTCGGGCAGTCCGAGCACTTCCAGGCCGAAGTTGTTCATGTAGGTATGTGCGCGTACGTCCGGGTAGCTCGTGACCTTGTCGTCGGCGAGCAGCTCGGCCATTCCCAGCGCGTTGGGCTTGCCGTGGCGATCCGCCAGGTCGCCGGCGTCCATGTCGACGGCGATGATCCGGTCGTTGCGCGCGTCGGCGAACGTCGACCCGAGCGCCTCCACCACAGCGGTCTTGCCGACGCCACCCTTGAGGTTGAGCACGGCGATGGGAAACGCCCCGCCCACCTCAGCGCGGATGCGGTTGCGCAAGTCCTCTTTGTACCGTGCGTCTTTGCCGGGGCCCAGATCGACGCCCGTCAGGCGATGGACCACTTCTCGCCAGCTGAACCGGGAGGAGCCGTCGCGCTCCTGCAGGTCGAGTCCGTCCAGCGCCGTCCCGCCCGGCAGTCGCGCGGGCCGCCGTACCGGGGGGACCCGTGATGCGGGCGCGGGCGGGGGTGGCCTGAACTGCGGCCCGCGGATGGCCGGATCCGAAGGATGGGGCTGAGGCATCGTGGCGGCCGCCGGATCGGCATCGACGCGCCAACCGGGCGGTCGCGGGCGACGGGCCGGCGGGCCCACCGGCCCCGCCGTCGCCGCGGGGTGCTGAACGACTCCGCGAATCGAACCGCGGTTGCTCACTCCGGAGGTATAACCGCCGGGAACCCGTCCGGAAACCACGAATTTGCGCAAACGGCCCGCAGCTGGCCGGTAGCCGGGCGAATTCAACCCCTGGCCAGGCCGAAGTCAGACCAGGGCCACCCGCCGTTTGCCGAAATGGCGGGGTCAGCCGAAGAAGGCGGCGGCGTCGTCGTACCGGCTTTCGGGCACCAGCTTGAGCTGGCGCACCGCGTCGGCCAGGGCCACCCGGCCGATGTCCTGCCCCCGCAACGACACCATCTGGCCGTACTCACCGGCGTGCGCGGCGTCGGCGGCGTTGACGCCGAACCGGGTGGCCAGCACCCGGTCGAAGGCCGTCGGCGTCCCGCCGCGCTGGACGTGGCCCAGCACGGTCACCCGGACGTCCTTGTTGATCCGCTTCTCCACCTCGGCACCTAGCTGGGCCGCGACACCGGTGAACTTCTCGTGGCCGAACTCGTCAAGCCCGCCCTCGCGCAGCGAGATTGAGCCCGGGATGGGTTTGGCGCCCTCGGCGACCACGCAGATGAAGTGCGAATCTCCGCGCTGGAAGCGGCGTTTGACCAACCGGCACACCTCCTCGACGTCGAAGGGCTGCTCGGGGATCAGTGTCATGTGCGCGCCCGAGGCCAGGCCGGCGTTCAGCGCGATCCAGCCCGCGTGCCGGCCCATCACCTCCACCAGCATCACCCGCTGGTGGGATTCGGCGGTGCTGTGCAGCCGGTCGATTGCGTCGGTGGCGACGGTGAGCGCGGTGTCGTGGCCGAAAGTGACGTCGGTGCAATCGATGTCGTTGTCGATGGTCTTCGGCACGCCGACGACGGGAACGTTCTCCTCGGACAGCCAGTGCGCGGCGGTCAGCGTGCCTTCACCGCCGATCGGGATGAGCACGTCGATGCCGTTGTCGTCCAGGGTCTGCTTGATCTGGTCCAGCCCGGCGCGCAGTTTGTCGGGGTGCACCCGGGCGGTCCCCAGCATCGTGCCGCCCTTGGCCAGCAGCCGGTCGTTGCGGTCGTCGTTCTGCAGTTGGATACGCCGGTTTTCCAGCAACCCCCGCCACCCGTCCTGAAAGCCGACCACCGACGAGCCGTAGCGGGCGTCGCAGGTGCGCACCACCGCCCTGATGACGGCGTTCAGCCCCGGACAGTCACCACCACCAGTGAGAACTCCGATCCGCATGCCTTCATCTTGCCTGGGGCGACGCCCCTATGGCGCGGGCAAGCGCAAAATCGCTCCGGACTCGGCGCTACAGGGTGGGTGCCGACGGTAGCGGGCCGCGGGCCACCTCGTACGCGGCGCCAACCCGGTAGAGGCGGTCGTCGGCCAACGCCGGCGCCATGATCTGCAGCCCGACCGGCAGCCCGTCGTCCGGGGACAGCCCCGCAGGCACCGACATGCCGCAGTGGCCGGCCAGGTTGAGGGGCAGCGTGCACAGATCGAACAGGTACATCGCGAGCGGGTCGTCCACCTTCTCCCCCAGCGGGAAGGCGGTGGTCGGTGTCGCCGGCGACACCACCACGTCGACCGACTCGTAGGCGCGGTCCAGGTCGCGGGCGATCAGCGTGCGCACCTTCTGGGCCTGGTTGTAATAGGCGTCGTAATAGCCGGCCGACAGCGCGTAGGTGCCGATCATGATGCGCCGCTTGACTTCCGGACCGAAACCGGCGGCCCGGGTCAGCGCCATCACCTCCTCGGCGCTGTGTGTCCCGTCGTCGCCGACGCGCAGCCCGTAGCGCATCGCGTCGAAGCGGGCCAGGTTGCTCGACACCTCCGACGGCAAGATCAGGTAGTAGGCGGCCAGCGCGTATTCGAAGTGCGGGCAGTCGACTTCGGTCACCTCGGCGCCCAGCTCGGTCAGCCGCCCGACGGCGGCCTCGAACGAAGCCAGCACCCCCGGCTGGTAGCCGTCGCCGCGCAGCTGCTTCACGACTCCGACCCGCACGCCCTTGAGGTCACCGGCCGCGCCGGCTTTGGCGGCCCCGACGACGTCGGGCACCGCGGCTTCGACGGACGTGGAGTCGCGGGTGTCGTGCCCGGCGATCACCTGGTGCAGCAGCGCGGTGTCCAGCACCGTGCGAGCGCACGGGCCGCCCTGGTCAAGCGACGACGCGCAGGCCACCAGCCCGTAGCGCGACACGGTGCCGTAGGTGGGCTTGACGCCGACCGTCGCGGTCAGCGCCGCCGGCTGCCGGATCGAGCCGCCGGTGTCGGACCCGATGGCCAGCGGAGCCTGGAACGCGGCCAGCGCCGCCGCGCTGCCTCCCCCGGAGCCACCGGGCACCCGGTCGAGGTCCCACGGGTTGCGGGTGGGGCCGTAGGCGGAGTTCTCCGTCGAGCTGCCCATCGCGAACTCGTCCATGTTGGTCTTGCCGAGGATCGGGATGCCCGCGGCACGCAACCGCGTGGTGAGGGTGGCGTCATAGGGGGAACGCCAGCCCTCGAGAATTTTGGAGCCGCAGGTGGTGGGCATGTCGATGGTGGTGAAGACGTCCTTGAGCGCCAGCGGCACCCCGGCCAGCGGTGAGGGCAGCCGCTCCCCCGCGGCCATCGCCTCGTCGACCTGCTTGTCGACGGCGGCCGCCGCGGCAAGCGCCTCGTCGGCGGCCACGTGCAGGAAGGCGTGGTAGCGGTCGTCGGTCGCCGCGATCTGGTCCAGGCACGCCTGGGTGACCTCGACCGACGACAGCTCCTTGGCGGCGATCCGGGCCGCCAGGGTCGCGGCGTCGGACCGGACGATGTCGTTCACTCGCTGTCCCCCAGGATTTGCGGCACCGCGAAGCGGCCGTCGGCGGCCTCGGGCGCCTGGGCCAGCGCCTCCGACTGTGTCAGGCAGGGGGTCGGTTCGTCGGGGCGGGTGACGTTCACGTCCTTGAGCGGGTTGTCGGTCGCTTCGACGCCGGTGACGTCGACCGCCTGCACCTGGCTGACGTGGGTCAGGATGGCGTCGAGCTGGCCGGCGAAGCTGTCGAGCTCGCTATCGGTCAGCGCCAGCCGGGACAGCCGGGCCAGGTGCGCCACCTCGTCGCGGGAGATCTGAGACACGACAGGAAAGCCTAGTCGCGCGCGCGGGGCCGGGTTCAGGGCCGCCGGTTATCCGCAGAAATGCAGTGCACGCATCGCTGTGTAACAGTGTTGGCCGTGCCGTCGTATTTGTTGCGCATCGAGCTGGTCGACCGCCCGGGCAGCCTGGGCTCGCTGGCGGTCGCGCTCGGTTCGGTCGGCGCCGACATCCTGTCGCTCGACGTGGTCGAGCGCAGCTCGGGGTATGCGATCGACGACCTGGTGATCGAATTGCCGCCCGGGGCGATGCCGGACACGCTGATCACCGCCGCGGAATCGCTCAACGGTGTCCGGGTGGACAGCGTGCGGCCCCACACCGGGTTGCTGGAGGCCCATCGCGAGCTGGAACTGCTCGACCACGTCGCCGCGGCCGGCGACAACGCCTCCCGGCTGCAGGTCCTGGCCGACGAGGCGCCCCGGGTGCTGCGGGTCAGCTGGTGCACCGTGGTGCGCAGTGCCGGCGACGGGCTGGAGCGGCTGGCGTCCAGCCCGGGTGCGCCGGAGACGCGGGCGGATTCGGCCCCGTGGCTGCCCCTCGAGCGGGCGGTGACGCTGGACAGCGCGGGCGACTGGGTGCCGCAGGCGTGGCGCGACATGGACACCACGATGGTCGCGGCCCCGCTGGGTGATCCGCACACCGCGGTGGTGCTGGGCCGCCCGGGCCCGGAATTCCGGCCGTCGGAGGTGGCTCGCCTGGGCTACCTGGCCGGGATCGTGGCCACCCTGCTGCGCTAGCGCGCCGTGCCGGACAGCGCCGGCGAAGTCGAACCGGACAGCACCGCCGGGTCGTCGTCTTCCCACAGCAACAGCTGCCGAACCGCCGGACGCGGACCGTAGGGCCGCAGCATGGTGCTGGCCGGGCGCGGGCGCACCCGTTGCGGCCACCAGAACCAGCGCCCGAGAATCCTTGCGACAGAAGGCGTCATGAACGATCGCACGATCAGCGTGTCGAACAGCAAACCGATGCCGATCGTCGTCCCGATCTGACCGAGCACCTGGAAACCGCTGAAGACGAACGCACACATGGTCACCGCGAAAACGATGCCGGCCGAGGTGACCACCGACCCGGAGCCCGCCATCGCTCGGATGATGCCGGTGTTCAAGCCGGCATGAATTTCCTCCTTGAACCGGGAGATCAACAGCAGGTTGTAGTCGGATCCCACCGCAAGAAGCAGGATGACCGCCAGCGCGAGCACCACCCAGTACAGCTGAATGCCGAAGATGTACTGCCAGACCAGGACCGAGAGCCCGAACGAGGCACCCAGCGACAGAGCGACGGTGCCGACGATGACCAGGGCGGCGATCAGGCTGCGCGTGATGATCATCATGATCAGCAGGATCAAGCTCAGAGCGGCGAACGCGACGATCATCAGGTCGTACTTGGCCCCGTCCTGAATGTCCTTGTAGGTCGCGGCCGTACCGCCGAGATAGATTCCCGCGTCCGCCATCGGCGTGCCCTTCAGCGCCTCGTGCGCAGCCTTGGCAATCGGGTCGATGTGCGAAATACCCTGGGGCGTAGCGGGATCGCCTTCGTGCGTGACGATCATGCGGGCGGCCTTACCGTCGGGCGAGAGGAACAATTTGAGCCCGCGCTTGAAGTCCGGGTTGTTGAACACCTCCGGCGGCAGGTAGAAGGTGTCGTCGTTCTTGGCCGCGTCGAAGGCCCGCCCCAGCGCCGTCGCGTTGTCGATCGCGGCCGCGGTCTGCGCGTAAATGCCGGACAGCGTGGCGTAATTGGCCAACGTCAGGTCGCGGTTGGTCTGCTGACTCTCGATCTGCGGCGGTATCAGCGCCACCAGTTTCGGCTGCAGGGCGTCGAGCTTATCGAGTGACGCCGTGAGGTTTTCGAACTTCTCGGTGAGCTGATCGATTCCGTCGAGCGCGTCGAACAGCGATCTGAACGCGAAGCAGATGGGGATGTCGTAGCAGTGCCGCTCCCAGTAGAAGTAGCTGCGAACCGGCCTGAAGAAGTCGTCGAAATACGCGATCTTGTCGCGCAGGTCCTGGATCGTGCCGAGCGTGTCGTGGAAGCTCTGGGTCTCGTCGTGGGTGGTGCCGGCGAGCTGCTGCTGCAACACGTATTGCTGCTTCAAGATGTTGATGGTCTTGTTCAGCTCGTTGGCCTGCTTGAGGGCATCGTTGGCCCGATCCTGTTGATAGGTCAGGTTTTCCTGCTGCGCCGCGCTGGAATTGCTGACCACGAACGCCAGCGAGCTGTGGACCAGCGGGGTGCCCAGTGGGCGGGTGATGGTCTGCACCTGCGCGACGCCGGGCACGTGGAATACCGCCTTGGCCACCTTGTCCAGCACGAGCATGCTCTCCGGGTTGCGCATGTCGTGATCGGTTTCGACCATGAGCAATTCGGGCTCCAGCCGGGCCCGGGAGAAATGCTTCTCGGCGGCGGTGTAGCCGACGTTGGCCGGCGCGCTGGCCGGCATGTAGGGACGGGTGTCATAGCTGGTCTTGTATCCGGGCAAGGCGATCAGGCCAACCAGGGCCAACGCGCACGCCGCGGCGAGAACGGCCCCCGGCCAGCGGACGATGGCGGTGCCGATGCGCCGCCAGCCGCGGGTTCTGACCGCCCGCTTGGGGTCGAAGATGCCCACCCTGGCGCCCAGGGTGAGGATCGCGGGGCCCAAGGTCAAGGCGGCGAACAGCGCGACGAGGATGCCCAGCGCGGCCGGAATGCCCAAACTCTGGAAGTAGGGCAGCCGGGTGAAGCTCAGACAGGCCACCGCGCCGGCCACCGTCAGACCCGAACCGAGCACGATGTGCGTCGTGCCGTGATACATGGTGTAGAAAGCCTTTTCGCGGTCCTCACCGGTTCCACGGGCTTCCTGGTAGCGGCCCACGAAGAATATCGCGTAGTCGGTGCCCGCGGCGATCACCAGAAGCGTCAACAGATTCGTCGCATACGTCGACAACCCGATGACGCCCGCGTTTCCGAGGAACGCGACAAGGCCTCGGGCGGCGGACATTTCGATCAGGACCGTGGCGAGCACCAGCAGCGTGGTGAGCACCGAGCGGTAGACGAAGAACAGCATCAAGGCGATCACGCCGATCGTGATCGCGGTGACCTTCGCGGTGCCCTTGCTGCCGACGTCGAACTGATCGGATATCAGCGGCGCCGCGCCGGTCACATAGGCCTTGACACCGGGCGGGGGCTTGATGCGCTCGACGATGTCGCGCAGCGCCCCGACGCCCTCGTTGGCCAGCGCCGAGCCCTGATTACCGGCCAGGTTCACCTGGACGTAAGCGGCCTTGCCGTCGCTGCTCTGCGATCCCGCCGCCGTCAGGGTGTCGCCCCAGTAGTCCTGGACGTGCTCGACGTGCTTCTTGTCCTGCTCGAGCCTGCGGATCATCTCGTCGTAGTAACGGTGCGCGTCCGCACCCAGCGGCTTGTCGCCCTCCAGCACGATCATCGCCGAGCTGTCGGTGTCGAATTCCCCGAACTTTTCGCCGATGCGCTTGATGGCTTTGAGCGACGGGGCGTCGGGCGAGTTCAGCGCCACATTGTGCGTCTTGCCAACCTCTTCCAGCTGCGGCACCGCGATATTGGTGATCGCGGCCAGCGCCACCCAGAACAGCAGGATGGGCAGTGCGAGCCGGCGGATGGTGCGCGGGACCCGCGCCCGCGGCGGTTCGTGGTCGCTCATCCCGATTTGTCCAGACAGAAGGTGTAGGCGTCGACTTTGTCAACGGTGCGTTGGTCTTTCACTTCGCCGTTGACGGTGATGCGGCAGCCGAGGCTGTCGCCGTTTCCCTGTGCGACGACATTGCCCAGGACCGCGGGCTCCGTCGTGGTGATCGTGAACGACCACGGCAGCGGGGCGTCCTTGACTTGCTGCGGTTGGGCGTTGACATCAAGGTAGTTGATGGTCGCGGTGGCGCCGGGCCTGCCGAAGACCTCGAGCACCACCCGCTTGGGGTTGAACGGCACGATTTCGTTGGCCAGGCCGCTGTTCGCCGAGGCGCTGCTGTCTGAGCCGAAGATGCCGTGCAGGCGATAGATGCCGAATCCCGCGAGCGTGACCACCAGCACCGCAACCAGCACCATCCACCCTCGTCTGACGAGGAATGCCACCGAATTCCCCTTCACCCGTTCACCTTTCGATTATCGGGCGACACGACCACCTCTCAAGCCAGAGGCGGCTGCCGGCGGGTCGGGCGTGCTCGACAGCTATGACAGTACGGTACGGGACCGTACTGCACAAGAGACGCGCGCGTACACATTCCGCTGGGCGGGTCGACGCCGGATTACCCGTTGGTTCTGGTCAAGCCGGGGATGAGGAACCCGTCCACGAGGGCTTGGACGGTGCGACGGGTGGGCGGCCGGCCGGGAATAATGGACCGGAAGATGAGATAACCGGGCAACAGATCCCACAGCTCGTCGGTGATGACGTCCTCGCTGATCTCACCGCGGTCGACGGCTTGGCGCAGCACATGCTGAATCAACGCCTTGCGCTGCTTGAGGAATTGCTCCTGCAGAGCGTCGTTGAGCGCCGGGTGCCTCGAAACTTCGACCATCACCGCGCGGATGGTGCTGGCATGCTCGGAGCCGTGCCGACCACACGTCTCCCCCAAACTCAGCAGGTCGCCGCGCAGGGTGCCGGTGTTGGGCGCGACGGCGACCACGCGGACGCCCTCGGTGAAGGCGGCCAAGACCAATTCGGCCTTGGACGGCCAGCGCCGATACACCGTGGCCTTGCTCGCGTGGGCGGCGGCGGCGACCGCGTCGACCGTCAGCTGGTCATAGCCGTGCTCCTGCAGCAACCGCAGCGTGACCGCCAGTATCTCGGCCTCGCGTGGAGACCACGGTGATTCCTGCGTGAACCGGTCCGCCGTCTGGGTCATAGCGCCCACCATAGGACTGCCGGGGCGATGCGGGGTAATTTATGGCCGGATGGCCGTGAGGGCCCGTCCGATGTCGGCGACCAAGTCGTCGGTGTCTTCGATGCCCAGCGAGATGCGCGCGAATCCGTCGTCGACGGCGTCGCCCCAGCGTGCCCGGCGATCCACCGACGTGTGCAGGCCGCCAAAGCTGGTGGCCGCGACGAGCAGCTCGCTGCGCTCGACGAGGGCGTGTACCGCTGCGGCGTCGGCCAATTCGACCGAGACCAGAGAGCCGAACCGGCGCATCTGGGCCATGGCCACGCGATGGGAGGGGTCATGCGCCAACCCCGGGTAACGCACCACCCGGGCCGCCGGGTGGCGGGCCAACATCGTCGCCACGGCCCGGGCGTTCTGGCATTGCCGCTCGAAACGCAATCCGGCGCTGGCCAGGCTGCGCAACAGCAGCCACGCCTCGAACCCGCCGAGGATCGCGCCGGCGAGCAATCGTTGGCGTTCCACGGCGGCGGCCAACTCGGGGTCGTCGGTGGCCACGTAACCGGCCAGCAGGTCACTGTGACCGGACAGCGCCTTGGTGGCACTGGCCACCACCGCGTCGGCGCCCAGTGACAGCGGCCGCTGGCCCAGGGGCGTGGCGGCCGTGTTGTCCACGATCAGCCGTGCGCCGCGGCCACGGCAGATGGTGGCCAACCGGTGCAGATCAACGACATCCAACGCCGGGTTGGTGGGGGTTTCGGTCAGCACGACGTCGGCGCCCGCCGCGGCGTCGTAAATACGCGGGCTCGACGCCTCGATGACGGTCACCCCCGCCGTCGCCAAGTCTTCCCGGGCCCAACGACGGACTTGGTAGTAGCCGTCGGCGGGCACCACCAGAACCGATCCCGGCGGCGCGAGCACCCGGAGCACGGCGTTGATGGCGGCCATGCCCGAACCGAACACCAGCGCACCGCCCGCTCCCTCCAGCTCGGCGAGCGCCGACTCCAGTTGTCGCCACGTGGGATTGGAGCCGCGGCCATAGGTGTCCGCGGCGTCGGTCTCGTCGCTGCTCAGGTGGTAGGCGGCGGCGAGCACCGCCTGCGGCGCCACCGGGTGTCCCGAAATCGCCTCCGGGCCAACGGCTTTGAGACTGCGGGTGGAATCGCCGTAGCGACCGGTCATCGGCCTAGCCCGCCGGAGCTTCCGGCGGACCCTCGGCCAACAGTTTCCGGAACCCGTCCTCGTCGAGGACCGGCACGCCGAGTTCCACCGCCTTGTCGTACTTCGAACCCGGTGCGTCGCCGGCGACGACGTAGTCGGTCTTTTTCGACACCGACCCCGCCGCCTTTCCGCCGCGGGCGATGATCGCCTCTTTGGCGTCGTCGCGCGAAAACCCGGTCAGCGAGCCGGTGACGACGACGGTCAGCCCTTCCAGGGTGCGGGGCACGTTCTCATCGCGCTCGTCGGCCATCCGCACCCCGGCGGCCCGCCACTTGTCGACGATCGCGCGATGCCAGTCGACGGTGAACCATTCGGTGAGCGCGGCGGCGATCGTCGGCCCGACACCCTCGACCACGGCCAACCGCTCGGTCGACGCCGACATGATCGCGTCCAGGCTGCCGAACTCGGTGGCCAGTGCGCGCGCGGCCGTCGGGCCGACATGCCGGATGGACAGCGCCACCAGTACCCGCCACAGGGCCACCGTCTTGGCCTTGTCCAGGTTGTCGAGCAGGCGCCTGCCGTTGGCGGACAACGCGCCGGCCTTGGTCCGAAAAAGGTCGGTGCGCAACAGGTCGTCCTCGGTGAGGGTGAACAGGTCGCCCTCGTCGGCGATCGCCCCGGCCTTCAGCAGTGCGATAGCCGCCTCATAGCCCAGCCCCTCGATGTCGAACGCTCCCCGACCGGCGACGTGGAAGACGCGCTCGCGCAGTTGCGCCGGACAGGACCGGGCATTGGGGCACCGGATGTCGGCGTCGCCCTCCTTCGCGGGGGCCAGCGTGGTGCCACACTCGGGACACGTTGTCGGCATGACGAATTCGCGTTCGGAGCCGTCCCTGAGGTCGACGACGGGCCCGAGCACTTCCGGGATGACGTCACCGGCCTTGCGGATCATCACCGTGTCGCCGATCAGCACCCCCTTGCGCTTGACCTCGGCGGCGTTGTGCAGGGTGGCCAACCCGACGGTCGACCCGGCCACCTTCACCGGCGTCATGAACGCGAACGGGGTGACGCGCCCGGTGCGGCCGACGTTCACCCGGATGTCGAGCAGCTTGGTCTGCGCCTCCTGCGGCGGGTACTTGTAGGCGACCGCCCACCGCGGTGCGCGCGACGTCGTCCCCAGCCGGCGTTGCAACGCAAAGTCGTCGACTTTGACCACCACGCCGTCGATTTCGTGGTCGATGTCGTAACGGTGCTCGCCCCAATACCCGATCCGGTCCTCCACGGCGGCGAGGCCACGCACGCGTGCGGTCTCTTCGGCCACCGGCAGGCCCCAGGCTTTCAGTGCGCTATAGGCCTCGTGCAGGGTCTTGGGCGCGAACCCGTCGGTGCGGCCGATGCCATGACAGATCATCCGCAGCTTGCGCCGGGCGGTGACCGCCGGGTTCTTCTGCCGCAGCGAACCGGCCGCGCTGTTGCGCGGATTGGCGAACGGCGCCTTGCCGTCCTCGACCAGGCTGGCGTTGAGGGCCTCGAAATCGGCCAGCATGAAGAAGACCTCGCCGCGCACCTCGAGCACGGCCGGAATGGGCAAATCGGCACTGGCAGTGAGCCGCTCGGGCACGTCGTCGATGGTGCGGGCGTTGAGGGTCACGTCCTCGCCCACCCGGCCGTCGCCGCGCGTGGCGGCCCGTTCCAGCCGGCCGTCGCGATACACCAGCGACAACGCCACCCCGTCGATCTTGAGCTCGCACAGGTAGTAGGGCTCGCGACCGATCTCGTTCTCCACGCGATTGCTCCAGGCGACCAGCTCGTCGCGGTCGAACACGTCGTCGAGGCTGAGCATCCGCTCGAGGTGCTCGGCCTCCGTGAAGTCGGTGGCGAACCCGGCCCCACCGACCAGTTGCGTCGGAGAATCGGGGACCCGCAGTTCGGGGTGACGGTCCTCAAGTGCGAGAAGGTCGTTGAACATCGTGTCGAACTCGGCGTCGGAGACGATCGGGGCGTCCTTGACGTAGTAGCGGAACTGGTGTTGACGGACTTCATCGGCCAGTTCCTGCCACTGCCGCCGCACCTCGGGCGACACCTGATCAGCTTCTGCTGAGCTCACCCTCGCAGGCTATCCGAGAGCGCCGACACCCCGCCGGGGCGATGCCGCGTCCGCGACGGCGGACCAATCTCAGGTCGATTGTTCGGCCGTATCCGGGAAGCCGCCGAATGGAACTTCCACCCCTTTTTGAAATGACAAAGCCGCGCCCTGGATCAGCAACGTGCCGGCAAGCACGCCGACCCACAACCACGCCTCGGCCGGGCTGATATGGGTGGCGGTATTTGCATAGCGCAATTCGACAATGGACCGCACAATCACGGCGGAGACGACCACAACGGTGAGGTACGGCACGGCCATCCGGAATTGCCGGGCAATGCGGCTGGCGGGCAATTCCGAACGCCGCCTTTTGCTGCCGAGAAACCAAGCCACGGCGCCCACAAATCCGATTGCCAGCGGTATCGGAATCGCGAGCCTGCTGGCCCAATCCCAAAGCGGCTGAAGCGGCCGGTGCGTTTCCGGATCGCCCAGCGCCAGCGCCAGGTGTGTGAGCGTATCTTCGACCAAGAACACCGAGATCGGGGGCACGAGCACCACCAAGACGAAGACGCAGTGGCGGGCCAGCACGCCGGCGCTGCCCGAGAAGAACTGCACGATGGCGTTGAGCAGCATGTAGATCGAGGCCGCGAACGAGACGGCGGCAAGGACTTCGGCGGAGGCCGCGCGGCCTTCGGTCAGGGCGCAGCCGCCTTCGCCGGCCAGCAGGCCATATCGCAGCGTCGTCAAAAACAGCCCCAGAAACGCGCACACCAGCGCAATTCCGACTTGTGTCTCGTGCTCGACCTCACGCGTCACCAGCACGCGACCGTCGGTGCGGCGCCGGTAGGCGCGGTCGATCACCAGATTGATGACGACAAAGGCAAAACCGGCGAGGATTCCGGTGAACTGGGCGTAGGTCCTGGCCACGATCGAGATGTCGAAGCCCGTCCAAAGGGTGCAGGAGTCGGCCATCAGTCGCGTCACCATTGTCGAGATGCTAGTCGCCGCGGCCACGGCCCTCGTGAATTTGCCGCGACGTCGCTAATGGAATTTCCGCCACGAAAATCTAAATGGCGTCCGGGTCCTCCGCGAATGCCTCGGCCGCCCCGCGGGCGAGCTCGATCGCCAGGCGCGCCCACTGGGGCGTCGCGCCGGCCAACCCACACGCCGGGGTGACACCGATGCGATCCCGCAACGACGAGCGTCCGAAGCCGAGCCGATCGGTCACCGCGACCAGTGCGGCGGCCACCTCCTCTGTCGAAGGGCGCCGCGGCGGCGCGCTGGCCGCAACCACCCCCAACATGACGGCTCGACCCGATTCGACGAACGCGGCGATACCGTCGAGATCCCCCGCCGCCAGCGTGCCCGCGTCCACCGAGACCGCGCCGATCCGGCTGTCCTGCAACATTTTCCACGGAAGCGCCGGGGCGCAACTGTGCAACAACACCTCGCCTCCCACCGCGGCGACGCACGTATCGAGCAGGGCGACGGCCACCGCCTCCTCCAGCGGCGCCACCGGGCTCAGCGCCGTCACCCCGGTCAGCTGCCCGCCCAACGCCTTCGGCAGCGACGGCTCGTCGAACTGGACGACCACCGGTGTCTCGAGCCGACGGGCCAGCGCCGCGCGGTGAGCGGCTACGCCTTCGCCCAGCGACGCCGCCAGATCCCGCACCGCGCCCGCATCGGTGATCGCCCGGTGGCCGTTGGCCAGCTCGAGCTCGGCGGCCAGCGTGATCGGCCCGGCGGCCTGCACCTTGACCACGCGATCGCCACCGCGCAGGCCGGCCACCTCCCAGGCCTCTTCCAGCGCGTCCATGTCCTCGTCGAGCAGACTCACGGCACGGCGGGTAACCGCGCCGGGCCGAGGCGCAAGGCGGTAGCCGCGGGGCGAGATGTCGATGGCCACATCGATCAGCAGCGCACCGGCCCGACCGAGCATGTCGGCGCCGATCCCGCGGGCGGGCAGCTCGACAATGTGGGACAGCGCTCCTGCCAACTCCCCCACGACGACTTCGGCGGCCTCGCGAGGCTTGATGCCGGGCCACGACCCGACGCCGCTGGCCTTCGCGAAAACGCTCACCGGGCCAACCGTATTCGACGTCACCCGACCCGCCGGTGGGCAGGGGTGTCTGCCGCGCTCCGCCACGGGTAGGTTCGACGCAAGAAGGGTGCGAAACGTGTCACGGATGGCGGGATTGGCACGGCCGCTGCTGTTGTGCGGGGCCACGGTGCTGGTTGCGGCGTGCACCCGAATGGTCGACGGTGCGGCAGTGGCCGAGTTCGGCACTCCCCGTAGGGCGGTGCAGGGAGTCAACGTCGACACGATCCTGTTGGACCAGTCGCGGATGCGCGCGATCACCGGCGCCGGCGAGCACCTGACGATCATTCCCTCGATGGACGGCACCAGCCCGGTGGACATCGACGCGCTCGCGGACACCACACCGCGGGAATGCCGGTTCATCTACGCCGAGACGGCGACGTTCGGGCCCGACATCGAGGAGTTCCACAAGACGACCTTCCAAGACCCGCCCGACGGCGCGCTGATCTCCGAGGGGGCCGCCGCCTACCGGGATGCCGACACCGCACGGCGTGCCTTCGGCGCGTTGGTGACCACGGTCGGGGATTGCGCGAACGGCTCGGCCGGGCAGCAATACGTCGGTGACTGGAAATCCGACGCCGCCTCCCTGCACCTGCGGCCGGGCGGCTGCGGCCGCGACTATCGGCTGCGGTCGGTCGCGATTGTCGAGGTCACCTTCTGCGGCTTCGCGCAATCGGTGTCCGACATCGTGATGACGAACATCGTCGCGAACATGCCGGCCTAGCGAGCGGTGGCGGCGATGGTGGCGCTGCCGAGCACTTCGTCGCCGTCCGGGTCGGGTCGGTAGAGCACCAGCGTCTGGCCGCGCGCGACGCCGCGCAGCGGGGCGCGCAACCGCACGACGAGCTCGTCGCCGACCAACTCCGCCACCGCATCGGCGGTTTCACCGTGCGCGCGCACCTGGACCGCGCACTCGACGGGACCCGCCGGTGACCGGCCGGCCGTGAAAACCGGCTCCCGCCCGCGCAACTCGCGCACATCGAGGTCCGCCGCCTGCCCCACCCGAACGGTCGCGGTGTCGGCGTCGATGGCCGTCACGTAGCGCGGGCCCCCGTCGGGCCCCGGCCCGCCGATGCCCAGGCCCTTGCGCTGGCCGATGGTGAACCCGTGCACCCCATCGTGTTCGGCGAGGACCGCGCCGTCGGCCCCGACCACGGTGCCGCGGCGCACCGCGATGCGCTCGCCCAGAAATGCCCGGGTGTTCCCGGACGGGATGAAGCAGATGTCGTGGCTGTCCGGCTTTTCGGCGACCGCGAGGCCGCGGCGCGCGGCCTCCGCGCGAATCTGCGCCTTCGGAGTGTCCCCGATCGGGAACGTGGCGTGGCGCAGCTGCTCGGCGCTCAGCACGGCCAGCACGTAGGACTGGTCCTTGTCCGGATCGACGGCGCGGCGCAGCCGCCCACCGGACAGCCTGGCGTAGTGGCCGGTGGCCACGGTGTCGAAGCCCAGCGCAAGTGCTTTCGCGGACAGCGCCGAGAACTTGATCCGCTGATTGCACCGCACGCACGGGTTGGGCGTCTCGCCGCGTGCGTACGACGACACGAAGTCGTCGATCACATCGGCTTGGAATCTCTCGGCGAAATCCCAGACGTAGAACGGAATTCCGAGTACGTCGGCGACGCGGCTGGCATCCGAGGCGTCTTCTTTGGAGCAGCACCCACGCGAGCCGGTGCGCAGGGTGCCGGGCGCGGTCGACAACGCCAGGTGCACTCCCACCACGTCGTGCCCGGCGTCGACCATCCGGGCGGCGGCGACCGACGAGTCGACGCCGCCACTCATCGCGGCGAGGACCTTCACCTAGGAAGCCCCCGCGGCGGCCAGGGCCGCCCGGCGCGCCCGGTCCACGGCCGCCGGCAGAACCTGCAGCACGGCGTCCACGTCGGCGTCGACACTGGTGTGCCCCAAGGACATTCGCAAAGAACCGCGGGCGCTGGTCGGGTCGGCGCCCATCGCGAGCAGCACATGCGACGGCTGCGCGACGCCCGCGGTGCACGCCGATCCGGTCGAACACTCGATTCCGTTGGCGTCCAGCAGCATCAGCAGCGAGTCACCTTCGCAGCCGCGGAACGTGAAGTGCGCGTTGCCCGGCAACCGCTGGGGGTACCTCCCGCTTGCGGGGGACGGGTCGCGAGCGCCGTTGAGGCTGACGTCCTCGATGCCGGCCAGCACCCCGTCGATCAGGCGATCCCGCAGAGCCCGCAGCCGTGCGCTGTTCGCCTCGATCCCGTCCACCGCGATCCGGGCGGCGGCCGCCATGCCGACCGCACCGGCGACATCGGCGGTGCCCGAGCGGATGTCGCGTTCCTGCCCGCCCCCGTGCGCCAGGGGCACACACGTCACGTCGCGGCGAACCAGTAATGCGCCGACGCCGGGCGGGCCGCCGAACTTGTGCGCGGCCACGCTCATGGCCGAGAGCCCGCTGGCGGCGAAGTCCACCGGCAACTGCCCCACCGCCTGCACGGCGTCGCTGTGCATCGGAACTCCGAATTCGGCCGCGACACCGGCGAGCTCGGCGGCAGGCAGCACGGTGCCGACCTCGTTGTTGGCCCACATCACCGACACCAGCGCGACATCGTCGTGGTTGCGCAGCGCCTCGCGCAGCGCGGCCGGCGACACGGAGCCGTCGGCGGCGGTGGGCAGCCAGGTCACCTCGGCGCCTTCGTGCTCGGCGAGCCAGTTCACCGAATCCAGGACGGCGTGGTGTTCCACCTCGCTGGTGATGATGCGCCGATGGCGCGGTTCCGCGTCGCGGCGGGACCAGTAGATGCCCTTGACGGCCAGGTTGTCGCTCTCGGTCCCGCCGCCGGTGAAGATGACCTCGGACGGGCGGGCGCCCAGCCGATCGGCGATCAGCTCCCGGGACTCCTCGACGCGCCGCCGCGCCGCCCGGCCGCTGGTGTGCAAGGAGGAGGCGTTGCCGACGGCGCCGAGGACCGCCGTCATCGCCTCGACGGCGGCGGGGTGCATCGGCGTGGTAGCGGCGTGATCCAGGTAGACCATGACCCGACCCACGATACCGGCAGGTCCGAGGGCCTTTGACCAGTGGTGATCGCAAGCGCGGCGAAGCCGGGCGCCGCGGGTCGCCACCATCTGGTTCCGTGGTGATCGCAAGCGCGGCGAAGCCGGGCGCCGCGGGTCGCCACTATCTGGTTCCGTGGTGATCGCAAGCGCGGCGAAGCCGGGCGCCGCGGGTCGCCACTATCTGATTACGAGGCCACCAGCACGGGGCCGTGACCAGCGGACCGGGCCGTGCCCACGCCCACCACCGACTGGCAGCGGCTCGCCAAGGCCCGCCGATCGGTCCCCGGGAGCTGCAGGGATTCCACATGCACCCGGGCCAGGGTGCGACGCACGGTCAGCAGCCTGCGGATGGATCCCACCAGCGTCTCGTCGCCGACGAAGGCAGGCACGGTCGAGACGCTGCCGTCGACGTGGTGATACGTCAGCCGGAGCGGCTGCACCGGACGGCCGGCGTCGATCGCGGCCTGGAACATCGCCGGGTAGAAGGCCCCGCGGCCGCGGTGCGGCTGCCCGCCACCTGCTGCGGCCGCGCGGGCGGATACGTCGCCGGGCGCACCGCACCAGGTGGTGCCCTCCGGGAAGCACACCACCGTCTGGCCGGCCCCCAGCCGGCGGGCGACGGTGTCCACCACCGCGGGCAGGCGCCGCAGACTGGCCCGCTCGATCGGGATGATCTTCAGGATGCGGGCCACGGTCCCGGTGGCGGCCCCGGTGAACATGTCGGCCCGGGCGACGAACGACCCGGGCAGCACCGACCCGATCGCGAAGACGTCCAGCCAGGACATGTGCGGGCTGACCACCAGGACCCCGCGCAGGTTGCGAATCGGGCTGCCCGTGACCGTGATCCGAATGCCGAAGCAACGCAACACCATCCGGCAGTAGATGCGCTGCACGCGGGTCCGGCCGGGCAGGGGCACCGCCAGCAACACCACCCCGGGCGCCAGCAGCAGCGCCAGCAGGACGCGAAGCGTCACCCGCAGCGCCACCAACAGCCCGGGCGACGCGGCCACGTCGCCGCGGCGCACACAACCGGCGTCGCACGATGCGCGCGGTAGCCAAGAGTGTCCGGTGCGGGCGGGAGTGCTCATCGGTCGCCGCCGGCCAGTTGCGAGGCGGCCGACACCGAGCGCAGCCGCTTCAGGTATCGGGTGTCGGCGCGCTGCTTTTCCAGCAGGACGCAGAAATCGCCCACCCCGAAGTCGGGGTCGTGCGCGGGCTCGCCGCACACCTGAGCGCCCAGCCGCAGGTAACCGCGCATCAGCGCCGGGATCGACGGACGCGCGGGAGCCGGAATCTGGTCAAGCGCCTGCCCGTCGACCACCACCGGCCGGTGCGGACGCACCCGGTACTGCGGCGGGGCGGCGTGACGGCTGAGGATGAAGTCGCGCACCCCGCGAAGCTGGCTACCGGGGGGTTCGGTATCTCCGCCGATGGGCACCGACACGCAGCCGGTCACGTAGTCGTAGCCGTAGCGGTCCAGGTAGGCCAGGATGCCGGCCCACATCAAGAGCACGACGCCGCCGTTGCGGTGCCCCTCGCGCACCACCGCGCGGCCCATCTCCACCAGCGACGGCCTGAGCGGGTCGAAGCCGCGGATGTCGAACTCCGTCGCGGTGTAAAGCCCACCGGCCGCGATGGCGCCGGCCGGGGCGAGCATGCGGTAGCAACCCACCAGCTCGCCGGTGCCGTCGTCGCGGACCAGCAGGTGGTCGCAGTGCTCGTCGAACCTGTCGACATCCCGCCGTTCGCCGTCGTTCGTCGGCAACGCGAAGCCGGGCGTGCTGCTGAACACGTCGTACCGGAGCCGCTGCGCCGCCTCGATCATGCTGGGATCGGTCGACAGCAACAGTGAGTATCGGGGCCCGGCGGACGACGCCGTCGTCGCGCCGTCGGGCTTGTCGCTGGGAATCAGGACAGAAGCAATGCTCATGTCAACCAACGTTGCGCAATCGGTGAGCGAGTCGGCATCGTCGCTGTGACGTGTCCGTGCACGTCAGATGACGAAATGTGGATGCGGGGGCACGTTGTCGCAGGCCGAAGGGATCGGGCCGCGCCGTTTTCGGGTATGCCGGACACCATGTGGCGAGCAAATCCCCGGGCGGCGGCCTGCCCGCGGGCGCCGATTGCCCGGCGGCGGCCCCGATGAGTCCGCACGTGCGCCGATGGTGCTTCGCCGACCAGCTGGGTCCGCACTTCCTGGACGGTCCCGGCCAGCCGGTGTTGCTGATCGAGTCCAGGGCGGCGTTCGAACGCCGCCGGTTCCACCGCCGCAAGGCCCACCTGGTGCTCTCCGCACTGCGTCACCGCGCCGCCGAACTCGGCGACCAGGCCGTGTTTCTGCGGACACGGACGTATCGCGAGGCGCTGAATCAGGTCAAGGCGCGCATCAGTGTGTGTCAGCCGACGTCGCGGGCGGCGGATCGGTTCGTGCGCTCGCTGCCCGATGTCGACGTGCTGCCCGCGCGCGGCTTCTGCACCGGACGCACCGAATTCGAGGACTGGTCCGGCCGGCAACGAACCCTGCTGCTGGAAAATTTCTACCGGGACGCGCGCCGTCGGTTCGATCTGCTGATGGAGGGTGACCGACCAGCCGGGGGCAGGTGGAACTTCGACGCCGACAACCGCCAGCCTGCGCCCAAGAATGCCGGCGCCCTGCCCGTGCCCGCGCCCTGGCAACCTGAAGAGGATGAGATCGACGAGCAGGTGCGCGCCGACCTGGACCGGTGGGAACGCGACGGCGACGTGGCCTTCGTCGGCCGCGACGGCCCGCGCGAATTCCCCGTCACGGCAATGGAGGCACGGGCTGCGCTCCAGGTTTTTTTGCGAGATCGCTTGCCGCACTTCGGTCCCCACGAAGATGCCATGCTCGCCGGCGATCGGTTCATGGCGCACAGCCTGTTATCGGCGCCCATGAACCTCGGCTTGCTGGACCCGTTGGAATGCGCCTACGCCGCCGAGGACGAGTACCGCGCGGGGCGCGCGCCGCTCGCCAGCGTGGAGGGTTACATCCGCCAGCTGATCGGGTGGCGCGACTACATCTGGCACGTCTATTGGCATTTCGGCGCGGACTACCGCAGCCGCAACGCGCTCCGGGCGCACGTCGGGTTGCCCGACTGGTTCACCGGACTGGACGCCGACGCCGTGCATGCGCACTGCCTCAAAGACGTCCTGGCCCAGGTGCGCGATCACGGTTGGGTGCACCACATTCCGCGGCTGATGGTGCTGTCCAACTACGCGCTGCAGCGTGGGTGGAATCCCGCCGAGGTCACCGACTGGTTCCACCGCTGCTTCGTCGACGGTTACGACTGGGTGATGGTGGCCAACGTCGTAGGCATGTCCCAGCATGCCGACGGCGGGCTGATGGCGACCAAGCCGTATGCCGCCGGCGGCGCCTACATCAACCGGATGAGCGATTACTGCGGCCGCTGCCCATATCGACCGACCGAGCGGGTCGGCGAGCGCGCCTGCCCGTACACCGGTGGCTATTGGTGGTTCCTGGACCGCAACAAGCGACAGCTCGCGGGCAACCGGCGGATGAGCCAACCACTCGCCGGGCTGCGCCGGCTCACCGATCTGGACGAGGTCGTCGAGCAACAACGCCGGCTCGGGCGGTCGGCCCCGTGATGGGCGGCGTCATGCTCACCGTCGACCGGGTGATCGCGGCGCCGCCCACGGCGGTGTGGGACGTGCTCGTCGACCTCGACGCTTGGCCGAAGTGGGGCCCGACGGTACGCGGCGCCCGACTGGACGAACCGCACACCGAACTGGCGCTGGGTGCGACCGGCGTGGTGAACACGTCGCTGTTGGTCCCGGCGCCATTCGTCGTCACCGACTTCGAGCCGGGTCGCCACTGGGCCTGGCAGGTGGCCGGCGTCCCGGCGACGCGGCACTGGGTGGACCCGGTGGACGGCGGATCGCGGGTCGGCATGGCGGTGCCATGGTGGGCGGCGCCCTATGTCACGGTGTGCGCGATCGCGTTGCGGCGCATCGACGAAATGGTGACCGCCGCGCAATAGCCGCCGTGAAACGCGAGAGCCCCCGACGCCGCGGCGTCGGGGGCTCCTGGGCCGAGAAGGCTTAGCCCTTGCGCTGCTTGATGGCGTCGGTCAGCTGCGGGGCGACCTTGAAGAGGTCGCCCACCACGCCGTAGTCGGCGATCTCGAAGATCGGCGCCTCTTCGTCCTTGTTGACGGCGACGATGGTCTTCGAGGTCTGCATGCCGGCGCGGTGCTGAATCGCCCCGGAGATGCCCAGCGCGATGTAGAGCTGCGGCGACACCGTCTTGCCGGTCTGACCGACCTGGAACTGGCCCGGGTAGTAACCGGAGTCGACCGCGGCGCGCGACGCACCGACGGCGCCACCCAGCGAGTCGGCCAGCTCCTCGACCACGTGGAAGTTGTCGGCGCTGCCGACGCCGCGGCCACCGGACACCACGATGGTGGCCTCCGTGAGCTCCGGGCGGTCGCCGGCCACGGCCGGCTCGCGCGCGGTGATCTTGGTGGCGTTCTCGGCGGGCGCGGGCACCTCGACGGTGACCTGCTCGCCGGCGCCGGCCTGCGGTTCGGCGTCGATGGCGCCGCCGCGGACCGTGACGATCGGGGTGTCCCCGTTGGCCTGCGCCTCGACGGTGAACGCGCCACCGAAGATCGAGTGCACGAACTTGCCCTCCTGGACGCCGACCACGTCGACCAGCAGGCCGGAGCCGATCCGGGCGGCGAGCCGGCCGGCGACCTCTTTGCCGTCGGCGTTGGCGGACAGCAACACCGCGGCGGGCGAGTTGGACTCGGCCAGCGAGGCCAGCACGTCGACCACCGGCGTGATCAGGTAGTTCTCGGCGTCGTCGGACTCGGCGACGTAGATCTTTTCGGCGCCGGCCTCCTTGAGGCCGTCGACCAGCGGCGCGGCCGTTCCGGGCTTGCCGACCACGACCGCGGCCGGCTCGCCCAGTGCGCGGGCGGCGGTGATCAGTTCGGAGGTGACCTTCTTCAGTGCGCCTTCGGCGTGCTCAACGAGCACCAAAACTTCTGCCATGGTTTCTTCGCTCTTCTCGTCTCTGGGATGGGTGCTCGGCTAGATGATCTTCTGGGCCACGAGGTACTGGGAGATCTGGTTCCCGCCCTCGCCCTCGTCGGTGACCTTCTCACCCGCGGTCTTCGGCGGCTTCGGCGTCGACGACAGCACCTTCGACCCGGCGTTCTCCAACCCGACCTCGTCGCTTTCGACCCCGATCTCGGCGAGGGTCAGCACCGTGACCTCTTTCTTCTTGGCGGCCATGATGCCCTTGAAGGACGGGAAGCGCGGCTCGTTGATCTTCTCGGTCACACTCACCACGGCGGGCAGCGACGCCTCGAGCGTGAACACACCGTCGTCGGTCTCGCGCTCGCCCGTGACCTTGCCGCCCTCGATCGACAGCTTGCGCAGGTGGGTCAGCTGCGGCAGGCCCAGGTACTCGGCGATGATGGCCGGCACCGCGCCGCCGGAGCCGTCGGTGGACTCGTTCCCGGCGATGACCAGCTCCGTGCCCTCGATGGTGCCCAGCGCGCGCGCCAGCGCCCACGCGGTTTGCACCACGCACGAGCCGTGCATGCCGTCGTCCTTGAGGTGGACGGCCTTGTCGGCTCCCATCGACAGCGCCTTGCGGATCGCCTCGGTGGCACGTTCGGGGCCGGCGGTCAGCACCGTGACCGATCCCTCGCCGCCCTCCCGCTCGCGGATCTGCAGTGCCTCTTCGACGGCGCGCTCGTTGATCTCGTCCAGCACTGCATCGGCGGCCTCGCGGTCGAGCGTGTAGTCGCCGTCGTTCAGCTTGCGCTCGGACCAGGTGTCTGGGACCTGCTTGATCAGGACCACGATGTTCGTCATGAGTGTGGTTCGTCCTCCTCGAAGGAGTCTCGCAGCAGTCGACCACGAGACTTTCAGTACGCGTTTCGCAGCGCACGGTCGTGTTACTACTCGGTAACTTTGTGCAGCCTGCCTTCACACCATAGCGGGTGGTACTGCGGGTTCTTCCGGCGTGTCCACCCTCGCCAACCGCGGGCGCCCCACTCCCGGTTCGCGAATCCGACACTTCGCGTTAGCCTGCCTATGCGATGAGCGCAACCGTCCCCGACGTCCCCTGGCACCGCCCCGGCGATCCCTCGCCCGGGGCCGATCCCGTGCTGACGTTGACGGGCGAGCGCACCATCCCGGGCCTGGACGTCGAGAACTACTGGTTCCGCCGCCACGAGGTCGTCTACCAGCGGCTGGCCGGACGCTGTGCGGGCCGCGAGGTGCTCGAGGCCGGCTGCGGCGAGGGGTACGGCGCGGACCTGATCGCCGCCGTCGCCCGCCGGGTCGTGGCCGTGGATTACGACGAGGCCGCCGTGGCCCACGTGCGCCACCGCTACCCGCGCGTGGAAGTGATGCAGGCCAACCTGGCGGCGCTGCCGCTGCCCGACGCGTCGGTGGATATTGTGGTCAACTTCCAAGTGATCGAGCACCTGTGGGATCAGGCACAATTCGTCGCCGAATGCGCGCGGGTGCTGCGCCGCGGCGGGTTGCTGATGGTGTCGACACCGAACCGGATCACCTTCTCGCCCGGCCGCGACACCCCGATCAACCCGTTCCACACCCGCGAACTCAACGCCGCCGAGCTGAGCGAGTTGCTGGTCGACGCGGGCTTTCGCGACGTGTCGATCAGCGGGCTGTTCCACGGCCCCCGGCTGCGCGAGATGGACGCCCGCCACGGCGGCTCCATCATCGACGCGCAGATCGAGCGGGCAATGGCCGCTGACCCGGGGGCGCCGTGGCCGCCGGAGCTGGTCGCCGACGTGGCCGCGGTGACGTGCGACGACTTCGACATCGAAAACGGCCCCCGTGACATCGACGACAGCCTGGACCTGATCGCGATCGCGGTAGCGCCGTGAGCAATTCGCACGACCGGGTGCCCGGCATGTTCACCCTGGTCCTGCACACCCACCTGCCGTGGCTGGCCCATCATGGCCGGTGGCCGGTCGGCGAGGAGTGGCTCTACCAGTCTTGGGCGGCGGCCTATCTGCCGCTGATGCGGGTGCTGACCACGCTGGCCGACGAGGACCGACGCGGATTGATCACGCTCGGCGTCACCCCGGTGGTGAACGCGCAGCTCGACGACCCGTACTGCCTGGACGGCATGCACCATTGGCTCGCCAACTGGCGGCTGCGGGCCGCCGAGGCGGCCAGCGTCCGGTCCGCCGCGCGCTCGAAGTCGGCCGAATACCAATCTTGCACGCCGGAAGCGTTGCGCGCCTTGGGGATTCGGGAATGCGCCGAGGCGGACGGGGCGCTGGAAGATTTCGCCACCCGATGGCGGCACGGCGCCAGCCCGCTGCTGCGCGGCCTGCTCGACGCCGGCACCGTGGAGTTGCTCGGCGGCCCGCTGGCCCACCCCTTCCAGCCGCTGCTCGCGCCGCGGCTGCGCGAGTTCGCCCTGCGCGAGGGGCTGGCCGACGCGCAGTCGCGGCTGGGGACGCGAAAAGGGCAGGGCCCCAGCGGGATCTGGGCGCCCGAATGTGCCTATGCCCCGGGCATGGAGCACGACTACGCCGCCGCCGGTGTCACCCACTTCATGGTCGACGGCCCGTCGCTGCACGGCGACACCGCGCTGGGCCGGCCCGTCGGCGACACCGACGTCGTCGCGTTCGGACGCGACCTGCAGGTCAGCTACCGGGTGTGGTCACCCAAGTCCGGCTACCCCGGGCACGCCGCCTACCGCGACTTCCACACCTACGACCACCTCACCGGGCTGAAGCCGGCACGGGTGACCGGCCGCAACGTGGCGTCGGAGGCCAAGGCCCCCTATGACCCCGAGCGCGCCGACCACGCCGTCGACGTCCACGTCGCCGACTTCGTCGAGGTGGTCCGCAACCGGCTGACCAGCGAATCCGACCGCATCGGGCGCCCCGCGCACGTGGTCGCCGCCTTCGACACCGAACTTTTCGGCCACTGGTGGTACGAGGGGCCGACGTGGCTGCAGCGGCTGCTGCGCGCCCTGCCCGCCGCCGGAGTGCGGGTGGGGACGCTGAACGACGCCATCGACGGCGGATTCGTCGGGCGCCCGGTCGCGTTGCCGCCCAGTTCGTGGGGTTCGGGCAAGGACTGGCAGGTCTGGGCGGGCGAGAAGGTGGCCGACCTGGTCCAGCTCAACAACGAAGTGGTCGACACGGCGCTGAGCACAGTGGATAAGGCGCTCGCGCAACGGGCCTCGCTGGATGGGCCGCTGCCCCGCGACCACGTCGCCGACCAGATCCTGCGCGAGACCCTGCTCACCGTGTCCAGCGACTGGCCGTTCATGGTGAGCAAGGACTCGGCCGCCGACTACGCGCGCTACCGCGCCCACCTGCACGCCCACGCGACCCGCGAGATCGCCGGGGCGCTCGCGTCCGGGCGCCGGGACGCCGCTGGGCGCCTGGCCGAAGGCTGGAACCGCGCCGACGGACTGTTCGGCGCCCTGGACGCGCGCAGGCTGCCCCGATGAGCTTGGCGGCCGCGTGAAGATCCTGATGGTCTCGTGGGAGTACCCGCCGGTGGTGATCGGCGGGCTCGGCCGGCACGTGCATCACCTGTCGACGGCGCTGGCCGCGGCCGGGCACGAGGTCGTCGTGCTGTCCCGCCGCCCCACGGGCACCGACCCCAGCACGCACCCGTCGTCCGACGAGGTGGTCGACGGAGTCCGGGTGATCGCCGCCGCCCAAGACCCGCACGAGTTCTCGTTCGGCACCGACATGATGGCGTGGACGCTGGCCATGGGCCATTCCATGACGCGCGAGGGCCTGTCGTTGAAGAAGCGGGGCACGAACCGGCCGTGGCGTCCCGACGTCGTGCACGCGCACGACTGGCTGGTGGCCCATCCGGCGATCACGCTCGCGCAGTTCTACGACGTGCCAATGGTTTCCACCATCCACGCCACCGAGGCCGGACGGCACTCCGGCTGGGTGTCCGGCGCGATCAGTCGTCAGGTGCACGCCGTGGAGTCGTGGTTGGTGCGCGAATCCGATTCGCTGATCACCTGTTCGGCGTCGATGTCCGACGAGATCACCGAACTGTTCGGGCCCGGCCTGGCCGCAATCACGGTCATCCGCAACGGAATCGACGCCGCGCGCTGGCCGTTCGCCGAGCGCCGGCCGCGCACCGGTCCCGCCGAACTGCTCTTCCTCGGGCGGCTGGAATACGAAAAGGGTGTGCATGACGTCATCGCCGCCCTGCCCCGCATCCGGCGCGCCCACCCCGGGACCACCCTGACCATCGCCGGGGAGGGCACGCAGCAGGAGTGGCTCGTCGAGCAGGCCCGAAAACATCGGGTGCTCAAGGCAACTCGGTTCGTCGGCCACCTCGGCCATGCCGAGCTGCTCGCGGTGCTGCACCGGGCCGACGCCGCGGTGCTGCCCAGCCACTACGAGCCGTTCGGGATCGTCGCGCTGGAAGCCGCCGCGGCGGGGACGCCGCTCGTCACGTCGAACATCGGGGGCCTGGGCGAGGCGGTGATCAACGGCCGGACCGGGGTCTCCTGCCCACCCCGCGACGTCGCCCGGCTCGCCTCGGCCGTGCGGGTCGTGCTCGATGATCCATTCGCCGCGCAGCAGCGCGCCCGCGCCGCCCGCGAACGGCTCACCTCGGCCTTCGACTGGAAGACCGTGGCCCGGGAGACCGCGCAGGTATATCTCGCCGCCAAGCGCGGCGAGCGGCAGCCCCAGCCGCGCATGCCCATCGTGGAGCACGCGCTGCCCAACCGCTAGCCTGCAGCGATGGGGCTGGAATTTTCGAGCGTGGTCGACGCGCCGATCGGCGACGTGTTCGCCTGGCACGCCAGGCCGGGCGCGTTCGCCCGGCTCTCACCGCCGTGGCAACCCATGCGCCTGGTCTCCGAGGCCGCCTCACTCAAGGACGGGCGGGCGACGCTTGCGCTACCGGGCGGCCTGCGCTGGGTCGCCGTCCACCAGGCGGCAGACTACGACCCGCCGCGGCGCTTCGTGGACGCCATCGGCGGCGACGGCCTGGCCACGCTGCCCACCCGAGTCGCCGTGCGCTGGCGGCACACCCATGACTTCGAGGCCGTCGGCGACGGCCGCACCCGGGTCATCGACCGGGTGGACACACCGGTGCCCGGGTCGCTGCTGCGGCCCATGTTCACCTACCGGCACCGTCAGCTCGCCGACGATCTGGCCGCCCACCGGCTGGCCGCCGACAACGGGCTGGCTCCGCTGACCGTCGCGGTCACCGGTGCGTCCGGGCTGGTGGGTTCGGCGTTGACGGCGTTTCTGAGCACGGGCGGCCATCGCGTCATCCGGTTGGTGCGCCGCCCTGCGCGCGGAGACGACGAGCGCGAGTGGGATCCCGACGACCCCGACCCGGGACTGTTCGATCGCGTGGACGCCGTCATCCATCTGGCGGGGGCCTCGATCGCCGGCCGGTTCACCGACAAACATCGACATGCCATCCGCGACAGCAGGATTGGCCCCACCCGCCGCCTCGCCGAGGCGCTCGGCCGCGCCAACGACCGCCCGGCGGTGCTCATCTCGGCGTCGGCGATCGGATATTACGGATCCGACCGGGGCGACGAGGTCCTCACCGAGGACAGCGACCGGGGCGGCGGTTTCCTCGCCGACGTGGTCGCCGACTGGGAGGCCGCAACCGAGCCCGCCGAGCAGTCCGGGGTGCGCGTGGTACGGGTGCGCACCGGGATCGTGCAATCCCCGCGCGGGGGCACGCTGAAGCTGATGCGCCCGTTGTTCAGCGCCGGGTTGGGCGGGCGACTGGGCGACGGCCGGCAATGGTTGTCGTGGATCGGGATCGACGACCTGGTCGACATCTACCACCGCGCTCTATGGGACCGGGCGCTGTCGGGAGCCGTGAACGCCGTTGCCCCGCAGCCGGTTCGCAACAGCGAGTACACGACGACGCTGGCGCGCGTCGTGCACCGGCCCGCGGTGTTGCCGGTGCCGTCGCTGGGGCCGCGGGTGCTGCTCGGCGAGCAGGGCGCACGCGAATTGGCGTGCGCCAGCCAGCGGGTTCTTCCGCACAAGCTGAGCGCGCAAGGGCACCGGTTCCGCCAACCCGACCTCGATCAGGCGCTCCGCCACCTGCTCGGGCACGCCCGCTGAATCGCACATAGCGGGATTGGGGGCCGATGAGGCCCCATTTAACTAACTTAATGGTTCAATCCCTTAATGAAGTTCGGTGCGCCGGCCTGGCGTGCCCGTCGGACCAGCGCGACCGTGATCGGCATCGTCGCGCTGGCCGCGATCGCGTTCGCCCCGTGCCCGGCCCGGGCCGAAGCCACGGAGGCCGACAGCACGACCGACGTCACCTGCGCAAGCGCAACGCAGGCGGTACCCACGACGTGGTATTTCCCCAGCACGCCCCCGCTCGGGCTGGTCTGGTTGCAGCACGGATTCGTGGAAGGCAAGAAGGTGTGGTCCGCGTTCGGCCCCGAGCTCGCGGGCAGCGGTTACCTGGTGGTGGCCACCACCCTGTCCACCCTCAACATCTTCGGCTGCACCGTGGAGCACCTGATCGACAACAGAGGGTTCCTGGACAACATCGCGGACGTCTTCGCGCACAAAGACGACCCGCGGGGCGCGTTGGCGACGTCGTTCGCGACGGCGGCCGAGAAGGCCGGCCGCCCCGTCGCGCCGCTACCCGACAACATGGTGTTCGTCGGCCACTCGGCGGGCTCCGAGGCCGTCGAATACGTCGCCGAGCGCCTGCACAGCTCCTACCCGGCCGCCTTCACCCAGCTGCGCGGCGTGGTCAGCGAGGACGGCGTCAAGTCGTTCCTCGGCTCCAATACCGACGACGCGCTGGCGGGCCTCGCGGGTACGACGCTGCCGATCTACGCCACGGCGTCGCCGCATCTGCTGTGCAACTTCTTTCAACGCGGGACCAAGGCGATCGAGCGGTACTTCCCGGACCGCACGTTTCACGGGGTGAAAATCACGACCGGCGCCCACGGCGACGCACTCGGCCCGTCGTCGCCGGGTTACGAGAACCTCGTGTGTGGGCGCCCGAAGGCCGACAACGTCGCCGCGGTCTGGGGTCTGACCCGGGGCTGGATCGCCGACATGATCGCGGGAACGACCACACCCGATTTCTACCCTGGCGGAAGCTATTACACCGATCTCTTGACGGCCGGGACCATCACCACGCTGCCGTGACGAGTCTGCGCACCGGTCGAGCGGTGAGCGGTCCGTCCGGCCGACGCGTCGCGGGTGACCACCTCGACGAACGACCGTGAATCCACTGCCCGGTCTCCTATTCCGCGTCCCTGCCATGCCGGCTTCGCCGGTAGGCGCGGGCGCGCAGATCGGCGAGCCAGCGCGGGCGCAGGCTCACGCCGGGTGGCGTGTTGATCACGGGATCGAATGACACGTCGGCCGCCGGTTCGGGATCGACGGCCCCGGTCAGCGTGAGCCGGCCCAGCGGCGTGAAATCCCCACTGCCACAGGCTTGGTCGAGCGAGACCTCGATGCTGTCGTGCTCGAGGCGGTCGCGCACGCCGTCCAGCGACAGGCCGGGACCGTCGATCTTGCTGACGATCCGGGCCCTGAGCCACCAATTGGCTCCCCGGTAGTGCAGCGGCATCAGGGTGGTCAGCGTCTGATCGCTCCACGAGATGGCAGGGCGCAGCGCGAGTGCCCGGGACAGCAGCCCCGAGCCCGAGGAGACGACCAGGATGTCCCACGGCCCGGTCCCCTGCGGCGGTGTGACCCGGAAAGCCAGGCCGATGAAGTCAGGCAAGGCCCCGGGCGTGCCACTGGCCTTCGACACCCGGGCGACAACCTCGGACGACGAAATGGGCAGCCCCTGGCCGGCCGGGGCGACCCGTTCGATGAAGCCCTCCGCCAGAACCCCGATCGGATGAAACAACCGTTTGCCCCGGATGGCGGAGCCCCACTGGAAGGGCAGTGCGACAAGATCGGAAACGCTCACCGGCGGCGGGTTCCCCTTTCCCCGCGTCGGAAACGCGCCGGTGCGACGTCGATTCCCCAGGGCTCCGCCCGGGTGTTTGGGTTTCAGCGGCGCGTCGGCAGATGCCGGACCGGTTTACGCGGGCACCCGCAGGCCGACCATGTGCGGTTCCCCGGGTGGTTGCGGCTGCTGGTTTTGCGCCCGGCCGTCGATGTAGACCTGCTGCATGACCGCCTGCCACGACTCCATCTCGGGCACCGATCCCCACATCCCTTCGAAAAGCCCGACGATCACGGCCGCGTTGTCGTCGGTCAGGGCATAGACCGGTCCACCGAAGTCACGACTGTCGACGGCCACGTCGGCGATGATGAACCGCCCTTCGCTGACGGAGGTGATCGATCCGCACCGCTGGCCGACCGATCGACGAAACTGGCACACCGGCAGCCCCGGCTGCGCACGCAGGCCCGGGGAAGACTTCAGTTGCCGGCCGGTCGGCAACTGGTCCGAGGCGGTCACGTCGGGGCCGAGCGCGATGACTTCGTACTCGACGGGCGACATCGCGCGACTCGCCGCCACGTCGTCGGCGGCCTGGCGACGGGCGAGCACGACCTTGCCCACCGGGTTTCCGTCGTGGTCGGTGACGTCCGACTCCCCGTTACCGCATTGACCGCTGGTCACCGCGACCCGCAGCCGGGGCTCGACCAACCCCACCATGCACACGGCCCCGCCTTGGCGGATCTCCATACCGGGAAAGGCCGTGACGGCCGGGGTGGCCGTCGCGGGGGCCGGGTAGCCGACCACCGTTATCGCAATCGTGAAGGCGAAGGCGATCGCCACGCGAGTGTTTCGCCCGCTGGCCATTTCCATTGGGCCCCACCACCCCTCATGTCCGTCCGAGGGATTTTTGTCGGACACTTGAGTTGAGTCGCGTATACCCGCGGGCAACGGCGCCAAACGGCCCCAAGCGCCCGGGCGGACGCGGCGAAGTCGCCGATCACTCCTGGGGCACTGCGAGTTCGCCCTGGAATCGTTGCATGGCGTCGATGACCGCACCGAGCACACGATGCGCTGCCATCAGGTCGGCGTCGGGTAACTCTTCGAGGGCGACCCGGCTGTGGGCATCGAGCGGACTGAAGAACGACCGGGCGGTGGCCAGGCCGGATTCCCCGTGGCGCAGGATGACCTTGCGGCGGTCATCGGGGTGGGAATCGCGCCGGATGTGGCCCGAGTCGATCAACCGATCCACCAGGTAGGTGATCGCCGAACCGGACAGCCCCATCCGATGACTGAGGTCGCCCGAGGTCATCGGCCTCCCCGCGGCTTCTGCCACCATGATGTACATCAATGCACGGAAGTCATTGGGCCGCAGACGATGTAACATCGCGAATTGCCGACCGATCTGGTCGGATTCGGTCGATATCTCCCGCAGATCGGCCGAGATCAGCGACTCCAGCACATCGCGGCGCAGGCGCTGCTCTTCAGCTTCCATAACAAAGTGAGCATATCCCTGAACCGGCACACAGTTCAGTTCGTTAATGGTTAATTGATTGAAATGGACCTCCGGCGACGATGGCACAGGGGACGAGACGTGACCACGACTGGCGAACCGAGGACAATTTCAGTAAGTTAATGTTTAAGTTATTGAAGGTGATGGGTAAGTCGTCCGAGGTTGGGAAGGGCTGATCGGAGCGGGATCGCGGCGACGGCATGGGCCGGTTCTTCGCCTCCGAACAGCGGAGATGGCGGCGCGTGTTTGAGCCGTCCCGACCTGGGAATGCCAAGCCGTCCAGGAGGGAGCGCGTGGCCAAGATGGGTGCTTTGTCGTTGACACCCGCCACCGAGTCGCCGGCAGCTGCGGCGGACTGGCCGGGCACCGCCCCCTTCGACGAGTGGCGCTCGAGCGTGCGGAACGGCGTGCTCGCCCTCCTCTGCGACTTCGTCGAACCCCGGCGCTCCCAGTTGGACGACACCCGCGTCGACGCCGCCGGCGACATCCTGATGGCGTTCGCGTCTGGCGGCAAGTGTCTGCGGTCGACCTTCATGTACTTGGGGTGGCTCTGCGGTGCCGCGCCCGACCGGGCGGCGCTGCGGGCGGCGGCCAGTTTCGAGCTGCTGCACGTATTCGCGCTGCTGCAGGACGACGTCATGGACGGTTCGGCCGAACGGCGGGGGCGCCCGTCGGCACACCTGCAATTTTCCCAATGGCACCGCGCGCGCGGGCTGTCCGGCTCGTCGGCGCGGTTCGGCGAATCGGCCGCCATCCTGCTGGGTGACCTCTGCCTGATCTGGTCGGAGCAGATGCTGCGCGAGAGCGGTGTCGATGCCCGTCGGTTGCAGCGCGCCTGGCCGCGCTACGACACGATGCGCACCGAGCTTGCGCTGGGCCAGTTCGCCGACCTGGTGAGCGATGTCCGGCGCATGCCTACCCTGGATGCCGTGCTGGACGTGGCCCGCCGCAAGTCGGGCAACTACACCGTGCGGCGGCCGTTGGAGATCGGCGCGGCGATGTCCGATTGCGACGATCGGACGCTGAGCCGACTCGGCCGGTACGGCGCCGCCATCGGGGAAGCCTTTCAGCTTCGCGACGACGTGCTCGGCGTCTTCGGCTCGCCGGCGATCACCGGGAAGCCGGCCGCCGGAGACCTGTTGGAGCGCAAGGCAACCAGCCTCGTGGTGACCGCCCACCAGCTCGCCGATGCGTCCACCCGGGCCGAACTGACCGAACTGATGAACGGCCACGCCCTCGACGGTGAAGCGCTCGATCGATGCAAAACGCTGATCGTGGGGACGGGGGCGGTCCAGCTGATCGAGCAGATGATCAGCGACCGGGTCGCGGCCGCGCGCGAACACCTCGACGACGCCTCGATCGACGGACCCGTTCGCACCGCGCTGGAGGAAATGGCGACCGCCTGCACGGATCGCGCCGAATGAGCGACGCAAGTTTGGGAGCATGCTGACATGCGGACCATCGAAGGACGCAGCGAGCGCGTCGTGGTGATCGGGGCCGGCCTGGCCGGTCTGTCCGCCGCGCTGCATCTGGCCGGCCGTGGACGCGCGGTCACGGTGGTGGAACGCCACCCCTGGCCGGGGGGGCGCGCCGGCCGCCTCGACGTCGACGGCTATCGAATCGACACCGGGCCGACGGTGCTCACGATGCCGGACATCATCGACGAGACTTTCGCGGCCGCCGGCCAGAGCCGGTCGGGCCGGCTGGAATTGCTGCCGCTTGACCCGGCCTACCGGGCGGTGTTCGCCGACGGCAGCGCGCTCGACGTGCACACCGACCCCGACCGGATGACCACCGCCATTGCAGAGTTCGCCGGATCCGGGCAGGCAGCGGGCTACCGGCGGCTGCGCGAGTGGCTGCAGCGGTTGTACCGGATCGAATTCGACGGGTTCATCGCCGCCAACTTCGACTCCCCGCTGTCGTTGCTCACGCCGCAGTTGGCGCGGCTGACGGCGATCGGCGGCTTCCGCAAGTGGGATCGCGTAGTGAAGCGGCATATCAGCGACCCCCGGCTGCAACGGGTCTTCACGTTCCAATCCCTGTACGCGGGCGTGGCGCCGCGGAACGCCCTGGCCGTGTACGCGGTCATCGCCTACATGGACACCGTCGCGGGCGTGTTCTTCCCGCGCGGCGGGGTTCGCGCGCTTCCCGACGCACTGGCCGCGGCCGCCGCCGATGCGGGGGTCGAATTCCGTTACAACGCCACCGTTACCGGGCTCGACCGCGCCGCCGGACGGGTCAGGGCCGTGCTGACGGATCGCCTGGACCCCATCGCGTGCGACGCGGTGGTGCTGACCACCGAACTGCCGCAGACCTATGAACTGTTGGGCCGCACACCGCGCCGCCCCGTGCGGCTGCGGCCGGCGCCTTCGGCGGTCGTGGCCCACCTGGGCTCCCGCCGCGTCGCCTCCGACGCGGCCCATCACACGATCCTGTTCGGCGATTCCTGGGATCAGACCTTCACCGACATCATCCGCGACGGCCGCCTGATGCGGGATCCCTCGCTGCTGGTCACCCGCCCGACGGCGAGCGACCCCGCCCTGGCCCCGGACGGGCACGACCTGCTGTACGTGCTCGCCCCCGCGCCGAACCTGGATCGCGGGCCCATCGACTGGGACACCGTCGGGGCGCGTTATGTCGACACCCTGATCGACGAGGTCGCGGCGCGGCTACTGCCCGGGTTGGCCGAGGACGCAACGGTATTGGACACCGTCACGCCCGCGGACTGGGCGCGTCAGGGCATGGCGGCGGGCAGCCCCTTCGCGCTGGCCCACACCTTCGGGCAGACGGGCCCCTTCCGGCCGGCCAACATGGTGCGCGGCGTCGAAAACGCGGTGCTGGCCGGCTCGTCAACCGTGCCCGGCGTCGGCGTCCCCACCACGCTGATCTCGGGTCGGCTAGCCGCCGACCGCGTCACCGGCCCCAGCGCCGGCCGAGCCAACCGGATGACGACGCACCACGACATGAGGGCCGGGCTGACATGATTCGCAGCGAATTGGACGCGGCCGGGATCGACGATCCGCGCCTGCGCGAGGGTTATCGGCGCTGCCGCGAACTCAACGCCGCGCACGGCCGCACCTTCTTCTTGGCCACCCGCCTGCTGGCGCCCGACCAACGTCCGGCCGTGCACGCCCTCTACGGTTTCGCGCGCTATGCCGACGACATCCTCGACGACCTCGACCCCGGGCTGAGCGCCGACGTCCGCGGCATGCGGTTGCAGCAACTCGCCGACCAATTCTTCTCCGGCGGAGACCATCTGGACGACCCCGTGCTCGCCGCGGTCACCCACACCGCCCGCCGCTACCGCATCGGCACCGAGCTGTTCGACGACTTCCTGGCGTCGATGCGGATGGACCTGACGGTCACCGATTATCCCGACCGCGGTGCGCTCAACCTATACATGCGTGGATCCGCCGAAGCCATTGGCCTGCAGGTTCTTCCGGTCCTGGGCACCGTGGCGCCGGTCGAGGAGACCGCGCCCTACGCCGCGGCGCTGGGTAGGGCGTTTCAGCTCACCAACTTCCTGCGCGACGTCGACGAAGACCTGTTGCGGCAGCGGGTCTACCTGCCGGCCGACGAGCTCGCCGCACACGGTGTGGATCGCGAGCTGCTGACCTGGTGTCACCGCAAGCGCCGCACCGACCCGCGGGTGCGCGAGGCGCTCGCCGCCCAGCACGAGATCACCCGCGAGACTTACCGATTCGCGGCCGCCGGCATCGGCATGCTGAGCCCGCGGTCGCGACCGTGCGTGGCGACCGCGGCGGCGCTGTACTCCGAAATCCTGGACCGCATCGAAGAGAGCGATTTCGCGGTGTTCAATCACCGGGCCACGGTCGGCAGAGCCCGACGGCTGCAGGTCGCCGGCATCGGGCTGATACGGTCGTGGCGGGCGCGCAGTAGTTCGCCCGGCGTTGCCGATGCCCCGGGGGCCGCATGACCGATCGCTGGCAGTATCTTCTGGTCCTCGCCGCATGCCTGGCGATCACCGCGCCCCTGGAGTTCTTCGGCCCCGGCGTCTACCGGCAATGGCGGCGGCTGGTGAAGGCCGTTCTGCCCGTGGCCGTGGCGTTTTTGGTCTGGGACGAGATCGCCATCGCCGCGCACGTGTGGACGTACAACGGCGAATACATCACCGGCCTGGACATCCCGTTCCGGGTGCCGATCGAAGAGGTGCTGTTCTTCATCGTCATTCCGATCTGCGCGCTGCTCACCTACAACGCCGTGAGCACCATCCTGGGCAGGGTCAACCGGCGGTGAGCGGCCTGGGTTATACCGTTCCGGCCGTCGCATCGGTATTCGCCGTGTGCGCACTGGAATTGGCGGTGTTGCGCACCGGGCTCTTCCGACGGCCGGCGTACTGGCTGTCGATGCTGATCATTCTCGGGTTCCAGGTTCCGGTCGACGGATGGCTGACCAAGCTCAGTTCCCCCATCGTCAGCTACGACCCCCGCCACATCACCGGCCTGCGCGTCCCTTTCGACATCCCGGTCGAGGATTTCTTGTTCGGCTTCGCACTCGCCACCGCGGTGCTGCTGGGATGGGAACGCCAACGTGCGCGTCGGTGAAGCCGGCCCGACCCCCGGCGAACTGTCGGCCGCCTTCGACGCCGGAGCGGCGGCGTACGACGGGCTGGTGGGTGCCAGCCCCGGCTATCACAACCAATTGCTTCTCTCCGCCCGCCGCATGCGAATACGTGACCGCGGCAAGGGCTTACGCCTGCTCGACGCCGGCTGTGGCACGGGCGCGTCGACGGCCGCGCTGCTGGCCGTCGCCCCGGAGGCCGAGATCGTCGCCGTCGACGCGTCGCGGGGCATGCTCGACGCTGCGGCCGCGAAGGCCTGGCCCCGGTCGGTGCGATTCGTGCACACCCCCGTCGAGCAACTGGCCGAGCACGGGATCACCGGGCCGTTCGACGGAATTCTGGCCGCCTACCTGATCCGCAACCTCGCCGACCGGGACGGCCAATTGCGGAAACTCCGGGCCCTGCTGCGACCCGGTGCCACACTCGCGGTGCACGAGTACTCGGTGCGCGACTCCCCCGCCGCCACCGGAATCTGGCACGCCGTGTGCTGGGGCATCATCATTCCCGCCGGATGGTGGCGCACCCGCGACGCGGCGCTGTACCGCTACCTGTGGCGCAGCGTGCTCGAGTTCGACGGCGCGGCCCGATTCCGGGACCGCCTCGCCGACGCGGGCTTCACCGCCGTGCACAGCGAAACGATGCCGGGCTGGGAGGCCAACATCGTGCACACCTTCCTGGCGGACGCGCCGCTATGACGGCCCTCGGCACCGATCGCCGGCGCGAAACATTCGCCGCACCAACCGGATTCCCGGATGCCGGAGCGCTGGCGTCACGACCCCGAGTGGTCGTCGTGGGCGGCGGCATCGCGGGGCTGGCCGCTGCCACCGGCCTGGCCGAACGCGGCGTCGCCGTCGAAGTGATCGAGCGCGAACACTACCTCGGCGGCCGGGTCGGCGGCTGGACCGAACGCGAAAACGGGACCGACCTCGCCATGAATCGGGGCTTCCACGCGTTCTTTCGGCAGTACTACAACCTGCGCGCCCTGCTCCGCCGCATCGAACCGCAACTGCGGATGCTCACACCCGTCGACGACTATCCGCTCATCGACGGCGCGGGGCGGCGCGACACATTCCGGGGGCTACCACGCACCCCACCCTGGAACGCGGTGGCCTTCGCCGCCCGCAGCCCGACCTTCCGGCTTCGCGACTTCCTGCAGATCGACGCTCGCGCGGCCGCGCCGCTGGCCGCGGTGTCGGTGCCCGGGATCTACGAGCGCCTCGACCACTTCGATGCCGCGACGTTCCTCAAGAGCATCCGATTCCCCGAAGCAGCAAGGCATCTGGCGTTCGAGGTGTTCTCCCGCAGCTTCTTCGCCGACCCTTCGAAGCTGTCCGCGGCCGAGTTGGCGGCGATGTTTCACATCTACTTCCTCGGCTCGTCCGAAGGCCTGATCTTCGATGTGCCCACGTCGAACTACGACACCGCCCTCTGGCAGCCGCTGCGCCGATACCTCGAGGCGCGGGGCGTCGGGTTTCGCCTCGGCACCAGCGCCGCTCGCATCGAGGCCGGCTCGGCGGAGCCGTTTCGGGTGTGGACGGATTCGGGTGAGCGCCTGGACGCGGACGCCGTCGTGCTGGCCACCGATGTGGCCGGCCTGCAGCGTGTCGTGGGTGCATCGACCGGGCTGGCCACGGACGACTGGCGCGCACAGATCGCGCGGCTGCGGACGGCGCCGCCCTTCGCGGTCCACCGGCTGTGGCTCGATCGCCCCGTCGAGGCGCAGCGGCAGGCGTTTTTGGGCACGGCCGGCCACGAGCCACTGGACAACATCAGCGTGCTGGAGCGCTACGAACGCCAGGCCGCCGAGTGGTCGCGTGCGCACCACGGTTCTGTCGTCGAACTGCATTCCTACGCCCTCGACGCCGCGCCGTCCCGCGCGGCGGCGCTGCGGCAGCTGCGCAAGGTGTACCCGGAAACCGCGGCGGCGCAGGTCGTTTGCGAGCGACTGCTGCACCGCAGCGATTGCCCGCTGTTTGCGCCCGGCTCCTATGCGGACCGCCCGGCGGTGGTCAGCCCCCAGCCGGGCCTGCTGTTGGCCGGCGACGCCGTCCGCATCGACTTGCCGGTCGCGCTGATGGAGCGCGCCGCCACGACCGGTTGGTGCGCCGCGAACCATTTGCTGAGAAGATGGGGACTGGCCGGGCACCCGTTGGTCACCGTACCCACCCGAGGCCGGTCAGCCCTGTTGCGATGGCTCGCCACCCGCGAAGGATCCACTCAACGATGAATATTCGCGAACAGCTCCAGCACCTATGGCCGGGCGTGCGGACCAAAGATTGGCCGCTGCAAGTGATTCCGCGCACCCCGTGGGCCGACCAGCGCCCGACCTACCGCGAGGCGCAGCCCGCCATCATCGACGGCGCGCTGAAACGGGCCCAGGGCAGGCCCACCGGGAACTGGTTCGCGTTCGCCGGCAGCGCCGATGTTCGCCCCGGGCGGCCGTTCGGCGCCCGGATCGCCGGGGTTGACATCGTCGCCTGGCGCGATGACGAGCGCCGGCTCCGCGTCGGTCCGCGCGGTTGCCCCCACCTGGGGGCGGATCTGGCCACCGGGACGGTGCACGACGGCACGCTGATCTGCCGATGGCACGGACTTGCCCTGGACGGCCGGGCGCGCGAATTCGGCTGGAGCCCGTTGCCCGGCCACGACGACGGTGTCCTGGTGTGGGTTCGGCTCGACAAGGCGGGCGGCGAAGAGCCGTCGGCCGAACCGGTGATACCGGCCCGGCCGACCGGCGACACTCTGGCCGCCGTCGCCCGGATGGCGGGCGTGTGCGAGCCCGCCGACATCATCGCCAACCGGCTGGATCCCTGGCACGGTGCCTGGTTCCACCCCTATTCGTTCACCCGGCTCGAAGTGCTCACCACCCCAACCGAAACCGTCGATCGCTTCTTGGTGGCGGTGACCTTCAGGATGGGCCGCCTCGGCGTTCCGGTCGTCGCGGAATTCAGCTGCCCGGAGGCCCGCACGATCGTCATGCGCATCGTGGACGGCGAGGGAACCGGCAGTACTGTCGAAACCCACGCCACGCCAATCGGATCGGGCCCCGACGGCCTCCCCCGCACCGCCGTGCTGGAAGCCACCATCGCCCATTCGGACCGGCCGGGGTTCGCGCGCGCGTCGCGGGCCGCCCCCGTGGTCGCCCCTCTTATGCGCTTCGCGGCCAACAGGCTCTGGCGCGACGACCTCGCCTACGCCGAGCGCCGCTACCAGGTACGCGCCGGCCTCGGCTGACGGGGAAATCGCCGTGCGGAAAGGGTATGTCGCCGCCGTCGTCCTGACCGTTGCCGTGCACCTCGCCTACCTGGCCTACGTGCCGGTCGGCGGCTTCCTCGCGCTGCGCTGGCCGCGCACCATCGTGCTGCACCGGGCGGCCGTCGTCTGGGGCGTCGCCGTTGTCGCGCTCAAGCTGCCCTGCCCGTTGACGTCGGCGGAATCGTGGGCGCGTCGCCGCGCCGGGATGGATCCCCTGCCCACCACCGGGTTCGTCGACCGCTATGTCGCGGGCCTGCTGGTGCCGTCCGGCCGCGTCGGTGTCGCGCAGGCATTCGCGTTTCTATGGGCCGCCATCTCCTGGGGCCTGTTCGAGCGGCGCGTCAGCCGCTGAGGCCGGGCTGTGCCGCGGGACCGCCGGCGGCCGCCGAATCCGTGACGGGCGGCGCCGCTTCGTGCTGAGGCCGACGGGATTTGCGCTGCCACAACGCCCACGTGGCAACCGAAACCGCGACGGCCGAGAGGATCAAGGTCGGCCAGAGGGCCAGCTGCGCCAGCCACAAGTCGCGCTGCAGGCGCACCACGGTGCGCCGGCCACGCCAGACGCGCCTCGGCATCTCTTTGACAGTCATCGCAGCTCTCATACCCCGGAGCGGGCGAATCAAACGCCACCGCGCGAGAGGATTTCACGCTTCAACGGGTTTGGCTCACCGCGCTGGGGGCTAGTCACCAGCATGAGCACTGAATCGCGCGATCCCGCCGAGCCGTCATCGCGATCGTTCACCCGGCTAGCGGCCGCATGGTGGGCCCTCGTGGTCGGCCTGCTGATCCTGATCGTGCTGCTCATCTTCGTCGCGCAGAACACGGACTCGATAACCGTGCACTTCCTCGCTTTCCACTGGAACCTGCCGGTCGGAGTTGGCTACCTGCTGTCGGCGGTGGCCGGCGCCACAACGACGGTGCTCGTCGGCGCCGCCCGGATGATCCAACTGCGCAGGGCGGCCAAAAAGCAGCTCAAGGCGCTTTGATTCTCGCGGCGCGCAAAACCCTTCCTCAGCAAAGCGTTCCCCAATGCGGCCTGCTGGCGCGTCCGCAGTCTGACCACTAATTTAAATATTAATTAAATTAAGCGGCTAGACCCCCTCGCGGCGATTCGGTTCAGGTTTCACCGGGAATGCCACAGCGACAGGGCGGGAGGAACTCATGGGCCACAACGGAACAAGTGATGCGGTCGCGCAGGCGGTGGGCAAAGTCACCGAGGCTCTGGAGACCGTCGAGCGCGCCCGCGGACACCTATATTCGTTCCATCAGCTGACCGGGCGCGCCGACCTGCAACTCGACGACGCGGTGGCCCGGCTGAACGAGATCGGACACGCCGAGCTGGCCCAGCACATCAGCCGGGAACTCGTCGGGCGCAACGTGTTACCGGGTCGGTGGACCTTCCAGGTGGTCGACGACTACGACGACGGCTACTACCGCTGTTTCCGCGAGATCGAGCGGCTGGTGCGCGACCGGCTCACCGAAGGACGTCGCCATGTCCACGAAGCGCAGCTCAAGGAACGCCGGCGCACGGCGGGACATCCCGCCCACACCGCCACCCCCGACGACCACTCGGCGAAGGAGTGAATTGATGCATTGCGTCGTGTTCGGCGCCACGGGATACCTGGGGACGCGGCTCATCCCGCAGCTGCTCGCGAGCGGGCACTCCGTGCGCGTGCTGGCGCGCGACCCGGCCAAGCTCGGCGACGTTGCATGGCGGGCAGATGTCGAGGTCGTTCAGGGCGACGTCATCGACGCCGGCGCCGTGCGGCGGGCACTCGACGGTCAGCAGGTCCTGTACTACCTCGTGCATTCGCTGATGCGCTCCGATTTCGTCGACTTCGACCAGCGCGCCGCACGCAACGTGGCGGAGTGCGCAAACCAGGCGGGCCTGTCGCGCATCGTCTACGTCGGCGGCATCACGCCCGACGGGCAGCGGCTCTCCGACCATCTGGCCTCACGCGCCCAAGTGGGGCTGCTCCTGCGGGTTTCGGGCGTGCCGACCGTCGAGTTGCGCGCGGCCGCCATCATCGGGGCGGGCTCGGCCAGCTTTGAAATGCTGCGGTACCTCACCGAGCGCCTGCCGCTGATCGTCGCCCCACGCTGGCTGAGGACCTGCGTCCAACCCATCGCCGTGCGCGACGCGCTTTACTACCTGCTGCACGCGGCCGAGTTGCCCTGCGACGTGAACCGGCCTTTCGACATCGGCGGACCCGACCGCTTCACCTACACGGAGATGATCCGCAAATACGCCGTGATCGCGGGCCTGCCCCGGCGGCCCGCGGTCCCGGTGCCGCTGTTGAGCCCGCGGCTGTCGGCGCCGTTCGTGGACCTGCTCACCCCACTCCCCCGTCAGCTGGCCGTTTCGTTGATGGAGTCGCTGGAAAACGACGTGGTGTGCGCCAATCACGACATCGCCCGCTACATCCCCGATCCCGAGGGCGGGCTGACGCACTACGAAGAGGCCGTCGAACTTGCCCTGGCGCACGTGCGCGAACAGGACCTGCGCACCCGGTGGTCCCGCGCCGACACCAACGGTGCGCCTTCCCGACCGCTGCCGACCGACCCGCAATGGTCGGGCGGATCGCTGTACGAGGATGTGCGTCAACGCAATAGCCGCACGGACGCCGAGACGCTCTGGCGTGCCATCCAAACCGCCGTCGCCGAGCGCAACTGGTCGGCGTTCCCCCTGGAATGGCCCTTGCGCGGATGGATCAACGGCACGCTCGGGGCCCTCCGGCCGCGGCGCCGGACGCTCGACGGGCAGAAGTTGCACGAGGGCGAGGCCCTGGACTGGTGGCGGGTGGAGCGCATCGACACCCCTCGGCTGCTGCGATTGCGCGCCGACCTCCCCCTGCCCGGGCGCCTGTGGCTCGAGCTGTCGGCGAGCGCTGACGACAACGGCGGCTCCCGGTACCACCAACGGGCCCTCTTCCAGCCCTACGGGCTTGCGGGGCAACTTTTTTGGAACACGTCGGCACCGTATCGCGACGTGGTGTTCGGCGGCATTGCGCGCGACGTCACGGCCACGGCACGCGGCGGCGTGACCCGGGAGGCGGCTCCGTCGCACTGTTGAAAGGAGAGCGAGATGACCGACAAGGAATTCCACAAGGGCGACAAGGTCGAGTGGAAGAGCCACGGCAGCACCGTTCGCGGGACGGTGGAGGCCGAAATCACCTCCGACGCCGAAGCCGCCGGACGCACCGTGCGGGCGTCCAAGGACGAGCCTCAGTACCGGGTGCGCAGCGACAAGACGGGTGCTGACGCGGTGCACAAGCCGGGCGCGCTACGCCGAGCGGACTGATCGATGGCCGACGAGGACGAGAAAGCCACCTGGGACCGCTTCGAGAAGACGGTCAACATGACCGCTCGCGAGCTGGAAAAATGGCTCGCCACCGAGGAATCACAGCGCGTGGGACAGAGGCAGGGCGGCGACGAGTCGACCGGGCACGCCAGTGGGCGCCGCATTGTCGCGATACTCAAGACCAAACGGAGCGACCTCGGGCCCGACGAGTACGCGCACATGCGCAAGGTCGTCGGCTACGCCAATCGCCACCTGGCCCAACGCCCCCAGGGCGACATCCGCGAAAGCGCATGGCGGTACTCCCTGATGAACTGGGGGCACGACCCGACGAAGTCCTGAGCGCGCACGGCGGTCCCCTCGGCGTCCGCGTGTTCGCCGACCAATCCGGTGCAAATGCGAGACACTTATCGGGGTTCGCGGCGCGCGTGTGGCGGTCGCCGATACGCTGGTCGGCGAATCTCGCAAGAAGGACACCGATAAGTGACCAAGCGCGGCGCCGCAGACCGGCGAATGGACCGAGCCGAACTCGAGAAGTTGATGTCGGCCGACATGCGCGCACTCACGGCGCAATCGGACCGCATCGGCCGACACTTCGCCCGCCAGAACGACGTCGGTGGCACCGACTTACACGCCTTGTTGCACATCATGGTCGCCGAGACGGCCGGAACGCCGCTGACGCCGGCGCAGTTGCGGCAGCGCCTGGACGTGTCGCCCGCCGCCATCACGTACCTGGTGGACCGGATGATCGACTCCGGCCACCTGCGGCGCGAGCCGGATCCCGACGACCGGCGCAAGACGCTGCTGCGCTACGAGGAATCGGGCATGGCGCTGGCCCGCTCGTTCTTCACCCCCCTCGGCGCGCACCTACACGAGGCCCTCGCCGACGTGCCCGACCGCGATCTGACCGTCGCACACCGAGTTTTCCAGGCGATGATGGCGGCGATGTCCACCTTCGAAGCGCAACTCGCCACCCCAGGCTCCGAACCCCCGGAGACGGACGGAAAGCGCGGCCCCAGCAGGGCCCGCCGCCGTCCGGTGCACACCGGCGACAAACCCGCCTAGGACACCGGCCGACGGGCCGCGGAGCCAAGCACCCGCTGCTCGATCAGCTCGGCCCCGCGCCGCACCCCGCCCGTTGCGGCGAATCCGGCGGCCACCCGGCGGGCGCCGTCCGTCATCGTGGTCGCCTCGCGCACCTTCGCCCTCAGCCGCGCCGGCGTGAGGCTCTTGGCCGCCAGCCGGGTGCCGCAGCGAGCGACCTCCACACGCCGGGCGACTTCCGCCTGGTCGCGCGCGAACGGCACGACGCAGACGGGCACGCCGCGGTCGAGGGCCTTCAGCGTCGTGCCCATCCCGCCGTGGGTGATGGCGCAGCTGGCCCGCCGCAACAGGGCCGCGTGCGGGACGAAGCGGCAGACGGTCGCATTCGCCGGCTTGGGGAGGTCCGGCGGGATGCCGGCCGGAAACGTCGCCACCACGTGGACGGGCTCGTCGGCCAGCGCCCGCAACGCGATCCGTCCGAGGGCGGCGTCGGGCTGCCTGATCGATGACGTGTTCACCAGCACCACCGGCCGGTTGATGTCAGCGACCCACTCAGGCGTGGTTGCCTGCGCGGGTTCGAACACGCACGCGCCGATGTGGTGAACCAAACCGGCCCATCCCGGGTGGGGATACTCGAAGGGCTCGCCGCCGACGGCCAGCAACAGCGGTGCCCGCCGCACGAAGTCGTCGACCGACACGACCGGCGACAGCCCCAGCCCGGCGCGAATCTCGTTGACCCGCGGCAGCATTGGGCGGTCGAAAAGATACCGGACGATCGGCCGCACCGAGGCGTCGCGCAGTTCGCCGAGAATGCCCGGCAGTGGGCGCAGCCCGGGACCGAACGGCGGCACGCCGCGAGACCGCAGGTAGGGCGTGAACGGCGAGAACACCAGCCACGGCGTATCGCCTGCCTCCGCGGCCGACATGGCCCCCCAGCAGTTCGCGTCGACAATGACCGCATCCGGCCGGACGGCGGACACGGCCCGTCGCAAATCCTCGACTTCGAGTGCCGCGCGCCGGCACAACACATCGATGGTCAGCTTCAGCACTCCCAGTGCGTTTCGGGCGCGCCAGTCCTCACCGACGATCGACTCGATCGCGGGATCGACCGGCTCGGCGTGGACGCCGACCGCGCGCATCGTCGCGACGCCACCCGCCATGGTGCGTGCATGCACCTCATGACCGCGGCCGGCGAGTTCGGTCAGCAGGGCGCCGGCCGGCAACAGGTGGCCCAGGGCCGGCGATCCATAGGCCAGTATCACCGCCATGTCGCACCCAGCTATGGGACGGGAGTCAGGTCGACCGCGCGCAGGGCGGAAAGGGTTGCTGCGCCACAGCCGTGCAGGCAGACGCGAAGTTCATCGATGAACGGCTGCAGCCAATCGACAACGGCCGCAGCGGAATCGATCGCGGCCGGCAGCAAAGGTCGTGCCACCGCCACGACATCGGCTCCCAATGCGAGCGCCTTGGCCGCGTCCATGCCGGTGCGGATCCCGCCGGAAGCCACCAGCGGGATGTCCGGCAGCACCTCACGCACCTCCACGATCGCCCGCGCCGTCGGGATGCCCCAGTCGGCCAGGTGGGGATAACGCAGCTCGCCGTAGCGGACGAACTGCTCGACCCGCGACCACGAGGTGCCACCGGCGCCCGCGACGTCTATGCCGGCGACCGGCAGATTCCCCTCGGCCCCAACCAATTCCGCGGCGGCCGTCCCGCCGATGCCGTGACCGACCTCCTTGAGCAGCACCGGGCATTCTATCGCGTCGGCAGCGTCCCGCAGCCGGGCCAACGAGCCGGAGAAGTCGGTGTCACCGTTGCGCTGGATCGCCTCCTGCAACGGATTGGTGTGCACCGCAAGCGCATCGGCGCCCACCCGCTCCAAAGCCTTTGCCAGGTCGGGCACGGCGGCCTTCGTCAGTTGGGCCAGGCCGATGTTGCCGAACAGCAAGACATCCGGGGCCACGTCGCGGACGGTGAAGCTGGCCGCGGCCCGTTCGCCCAGCGCACTGTCCAGCATGATCCGCTGGGAGCCGAGCATCATCCCGATGCCGAGTTGCTGAGCGGCCGCGGCCAGATTCCTGTTGATGGTCCCCGACAACTCGGCACCGCCGGTCATCGCGCCGATCAGGACCGGGAAGCGCAGGTCCGCGCCGAAGAATTCGGTCGACAGGTCGATGTCGTCGAGGCTCGTCTGGGTCAGGGCGTTGTACGGCAACTGGTACCGCTCCAGCCCGGTGGTGACGTGCTCGTAGTTGACCGGCTCCGCGAGGCAGACGTCGATGTGCCGCCGCTTGCGGTTGGTCATCGGCGTCCGATCTGCCGTCAAGGCAGGCACCCCGGCGCGACAACGCCGCGCCCGCTCGCATCCATAATGTCCATAGTGCCCCTTGTTGCGTACCGGCAATGTGCAACGGTGCGTAATTTCAGTTGATTAATGTTTAACACACTGAAAGACTTCACATCGTGGTGTGGGATGGCGTGGCCGCGGCCGTGACGGGACGGCGCTCGTGGTTGCTCGCGCTTGCCGCCGTCCTCCTCGGTGGCGTTTTCATGGCGCTGGTCGGCGCCAACGCGGCGGCGGGGCAGGCGCCGCTGTCGGTGCCGACCGGCTCGGACTCCGCGAAGGTCGACGCCATGGCCCGCCAGTTCCCCGGGGGAGACCGGGTCCCGCTGATCCTGGTGGTCAGCCGCGCCGATGGCGCCGCGCTTGACGCCGCCGAAGTCACCGCCGCCCAAGCCGCTCGGGAGCGGATGCAGGCCGCCGCCCCGCCGGGCGGGGCCACCCCAGCGACGCCAGCGCGGGTGTCGGCCGACGGCAAGGCGGCCATCTCGGTGGTGCCGGTCAGCGCCGACCTCTCGGGGCTCGCCCTGACCGATGCGGTCGCCAAGCTGCGCAAGGCCGCCGCCACCGGCCTGCCGGAGCAGCTGGCGGCCCACGTCACCGGCGGCCCGGCGTTCGGCGCCGACATCGCCGGCGCCTTCACCAATGCCAACGTCACCCTGCTCGCCGTGACGGCATCGGTGGTCGCGTTGCTGCTGATCGCCACCTACCGCTCCCCCGTGCTGTGGCTGGTGCCGCTGCTGGTGGTCGGCTTCGCCGACCGGGTCGCGGCGGCGGTGGGCACCGCGGTGGCGCCGCTGACCGGGCTGAGCTTTGACGGGGCCACGTCCGGGATCACCAGCGTGCTGGTCTTCGGGGCGGGCACCAACTACGCGCTGCTGCTGATTTCCCGATACCGGCAGGAGCTTGGGCGCCATCGCGACCATCGAGATGCGCTGCGCCGCGCCGTGCGGATGGCCGGTCCGGCGATCGTCGCCAGCAACGCCACGGTGGTGCTGGCATTGCTCACGTTGCTGTTCGCCTCGACCCCGAGCACCCGCAGCCTGGGCGCGCTTGCGGCCTGCGGGCTGGTGGTCGCGGCGGTGTCCGCCCTGGTGATACTCCCGCCCCTGCTGGCGCTGAGCGGACGGCGATTGTTCTGGCCTTTCATCCCCCGGCCCGAAGGCACCGCCACCGCGGATTCGACGTCCTGGCAACGCATCGGCGAATGGGTGAACCGGCGCCCGGCGCTGGTCGCGGCCGTCGCGATCGCGGGCCTGGTGGCGCTGGCCACCGGCCTGCTCGGCACACGAATCGGCTTGTCGCAGACCGAGCAGTTCCGCGTCCACGCGGATTCGGTGTCCGGTTATGACATCGTCGCGGCGCATTTTCCGGCCGGCCTGGCGAACCCCACGCTCGTCATCGCCCCCACCGACTCGCCGGTCGCGCAGGCCATCGGGGCGACCCCCGGCGTGGTGTCGGCGAACGAATCGGGCCGCTCCCCGTCGGGCCTGACGAAATGGTCGGTGGTGATCGACGCCCCACCGTCCTCCGACAGGGCATTCGAAATCATTGCCGCACTTCGTGATACGACGAAGTCGGCAAGCCCGTCCGCGCTGGTGGGTGGGGCGGACGCGCAGGCGCTCGACATCCGCGACGCGGCCACCCATGACCGGCATCTGCTGATTCCGGCGATACTCGCGGTCATCCTGGTCGTGCTCTATGCCCTGCTGCGGTCCGCGCTCGCCCCTCCCACACTGCTGACGGCGACGATCCTCGGGGCGCTCGCCGCGCTCGGCATGGGCGGCTGGGCCAGCAGCCACATCTTCGGCTTCCCGGCGCTGGACAACAGCACACCCCTGTTCGCCTTCCTGTTCCTGGCCGCACTCGGCGTGGACTACACCATCTTTCTCGTCACCCGCGCCCGCGAAGAGTCCGCGGAACGTGGCGCACGCGCCGGCATGGTCGCAGCGGTGTCGGCCACCGGCGGCGTCATCACCAGTGCGGGAATAGTTTTGGCCGCCGTCTTCTGCGTGCTCGGCGTGCTGCCGCTGATCGTGCTGACCCAGTTGGGCATCATCGTCGGCCTGGGCATCCTGCTGGACACGTTCGTGGTCCGCACACTGGTCATTCCCGCGCTGTTCGCCCTCCTCGGCGACCGCATCTGGTGGCCCTCGGCCCCCAGACCCGCCAAAGCCACTGCAGCACAGGCAGAAAACCAACCGGAACGGAGCATCCCTTGAAAACGTCAACCCTCGCCGCCACCAGCCTCGCCGTCGCCGCCGCCGCGGTGACCGGCAGCGTCGCCAACGCCAAGGCCGCTCCGTCCTGGTATGCGCGGCTGCGCAAGCCGCCGTACCAGCCCCCCAACGTGGCCTTTCCGGTGGCATGGACCTCCCTCTACACCGACATCGCGGTCACATCGGCGGAGGCCATCGACCGGTTGCGGGCGGCGGGACGGGAGGACGAGGCGCGCCGCTACGCCGCGGCGCTCGGCGTGAACCTGGTTCTCAACGCCGGATGGAGTTGGCTCTTCTTCGGTTTCCACAAACTGGGCGCGTCGGCGGTCGGCGCCGCCGTGCTGACGGCCAGCAGCGCAGACCTCGCACGGCGGGCGGCGCAGGCCGACGCGCGGGCCGGCCTGGCCCTGTCGGCGTACCCGCTGTGGTGTTCCTTCGCGACCGTCCTGGCCACCCACGTTTGGCGACTGAACCGCTGAATCATGCCGACGCTTTTGTGGTTTCGTCGCGACCTGCGGTTGGGTGACCATCCCGCGCTCAACGCCGCGGCCGACGACGGCGAGGTGCTCGCCTGCTTCGTGCTGGACCCGAAACTCGAGGCGTCCTCGGGCCGGCGCCGGCTGCAGTTTCTCGGTGACTCGCTGCGGCGATTGCACGACGACCTGGACGGCCGGCTGTTGGTGACCCGCGGGCGGCCCGACGAGGTGATCCCGCGCATCGCCAAGGAGATCGCCGCATCGGCGGTGCACATCTCCGACGATTTCGCGCCGTACGGCAAGCGCCGTGACGAAAAGGTCCGTGCGGCACTGGATTCGGTCCCACTGGTGGCCACGGGTTCGCCGTATCTGGTCTCGCCGGGCCGCGTCGCGAAGAAGGACGGCTCGCCCTACCAAGTCTTCACACCGTTCCTGCGTCAATGGCGCGAGTCCGGCTGGCGGCCGCCGGCGAAATCGGGTGCCGCGTCGGCCCGCTGGCTCGATCCGGCGCGACTGCGGATCGACCGGGCCGAGATCCCCGATCCCGGCGCCACGCTCGATCTCGAAGCGGGCGAGACCGCGGCGCGCAAGCAATGGAAGTCGTTTGTCGACAACGGGTTACAGCGTTACGCCGAAGAGCGGAACCGCCCCGACCTACCCGGCACCAGCCGCATGTCGGCATACCTGAAGTTCGGCAGCATCCACCCCCGAACCATGGTCGCCAACCTCGATCTCCGTCACGGCGGGGCCCAGGCGTACCTGCGCGAGTTGGCGTTTCGCGATTTCTACGCCGACGTGTTACACCACTGGCCGGCCAGCGCCTGGCACAACTGGAACCGTCAATTCGACGGCATCCCCACCGACAGCGGCGCCGAGGCGAAACGCCGCTTCGAAACCTGGAAGGCCGGCGAGACCGGCTTCCCGATGGTGGACGCGGGAATGCGTCAGCTTCGGGAGACCGGATACATGCACAACCGGGTGCGGATGATCGTCGCCTCCTTCCTGGTGAAAGACCTGCACCTGCCGTGGCAGTGGGGCGCCGAGTGGTTCTTGGATCAATTGGTCGATGGCGACATGGCGAACAACCAGCACGGCTGGCAGTGGTGCGCGGGCTGCGGCACCGACGCCGCGCCGTACTTCCGGGTGTTCAACCCGACCACCCAGGGCGAGAAGTTCGATCCGTCCGGGGATTACATCCGGCGGTGGGTGCCCGAGTTGCGCTCCGTGGACGACGCGCACCTGCGCAAGGGCCGACGGCCGGCGGGCTACCCCGCCGAGATCGTCGACCACGGCGCCGAGCGCGCCGAGGCGCTGCGGCGTTATCAGAGCATCTGACCCGCGGGCTAGGACGCGGGCGCGGCACGGAATTGTCGCGTGCGTGAATGTTTGCTCAATCGCCCGCCCCGAAGCTGGTTGGCATGCAATTATCAGCCGATTCACAGTTGTCAAGCCGCTCGGGAGGCGCTACATGACACCCTTCATCGTTCGGACGTTGCTGGCCTCCGGTGCCGCCGCGGGCTTGCTGGCCGGCGTGACCGCCTGTTCGTGTTCCGTCGGTTCGTCGCACTCGGTCAGCAAGAGCGATGTCGCCGGTCAGATCACCTCGAAGTTGACCGACGCCGCCGGCAACAAGCCCGACTCGGTGAACTGTCCGAACGACCTGCCGGCGAAGGTTGGGGCGCAACTCAATTGCGAGATGAAGGTCAAGAACCAGACGTTCAACGTCAACGTGACCGTGACGAGCGTGGACGGCAAGGACGTCAAGTTCGACATGGTCGAGACGGTCGACAAGAACCAGGTCGCCAGCATCATCAGTAACAAGCTGGCCCAGCAGGTGGGCAGAAAGCCCGACTCGGTGACCTGCCCCGACAACCTGAAGGGCGTTCAGGGCGCGACGCTGCGGTGCCAACTCGTCGACGGCACCGACAAATACGGCATCGCGGTGACCGTCACCAACGTCGACGCCGGCGACGTCAACTTCGACTTCAAGGTCGATGACCACCCGGAACCGGCGTCCTAGCGGCGAAGCCGGGCACTGCGGGGTCACCGCCGTCTGATCAGCGAGCGGCCTTCTTGCGCTCGATGTCGGCCAGCGCGGCCGCCAGTTCGGCCCGCTGGGCCGCCGAGCTCTCCCAGGCGAGCTGGCGATTCTTGACCACCTTGGCCGGCGCGCCGACCGCGATGGAGTAGTCGGGGATCACGCCGCGGACCACCGCGTGTGACCCCAGCACGCAGCCGCGCCCGACCGCGGTGCCGCGCAGCACCGTCACCTTCACACCCACCCAGGTGTCGGGCCCGATCCGCACCGGTGACTTCACGATGCCCTGATCCTTGATCGGCAGGGTGATGTCGTCCATCCGGTGGTCGAAGTCGCAGACGTAGCACCAGTCCGCCATCAGCACCGAGTCGCCGAGCTCGATGTCGAGGTAGGCGTTGATGACGTTGTCGCGGCCCAGCACCACCTTGTCGCCGAACCGCAGCGAGCCTTCGTGGGCCCGAATGGTGTTCTTGTCGCCGATGTGCACCCACCGGCCGATCTCCAGCTGCGCCAGTTCGGGCGTGGCATGAATCTCCACGCCCTTGCCCAGGAACACCATCCCGCGGGTGATGATGTGCGGGTTGGCCAGCTTGAACTTCAGCAGCCGCCAGTAGCGCACCAGGTACCACGGTGTGTATGCGCGGTTGCGCAGCACCCATCGCAGCGAGGCCATCGTGAGGAACTTGGCCTGGCGCGGGTCCCGCAGGTTCGATCCCCGCCAGCGGCGGTGGACCGGTGCGCCCCACATGCTCGTCATGGCCGGACAGCCTAGCGCGCGCTTGCGGCGGCCGAGAACGGCGGGCAATCCGCCGGAGCCGAGTCCGCACGGGTTACCCTCACCTGTACTCACTGGCCGCTCATGCCGAACGCCGTGGAAAAGGATCTGGGATTCGAGGTGCTTGACCGACATCTCCCGCGTGGGCTTCGGCGTTGGTCATCCGCGCTGCTGGCGGCCGGGATCACGGTTGGACTCGGCGGGTGCGCCAACACCGACTCCTGGGTGGAGGCGTCAGCGTCGGCTGGCTGGCCCGCGCAATACGCCGACGCCGCCAACAGCGGCTACACCGGCACCGACGGCGCCTCCAAGCTTTCGTTGCGGTGGACGCGCTCGGTCAAGGGCAGCCTGGCGGCGGGTCCGGCGCTGAGCGCGCGCGGTTACCTGGCGCTCAACGCGCAGACCCCGGCCGGATGCTCGCTGATGGAATGGGAGAACGACAACAACGGCCGGCAGCGCTGGTGCGTGCGGCTGTTCCAGGGCGGGGGCTTTGCGGGCCCGCTCTTCGACGGGTTCGACAACCTCTACGTCGGCCAGCCCGGCGCCTTCCTTTCCTTTCCGGTGACGCAGTGGACGCGGTGGCGGCAGCCGGTGATCGGAATGCCAACCACCCCAAGGTTTCTCGGGCACGGGCAGCTGCTGGTCGCGACGCACCTGGGCCAAGTGCTGGTTTTCGAGGCCCACCGCGGCGCGGTGGTCGGCAGCCCGATGGATTTGGTGGACGGCGTCGATCCCACCGACGCGACGCGCGGGTTGGCCGATTGCGCGCCGGCCCGGCAGGGCTGCCCGGTGGCCGCCGCGCCCGCCTTCTCGGCGGCCAGCCAGATGGCGGTGCTGGGCGTCTGGCAGCCCGGCGCCCCGGCCGCGGGGCTGGTTGGGCTCAAATACCACGCCGGGCAGACGCCGCTGGTGTCCCGCGAGTGGACGAGCGACGCCGTCGGCGCCGGCGTCATCGCCAGCCCGGTGTTGTCCGCCGACGGGGCGACCGTTTATGTCAACGGTCGGGACCAGCGACTGTGGGCGTTGCGCGCCGCCGACGGAAAGGTGAAATGGTCGGCGCCGCTGGGGTTTCTGGCGCAGACACCGCCCGCGGTCACCCCGGCGGGCCTGATCGTGTCGGGCGGCGGCCCGGACACCCGGTTGGTGGCGTTCAAGGACGCGGGGGACCACGCGGATCAGGCGTGGCGCCGCGATGACGTCGTCCCGCTGTCGTCGTCGAGCCTGGCCGGCGCCGGCGTCGGCTACACCGTCGTCAGCGCACCCACGACGAACGGCGCACCCGGCATGTCGCTGCTGGTGTTCGACCCCGGCAACGGCCACACGCAGGGCAGTTACCCGCTTCCGGCCGCCACCGGCTATCCGGTCGGTGTGTCTGTCGGCACCGATCGCCGCGTGGCGGCCGCCACCAGCGACGGCCAGGTGTACGGTTTCGCGCCGGCGTGACCGGGACATACTGAGCCCATGTCCGACGACAACGAGATGCAGTCCGCGGTCGCCGCGTACTCGAGACGGAGCGAGCGCAGCCTCGCGGTGGACCGCACCGCGACCGTGGCGCTGCTCGCCGCGCAGGCTTTTCTGGTCGCGGTCACGATAGGCCTGCTCAGCGTCTACGTCATGGCCACCGACTCCTGCGGCTACCAAAAGTGCGGCGACCCGGCGTGGATCAATCGCGCCATGGTCCTGGGCATCGGCGGCGGCGGCGTTATCTTCGCCGCCGCCCTGTTCGTGGCGGTCCGCCGCCTCGCCCGGCGCCGGACCGCCTTCTTCGTGCCGATCATCGGTTGTCTGGCGCAGGTCGCGCTGGCCGCCGGCGCCGTGGCCATGGAGTTTCAGGCCGGCCCCGTCTAGGCGACGACCCGCCTCGCCCGGCCACACCGCGCTCGCGATCGCCGCTCGCCCGATGGCGGCGACCCGCCTCGCCCGGCCACACCGCGCTTGCGATCGCCGCTAAAGGGCCAGCGGGGGGATCGCGCTACGCGGCACCGAGGCCTGGACCGGCCCGGCGAAGGCCGGCAGCATCTCGCCGGGCGCGAAGTAGAAGATCAGGTCGTCGTCGGTGATGGCGAAGTTCTGGTAATGCGTCGAATCGTGTCCCGTCGACGGCAAAATGGCTGCGCCCAAAGGGGTCTGACGTTCCAGGTCCCGCTGCACGATCGGGAAGATGCTGTCCAGCGGCGTGGTGCCCGGCGCGAACAGATTGTCGAAGACGATGGGCTGCTTGGTCCCCAGGTTGTAGTTGAAGGCCTTGTACCAGATCGAGGGGTGCGCCCCGCCGAGATCTTGAAAGAACTTGAGCACCACACTGCGGGTGTTGTGCGGCGGCTGACCCGAGGCGCGTTGCTCGGTGGTGGCTTCCAATTGGTAGGGCTGATCCCGCGACCCGGAACTCTGTGCGACGTTGACGAAGCCGTCCCGGTTCTGCCCGACGTAATCGGCGAGCGCTTGCTCGTCGGGATAGTCGGCGGGGAACACGATGTTCAGCGTGTAGTTGGGGCCGGTCGCGCGCACGCGACACATCTGGCCGTCCTCGACGGTGCCGCCCACGGTGGCGCACGACGGTGGGGCGGCGGCCGCCGGCCAGCCCCACAGGGCCGCCGATGCGAGCACGGCGACCGCTATCAGATAACGCATTCTTCAGTGTCCTTGCAGGTTAGGCGGGGGCTGGGCGCCTGGCAGAGCGATCGCACCAGCCTACCGGGCGCTATCGCGACGGACGGCAGACGAAGGCCGTCGCGCGGCCGGCCCCCCGGGAGCCGATGCGGGTGATGACCACCGATAAGGCCCGGCCGCCGCGCAGCCGCATCCGTCGCCGCAGGGCGTCGGGGTCCACCCGCACACCGCGAACCAGGACCTCCAACGTCCCGCAGTCCAGCGCGGACAGCGCCTGGCGCAGCCGCCGCTCGTCGAACGCCAACTGCTCGAGCACCTCGAACCCCCGGACCGCCGACGGCAACTCATCCCCCGACAGGTAGGCGATGTCGGGGTCGAGTTGCCACAGCCGGTGCCGCGCGCCGTAGTGGCGCACCAGCCCGGCGCGGACCACCGCCCCATCGGGGTCGACGATCCACCGCCCGGCCGGCCGCGCGGGGCAGTCGTCTGGGTCGGCGTCGGTGATCTGCTCGCCGCGATCGAGGACGCTGGCGCGGCGCAGGACGCCGCGCCGGGCCAGTCCGGGAGACCAGAGGCACGCTTCGCGCACAGCGCCGCGGTAGGACGTCACCTCGATTTCGCCGCGGAAGCCGATCCGCTCCAGATCATCGAAATCTATTCCGGGAGAGCACTTTACGACAAGGTCGCGGTCCCGGTAGGTGTCGATCAGGGCGCCGAGCGCCGGCCGGTAATCGTCGAGACGGAAGCGGCGCCGCCCCCCGAGGCGCCGCGCGGGGTCCGCCAGGACGACGGCGTCACGGGTCACCGGAGCCAGCGCGTCGGCGCGGCAGAGCGGGGCCGACTCGCCGAGGTTGTGCCGGGCCATCGCCAGTCGCACCGCGTCGAGGTCGCTGCCGAGCGCCCGCACCCCGAGGGCGCGCAGGGCGGCCACCTCGGTGCCGATCGAGCAGGTGGCGTCGTGCACGACGGATCCGGTCTCGGCGAGCCGCCTGGACCGGTGCAGCGCCACCGGCGCGGCGGTGGCTTGCTGCAGCGCCTCGTCGGTGAACAGCCAGCTCGACGCCGGGTTTCCGGCGCCCAGCCCGCCCAGTTTCTCGGCGGCGCGCCGGCGCAGCAACGTCGTCTCCACCAACACCGCGGCCCGGTCCCCGAATCGGGCGCGCGCCGCGGCGACGTCGGCCACCCGGGTCGCGTCGGTCAGCTCGAGCTCTCCGACCGCCGCCAGGGCGGCGGCACCGGATTCCGATCGCAGGTAACGGACGTCCTCGACGGTGAAGGTGAGGCCGTCACTCAGGAGGGCTTGACCCCGGTGATCATCACGTTGTAGAACCAGCCCTTCGGCGCCACGTGCCGCCACACATTGGCGTCCAGCCAACTCAGCGTCTTCCAGCTGTTGAACGCGAACTTCGCCCAGCCCCAGCCGAGCCGTCCGGGCGGCACCGCACATTCGAACGTCCGCAGCGGCCAGCCCAGCATGGCAGCGGTGAATTCCACTGTGGCCGTTTGCACTTCGGCGGCGCCGGCGTTGCCCGCCATCCGCTCCAGGTCGCCCGGGTCGAAGGTGTGCAGGTCCACGACCGCCTCCAGCGCCGCGGCCCGGGAGGACTCGTCGAGTTCGGCCTGTGGCCGCCGCCAGCCGTCGAGGCCCGGCAGCTTGGTGACGTTGGTCGCGACGCGCCAGGTCAGGGTGGACAGCGTGCGGGCGTAGGTGTCCCCGACGGTGGTCGGCTCGCCGGCGAACACGAACCGCCCGCCCGGGCGCAGCACCCGGACGACCTCCCGAAGCGCCAGCTCGACATCGGGGATGTGGTGCAGCACCGCGTGCCCGACGACCAAGTCAAAGGTGTTGTCCTCGTATGGGATTCCCTCGGCGTCGGCGACCCGGCCGTCGATGTCCAGACCCAGCGCCTGCCCGTTGCGGGTGGCGACCTTTACCATCCCGGGTGACAGATCGGTGACCGATCCACGCCGGGCCACCCCGGACTGGATCAGGTTGAGCAGGAAAAACCCGGTGCCGCAGCCCAATTCGAGGGCGCGGTCGTAGGGCAGCTCGCGCTGCACCTCGGCGGGGACGATGGCGTCGAAGCAGTCCCGGGCGTAGTCCACGCAGCGCTGGTCATACGAGATCGACCACTTCTCGTCGTAGGACTCGGCCTCCCAGTCGTGGTAGAGCACCTGGGCCAGCTTGCTGTCGTGCCGGGCCGCCTCCACCTCTTCGGCCGTGGCATGCGGGTTGGGAACGGCATCGGTCGAACTCGTCGTCATGCAGGGCAGCCTAACGGGCCCCGGGTTCGGAGTCCTCGCCACCGGTCTGACCAGCGGCGAACACGTCGACGTAGCGTCGCCGCTCGGCGGCGACCCGGTCGGCCGGACCCAGCTCGAACACGTCGTTGATGCCCGCTTTCGCCGCGGCCAGCGCGTCTCGCGGGCCGTCGAGGAAGCGGCGAGCCCACCCCGCGGCGGCGTCGTAGACGTCATCGGGGGCCACCATCTCGTCGATCAGGCCCAGCGTCAGCGCCTCCTCGGCATCGAAGAACCGGCCGCTGAACACCAGCTCCTTGGCCCGGCTCGCCCCCGCCGCGCGGGTCAGGCGCGCCATGCCGTCGCCGCCCGGAATGAGGCCGGCCAGGATCTCGGTGGCGCCGAACTTCACGTTGTCGCCGCTGACGCGCCAATCCGCGGCCAGCGCCAGGGTGAGCCCGGCGCCCAGCGCGTAGCCCGTGATCGCGGCCACGGTCGGCTTGGGGATGGCCGCCACGGCGTCGATGGCCCGCTGCCGCGCCCGGGCCGCCGTCTCGGCCTCCGGCGCGCTCAGCGTCCGCAGCTCGGGCATGTCGTCGCCGGCGGAAAATATCTCGTGGCCGCCGAACAGGATTACGGCGGCCACGTCGTCACGCTCCCCCAGCTCGCCTGCCGCGGCCACGATCTCCCGGTAAACCTGGCGGGTCATGGCGTTCGTCGGCGGCCGCGACAGCAGCAGCATGGCCAGGCCGGCGTCCCGGGAGCCGTCGCTGACCACGGTGCTGACGAACTCGCTCAATGCCGCCATCCCATCCCGCCGGCCTCGCGCGCCTGGTGGTAGCGGTCGGAGTCGAAGAACTCGAACACCCAGTTGTCGCCCTGGATCTCCAGGTGCGGCTGCACCGTGACGATCTGCCGTTCGACCGCCAGCACTTCCGCGACGGTCCGGCCCGCCAGCGAATCCAGCTGGGTCCACGTCGGCGGCAGCAGGAAACAGCGCCCGGCGGAGAAGTCCTCGATGGCGGCCTGGGGCGTCGTCCAGCCGGCCCGATCGGATTCGGTGTTCTCGCCGTCGGCGCGCTGCCCGGCCGGCAGGGCCCCGACGAAGAAGTAGGTGTCGTACCGGCGGGTGCGCTCGGCTTCGGGGGTGACCCAGTTGGCCCACGGCCGCAGCAGGTCCGAGCGCAGCTCCAGGTTCTCGCGGCGCAGGAAGTCCGCGAACGACAGCGTCCCGTCGGCGAGTTCGCGGCGGGCGTCGGCGTACACCGAGGCGTCGCCCACGATCCCATCCGGGTCGCCCGCCGGCCCGGCGAACAGCACCCCCGACTCCTCGAAAGTCTCCCGGGCAGCGGCGCACACCAGCGCCTCGGCCAGGTCGGGTTCGATGCCGAAGCGCTCCGCCCACCACTGCGGCGGTGGGCCGGCCCAGGCGATATCGGCGTTGCGGTCGCGATCGTCGACGCCGCCGCCGGGGAACACCATCGTGCCCGCGGCGAACTCCATCTTGGCGTGGCGGCGCATCAGGAAGACGGCTAGCCCGGTTTCCAATCCGTCCGGATCGTCGCGGATCAGCATCACGGTCGCCGCCGGCCTCGGGACGAGCGGGGCCTCTTCGGTCGGTGACGTCATAGCGGCCTCCGGTGGGCTGCGCGGGAGCGGACGCGGCGGGCGAAATAGCGGCCGTCGGCGACGTCGAGCGCGATCGACTGGCCGAAGGCGGTGGACAGGTTCTCGGCGGTGAGCACGTCGGTCAGCAACCCGGCCGCGACCACCCTTCCCTCGGACAGCAGCATGCAGTGGCTGAAGCCGGGCGGGATCTCCTCGACGTGGTGGGTGACCAGCACCAGAGCCGGGGCCTCGGGATCGGCCGCCAGGTCGGCCAGCCGCGCCACCAGCTCCTCGCGGCCACCCAGGTCCAGCCCGGCGGCGGGTTCGTCGAGCAACAACAGCTCCGGGTCGGTCATCAGCGCGCGGGCGATCAATACCCGCTTGCGCTCGCCCTCAGACAATGTTCCGTAGCTACGGTCCGCGAGGTGCTCGGCGCCCAGGCTCTCCAGCATGTCGACGGCCCGGCGGTAGTCGACGTCCTCGTAACGCTCGCGCCACCGGCCCAGCACCGCGTAACCGGCTGAGACGACCAGGTCGCGCACTACCTCGTCGGTGGGCACTCGCTGCGCCAGGGCCGAGGAGCTGAGGCCGATCCGGGAGCGCAGCTCCGACACGTCCACCCGGCCCAGCCGCTCGCCGAGCACGAAGGCGACTCCCGACGACGGGTGCTCGGCCGCGGCCGCGATCCGCAGCAGCGACGTCTTGCCGGCCCCGTTGGGGCCCACGATGACCCAGCGCTCGTCGAGCTCGACCGCCCAATCCACCGGTCCGACGAGGCTGTGACCGCCGCGGCGCAGCGACACATTCCTGAAATCGATCAGCAGATCGGGGTCGGCTGCCTCGATCGTTTGGTCGGCTCCACCCTCGGATTCTTGCGAATCCTCGGATTTCACCTCCCGGCTTCCGTTTTCGGGCACTCGCTCATCGTGCCGTACCGCGGCCGTCCGACACCTGCCGGGTCGCCGCTCCGGCGGCCAGACGGAAAATCGCACGAAAGTGGCTGAGATCATGCGATTTTCTGACTGCTCGCGGCGACGCCGAGTTTGATGCGACCGCTACGCCTCGGGCGGGATCTCCACCCGGCGGACCTCGCCCGTCACCGCATCGGCGGCCTCGATTTCGCCGCGCGTCACGCCCAGCAGAAACAGCACCGTGTCAAGGTAGGGGTGGCTCAGCGAGGCGTCGGCCACCTCACGCAGTGCCGGCTTGGCGTTGAACGCCACACCCAGCCCTGCCGCGGCCAGCATGTCGATGTCGTTGGCGCCGTCGCCCACGGCTACCGTCTGCGCCATCGGCACCCCGGCCCGCTCCGCGAAGTCGCGCAACGCCGTAGCCTTGCCGGCGCGGTCGACGATCGGTCCGACGACCCGCCCGGTGAGCTTGCCGTCGACGATCTCCAGCTCGTTGGCGGCCACGTAGTCCAGCATCAGCTCCTCGGCCAACGGCTCGATGATCCCCCGGAAGCCACCGGAAACCACACCGCAGTGAAAACCCAAGCGCCGCAACGTCCGCAGCGTGGTCCGGGCGCCGGGCATCAGCTCCAGTTGCTCGGCGACCTCGTCGATCACGCTGGCGGGCAGGCCCGCCAGGGTTGCCACTCGCTGTTCGAGCGACTGCGCGAAGTCCAGCTCCCCCCGCATGGCCGCTTCGGTGATGGCGGCAACCTTGCCCTCGGCGCCCGCGCGGGCGGCCAGCATCTCGATGACCTCGCCCTGCACCAGCGTCGAGTCCACGTCGAACACGATCAGCCGCTTGGCCCGCCGCTCCAGGGTGTAGTCCTCGACCGCCACGTCCACCCGCTCCTCGGCCGACACCTGGTTCAGCGTCGTCCGCAGCGCGGCGTCGGATCCCGGCGGCACCGAGACCCGCAGCTCGAGGCCGGTCACCGGGTAGTCGGAGACACCGCGGATGAGGTCGATGTTCACCCCCAGGCCGGCCACCGCCCGGGCCACCGCGCCGAACGCGCCGGCGGTGATGGGCCGGCCCAGCACGAAGATGGTGTGGGTCGAGGGGTCCCGGATGATCGGCACGTCGTCACTGCGCTCGATGCTGACGTCAAGGCCCACCCCGCGGATGGCCGACTCGACGTCACTGCGCAGGTCGGGGCCGTCGGCGACGTCGGCCGGACAGCACACCAGCACGCCCAGGGTCAGGCGATGCCGAATCACCACCTGTTCGACGTTGAGCAGCTCGACGCCGTGCCGGGAGAGCGCCTCGAACAGGGCCGACGTGACGCCCGGTTGATCCACTCCGGTGACGGTGATCAGCACCGACACCTTCGGTGGTGCATTCACCTGCGGCTACCGCCGCTACTGGTCAGGAGTCGAGCGATCGGCTTCGGTCCGCGGACCGAACCCCTTCGGGGATTCCAGCGCCGTGGCGTGGCGTCCCACGTGCGCCTCGGCGCGCAGCCGCTCCACCATGTGCGGGTAGTGCAGCTCGAAAGCCGGGCGCTCCGAACGGATTCGGGGCAACTCGGTGAAGTTGTGCCGAGGCGGCGGGCAGCTGGTCGCCCACTCCAGGGAGTTGCCGTAACCCCACGGGTCGTCGACGGTCACGACCTCGCCGTAGCGCCAGCTCTTGAAGACGTTCCAGACGAACGGGAACATCGACGCGCCCAGGATGAACGCACCGACCGTCGAGACGATGTTGTACGGCTGGAAGCCGTCCGAGGGCAGGTAGTCGGCGTAGCGGCGCGGCATACCCATGTCACCCAGCCAGTGCTGCACCAGGAAGGTGGTGTGGAAGCCGATGAACGTCAACCAGAAGTGCAGCTTGCCCAGCCGCTCGTCGAGCAGTCGGCCGGTCATCTTCGGGAACCAGAAGTAGACGCCGGCGAACGTGGCGAACACGATCGTGCCGAACAGCACGTAGTGGAAGTGCGCGACAACGAAGTAGGTGTCGGTGACGTGGAAGTCCAGCGGAGGGCTGGCCAGCATGACGCCGGTCAGGCCGCCCAGCAGGAAGGTCACCAGGAAGCCCACCGAGAACAGCATCGGGGTCTCGAAGGTGATCTGCCCCTTCCACATCGTGCCGATCCAGTTGAAGAACTTGATCCCGGTCGGCACCGCAATCAGATACGTCATGAACGAAAAGAACGGCAGCAGAACGGCTCCGGTGGCGAACATGTGGTGCGCCCACACCGCGACCGACAGCGCCGCGATCGAGAGCGTCGCGTAAACCAACGTGGTGTAGCCGAAGACGGGCTTGCGCGAGAACACCGGGATGATCTCGGTGATGATCCCGAAGAACGGCAGCGCGATGATGTACACCTCGGGATGGCCGAAGAACCAGAACAGGTGCTGCCACAGCAGGACCCCGCCGTTGGCCGCGTCGTAGACGTGGGCCCCCAGATGTCGATCGGCAGCCAGGCCGAACAGCGCGGCGGTCAGGATCGGGAACGCGATCAGGATCAGGATCGACGTCACCATGATGTTCCAGGTGAAGATCGGCATCCGGAACATCGTCATACCGGGCGCGCGCATGCACACCACGGTGGTGATCATGTTGACCGCGCCCAGGATGGTGCCCAGACCGGCGACGATCAGGCCGGTGATCCACAGGTCGCCGCCGGCGCCCGGAGAGTGGACGGCGTCGGAGAGCGGCGTGTAGGCCGTCCAGCCGAAGTCGGCCGCGCCACCGGGGACGATGAAGCCGGCCGACGCGGTCAGACCGCCGAAGAGGAACAGCCAGAACGAGAAGGCGTTCAGCCGCGGGAACGCCACGTCGGGCGCGCCGATCTGCAGCGGCAGGACCAGGTTGGCGAACCCGAACACGACCGGCGTCGCATACAGCAGCAGCATGATCGTGCCGTGCATGGTGAACAGCTGGTTGTACTGCTCATTGGACAGGAACTGCAGCCCCGGAGCGGCCAGCTCGGTGCGCATCAACAGGGCCATCAGTCCGCCGATGAAGAAGAAGACGAAGCAGGTGACCGTGTACATGATGCCGATCATCTTGTGATCGGTGGTCGTGATCAGTTTGTAGACGAGGTTCCCTTTGGGACCGGTCCGGTCCGGGTACGGGCGAACGGCCTCGAGTTCTCCCAAGGGGGGCGCTTCGGCTGTCAACAGCTTCTCCAAACAGTTAGGACAGGGGCCCAAAAAACAGAGCTGACACGAATCTTAACCGTCGATCATGCCGACGTCAGGGCTGGTCCTACAAACTGTCGTAAACAGCTCGGCGGTGCGGCGTGTCGTTTCGGCCTGCCGGGCGCGGAGCCCGCGGATGTTAGCGTCTGACGCGTGCTTTTCGGCGTGACCAGAACCGCTTTCCTGCCGTCGGTCGCCGCGCTGGCGACGGCGGTCGCCGTCACGTGCGGCGGCTGCGGATCCGGCAAGCCCGCCACCTCGGCGACGACCCCCGCCCTGGTCACCCCCACCACGCAGATCGCCGGCGCCGGGGTGCTCGGCAACGACCGCCGACCGGACGATTCGTGCGCGCGGGACGCCGCCGCGGCGGATCCCGGGCCGAAGACGCGACAGGCCCACAACGCGGCCGGCGTCACACCGGACGTGGTGCAGGTCCCGGCGGAGCCGCAGCGCATCGTGGTGCTCTCCGGCGACCAGCTGGACGCCCTGTGTGCGCTCGGCCTGCAGTCGCGGGTGGTCGCCGCCGCCCTGCCGGACGGCTCCTCGAGCCAGCCCGCCTACCTGGGCGCCGCGGTGCGCGGCGTGCCCGGCGTCGGGACCCGCAACAATCCGGACCTCGCCGGGATCGCGGCACAACACCCCGACCTCATCCTGGGATCACAGGGGTTGACGCCCAAGTTGTATCCGCAGCTCGCCGCGATCGCCCCCACGGTGTTCACCGCGGCGCCCGGCGCCGCGTGGCAGGACAACCTGCGCGGCGTGGGCGGCGCGACGTCGCGCGGCGGCGCGGTGGACGCGCTGCTCAACGGCTTTTCGCAGCGGGCGAGCGACATCGGCGCCAGGCATGACGCCTCCCATTTCCAGGCGTCCGTCGTGCAGCTGACCACCGACAAGATCCGCGTCTACGGCACCAACAACTTCCCGGCCAGCGTCCTCGGCGCGGTCGGGGTCGACCGGCCGGCCGCCCAACGGTTCACCGACAAGCCGTACATCGAGATCGGCGCCACCGATGACGACCTGGCCAAGAACCCGGACCTGTCCGCCGCCGACGCCGACGTCGTCTACGTGTCGTGTGCGTCACCGGCGGCCGCCCAGCGCGCCGCCACCGTGCTGGACAGCAATCCATGGCGCAAGCTGTCCGCCAATCACGACAACCGCGTCTACGTCGTCAACGACGAGGTCTGGCAGACCGGCGAGGGCCTGATCGCCGCCCGCGGCATCGTCGACGACCTGCGGCTGGTGAACGCCCCGATCAACTAGGGGCCACCGCCAAGTGGCCGCAAAATATTACCTTAGCTAAACTTCTTCAGGACGCATCGAAATCGAAGAGGGATAGCAATGAGCACTGTTTCGGCTTACGCCGCCGCGTCGGCAACCGAACCGTTGACCAAGACCACCATCACCCGCCGCGACCCCGGCCCGCACGACGTGGCGATAGACATCAAATTCGCCGGCATCTGCCACTCGGACATCCACACCGTCAGGGGCGAGTGGGGCGAGCCGCACTACCCGCTGGTCGTCGGCCACGAGATCGCCGGCGTAGTGACCGCCGTCGGCCCCGAAGTCACCAAGCACAAGGTCGGCGACCGCGTCGGCGTGGGCTGCATGGTGGGCTCGTGCCGCGAATGCCGCAGCTGCCGGGCCGGGCTCGAGCAGTACTGCGAACGGGGCATGATCGGCACCTACAACGCCATCGACCGGGACGGCACCGTCACGCAGGGCGGCTACAGCCAGGCGATCGTCGTCGACGAAAACTACGTCCTACACATCCCCGACTCTCTGCCGCTGGACAAGGCGGCGCCGCTGCTGTGCGCCGGCATCACGCTGTTCTCGCCGCTGCGCCACTGGAAGGCCGGCGAGGGCACCCGGCTGGCGATCATCGGCCTGGGCGGGCTGGGACACATGGGCGTCAAACTGGGGGCCGCGATGGGCGCCCACGTGACCGTGTTGTCGCAGTCGCTGAAGAAGATGGAGGACGGGCTGCGCCTGGGCGCCAGCGAGTACTACGCCACCGCCGATCGCGAAACGTTCCGTAAGTTGCGCGGCAGCTTCGACCTGATCCTCAACACCGTCTCGGCCAACCTGAACCTGGCCGACTATCTGAAGCTGCTCGGCGTCGACGGCACCCTCGTCGAACTCGGCATCCCCGAACACCCCATGGAGGTGCCGGCGTTCGCACTCGCGTTGGCGCGCCGCAGCCTCTCCGGGTCGAACATCGGCGGGATCGCCGAAACCCAGGAGATGCTGGACTTCTGCGCCGAACACGATGTGACGCCCGAAATCGAGCTGATCGAGCCGGATTACATCAACGAGGCGTACGAGCGGGTGCTGGCGAGCGACGTTCGCTACCGCTTCGTCATCGACATCTCGAAGCTATGACGCGACCTCCGACGGCGTGCCGGGTGCGCAGTCACGGGCGATGACCTCGGCCGCCTCAGCGTGCTCGTCGTCGGGAACGACCTCGCTGACGTCGATGCCGGCCAGCGGCCATCCGGCGGCGGCCAACGTGGCGGCCACCCGGATGACATTTTCCTTGCCGGCGTCGAACTGCGTCATGTCCGAGATGAATTCGGCGATCTCGTCGCGATCGATCGGATGATCGATCGTCTCCGGTGACCCTTCCTTGGCGGTGATGTGGCGCACCACCTCGCGAATCTGGTCTTCGGTGAGCGGTGTGCTGCGGAGCAGGGCCATCAGTGGCACGCGGTCCGGGCCGGGAACGCCGTTCGGGTAGCCGACCTGCAGCCAGCGAATCACTGAACGGCAGAAGTGGTGGCGGTGATCCTTCTCAGCGGAGGCGGGTTTCGTCACCAGAACAGTGTCGGGCAGGGGCAGCACCGGCGCTAGCGAGCCGTCCCGGGATCCCCACTATTCACAAGCCGTTCATGGCCCGAACATCTGCACGTCGGGCACGGCGCCTGCGGTTCAAGACCAGGTTTTGTCGGCGGCCCTCCCTACGATCGAGTCGTGCTCACCGCACTCGTCGTGCTTCCACTCGCCTGCGGGCTGTTCGTCGGCGTGGTCGAGCACAGTCCCGGGATGGGGTTCCAGGCCTTCTACCTGATGGTGCTGCTCGAGGTGCTCGTCGGCTGGTCAACCAAGCGCCGATGGCCGCGCGGCGGGCGCGCCGACGCCACCCTGCGGGCGATCGACGCCATGGACGGCGTCGAGTTCGAGGGCTACGTGGCCGCCCGCCTGCGTCGGGCGGGCTGGCGGGTGACCTTGACCCCGCCGGTCGGGGACTACGGCGTCGACCTGATCGCCGAACAGGACGGCCACTCGGTGGCGGTCCAGTGCAAGCGCTACGGCAAATCGGTGGGTGTCGCGGCCGTCCAGCAGGTGGTTTCCGGCGCCCGCCACCATGGGTGCGCGCGGAGCATCGTGGTGAGCAATCAGGAATTCACCAGGGCCGCAAAGCAGTTGGCGCACACCCATGGCTGCCAGCTGATCGGCCGCAAGGTTCTGCAGGCGTGGGTGCCGCCACCCGCGGGCAGCGCGAAGAACGTGGCGGGAAGAAAATCGGCCCAGCCGGTGTCTGAACAGTAGATCGGGCCGGCCCCAGTCCCTCCCCCCCGACGGTGCGGCCGGCCCGATTCTCAATCTTTTAGAAGTCCCAGTCCTCGTCCTCGGTGACGACGGCCTTGCCGATCACGTAGGACGAGCCCGAGCCGGAGAAGAAGTCGTGGTTCTCGTCGGCGTTGGGCGACAGCGCCGACAGGATCGCCGGGTTCACGTCGGTCTCGTCCCGCGGGAACAGCGCCTCGTAGCCCAGGTTCATCAGCGCCTTGTTGGCGTTGTAGCGCAGGAACTTCTTGACGTCCTCGGTCAGCCCCACCTCGTCGTAGAGGTCCTGGGTGTACTCAACCTCGTTGTCGTAGAGCTCGAACAGCAGCTCGTAGGTGTAGTCCTTGAGCTCGGCCCGCTTGGCCTCGTCGACCAGCGCCAGCCCACGCTGGTACTTGTAGCCGATGTAGTAGCCGTGCACGGCCTCGTCGCGGATGATCAGCCGGATCATGTCGGCGGTGTTGGTCAGCTTGGCCCGGCTCGACCAGTACATCGGCAGGTAGAAGCCGGAGTAGAACAGGAAGCTTTCGAGCAGCGTCGAGGCCACCTTGCGCTTGAGCGGCTCGTCGCCCTTGTAGTACTGCATGACGATCTCGGCCTTGCGCTGCAGGTTGGGGTTCTCCTCCGACCAGCGGAACGCGTCATCGATCTCGGCGGTCGAGCACAGCGTGGAAAAGATGTTGCTGTAGCTGCGGGCGTGCACCGACTCCATGAAGGCGATGTTGGTGTAGACGGCCTCCTCGTGCGGGGTCAGCGCGTCGGGGATGAGGCTGACCGCCCCGACCGTGCCCTGGATGGTGTCCAGCAGCGTCAACCCGGTGAACACCCGCATGGTCAGTTGCTTCTCGCCGGCCGTCAGCGTCGCCCACGACGGCAGGTCGTTGGACACCGGCACCTTCTCCGGCAACCAGAAGTTTCCGGTCAGCCGGTCCCAGACCTCGGCGTCCTTCTCGTCCTGCAGCCGGTTCCAGTTGATCGCCGAAACGCGGTCAATCAGCTTCATGTTTTCGGTCACCAGAACCCCACTTCACACGCCGTTTTGCCTGAGGGACGTCAGGCTCCAAACACTACCCCTGGGGTACGACAACGGGGCGGAACACAAGAAGTTGTGTTTTGCGTGTCGTGCCCGGGCGCCGCGTTCGATGTCACTTCCTCAAGTATTGCGCGATTGCCGGGCCATGCGAGGAGACGCTACCCAAGCGGCCGGTCTCGATGTACCATTTGGTACATGCTTACCGAAGACAGCATTGAGATCGACGCGCCACCGCAGCGGGTGTGGGATGTCTTCAGCGACGTCCAGCGCTGGCCCGAATGGACCGCCTCCGTGACGTCGCTGGTCGGCCGGGACGGGCCCGCGCTCGCAGTCGGCAGACGCTTCGCGATCAAGCAGCCCGGCATGGCGAAGCTGATCTGGAAGGTCACCGAGATCCACCCGGGCTCATCGTGGACGTGGGTCCAGCGCTCCCCCGGTGTGCTGGTGAGCGCCCGGCACGACGTCACCGCGCTGCCCGGCGGCCGCACCCTGGTACGTCAGCAACTGGATCAGCGCGGTGTGCTCGGCGCACTGGTCGGACGGCTGATGACCACCAAGACCAAGCGATTCCTCAAATTGGAGGCGCAAGGACTCAAGGCCCGGTCTGAGCAACTCAGCCGCGCCGATGGCGCGCACTGAAGATTCCGAACGGCGCCGGCAGCTGCTCGACGCACTCGTCACCGAGTTCGCGGCGGGCGGCGTGGGCGACCGATCGTTGCGGGACGTAGCCGCCGCGGTGGGCACCAGCCATCGAATGCTGCTGCACCACTTCGGGTCTCGCGAGGACATGCTGTTGGCTGTCGTCGAGGAAGTGGAGCGCCGCCAGATGGGCGCCCTGGCCGACCTACCCCGGACACCGGCCGAGGGCTTCGCCGCCATGTGGGCCGACGTCCGCCGACCCGAGCTTCGCCAAGCCGAACGCCTCTTCTTCGAGTGCTATGCCCGCGCCGCCCAGGGCGAAAGACCATTCGACCGAATGGTTCCCGGCGCGGTCGACGGGTGGCTCACGGAAATCGGGGCGCTGGACGGCGATTCGGACCCCGCGCTGGCCCGGCTCGGGCTCGCCGTGATCCGCGGCCTGCTGCTCGATCTCGCCGCCACCGACGACGACGCCGGCGTCGACGCCGCCGCGCAAGCTTTCGCCAGCCTGCTGCGCCGCTGAGCTACTCGGCTTTCGGCAGCACCGAGATGAGTGTGTCCACAAGCTCTTCGGCGTTGGTGTGCCACTTGTCCAAGTCCATGTGACCGCTCAAATCCAATCCCGTGATCCCGTGGGCACTGGTCAAGAGCAACGCCCCATAACGCCGGGCGTGCTCAGGACCCGTGATCCGGCCAATGATGTCGAGAAACAGATCCTGCGCGCGTTCGGCCACCCGCATCGCCTCCGTCGGATCTCCCGGCGGCGGGGTGAACATCAGCCGGTACAGATGCGGTCGCGCGCGGCCCAACTCGATCAGCGCGAGCAGACCCGAGCGCAGGGACTCCTCGGGCGGATCGTCGCTATCGACCAATGCCTGTAGCAAGTCACCCAATTCGCTCAGGGCGTCAGTGGCCAGGACCGCAAGCAGCGATTCCTTGTCGGCGAAGTGGCGATACGCCGCCGAGCGGGAAACCCCGGCCCGGGCGCCTACCTCGCGCAACGTGACGGCCTCGACGCCGCCGAGGTCGAGAAGCGCGCCGGCCGCCTCGAGCAGCGAGCGGCGCGTTGCCGCAGCCGTCTCCGCTCGTGTCGCCATCCGCCGAGCATAAGCGGAGACTTCAGTTGACACTGTCAACTGAACCAGTTAGGTTCAGTTGACAGTGTCAACTCAAAGGCTCGGATGCCGAATGGAGACCGTGATGACTTCCCCGCATTCCACCGACCGCAATCAGCTGATCGTCGTGACCGGCGCATCCACCGGCATGGGTGCCGCTACCGCGAGATTGTTGGCCCGCAATGGTTTTCATGTGCTCGCCGGTGTGCGTCGCGACGTCGACGCGGACGCGCTGCGGGCCGAGCGCATCGAACCGCACATCTTGGACATCACCGTCGAGTCGGACGTCGTCGCGATGGCCGATCGTGTCGCGAATGATCCACTGCGCCGCCCCCTTCGCGCGCTGGTCAACAACGCCGGGATCGCGATCAACGCGCCGGTCGAGACGCTGCCGATTGCGCAGTGGCGCAAGCAGTTCGAGGTCAACCTGTTCGGACACATCGCGATGACTCAGGCGCTGCTGCCGGCCCTGTTGGACGGCAAGGGCACCGTCGTGAACATAAGTTCCGTCGGCGGGAAGGTCGTCTTGCCGACGTACGGCGCATACGCCGGTTCGAAGTTCGCGCTCGAGGCGGTCAGCGACGCCCTGCGCCGCGAGGTCGGAGGTCTCGGGGTCAAGGTCGTCGTCGTCGAACCCGGCGCGGTCAAGACCGAAATGGCCGAGCGGGGAATCGCCACCGCGGAGGCCCTGATGGCCGACATGTCCCCTGCCCAGCTCGCACGCTACGACGCGCTCGCAGCGGCCGTCACCGCCCAAGCCCGATCGTTCGGCGAGGACGGCGTCCCGGCCGAACACGCCGCCGAGGTGATCGTGAAGGCGGCGACCGCGTCTCGCCCCCGGACCCGCTACACCATCGGGCGCGACGCCGCGATCCTCACGCGGGTCAGCCGTGTCGTGTCCGACCGGGTGCTGGATCGCATCGTGCGCCTTAGCCTTCGCTCATTCGCGAAGGGGTCGGAGTCAAGCGAACGGCGCAGCGCCGCAACCACCTCGGCCGGCGCCTAGCCGGTCGGACGGGTTCGCCGATCAGCCGGAGGTGTGGACGATCAGGACGTCGGTCTTGGCCCTGCGGGAGACTTCTGACGGGACCGATCCCAGTAGCCGCCCCGCGACGCTGCTGAGGCCGACGTTGCCGACAACCAGCAGGTCGGCATCGACCTCCTCGGCGAGCTGCACCAGCGCGTTGATGGGGGGACCGACGATGGCCCTCTCCTCCACGTTCTTGGCCCCGGCCTGGTGCGCCCGCTCCCTGGCGTTCTGCAAAATCGCGTAGAACGGGGCGTGTCCCAGCGTCCGGTAGTCCTGACCGTGGTCACTCCCCGGCGGGATGGCGTAGCGGCCGCGTTCCTCGGGAACCGGGAGATGCGCCGTCGCGACGATCAATGTCGCGCCGTGATCCGCGGCCGTCGCGGCGGCGCGCTCCACCGCACGGAGCGACGACTCCGAGCCATCGGTGCCGACCACAACGATCTGATAAGCGCACATTCCTCACTGAGTGTAGGCCCTGGACGCGCTCCCCGGCAGTCGTCGCGCGACCACCGCGGCTCAGCCCTGTGCGGCCGCCGCGACGCGCTTGGCGCCCGACCCGTTGCCGAAGAACTCGTACTCCTCGGGCTTGACCGAGCGCGTCTCCCGCCAGTACTCCCAGGTGTAGCCGCCCCACAGCACTGTGTTCTTGCCGTGCTCGTCGAGGTACCAGCTGGCGCAGCCACCGCTGTTCCACACCGACGGTCCCAGCCGGCGCTGCAACTCGTCGTTGAAGGCGTCCTGGGCGGCGCGCGTGGGCGCGAGTGCCTGCACGCCCAGCTTGTCGCAGGTCTTGATCGCGCTGGCGACGTAGCGGATCTGGGACTCGATCATGAACACCACCGAGTTGTGCCCCAGGCCGGTGTTCGGTCCCAGCAGGAAGAACAGGTTGGGCATGTCGGCGACGGTGATGCCGCGGTGGGCGGCGATGCCCTCCCGGTTCCAGCGGTCCACCAGGTCCTCACCGTTGTGGCCCTTGATCTGCACGTAGGTGTAGGAGTCGGTGACGTGGAACCCGGTGCCGTAGACGATCACGTCGACGTCGCGCTCCGTGCCGTCGGCGGTGACGATCCCGGTGGGCGTGATCCGCGCGATGTGGTCGGTGATGAGCTCGGTCTTCGGGTCGGCGACCGCGCGATAGTACGTGGAGGAGTTCAGGATTCGCTTACAACCGATGCGATAGTGCGGGGTCAGTTTGCGGCGCAGTTCGCGGTCCTTGACCGACCGGCGGATGTTGTATTTGACGTAGGCCTCGATGAACTTCAGCGCGTTGGGACGCTTGGTCATGCCGATCGCCAGCGCCTCCTGGCCCCAGTAGATCGCGAGACGCGTCATTGCCCGCAGGCCGGGGACGTTCGCCATGGCCCGGCGCAGCGCCACCGGAATCTCGGGGTTGGAGCGCGGCACCACCCACGGCGGGGTGCGTTGGTAGAGCTGAAGTTCGGCGACCTGCCCGACGATCTCCGGCACGATCTGGATCGCGCTGGCGCCGGTGCCGATCATCGCCACCCGCTTACCGGTCAGGTCGACGCTGTGATCCCACTCCGCGGAATGGAAAGCGGGACCGCGGAATTCGTCGCGCCCCTCGATGTCGGGCAGGGACGGGATGTGCAGCGCGCCCGCGCCCGAGATCAGGAACTGCCCGACGAATTCGCGGCCGTCCTCGGTGAAGACGTGCCAGCGTTGCTCGTCGTCGTCCCAGTGCGCCCGATCGACAAGCGAATTGAACTCGATGTAGCGGCGCAGGCCGTATTTCTCGGTGACGCCCTTGAGGTAGTCCCAGATCTCGGGCTGGTAGGAGAACGGGTTGCGCCAGTCGGGCTTGGGCTCGAACGAGAACGAGTACAGGTGCGAGGGGATGTCGCAGGCGCACCCGGGGTAGCTGTTGTCGCGCCAGGTGCCGCCGACGTCGCCGAACTTTTCCAGAATGACGAAGTCCACACCCTGCTGCTGCAGCCGGATCGCCATTCCCAGGCCGGAGAACCCGGTCCCGATGATGATGGCGCGGGTGTGCACGGGCTGGTGTGCGGATGTCGGTTCGGCGTGTGTCACAACGTCGGTCACGGTGGATCGATCTCCCTGCTAGAAATACCCGGTACCCAGGGTATCGAATGGCACGAGTGTCGACGATCGCTGCGGCGATGTCAACGTGCTTAGGACCTCAGCTGGCCGCGGGGTTGCTGGGCACCACGCTGTGCACCGGCTGATCCGGGTTCATCGCGATGCCGAGCACCTCCGCGGTGCCGACGATGACCCCGACCATGATCGTCGTCAGGTGCGCGACGAACTGGTCGCGCGGCATGCGCCGCGCGCTTTGCGGGTCGGGGCCCAGCCACCATTCGGTGGCCGAGGCGGCCGAGCCGAAGGCCGCGTGCGCGGCCAGCTCGAACGCCGCATGGTCGAGTTCCATTTCGCGCAGCTCGTTGTCGAAGAGATCCGCCATCGCCAGCGTGATGCCGCGGCCCTCGTTGAGGGTCTGCGGGCTGGCGGCCGAGCGGCCCTGGATGAAGACCCGCAGCACGTTGGGGTGCAGATCGACGAGGTTGACGTACTCGTCGACCGCGCGCCGGATCACCTCACGCGCCGAGTCGGTTTTCAGGTCGATGGCCGGGAAGATCGCCGCCCAGAGCATGTCGCGCAGCCGTTCCCCGATGGCCTGGAACAGGTCGGACTTGTCGTGGAAATGACGGTAGATCTTCGGCTTGGCCGTGCCGGCCTCCTCGGCGATCTCCCGCACGCTCAGCTCGGGGCCCAGGCGGTCGATGGCGCGAAAGGCCGCATCCACGATCTCGCCGCGCACCTTCTTGCGGTGTTCGCGCCAACGCTCGCTGCGCGCGTCGACCTTCGCCCCGGGCGGCTTGACGCTGGGGTGGGGTGGTCGGGAGGGTCGAGGCATTCTCACCACGTCATGCACCATACCCCCCGGGCCGGCCGTCGAGCCCCTGACCTGGGCAGACCAGGCGGCCGGAGCCCCGACCCGGCGGTCAGAGCATGCAGGACACGCAGCCCTCGACCTCGGTTCCCTCCAAGGCCATCTGCCGCAGCCGGATGTAGTAGAGCGTCTTGATTCCCTTGCGCCAGGCGTAGATCTGCGCCTTGTTCACGTCGCGGGTGGTGGCGGTGTCCTTGAAGAACAGCGTCAGGCTCAGCCCCTGGTCGACGTGCTGGGTGGCGGCGGCGTAGGTGTCGATGACCTTCTCGTAGCCGATCTCGTAGGCGTCCTGGAAGTACTCCAGGTTGTCGTTGGTCATGTAGGGCGCCGGGTAATAGACGCGGCCGATCTTGCCTTCCTTGCGGATCTCCACCTTGCTGGCGATCGGGTGGATCGAGCTGGTCGAGTGGTTGATGTAGGAGATCGACCCTGTCGGCGGGACGGCCTGCAGGTTCTGGTTGTAGATGCCGTGCGCCTGCACCGACTCCTTCAGCCGCTTCCAGTCGTCCTGGGTGGGGATGCGAATGTCCGCGTCGGCGAACAGCTGACGCACCTTGTCGGTCTGCGGCTCCCACACCTGCTCGGTGTACTTGTCGAAGAACTCGCCCGAGGCGTACTTCGACCGCTCGAAACCGCCGAACGCCGTGCCCCGTTCGATGGCGATGCGGTTCGACGCCCGCAGCGCGTGGTAGAGCACCGTGTAGAAGTAGATGTTGGTGAAGTCGATGCCTTCCTCGGAGCCGTAGAAGATCCGCTCCCGGGCGAGGTAGCCGTGCAGGTTCATCTGCCCCAGCCCGATCGCGTGAGACTCGTTGTTGCCCTGCTCGATCGACGGCACCGACGTGATGTGCGTCTGGTCGCTCACCGCGGTCAGCGCTCGGATCGCCACCTCGATCGTCTGCGCGAAGTCCGGCGAATCCATCGCCTTGGCGATGTTCAGCGAGCCGAGGTTGCACGAAATGTCTTTGCCCACCTTGGAATACGACAGATCGTCGTTGAACTCAGACGGCGTGGACACCTGCAGGATCTCCGAGCACAGGTTCGAGTGGGTGATCTTGCCCTCGATCGGGTTGGCCCGGTTCACCGTGTCCTCGAACATGATGTAGGGGTAACCGGACTCGAACTGCAGCTCGGCCAGCGTCTGGAAGAATTCCCGCGCCTTGATCTTCGTCTTGCGGATGCGCGCGTCGTCGACCATCTCGTAGTACTTCTCGGTCACCGAGATGTCGGCAAACGGCACGCCGTAGACCCGCTCGACGTCGTACGGCGAGAACAGGTACATGTCCTCGTTCTTCTTGGCCAGCTCGAAGGTGATGTCGGGGATCACCACGCCGAGGCTGAGCGTCTTGATCCGGATCTTCTCGTCGGCGTTCTCCCGCTTGGTGTCCAGGAAACGGTAGATGTCGGGGTGATGCGCATGCAGGTACACCGCGCCGGCGCCCTGGCGCGCACCCAGCTGATTGGCGTAGGAGAACGAGTCCTCGAGCAACTTCATGATCGGGATGACGCCCGAGGACTGGTTCTCGATGTTCTTGATCGGCGCGCCGTGCTCGCGAATGTTGGTCAGCAGCAACGCAACCCCGCCGCCACGCTTGGACAGCTGCAGCGCGGAGTTGATCGATCGCCCGATCGACTCCATGTTGTCCTCGATGCGCAGCAGAAAGCAGCTCACCGGCTCGCCGCGCTGCTTCTTGCCCGAGTTCAAAAACGTCGGGGTGGCCGGCTGAAACCGGCCGTCGATGATCTCGTCCACCAGCTTCTCGGCCAGGGCCGTGTCACCGGCCGCAAGGGTGAGCGAGACCATGACGACGCGGTCCTCGAAGCGCTCCAGGTAGCGCTTCCCGTCGAACGTCTTCAGCGTGTAGGAGGTGTAGTACTTGAACGCGCCCAGGAACGTCGGGAAGCGGAACTTCTTGGCGTAGGCGCGGTCCAGCAGCGACTTGACGAAGTTGCGCGAGTACTGGTCGAGAACCTCACGCTCGTAATAGTTCTCGCGGATCAGGTAGTCGATCTTCTCGTCCTGATTGTGGAAGAAGACGGTGTTCTGGTTGACGTGCTGCAAGAAGTACTCGCGCGCGGCCAACACGTCCTTGTCGAACTGAATCTTGCCGTCCGCGTCGTACAGATTCAGCATCGCGTTCAGCGCGTGGTAGTCCGTCTCACCGGGCAACGCGTGCGCGCCGGACGTTACAGGCTCTGCAGTGACGGTTGGTGGCACGTCTGTTCCTTCCAGAATTCTTCCAAGCCCGCGCGGACGGCTTCCACGTCGTCCGGGGTTCCCATCAGTTCGAAGCGGTAGAGGTACGGAACGCCGCATTTGCGGGAGATCACGTTGCCCGCATAGGCGAATTCGGCACCGAAGTTGTTGTTGCCCGCGGCGATGACACCGCGGATCAACGACCGGTTCTGCTCGTTGTTCAGGAATGCGATGACCTGCTTGGGGACATAGCCACCGGCATTGAGGTCCGGGGTGGCCCGGCCGCCGCCGTAGGTGGGCAGGATCAGCACGTACGGCTCGTCGACCTCGATGCGCCCATGCAGCGGTATCCGTGTGGCGGGAACACCCAGCTTCTCCACGAAGCGATGGGTGTTCTCCGACACCGAGGAGAAATAGACCAGTGGCGATCGCAAGCGCGGCGCAGCCGGGCGAAGCGGGTCGCCACTCATCCAGCCTGGGTTGCGCGAGTGCACCGCAACCTCCTTCTTACCTAACGTCCGGCTAAGCGCTGAGAGCCGATTCCGCGAGCGCCTTGATGCGGTCCGGCCGGAAGCCCGACCAGTGGTCGTTGCCCGCCACCACCACGGGGGCCTGCAGATAACCCAATGCCATCACGTAGTCACGCGCCTCGTTGTCGAGCGTGATGTCGACCTTCTCGTAGCCGACGCCCTGCTTGTCCAGGGCCTTGAACGTGGCGCTGCACTGCACGCATGCCGGCTTGGTGTACACGGTGATGCTCATGGAAGCCGCTCCTTTGCGGAAGGTGGGACTTGTAACGGACTGGCAACTACTCGGGTACTGCAACAAACGCTGTCTTTGCTGTGTTTCAGCGGCCCGTCAAGCCCCCACGTTCCCGTCCTGCGGCCGTCGGGGTCGAATGACCTGTGTGCCGATTTCGGGTGGTGAACCAGGGCCCGGTCGGCCTGGTGAACCTGGGATCTGCCGGTGCTCGAAACACTACACCTAGTGGCTGACAAGATGTCGAGATACAACATGTTCGGAATAACAATTCTGAAATTCGCTGGTCGTAAGGCTTCCGCGGCGGACACGCCCGGCGTGTCGCAGGTCACAATCTTCCTCGAAGCCGCGCATGCGAATCGTTGTATCACCGACCACCGACAAGCCCCGTCAACGCGCACCGATGCCGCCCCGGGCCAGGCCGTCCGGGCGACCACTAGCAAAGCCGCCAGCGAGGGCTGGCGGCTTCGGCTATCCGATTGCGGCAACCCTGCTGGTCGCCCGGCGATCGGCTTGTTGACTTCTGCCAATCAGGCGACTTCGGCGGCCAGCTTCCCTAGGGCATCGCGCACGTTGTCCGAGAGCTCGCCGTGCTCCGCGGGGGCCTTGCCCTCGAGCGTTTTGAACGGCACCGAGAGCTTGATCGACTCGACCACGCGGGCGCCGGCGATGCCGAACGACTTACGGGTTTCGTCGTGGGCCCATACGCCGCCGTACTGGCCGAAGGACCCCCCGATGACCGCCAGCGGCTTGCCCTTCAGCGCGCCGTTGCCGAACGGGCGGGACAGCCAGTCGATCGCGTTCTTGATGACGGCCGGGATGCTGCCGTTGTATTCCGGCGTGACCACCAGGGCGGCGTCGGCGTCGGCCGCCGCGGTGCGCAGCGCGGCCACCGGGGCCAGCGGCGGCGCGTCAGTGTTCATCGCGTCGTCGATCTCCTCGTTGTAGAACGGCAGCTCCGCCAGCCCTTCGAATACCGTCACGCTGACGCCTTCGGGGGCGATGTCGGCCGCGAGTTCGGCGATCTGACGATTGATCGACGCCGTGCGCAGGCTCCCCACTAACGCCAAGACCTTGATGTTGTCTGCCACCGTTCTGTATCCCTTCATTCGTTGGTCTCCATCCTCGCACACACAACCGGACTACAGTCCGGTTCTATTCCCGCCGCGTTAAAGTACAGGGATGAGCAGTGTCGAGCGGTTGGGCGAACTGCCCGTCTACCAACTCCAGGCAGCCCAGCCGGAGCGGGGCGACGCGGCACGCAACCGCGCCCTCCTGTTGGACGCGGCCCGCAGGCTGATCGCCGAACGCGGCGCGGACGCGGTCACCATGGACGACGTCGCGGCCGCCGCCGGCGTCGGCAAGGGCACGTTGTTTCGCCGGTTCGGCAGCCGCGCCGGCCTGATGATGGTGCTGCTCGACGAGGACGAGCGAGCCAGCCAGCAGGCCTTCCTGTTCGGCCCGCCTCCCCTGGGACCCGACGCCCCACCGATCGACCGACTGGTGGCGTTCGGCCGGGAGCGCATCGGATTCGCGCACGCCCATCGCGAACTGCTGTCGGAGGCCCACCGCGATCCGCAAACTCGCTACAGCGCGCCCGTCCTCGTGCACCACACCCACATCCGGGTGTTGCTCGAGGCGGCACACTCCACCGGCGACCTCGACGCTCAGACCGATGCCCTGCTGGCCCTCCTCCACGTGAACTATGTCGAGCACCAGCTCAACGAGCGCGGCCACACCCTGCAGACGTTGGGCGACGCATGGGAAAGCGTGGCGCGCAAGCTTTGTGGGCGATAGCGGAATGACCGCGCCGCCGGCACCGCTCTGGGTCCTGCACGTCGACCTCGATCAGTTTCTGGCGTCGGTCGAGTTGCGCCGCCATCCCGAGCTGATCGGGCTGCCGGTCATCGTCGGCGGCAGCGGCGACCCGACCGAACCGCGCAAGGTGGTCACCTGCGCCTCCTATGAGGCCCGGGAATTCGGCGTCCGCGCCGGCATGCCGTTGCGGACGGCCGCGCGCCGCTGCCCCGAGGCGACGTTCCTGCCGTCGGATGCCGCCGCCTACGACGCGGCCTCCGAACAGGTGATGGCGTTGCTGCGCGACCTGGGGCACCCGGTCGAGGTGTGGGGTTGGGACGAGGCGTACGTCGGGGTGGCGGGGGCCGACCCGATCGGGGTCGCCGAAGAGATCCGGACCGTCATCGCGTCGGAAACCGGGCTGTCGTGTTCGGTGGGGATCAGCGACAACAAGCAGCGCGCCAAGGTCGCGACCGGCTTCGCCAAACCGGCGGGCATCTTCACGCTCACCGACGCGAACTGGATGACCGTGATGGCGGACCGTCCGGTCGACGCCTTGTGGGGCGTGGGCCCGAAGACGACGAAAAAGCTTGCGGCGCTGGGGATAACGACGGTCTGGGAGCTCGCACACAGCGATGCCGAGTTGTTGACGTCCGCGTTCGGCCCACGCACCGGACTGTGGCTGCTCCTGCTAGCCAAGGGTGGCGGTGACGCGCAAGTCAGCGCCGAGCCGTGGGTCCCGCGCTCGCGCAGCCACGTCGTCACCTTCCCGCGCGACCTCACCGACCGCTCCGAAATGGATTCTGCCGTAAAGCAATTGGCCGAACAGGCGTTGGCGGACGTCCTCGCCTCCGGCCGCATCGTGACCCGGGTCGCGGTCACCGTGCGAACCGCGACGTTCTACACCCGCACCAAGATCCGCAAGCTGGAAGCACCGACCACCGGTCGCGAGACCATCGTGGCGGCGGCGCTGCGCGTGCTGGACCTATTCGAGCTCGACCGCCCGGTTCGGCTGCTCGGGGTGCGCCTCGAACTGGCCATGGGAGACTAGCGGTGCGGGGGCGGGCCGCAGCGCGCGGGTGAACACCACATTGACCTGGCGCATGGCCACGCTGTAGGGCCACCAGGCCAGTCGTTTGAACGCGTACAGCGCCCGGATGTCCGGCGACGTATAGATCAGGTAGCGGTTTTTGGCGACGCCCGCCAAGATCTTCGCGGCCGCCTTCTCCGGCGAGACGGCGTGGCCGCTGAAGCGGTTCACCCAGCGCGCAACCTTGGGGTCTTCGCGGTCCACGCCGGCGATCTCGACGGTTTGGACCAGCGGGGTGTTGACCGCGCCCGGCACCACGACCGACACGCCGATGCGGTGCCGGGCCAGGTCGAAGCGCAGCACCTCCGACAGCCCGCGCAGTCCGTATTTGCTTGCGCTGTAAGCGGCATGCCACGGCAGCGCAACCAAACCGGCCGCCGACGACACGTTGACCAGGTGCCCGCCGTTGCGGGCCGCCACCATCGGCGGGACGAACGTCTCGATGACGTGGATCGGACCCATCAGGTTGATCGCGATCATCTTGCTCCACTGATCGTGGCTCAGCCGGTCGACGGTGCCCCAGGCGGAGACTCCGGCGATGTTGAGCACGGCGTCCATGCTCGGGTGGTCGCGATGGATGTCGGCGGCGAACGACGCCACCGCGTCGTAGTCCGCGATGTCGAGGGCCCGGTGCGCGGGCACTTCCGCGCCCAGGGCGCGCGCGTCGGCCACGGTCTGCTCGAGCCCGTCGCGGTCCCGGTCGGTCAGATACAGCTCGGCGCCATCCGCGGCCAGCCGCAACGCGGTCGCACGGCCGATGCCGCTGGCCGCGCCGGTGACCAGACACCGTTTGCCTGCGAAGTACCCCTGCTGCCCCATTGCGGTGACGATACCGGCGGTAGCGCCCTAGGGACGGCCGCCCCAGAGCGCGTGCAGCCACAAGCGCTCGAGCACGTGCACGCGGCGGTCGAGATCGCTGTCGCGGCCGGCCAGGATCGGATCGCCGGTCAGCATCAGCGCGGTGGTACCGGCCAGGGTGCGGATCAGGGTGGGCAGGTCGTCGCTGATCGGGTGGGCGGTCCCCGCCTTCATCTCGGCCTCCACGATCGCGACGATCTGGCCCAGCACCGCGTCGAACTGCCGATCCATCAGGTTGCGGATCTCGACGTCGGTGTTGCGCGCCTCGTTGCAGGCGGTCATCACCGGGTCGTTGTGCGCGTAGACGGCCGCCGCGCTGCCGACCATGCGTTTGGCGAACTGCTCGGGGGACTCCCCCGGCTCCCGCGGCGCGAAATCCTGGGTGAGTTCTTCGAGTTCCTCGGCGGCCTCGGCCATCAACTGGGCGAGAACGGCGTACTTGGAATCGAAATAGAAGTAGAAGCCGGACCGCGCCACCCCCGCCCGCACACTGATGCTGCTGACCGACAGCTCAGCGAATGGCTTCTCCTGCAGCAGTTCCCGCACCGCCTGCAGGATCGCCTGGCGCTGCTTGTCGCCGCGCCGTTGCCCGCCCGGTTCCGGGGTGGCGGGGTGGCTGCTCATTCCCCGACCTTGCACCACGCCGGGAAAAAAGCAAACTTGACAGCCGTCAAGTTTTTTCCGAAGGTTATTAGACAGTGACGGCTGTCACCTCGGAGGGAACGCGCAAAGGAGCGTCTATGACCGCCACCATCAGCACCCCGCAATACCTGTTGGACCAGGCGCGGCGCCGGTTCACCCCATCGGTCAACAACTTTCCCGGCATGGGCGTCGCGGAGCGCAAGCTGCGCACCGTCCAGTTCCCCGAACACGTGTTGGCCCAGCCGCCGCCGGGCAGCGGGCTCAAACCGGTGGTGGGTGACGCGGGGCTGCCGGTGATCGGGCACCTCATCGAGATGCTGCGCGGCGGCCCGGATTACCTGATGTTCCTGTACCAGACCAAAGGGCCGCTCGTCTTCGGCGACTCTCCCCTCCTGCCGTTCGTCGCGGCGCTGGGCCCCGACGCCGCCCAGGAGCTCTACTCGAACCGCAATAAGGACTACTCCCAGCAGGGCTGGACCCCGGTGATCGGCGCCTTCTTCAAGCGCGGCCTGATGCTGCTTGACTTCGAAGAGCACCTGTTCCACCGGCGAATCATGCAGGAGGCGTTCATCCGCTCCCGGCTCGCCGGTTACGTCGAGCACATGGACAGGGTGGTGTCGCAGGTCACCGCCGACGACTGGGTGATCGACGACCCGCGCTTCCTGCTCTACCCGGCGATGAAGGAGCTCACCCTCGACATCGCGTCGATGGTGTTCATGGGCCACGAGCCCGGCACCGATCGTGAGCTGGTGACCAAGGTGAACAGGGCGTTCACCATGACCGTCCGGGCCGGCAATGCGATCATTCGCAACCCGGTGCCGCCGTTCACGTGGTGGCGCGGAGTCCGGGCCCGACAACTGCTGGAGAACTACTTCGACGAACGAGTCAAGGAGCGCCGCGGCAAGGACGGCAGCGACCTGCTGACCGTGTTGTGCCAGACCGAGGACGAAGACGGCAACCGCTTCTCCGACGAGGACATCGTCAACCACATGATCTTCTTGATGATGGCCGCGCACGACACGTCCACCACCACCGCGACGAACATGGCTTACCAGCTCGCCGCGAATCCGCAGTGGCAGCAGCGCTGCCGCGACGAGTCCGACCGCCTCGGGGATGGACCGCTCGACATCGAATCGCTGGAGAAGCTGGAATCGCTGGATCTGGTGATGAACGAGTCGATCCGGCTGGTGACCCCGGTGCAGTGGGCCATGCGCCGGACGGTGCGCGACACCGAACTGCTGGGCCACTACCTACCGAAGGGCACCAACGTCACCGCGTTTCCGGGGGTGAACCACCTGCTACCCGAGATCTGGACCGACCCGTTGAAGTTCGACCCGGAACGGTTCACCGAGCCGCGCAACGAACACAAGCGGCACCGGTACGCGTGGACTCCGTTCGGCGGCGGCGCGCACAAGTGCATCGGCATGGTTTTCGGCCAGTTGGAGGTCAAGACGATCATGCATCGGCTGCTGCGTCGCTACCGGCTCGAGCTGCCCCGGCCGGGCTACGAGTCGAAGTGGGACTACCGCACCATCCCCATCCCGATGGACGGCATGCCGATCGTGCTGCGCCCCCTGTAGGCCTCAGGCGAGCAGGCGGTTAGCGCAGGCGACCACCGCACGCAGCGCCGACTGCGTCGAATCGTCCGACCAGCCCATCGCCCATTCGGCGCGGGTCCCGTTGCTCCCGCAGACAAACGTGACCGTGCGGCCGCCGGAGCCCAGCTGATGAAACTTGACGATCTCCACCGGGATTCCGTGATCGTGCAGCATCGCGCTCAACGCCGCGATCGGGCCGCTGCCGCCGGCGGTCGAGGTGCTGATGCGGTCACCGACGGCGATCACGGCCTGGAAGTTGCGGGCCTGCGGCCCCGGCCGCCTCTCGGTGTCGGTGCAGGCCCAGCTGCCCAGCCGGACGGGCCCGCCCGCGCGGGCGTAGGTCGCGACGAAATCATCCCAGGACATCGCGCCCGCCTGCTCCCGCAGGCCGCGGGGCAGCGGGGCGCCGAACTCCCGGGCGAACACCGCCGTGGCGGGGGCCGGAGTACTGGATTGAGCGAGCCGCTCGGGAATGGTCATGGTGCCGGTCTTCTTCGGTCGAAAGGAGTGACCGACGGCAGTAGCTTCCGACCCACAGCGGGGGGTCGGTCTGGGTCAGACCCCGCTGCGGGTGCTAGCTACTACGGCTCGATCGAGAAGACGCACGAGCGCAGACTTTAGCCCTACACGGCCCTGACGTGCAAGTTCCGCCTCGCGTCATAACGCGGCGACCCGTCGCGAAATTCTTAAGAAATTTTGGTTTACGTGTGTGTAACAGGGGGTATGAGGCGAGGGCAACAGTCGTTCAACGGCTGTGCAACAACCCCTCGAAGGAATGATGAAAGAAGGCTCATCATGAAGGCAAAGAGCATCAGGAAATCTCTTAAATCAGCCACCGTGGCCGTCGGGTTGGCCGCGGTGTTATTACTCCCGACTGGATGTGCTTCCTCAGCGGCCGGCAGCGGTGGACTGCTCGGCGGCACGGTCGGCGGCGGTAGTGGCGGTATTTTGGGTACGGTCGGCGGGATTGTCGGCGGCCTCTAACTGATTTTCAGGCGGCCCTCGGGAAGCGATTCCCGGGGGCCGCTTGCGTCATCCGGTCGGCCCGGCCGACGGCTCGAACCGCAGATACGCCTGAATGGTCGTACCGCTGGGCGTCGTATGCGTGCGCACCAGGTCCGAGATGGCGTTGACCAGATAAAGTCCCCGGCTGGCGGGACCGCACGGCCCCGGGTCCAGCCGGCCTACGAGCGGATCCTCGAAGCACCCGGTGTCGCGCGCCTCGCAGACCAGGTATCCGTCGTCTCGCCAGAAGGCGAGCTGACAGGCTCCGTCGGTGTACATCAAGCTGTTGCTGGCCAGCTCGGTGGCGACCAGTTGCAGATCTTCGATTCCGTCCTGCGACAAGCCAATCCATCCGGCGTAGTTGACGGCGAAGGACCGTGCGGGACTGAGGTCCGCCGACTTGCTCACCGTGTAGGTGACGGCCCCCGGCTTGGCGGGCAGCGGCCGGTTGCAGCGCTGCAAGGCGGCATCGGGCGCGTAGTCGGCGCTGCGCTGCAGGGCGCCGCCCCGCCACAGCAGAGGGTGTGTCGCCCGCACGTCCGCGAGCACATCGTCGTCGAGCCGGCTTCCGTCGTAGAGGCACAGCCCGGTCACCTGGTAGCCGTCCATGGCCCCGTTGACCAGCGCCTCGTGCTCCACGCAGGCGACCAACTCTTCCTCGGTGCGGCCGGGCCAGGCGAGTTGACTGACGATGCGCACCCGCCGGTCGGGGTGGTCATCGACGAAAGACCCCTCCATGGCCATGAATCGGCTCGGGTTGCGCCCCGCCTCGGTGATGTCGAGCAGTTGGAGATCGCCCGGCAGCTCGCCCGGGCCGAGCGCGTCGTGCAGCAAGACCAACTTGTCGGACGGCACCGCAACCAGTACCGCCTCGTCCATCGCCAACCCGTCGCTGACGAAGCGGGTGACGAAATCCAGGTACTCCTGCTGGGATTGGTAGATGAGTGCGGAGTGGACGAAGCCGAGCTGGCCAATTTCGGTGCCCGTCGTCACTCCAGGACTCTCGCTTTCGATCACTGAATGCCAACCCCCTGCTGGACCGGCCGTTAAGTTCTCCCTCCCCAGTACCCGCGGCGGGCCTTCGCTATACCGAGCTGCAGATCACATCTGAGAACTCAGTATTCGCTAAAGCCACCAGGAGGCGGCCGCGTCCAGATGACGGCGCACGCGGTAGCGGGCCAGGCTCTCGTCACCGGCCTCGATCGCGTCGGCAATCCGCTGGTGAGCGTGGTGAACGGCCAGGACGTCCGCCCAGGTCGGCGGCGCCTGCCCGGTGCTGGACCAGTGCCGCCGGAACAACTCGACGATGATGCGCAGAAACAGGTCGAGCAGCGTGTTGCCGGCCAGCTGGGCCAGTCCGACGTGAAACCGGAACTCCTCCGCCGAGGCGTCCGCCACATCGCCGGGCGTTTCCTCGACGTCGGACCGATGCGCGGCCACAAAGGCGGCCACTTCCGGTTCGCCGCACCGCTTGACGACCTTGGCGACGTTGTCGATCTCGATGGCGTCCCGGACGCAACGGAGGTCTTCGCGACTCGGGTCGCGGTACTGCAGGTATAAGGCAATGGTGTCGATGCTGGCCTGCGCCCGGGGCCTGGCGATGACGAGGCCGCCACCGGGCCCGCGGCGCATGTGCGCGATCGAGTGATATTCGAGCAGCCGCACCGCTTCCCGGAGCACCGCGCGGCTCACCCGGTACCGCTCGAGAAGGGCCGTCTCGGTGCCGAAGACGGATCCGACCTGCCAGCCGCTGGCAGCGATGTCGTCGCCGATCGTGGCCGCCAGCATCTCCGCCAGCTTGCCGCGGGGCACCTCGATGTTGAGCGGCCGCGGCTTGCGCCGCCGGCTCGGGGCGCCGGGGTGGTGGTGCTGTAGCCACGCGGTCACGGCCTCGACGTGCCGCTGGCTGAGCGTTTTGGCGCGCGCCGAGTCGCCGGCGGTGACGGCCTCGACGAGCTCGGAGTGGTCGATGTGCATCCGGTCGATCGCCTCGGTGGCCTCGGTGGCCGAGTCGGTCCGCGACTGCAGGGCATACCGGGTGGTGAGGCGCATCAGCACGTTGACAAAGAGTTGCAGGACCGGGTTTTTCGATTGCTCGGCCAACGCGATGTGGAACTCGTCCCGCGGCGTGGGGAGCCCCGGCCTCCACTCCTCTTCGCCCCGCAGCACCGCCCGCAACCGGGCGATGCCCGCCTCGTCGATCCGTTCCGCGGCCAGCGAAGCCGCCAGCGGTTCGAGCACAAGGCGCGCGTTGAGCAGGTCGCCCAGGGTGGTGCCGAGGTATTCGAGATAGATCACGACGGCGCGGGTGGCGGGCCCGGCATCGGGCTCGCAGATGATCAGACCGCCACCGGGCCCGCGGCGCATGCGGGCGACCTGATGGTGTTCGACGAGCCGGACGGCCTCGCGCAGGACCGAGCGACTCACCCCGAAGCGCTCTTGCAACGCGTGCTCGGAACCGAGCGATTCGCCGATGGCCCAACCGCGGCGAACGATCTCCGCCTCGAGGTCCCGCGCGATTCCGGAAGCCAGTTTGTTCGCGAGGCCGGTACTCATATCAAGCCCAACGGCGTCGGGCGCAGGGGATTTCAGCATGTGAGCAACATGCAGCCGGCGACGGGCCCGCCGCCGACCGACACGACGCCGACGTCCGGGCGACGCGATACCTGCCGCTCCCCCGCTTCCCCGCGCAACTGCAGACAACCCTCGTGCAACGCCCAGTAACCGTGCATGCGCCCCGCCGACAGCTGGCCGCCGTAGGTGTTGAGGGGAAGGTCCCCGTCTCGGGCGATTCGGGCGCCGCCATCGACGTAGGGCCCGGCCTCGCCGTCGCCGCAGATTCCCAGGGCTTCCAGCCAGGCGAGGGTGAGATAGGTGAAGCCGTCGTACAATTCGGCGACCTTGAGGTCGGCCGGTTTCAGGTCCGTGCGCGACCACATCTGCGCCGTCGCGTCCGACATCGCCATCTTCGGGTAGTCGTCGCGGTGGAACCAGCCCCCGGCGCCGTCGGACCCGCCGATCGCCTCCACCGCCACCGCGCGATGGGGGCAATCCCGGGTGTAATCCGTGTGCGAGACCACCACCGCAATCGAGCCGTCGATCGGGACATCGCAGTCCAGCAGGCCGAACGGGGTGGAGACCGGCCGCGCGCTCAGGTAGTCGGCCATCGTCATCGGGTCGCGATACACGGCGCGCGGATTCAGGGCGGCGTTGCGCCTGCCGTTCAGGGCGACCCAGCCCAGCTGTTGCTTGGTGGTCCCATACAACTCCATGTGGCGCCGGCAGTTCAGCGCCAGCCAATTCGCGGCGGAATAGGCGTTGGCCGCGACCAGGTCGTTGACGTCGTCCATCGCGCCCACGGCGGGCCGTTCCGCACCCTCCGGCGTCTCGAACATCCGGGCCAGCGGCGGCGCGGGCGCGTTCTCCTGCGGCTTCACCGGGACGGTGCCGCCGAGCATTTGGATGGTCCGGTACACCACCACGTGCCGGGCGCGACGTTCGGCGACGGCGCGGCACGCCGACATCACCGGGCTGAGCAAGCCGCCGGTGCCGAAGCCGGATCCGCAATCGGCCGCTTCGATCCGCAGTTGGGCGTTGACCTCTGCGGCGGGGGTGTCGCCCAGCGTCGCGATGCCGTCGATGTCGGCGGGGGCCAAGCCGGCGTCTTCGATGGCGGAACGCACCGCCTCCATGGTCAGGTCCACGCCCGCGATGCCGGTGCGCCGGCCGATCCGAGAGATGCCGATGCCGGACAGGATCGCGTCCTTCTCGAAATGCGTCATGCACACCGCCCGTCAGACCATCGAATCAATTGAGTGTACTGTATTCGTCGTGCCGGACGAGCCGCTGCTCATCGAATACTGCGAGGACTGCGCGCGCTGGGTGCATCCGCCTGCCGGCGAATGCCGCACGTGCAAAGCCCCGCTGGTCGCCCGGCCCGTCTCCGGGCGTGGCACCGTGTTCACCTTTACGGTGAACCATCACCCGTACAACCCGGAGATCCCGGTTCCGTACGTGATCGCCATCGTCGAACTCGCCGAACAAGAGGGCCTGCGGGTGGCCGCCAATGTCGTTGACTGCGAACCCGATTCGGTCACGTGCGGTATGCCCGTCGCGATCCGGCCGGACAGGGGCAGCGGCGGGGCTCCGCTGTTCGCACCCACCTGAGCGAGGCAGCTAGTTGATCAGCGGGTCGCGCGGCATGCCGAGGATCCGCTCGGCGATCTGATTGCGGGTGACTTCCGAGGTGCCGCCGGCGATCGCCATGCCGCGTGCGCCCATCGCCAGCCTGCCCACCACCGCACCGGGGCCATCCATGAGTGCGACCTCCGGGCCGGCCAGCACCGCCCAGATCGCGGCCCCGTCGACCATGTGCTCGGCCAGCTTCAGCTTGGTGATGTTGCCTTCCGGGCCGGGCCCGGCCCCCTCGACGCTGCGGGCCGCGCGACGCAGGTTCAGCAACCGCAGCGCATGGTCGTCGGCGAGGAAGGATCCGATCCGGACCGGCGCTCCCGCCAGGCGGTCCGACTGCTGCGCGAGCTGGACCAGGGTGGGCGCCAATCCCTCGTAGAACGACCCGCTGCCGCCGATGCTGACCCGCTCGTTGCCGAGCGTCGCCCGGGCGACGGTCCAGCCGGAGTTGGGCGCCCCGACGACGTCCTCGTCGGGGACGAAGACGTCGTTGAAGAACACCTCGTTGAACTCCGAGCCGCCGGTGATCTGCCGCAGCGGGCGCACCTCGACGCCCGGGCCCTTCATGTCGATGATGACGGTGGTGATGCCGGCGTGCTTGGGGGCGTCCGGATCGGTGCGCACGGTGGCCAGGCCGCGCGCGCAGTACTGCGCGCCGCTGGTCCAGACCTTCTGCCCGTTGATCTTCCAGCCGCCGTCCACCCGGGTGGCGCGGGTCTTCACGGACGCCGCGTCGGAGCCGGCCTCGGGCTCGGAGAACAGCTGGCACCAGATCTCTTCCTGGCGCAGCGCCTTCTCCACGAATCTTTCGATCTGCCAATCGGTTCCGTGCTGGATCAGGGTGAGGATCACCCAGCCGGTGATCGAGTAGTCGGGGCGCTTGATGCCGGCCGCGCGGAATTCCTCCTCGATGACCAGCTGCTCCACCGCGTCGGCGGCGCGACCCCAGGGCTTCGGCCAGTGCGGCATGACGTAGCCCGTCTCGATCAGCTTGTCGCGCTGCGCCGCTTTGTCCAGGGCGGCGATCTCGGCGGCGTCGGCGTGGATCCGGGTGCGCAGTTCCTCGGCCTCGGCAGGCAGGTCCAGGCTGTTCTCCCGTTTGGCGCCTGCGGCGGTGCGCTCGAAGACATCCCGGGCCGGCGCGTCGCCACCGAACAGCGCCCCAACCACCAGCGCGCGGCGCAGGTGCAGATGCGCGTCGTGCTCCCAGGTGAAGCCGATGCCGCCGTGCACCTGGATGTTCAGCTCGGCGTTGCGCGCATAGGCGGGGAACGCCAGGGCCGCCGCCACCGCGGCGGCGAGCCGGAACTGGTCCTCGTCCTCGGACGCCGCCCGCGAGGCGTCCCACACCGCGGCGACGCCCGATTCGGCCGCCACCAGCATGTTGGCGCAATGATGCTTCACCGCTTGGAATGTCGCGATGGTGCGCCCGAATTGCTGCCGCACCTTGGCATAGTCCACGGCGGCGTCGACGCAGTCCGCCGCGCCGCCCACCGCCTCGGCGGCCAACAACGTCCGGGCCCGGGCCAGCGCGGAAGCCCGCCCGCCGGTCAGGATGTCGTCGGCGCCGACGTTGACGTTCTCCAGGCGCACGCGTCCGGAACGCCGGGTCGGGTCGAAGTTGTTCGGCACCTCGACCGATACGCCGGCACGGTCACGCTCCAACAGCAGCACGTCCTCGCCTGCGGCGATCAGCAACAGCTCGGCCAGCCCGGCGCCCAGCACGATCCCGGCGTCACCGTCGGCGACGCCGTTCTTGAGGCGCACCTCCCCGTCCAGACCGATTCCAGCGGTCACGGTCCCGTCGATCAAGCCGGGCAGCAGCCGCGACTTCTGTTCGGCGCTGCCATCTTTGGCGATCACCGCCGACGCGATCACGGTCGGCACGAACGGCCCCGGCGCTACGGCCCGGCCGAGTTCTTCGACCACCACCACGAGTTCGGGCAGCCCGAAGCCGGATCCGCCGTGCTCTTCGTCGATGTGCAGGCCGAGCCAGCCCAGCTCGACCAGGTTCTGCCAGAACGCCGGCCGGGATTCCTCCGCGGCGTCGAGCAGCGAACGCGCCGCCCAACGGGCCTTCTGCGAGGTCAGGAACGCGCGGGCGACCCCGGCGAGTTCGCGGTGGTCGTCGGTCAGTGCGATACCCATGAGGGGCCCTCCTCGCTACCGGCTGGGTAGCCTGCCCCGCTTCGAGGGGAAGCGGGGCGGCTGCCTAAAGAGTGTACTTAATGCGGGGAGGGCGACCCGTGGGGGTGGCTACTTGGGCGCGAAGCGCTGGCCCGCGTCCAGCCGAAGGCACTGGCCGTTGAGCATCGGGTTCTCGACGATCGCCGCAACCAGCTTGGCGTACTCGATCGGCCGGCCGAGGCGCTTGGGGAAGGCGGCGTCCTTGGTGAGCGCCGACGCGAATTCGTCCGGAATCCCCTGCGTCAACCCGGTGGCGAACAGGCTCGGCGCGATCGCCAGCACCCGGATGCCCAGCGAGCCCAGGTCCCGGGCCATGGTCAGGCACATGCCGGCGACGCCGGCCTTGGCGGCGGTGTAGGCGACCTGCCCGATCTGCCCCTCGAACGCCGCGATCGACGCGGTGTTGATGATGACGCCGCGCTCCTCGTCCTCCGGCTCGTTCTTGGCCATGTGCGCGGCCGCGAGCCGGCTGATGTTGAAGGTGGCGATCAGGTTGAGGTCGATCACGGACTGGAAGGACTCGAGGTCGTGGGGACCGGACTTGGTCATCGTCCGCTTGGCGATGCCGCCACCCGCGGTGGTGATGATGACATGCAGGCCGCCCAGTTTGTCGACCGCGGTCTGCAGCGTCTCCTCGGTGCCCTTGAAGTCGGTGACGTCGACCGGATAGAACGCGCCGCCGACGGCCTCGGCCACGGTCTTGCCGTCGGAACCCTCACGGTCCAGGATGGCGACCTCCGCCCCGCGCTCGGCCAGCAGCTCAGCGGAGGCGCGACCCATTCCCGACGCGCCGCCGATGACGACGACCTTCTTCCCGTTGATCTCCATCCGGACCCTTCCTTTCGGGTTGTCAGATCCCTAGCAATCTGTAACGTTACGTAGGCACGCTAGCGTGTGCGCCGCCGAGGGTTGACCCCGCCTTGTTCGAGACCCGTGCCAAGCTGATTTCGTGCTCCTCCTCGACGTGGCGACGACCTCACTTGACGTAGGCGGCACGTCGTCACGGCTGAGCAAGGTCGCCCACATCGCCGACCTGTTGCGCCGCGCCGCGGCCGACCCCGACGAAGTCGCCATCGTCGTCTCCTGGCTCTCGGGTGAGTTGCGCCAGCGCCAGATCGGGGTCGGCTGGGCAGCGCTGCGGTCACGGCCGCCCCCGGCGCCGCATCCGGCGTTGACCGTCGCCGCGGTGGACGCCAGTTTCTCCGAGATCGGGGCGGTGTCGGGCAAGGGATCGCAGGCGCGCCGCGCGCTGTACCGCCGCGACGGGGAGGCCGGCGGCCTTGGCCACCGCGTCGGCCATGATCCCGGCCAGCGCCC
>NZ_LZJN01000157.1 GCF_001667735.1 Mycobacterium sp. E183
GCGACGATCGACGCGCTCAAGAAGCTCGACTTTGCCGACAGCACGGCCACCGGCGAGGCCATCTTCACCGCCCTGCACGCGGTGAGCGCCCTGGCCATCACGGGTGGCGACACCCCGCCCCCGGCCCGCATCGTGCTGCTGTCCGACGGCGGGGAGAACGTGCCGCTGGACGCCAACGCCCCGCAGGGGGCGTTCACCGCCGCCCGGGCCGCCAAGGCCGCGGGCGTGCAGATCTCGACCATCTCCTTCGGGACGCCGTACGGCACCGTCGAGTACGAGGGCGCCACCATCCCGGTTCCCGTCGACGATCAGACGCTGCAGAAGATCTGCGAGATCACCGACGGCCAGGCGTTCCACGCCGACAGCCTGGAGTCGCTGAAGAACGTCTACTCGACCCTGCAGCGCCAGATCGGGTACGAGACCGTCAAGGGCGACGCCAGCCTGGCGTGGATGCTGCTGGGGGCGGTCGCGTTGGCCGGCGCGATCCTGGCCGGCCTGTTCCTGAACCGCCGGCTGCCGTCCTGACGATCAGACCGGCAGCCGCCGGTTGATCAGCAGCGCCAGCGCCGTCGCGATCAAGGCGGTGATCACGCCCAGGCGCAGCCACCCGGCGCTGCCCGGCCCGGCCACGGTGCGATAGCCGATGTCCTTCTCGATGGCGTTGTAGCTCTTGTTGAGCTCGGCGATGTTGCTGGCGGTGTAGGACTGCCCGCCGGACAGCTTGGCGATCGTCTTCATCTGGTCCGTCGAAACCGGGACGGCCACGCGCTGCCCGTCCATCTCGATCTCGCCGGTCTTGGTGCCGAACGAGATCGTCGAGATGGGCACCCCCTCGTCCCGGGCCAGCCGCGCCGCCGTGTAGACCCCGTCGTGCGGGTCGCTGGGATTGGACGGCTTGTTCTCCCCGCCGTCGGACAGCAGCACGATGCGGGCCGGGGGCGGGGTGTCGCCACCCGTGATGGCCAGGGCGCTCACCGCGTGCAGGGCGGTGAA
>NZ_LZJN01000158.1 GCF_001667735.1 Mycobacterium sp. E183
CCCGTCGCTGATGGTGCCCTTGATCGTCTTGTGGAAGTCGCGCACCTTGCGGCCCCACTCGCGCGGCTCGTCGGAGTAGACGGTCTTCATCAGCGGCGGCGCGGTCCGCTTCGCCCGACCTAACGTGTCGCTGAAGACCACCGAGTGGTCGAGCACGCCCTGGGCGAGCTGTTCGATGCAGTTCTCCACGCCCGCCGTGCGCTGGAACCCGAAGAACTGGGTGCGGTTGTCCCCGTAGAACTTCCAGGTCAACGACTCCGGTCCGAGCCGCGCGCCGGCGGCCCCGGCAGGCCCGTCTACCGGCATGGGCAACGCCTCCCGCACCCCGGTGTCGAAGCGGGTTCCCGCCGTGAAAGGGGTGGGGGCGGCCGCCAACCCGTCGTTGTGGGTGGTCATGCTCCCCTCCCCGCGGCCTCAGCCGCCATGCCCTTGCGAATCAATGACACAAAACCGTATCTTTGTTTCAACAGCCTAGCAACCGGTCGCGCCGATCGCATACCGGGCGGTCATTCGAGGAGTTGAGGCGATGCGGACAGCCACGCAGCCCGACGCGGACGCGGCGCTGAGCGACGTCGACCGCACCATCCTGGACACCGCGCGCGCCGTCTTCGAGACCTACGGCGTGCGCCGGGCCAACATCGAAGACGTCGCGGCCCGCGCGGGCGTCAGCCGCAGCACCGTGTACCGGCGCTTTCCCACCAAGGACGACCTGTTCGGACACGTGGTGCGGCGCGAGGCCGAATCCTTCTTCAGCACGCTGGACCGCGCGACCACCGGCTGCGATCCGCAGCAGGCCGTGGTCGAGGCGTTCGCGCTGGGCGTGCGCCTGGTCCACGACTCGAAGCTGTACTCGCGGATCGCCGAGAGCGAACCCGAGCTGTTGGGCATGTTCTCCCGATCGCGGGCCTTCCCCATCGGGCAGTTCGCCGACGGCATCGCCCACACCCTGCGCCGCTGCGGGACCGACATTCCCGACCGCGACCTGTCCAACATCGCCGACATCCTGCTTCGCGTCGCGCTCGGCATCATCGTGTTTCCCACCGACCGCCTCGACACGTCAGACCCCGCGGCCGTCCGCGAGTACGCCGCCCGTTACCTCGTGCCGATCATCCGCCGCTGAGCGGTTCCGGCGTGTCGGTGACCTGCACTAGCCTGGATGCGTGGCTGGGAGTTCTGCGGCTCCGCGAACCCGGTACGCCAGTTGCGGCGAGATCGACATCGCCTATCAGGTCTTCGGCGATGGTCCGATCGACCTGCTCGTGCTGCCGGGCCCGCTGATCCCGATCGACTGCGTCGACCTCGAGCCGTCGATGTACCGGTTCCATCGCCGGCTCGCGTCGTTCTGCCGGGTGATCCGGTTCGACCAGCGCGGCATCGGCCTGTCGTCGCGGGTGCCCGCGGACATGCTCGGCCCGGAATCGTGGGCGCAGGACGCGATCGCGGTCATGAACGCGGTGGGATGCGAGCGGGTGACGATCTTCGCCCCGGGTTTCACGTCGCTGGCCGGGATCGTTCTGGCGGCCGACCATCCCGAGCGGGTGAACAGCCTGGTGATTGCGAACGGCGCGGCGCGCACGCTGCGTGGGCCCGATTACCCCATCGGCAGCGACCTCGACGACGCCGACCGCTTCACGACGGTCGGGATGGAGCCGGACGCCGTCGAGCAAGGGTTCGACATGCTCGGCATCATCGCGCCCTCCGTGGCGGGCGACGCCGCGTTCAGGTCGTGGTGGGACATGGCCGGCAACCGGGCGGCGTCGCCCAGCATGGCCCGCGCGTTCATCAACAAGGTCAGGGAGGGCGACGTCCGCGACCGGCTTCCCCGTATCGCCGTCCCGACCCTGATCCTGCACCGCGACAACCAGGCCTTCAGCCCCGTCGAGCACGCCCACTACCTGACCGAACACATCCCCGGCGCACGCCTGGTCGAGTGCCCGGGCGGGGACACCCTGTACTGGGTCGGCGACACCGCCCCCGTCCTCGACGAGATCGAGGAATTCATCACCGGCGTGCGCGGCGCCTCCGACGCCGAGCGCCTGCTCACGACGATCGTGTTCACCGACATCGTCGGCTCCACCGAGCGTGCCGCGCTGCTCGGCGACCACCGCTGGCGCGACCTGCTCGACAACCACGACACCCTCGTTCGGCACGAACTGCTGCGATTCTCCGGGCGAGAAGTCAACACGGCCGGGGACGGCTTCGTCGCGACGTTCAGCAGCCCGAGCGCCGCGATCGCGTGCGCCGACGCCATCGTCGACGCGGTCCGCGTGCTGGGCATTGAGGTGCGGGTGGGCATCCACGCCGGTGAAGTCGAGGTGCGCGGCAACGACGTCGCCGGCATGGCCGTACACATCGGCGCCCGGGTGGCCGCCCTCGCCGGCCCCAGCGAGGTGCTGGTGTCCTCCACGCTCCGCGACATCGTCACCGGATCGCGGCACCGCTTCGGCGACCGCGGCGAGACAGCACTCAAGGGCGTGCCGGGCCAGTGGCGGTTGTACTCGCTGGTGCGCGAGCACGCCGCCGTCAGGCGGTGACCGAGTGCGGCTCGGCGTACGCTGCGTAGTGGCGGGGTAGGGGCCGCCAGGGGGCCTTCTTCCGGCGGCCCGATCCCCGATTCCGGCGTACGGCTTGGTATTTGGTCGAAGGAGTGCGCATGACCGACGTGCACGTCTCGTTGCCCCCCGCGCTGCGTCGAGCGCTGGAGCTGCTGGCCGATCCGCCGGCGAATCCCGATGTGAGCAAGGGTTATCTGGATCTGCTCGGTAGCGGATCCGACGAGGGCAACGGCGTCGCCAAGAACACCGGCCCGATCCAGGCGGCGTGGGCATCACCGATCGGATCGATGCTCTACGACAACGCCCAAGCCCTGTCGCGGCGGTTGATCAGCGCGTGGCAGACACCGCTCGAGTGGTTGAACATCCCGCCCGGCGGCACAGCGCTCGATGTCGGCTCGGGCCCGGGTAACGTGACCGCGTCGCTGGCACGCGCGGCCGGCCCGGGCGGGCTCGCGCTGGGGGTCGACATCTCCGAGCCCATGCTGGCGCGCGCCGTCCGCAACGAGGCCGGACCGCAGGTCGGCTTCATCCGGGCTGACGCACAACGACTTCCGCTGCGCGACGACACGGTCGACGCGGTCATCTCGACGGCCGTGTTGCAGCTGATTCCCCATCCGGAGACCGCGCTGGGCGAGATGGCGCGGGTGCTACGACCGGGCGGCAGGCTGGCCGTCATGGTGCCCACCGTCGGTCCGGCCGCCCGGCTGTTCCAGAAGCTGCCGAACGTGGGGGCGCATGTCTTCGACGAGGACGAGATCGGCGACATCCTGGAAGGCCAGGGATTCGTGAGCGTGCGCGTGAAGAACTACGGCACGGTCCAGTGGGTGCGGGGTAAGAACGGCTGAGTCAGTCGCGTTTCACAGCGGCCGTGGCCTCACGAGTCGGGGTTCTGTGCGACCGTGGCGAGCCGGTCCATCGATTCGCGCAACATCTCCGGCGTCGTCGCGCGAGCGCGTTCCAGGCGGCTGGCGTCGGTCAGCCCCGTCCAATCGTAGGTGTGGGTCACCGTGGTGAGTTCGGCGTTCACCGGGCTGAGCTCCCAGCGCCACAGGTGACCGGGCGGCTGTTTTCTGGGTTCGGCTGGGCACCAGGCGATTTTGCTGCCTTCGACGAATTCCACGACGTGGTTCTCCCGCACGGCGCCATTGGTCAGCTTCGTGGTGAACACGTCCCCGACGGCGCGGACTCGTTGGCCCGGGGCGGACGAGGCGAGGTTGTTGTTGCCGTCCCAGCTCGGCTGGCGCGCGGGGTCAGCGATCAGCTCGAAGATCCGCGCGGCGTTGGCCGCGATGACGCGCGTGGCGCTCACGATGCCTTCGATTTCCATGTCCGACATACCGCTATCCAAACACGTCCACCGGAGCGCCGCCGCGGTGTGAATGTGACCTTCGGCCGAAGCGTTGAGGACCTTCGACCGTCGAGCTACCGGCCGGCGGGGTGCGACCGTGGTGGATGCCGGGGCAACCCGGTGGTCTGCCCGAAGTGCAGCAAGCCCATTTTTGGGCGAGGCCATCCGCAAGGGCCTGATTGACCCACCGTCTTAAGACGGGGAACTGCCTTCGGGCAGACCCTCATGCCTACGGCATCCGGGGCAGCGCCTCGACCGGCCCGGACAGCGCCGCCTTCACGTAGCGGGTGTCGTCGTCGGCCAGCACCTCGGGCTCGCCCCCTTCGATACCGTCGACGATTGCGTGCGCCACCTGACGCGGGTCGTTCTTTGGTGCGTCGAAGCCGGACGCCATCTCGGTGTCGGTGAAGCTGAGGTGCGCGGCGACCACCAGGGTGCCCTGCTTTTCGAGTTCGATCCGCAGCGTATTCGTCGTCGACCACAGCGCCGCCTTGGAGTCGCCGTACCCGCCGGAGCCGGGCATCCAGGACAGGATCGAGGCGATGTCGACCAGCGCGCCGCCACCGTTGGCGGCCAGGATCGGCGCGAAGGCCTTGGCGACGCGCAGCGCACCGAAGTAGTTGGTCTCGAACACCGCGCGCACTTCCTCGATGTCGCTGTCGAGCAGCTTCGCCGCGCCGAGGACACCCGCGTTGTTGATTACGATCTCGGCGTCCGAAGCCGAAGCTGCCAGAGCCGCAACGGAGTCCGCATCGGTCACGTCCAACTCGGCGCTGACCACGCGCGGGTCCGCGCTGGGTTTGGGCGCCCGCGCCGTCGCGTAGACCTTGGCCGCGCCCCGCTCCAACAACTCGTCCACGATGGCCTTGCCCAGCCCGCGCTGTCCGCCGGTAACTACGACCGTCGACCCTTTGATGTTGACCATGATCCAGACTCCTGACGTAGGTAAATCCAATTCGTTTCTGTCACCGTAGTTGCCGGTGTCGACATAGTCAAGTATCTTTTAGTTATGTCTATTTCATGGGCTGCGTCACAGCGGTACGGCATCACCCCGGCGCCCGGCGGCCTGGCATTGGTCCAGGACTTCCTCAACACCAGGGGGATCGCGGGCTATGGCCCGGACCTCCTGGCTGACACCGCGGTCGCCCGCGACTGGGTCGCGGGCGCGGTGCGTAACTGGTCGACCACCCGCGGCGAGGTGCTACCGCCGCCCAAGCTCGACGACGCAGATTTGACCAAGCTGCGCTCGTTGCGGGACACCATCGATGCACTGGTGAGCGGCGAGACGACGGGCGGACGAGGCGCCATTCCCGCGGCCCTGGTGGTCTCCGACGCCGGGGCGGTCCGACTGGAGCCCAGCGGCGCCGGGTGGCGCTGGCTGGCGTCGGCGCTGTGGGCCGAGATTCTGCTGAGCCAGCACGCCGATACCTGGCGGCGCGTCAAGCGGTGCCACAACCACCACTGCGGGTCGACGTTCTACGACCGCTCCAAAAACAACAGTGGGGTCTGGCACGACGTCAAGACGTGCGGTAACGCCGCCAATCTGCGCGCTTCGCGGGCCCGTCGACGGGAACGCGAGCGCGCGATGGGCCTAGCGGTTCCGCCACAGTAGGCGGTAGCGGTAGTAGAGGCCCCGCCGGATCGTTGCTTCCGGTAGCACGTCGGCGGACACCCGGCGAATCTCCTGGAGACTTTCCCGCGGATCGGCCACGGCCACGCCGATGTTGCGAGTCTCCCGGTGCAGCAGCGACCCTGCGCGCGCGGCGGGGGTGCACAGGGCGGCCCATGCCCAGTCGGCGACCGTTTTGTTGGCCGACAGCCCCACGACGGCGAGTTCCCCTGCGGGCGTGAGCATTTCGCGTGCCCTCTGCAGGGTCTCGCGCAGGGGCAGATGATGCAGGCTGGCCACGAACGTGATGAGGTCGAACGAGCGCGGCTCCGCCGCGAAGGCTTCGAAGCGGGCGAGGAGCACCGAGGCATTGTCGGTGGATTGCAACCGATCTATCGCCCGTTCGACCGCGGTTGGGTCGGCATCGATGCCGACGACGCTGCGCGACACCGTGGCCAGCCGCCGGGCGAGCAACCCGTCGCCGCACCCCACGTCCAAGACGTCGCCGCGATGGCGCGCGGCGATGTCGACCAGCCAGCCGTGATACGCGGCGTTGTGGTTCCAGTAGTCGTGCGGGCGGTCGGCCCTCAGCAGCGCTCCGCGCCCCGTGGCATGAGCCTCACGGCGCGTGCGCGGCTTGGCCGGGTTCTCAGCACCACCCGCAACGCGTAACCGGCACGCGCCTTGATCGGCGTCACGACATCGAGATTGCTAGGGCTCTGACTGATCCAGGAGGGCAGTGTCGCCACGGTTTCGATCCTTCGTCTGTTCGGCCTGTTGCGCCGATTCATTGAATTGCACCGGGGCCGCTTTACGGGCGCGCCGCGCCGGGGTAAACGCCACGAAAAGCCATTTTGTGGCCCTACGCACAGCCGCCCGTGCGCCGGCGCGCTGTCACACATTGGCCGGGCGTCTGAACTTCCGCAGGTAGGCCGGCAGCCCCCGCGCGGGTGGCGCCTTGGGCCAATCATCGGCCCGGAAGTAGGCGTCGGTCCCGCCATCGACGAAGACGACACTGCCGCAGAGGAATTCGGCGGATTCGGACAGCATGAAACACATCCACTCGGCCATGTGCCGCGCCTCGCCGAAGCCACCGATTGGCACGGGGAAGGACCGGACGGCCTTGGCCTGCCGGGGCGTCGCGAGCTGTTCCTGCAGCAACGGCGTCATGATGGCTCCGGGCGCCAGCGCATTCAGCCGCACGCCCGCGCCCGCCCACTCGGGCAGCACCGCGTTTCGCCGCACCCAACGACTCAGGGCGATCTTGGAGGCCGCGTACATCATCGTCGGCGCGGCCGGGCCGAACGGTCGCACCGCTCGCAGGGCCTTGCCGGCGTCATGCGCGAGGAACGCCTTCACCGCGCGGCGCGGGACGAGGGGCACCGTCGTCGCCGAGTTACTGGCCACCACAACCACTTTCGCGCTCTCGGCCGCGACCAGCGCCGGTCGCCACGCGACCAGCGGCTCGACGACGCCGAAGAAGTTGACCTCGCCGATCTGGCGTAGCCGCTCTCGACCGGGGCTGGGCCCGAGCCCGGCGGCCAGCACCGCGCCGTCGAGTCTGCCGCCCGAGGCCGCCAGCACGCCGTCGGCGGCCTGCCGACGCCCCTGTGGCGTCGACAAGTCGGCGACGACGTCGGCGTCTTTGATGTCGACGCCGATCACGGTGTGCCCGTCGGCCTTGAGCCGCTGCGCGGTCTCGTGGCCCATCCCGGATGCCGATCCGGTGACCGCATAAGTGCCCATCGCCTTAGTTCTTACCAGCCGCGGTGGCCTGGGGCCTCAGGTTTTGGCGGCGGCCTTCTCGACATCGAGCAGCTGCTCGCCCCGTCGCTCCTCGTCGTACGCTTCACGTCCGCCCCGCAAACCGAACAGGCGTTTCGAGAACAGCAGGTAGACCACGGCGGCCACGTTGATGGTGAAGGTGACCACGCGGGTCATCGTGATGCCCTTGGCCAGGTCGTGAATCTCCAAGGGCAGGAACACCGACGTGGCTATCACCGCGAAGTACTCACCCCAGCGCTTCAGCAGCCACAGACCGACACCTTCCACCACCTCCAGCAGCGCGTAGGCGGTCAGCATCAGGGTCAGCAAGGCCAGGGTGGAGGGTTTGGCGGCCAGCGCCTTCTCGAGTTCGTGCACGATGGTCATCTGGTCGACCTTGAACCCGGCGGCGCGGAAGATCGGCAGGTCGCGTTCGAGGGTGGCCTGGATGGCTCCCCGGGCTCCGCGAAACTTCCACACCGCATAGGCGGCGAGCGCGATCACCACCGCGCGGAACAGGCGTTCCACCGCGAGCGCCCGGATGATGATCGCCTGGCGTAAAGCCTTGCCGCGCATGATCATCGGCGCATCTTCGGCGCGTCCCCGCCCGTGTGGCGCGCCGACGGTGAACTCACCGCAACGCAGGCAGCGCCACACCTCGCCAAGTCCGGTGGTGCCGCTCAGCCGGGCGGCGAGATCCTGTTCGTCGGGCGCATAGGTGGCGTGTCCCGCGATTGCGCAGGTAACCAACTCCCACCTATTGATGCCCTGATCTTTGCGCATGGCCGATCATCGCACTGCCGGCGGCGGGTAACGCAAGAGGGCGCGTCAGAACCGCGGATTGGCCCGCGGCCGTTGCGCGCTGGGGCTTACCGCCGCCAGGAGACCGGTGAGGTCGGTGACCGAGATCTCGTCGAGGTGATCGACCGCCGCGACGATGTCGGCGCGCAACGCTTCCCCGCAGAAGGGTTCGGCCAGCCAGGCGAACTTGTCGATGACGCGTTCCCACGACATGGGCCGGGTGGGCGAGCCCTCGTAATCGGCTTGCTCACGGTGGAATTCGCGCCCGTCCCGGGTCGACAGGTGAACCCGGGCCGCGGTGCGTTTCGGATAGTCGGCGGTCAGGTCGGCAGCCGGTTCGACGTCGACGCGCGCCAACAGCTCCTGCACGTCGGCGCGGCGCACCCGCTCGGTTTCCAGCTGTTCGGGGCCCACCCCGCCGTCGAGGAGTGCAACCGCGCTCAAGTACTTGAGGTTGTAGTCGGCCTGCTCCTTGGTGCGGGGCTCATCCTTGGCGCCGTAGGCTCCCCCGCCGGCGAAGTCATAAGCGCCCTGGAAGACCTCGAGGGTTACCCGCGCGATGTCCTCGCCCCGCAGGGAGTGCTCGTCGCGCAACGCCAAGATCGCGTCGATGACGACCTGGCCGTGAATCAGTGAGCAGTACTGCTTCAAGTAGGTCCGTTCGACGCAGGCGAGCCCGCGGTCGGCGGCCGCGAGATCGATCGGCTGATCGAAGAGTTGGACGAGGCCGTGCGGGCCCTCGAACAACGACCGCGGGCCGGTGACGCCGCGGGCGGCCAGCATGGTCGCGTAGACGGCGCGCATGCCGGTGATGGCCGGTGAGATGCCCTTCCAGTTCGAGACCGGTTCGGCGTGCACGGTGGCCAGCGACACGTTGTCGGTCGCCGCGGCCGCGATCGCGTTGGCGGTCTCGTCGACGCCCAACCCAAGCAACTTGGCCGCGCCGGCAGCCACCGACATCGACAGCTGCAACGCGTGATTGAGTCCCCGCGCCATCACGGGCACCCGGGCGCTGAATCGGCATTGCACCTCGTAGGCGACCGCCAGGGCCAGCAGGAAGTCGGCTCCGCTGGCGCCGGTGTGCTCGGCGACGGCCAAGATCGCGCCGAAGTTGTCGGCGGGATGGCACAGCCCCCCGACCGTCAGATAGGTGTCAAGGAGGTCGGGATACCGCACCAGCACCGCGTTGAAGAACGCGGCCTGGTCCACCGACGCCCGTCCCCCGCCCACCAGTGTCGCGGTCGGGGCGCCACTGAACTGGTCGGTGTGCTCGCGAACGGTCGCAATCAGCTCCCCGTCCAGGGAACCGACCGCGCAGGCGATGCTGTCGAGCACGTTGCGTTTGAGCAACGCCCGTGGCCGTCCCGTCAGGTCCGCCTGCTCCGCGCCGACGACGAATCCGGCCAGTTGCTCGACAACGTAGTTCTCTGCCATGACTTTTCGCCTTCCGGGCCGACCACTCCACTGAAGCGCGGCGCCGGCCCGCTCGTCCAGGACCGTTCTCTTACCAGTGTTCGGGGCGAGTTCTCACCGCAGGTGGGGATCGCCGGCGGGGGCCCACCAGCGGCCGGCGGGCGGGGCCGGCCAGTCGCGGGTGCGCGCGATCGTGAGCAGCGCGTCCACGGCGTCACGCACGCTGGCGCGGTCGTCGTCGCGCCGGTGCAGCAGCGACCATGTCCACAGCGGTATCGGCTCGGCGACGGGGCGCTGCCCCAGACTCGGTGGCAGCGCCGCGGTATGGCGTTTCGGTGATGCGAGCACGGCCGCGCCCACCTTGCGCACGTGTGCGTAAAACGCATCCCCGGTGATGCCGCCGTCGTCGATGTGCACGACGCGGGCGCCCACGGCCGCCGCGAACTCGGTGGCGTATCGGTTCCACGACGACCACGCCGACTCGTCGGCGTCGACAAGCACGCTGAGCCGTTGCGCGGCAACGGGATCCGCCGAGGAAGTGCCGGGCAGGACCGCGCGCAGCGCCTCGGTTCGCACCAGGTGTGCCACCAGGCCGAGCTGACTGACCTGGTCGGCAGTGACCCACGCCAGCGCGACGTCGAGGGTGCCCTCGGCAACGCGTTCGGCTTGCGCATGCGACGGCAACACCCATTCGTCGAGGCGCAAGTCCGCCGCAGAACCCACCAGGGTGGTGAGGTCCTCGGGCAGCCAGCTGACGTACCCGAGGCGTACCGGCGTGCTGCGCGCGGCCGCCCGCTGGAGCCGGCGCTTGGCATCGTCGGCCAGCGCCAGGATGCGGCGCGCGTCCGGAAGAAAAGTGCGCCCGGCCTCGGTCAATCGAACGCTGCGGCGGTCACGCACGAGCAAGTCCGCGCCCAGTTCGCGCTCGAGGGCGATGATCTGTTGCGAGAGCGCCGGCCCGGAGATGTGGACGCGTTGCGCGGCCCGGCCGAAGTGCAACTCCTCGGCGACCGCCACGAAATAGCGCAGCTGCCGCAATTCCATACGCGGAGCCTAGACGGCGCGCTCGACCGCGTCGGGTCGCGACGGGCCCGCGCTGATGGCGGTCGTTTCGTCGGTCAGGTGTTTACCGATGAGCCGGATCTGCCGCGCCGACAGCGGGCACAGCGGATGCACGGCCACCATCAGGGCCACCTGCCGTTCGTCGAACACCGGCGCGGCGATGGTCACCACGGGTTGCTTGCGCCGGCCCGGGTTGTCGTCGGAGAGGAAGCCGATCGTGATGAACTCGACGCGCAACTGATCCATGATGTGGCGCACCGGCTTCGGCATCTCGGCGCTGTCCAGCGTGCCGACGACCTGCGCGGCCTGGGCCAGCGCGGGCGTCGTCCAGTCGACGTCGAAGCCGCGCTCACGCGTGCGCTCGAGCACCTGCTCGAGGCGCCGGATGCGATCGGGGTTCTCGCCCGCGCCGCGGCGGATCCACGCTCGTTGCTCGTCCTCGTCGTCCCAGGCGGCGAGCGCGACCCCGAAGGGCGGTGCGTACGGGATGCGATCGCCGGGTATCCCGGACGGCTGGGTGGCGGGCTCGCCCTCAAACGCGGTGACCACCAACGAATCACCGAACCGCTCCACCACCGAGCAGGCGTAGCCGAACTCGCGGGACAACCGCAGCGCCGCGGAGCGGGCCGCATGCGCGAGCGGCCGGGCGGTGTCTGTCCGCGCCGCCACGACGGCCAGCGCGGGACCCAGGGTGAACGTCTTGGCGACCGGATCGCGGCTGGCCCACCCCCGGTCGCACAACGTCTTCAGGATCGCGTGCGCGGTCGCCTGGGTGAGGTCGAGCTCGCGCACGATGTCGGAGAACCGCAGCCGCGCATTCCCGGACCGGGCCAGCAGTTCGACTACATCGAGCACCCGGGCCGTCGGCGCAGACGTCGCTCCGCGGATGGCTTGACTCCTTTACCGCACGATTTAGAGTTGAGCGAACATTCGAGATTACATGTCGATTATTAGAGAAAGCTAACGCTTCTGCGCGCTGCGGTGTTGAGAGACGGCCGGTTGCAGGTCCGCGAGACGCCGGACCCCCAGCCGGGGGCGGGCGAGCTGTTGCTGCGCACCCTGAGCACCGCGATCTGCGCGTCCGCCGCGCATCGTCGTCCATCCGAACGGAGACGTGCCATGACCGAACGCGAAGACCGCCAGGACATCTCCGAGCTGCTGGTGCGGTACGCCACCGGGATAGACCGGCGCGACTGGCCGCTGTTTCGCACCGTGTTCACCGCGGACTGCGAGCTCGACTACGGGGAGATCGGGTCGTGGACCGGTGTCGACGCCGTCACGGAGTTCATGGATATGACCCACGCGCCGGCCGGGCATACCCTGCACCGCCTGACCAACCACGCCATCACGGTCAACGGCGACAACGCATCGGCCCGCACCTATGTCGATGCGGTGATCATGTTCGGCGACAACCAATCCGGCGTGAACGCATGGGGTTTCTACGACGACGAGATCGTGCGGACCGGGGATGGTTGGCGTATTGCGCGGCGTCGGTTCACTTCGGTGCGCATCACCACATTCGGGAGCCCTTAGATGACGTTCGCAACCAAGTACGGGCCCTGGGCGCTGGTGGCCGGCGCCTCGGACGGGGTGGGCGCGGCCTTCGCGCGCGGGCTCGCCGAGCGGGGCGTCAACGTCGTGCTGATCGCCCGCCGGCACGCCGTCCTGGACGAAGTCGCGGCCGCGATCCGCGGCGACACGTCGGTGTCCACCCGCACCCTCGCCATCGATCTCGCCGAACCGGGCGCGGCGGCGGCGATCGCGGCGGCGACCGGCGACCTGGAGGTGGGCTTCCTGGTGTACTGCGCGGGCGCCGACCCGAACTTCGAGCCGTTCCTGGCCAATCCGGTCGGAGTGGCCGAGGCGATGGTGCAGCGCAACTGCATGGTGCCGATGCAGTTGTGCCACCACTTCGCCGGTCCCATGGTCGAGCGGGGCCGCGGCGGCATCGTGTTGTTCGGGTCCGGCGCCGGCCTGGCCGGTGGGGCCAACATGGTCGCCTACGGCGCGACGAAGGCGTTCGACATGGTGTTCGCCGAAGCGCTCTGGGCCGAGTTGCACGACAAGGGCGTCGACGTCCTGGGCCTCATCCTGGGCAAGACCGATACCCCCGCGTTGCGGCAACTCGAGCACAGCCGCGGACAGATCGGGTCGCTCGACGAGGTGCCGCCGGGCGCTGCCGCCGTGACCGACGTGATCGCCGAGGCGTTCGGGAACCTCGGCAACGGGCCGACGCTGATGGTCGGCGACATGATGCGCGCCGCCGAACAAATGCTGGCGTCGCTAACCCGCAACCAGGCCGTCGAACTGTTCGCCCAGGCCGCGGCGGCGGCCATGGGGCCGGACACTTAGTCGCAACCTCCCCCGCTCGCGGGCCGTCGTACTGCATGGGGATGGATTTCGCTTCGCAAGGTTTGCCAAACTTCGAGATCAGGCCTGCCTAACTTTTCGCAAGCGCGGGTCTGGCCAGCAAAGATGCGTCGGCGTGCGTCCACGCTCCGCCGATCAACGACGTTGCTGGTGACGCGCTTCGCGGGTAGTTTAGGGAGGCGTTAGGCATGGCTAATCCAGGCGGAGCAGCCGCTCCATTCGCCACCCCTCCCGATCGAAGGATGACGATGCTCGCCACCGACAGGCCCGCGGGCGCCACCGCGACGGCAGAACGGTCGCGACGTCGCACCCTGACGCGCTCGGGATTGATCACCGCGGCGTTCGTGGCCCCCGCGGTGGTCATCCGCATCGTTGGGTTGCACCCCGACCCAGTCGCCGCCCTGCTGATCTACGGCGCCGCGGTCGTGTCGGCCAGTTTCTTGCTGGCCTGGGCCGCGGAGACCGCGCAGATCGATGTCTCCGGCGGGCTGGCGACGGCGATCCTGGCGTTGATCGCGGTGCTGCCCGAATACGCCGTCGACCTCTACTACGCCTACGTCTCTGGCCACAACGCCGAGTACACGCAGTACGCCGCGGCCAACATGACGGGCTCGAACCGGTTGCTGATGGGTTTGGGTTGGCCGGTTGTGGTGCTGGTCAGCATCGTCGTGGCCCGCAAGGCCGGCGCGAAGAACGCCACCGGTCTGGCTCTGCAGCCGACCAATCGCGTCGAACTCGGGTTCCTGCTGATCGCCGGTATCATCGCCTTCGCGATCCCGGCGAGCGGCCAGATCCATTTCGGCCTCGGGCTCGCGCTGCTGGCCTGGTTCGGCTTCTACCTGTACAAGATCGGCCACGGCGACGTGGAGGAACCCGACCTGATCGGGACCGCCGCCGCCCTGGGGGAGCTGCCCGATCGAGGCCGGCGCATCGTCGTCGTCGGCCTCTTCCTGCTGTCCGGCGCGGTGATCCTGCTGTGCGCCAAGCCGTTCGCCGACAACTTGGTCGCCGCGGGCACCGAGCTGGGCATCGATCGTTTCCTGCTGGTCCAGTGGCTCGCCCCGCTGGCCTCCGAAGCGCCGGAGTTCATCGTCGCCACCATCTTCGCCGCCCGGGGCAAGGGCACGGCGGCCATCGCCACCCTGATCTCCTCGAAGGTCAACCAGTGGACGTTGCTGATCGGATCGCTGCCGATTGCCCACCTCCTCGGCGGCGGCGGCTTCGCACTGCAGCTCGACCCGCGCCAGGTGGAGGAAGTGCTGCTGACGGCGACCCAGACCATGATGGGCGTGGCGCTGTTGTTGGCGCTGCGGTTCAACCGCGCCGCGGCGTGCACGCTGCTCGGCTTGTTCGTCGTGCAGTTCCCGATCGCCTCGACGCATGGCCGGCTGCTGCTCTGCGCCGTGTACACCGTGGTGGCCGTCGTCGCGCTGATCCGCTACCGCCGTCACCTGGCCGCCACCCTGCGGGCGCCGTTCTTCGGGACGGCAATCCGGCACACCGGTCACCCGCACCATCCGGAGCCAGACGCCTAGTCGCGGCCCTAGCGCCGGCCGTCCAGCAAAGTGCCAATACCCACGCTTCACCGGGGCAGGCCGCCTATTCTCTACAACTGGGGTGGTACGACCTGGATGGGTGGTGCTCACGTGACGATGTCCACCGTGGCGTGCCCATCATGCAGCGCTCAACTGCGCGCCACCGCCAAGTTCTGCGACGAGTGCGGATCGCAAGTCACGATCAGTCCGGCGGCCGCGGAGTACAAGCAGGTGACCGTACTGTTCGCCGACGTCGTGCACTCGATGGATATCGCCGCCACGGTGGGCGCGGAACGGCTGCGCGAGATCATGGGCGAACTCGTCGAGCGCGCAGCCGCGGTCGTTCAGAGATTCGGCGGCAGGGTGGACAAGTTCACCGGCGACGGGATCATGGCAGTGTTCGGCGCCCCAATCGCATTGGAGGACCACGCTTTTCGCGCCTGCCTTGCGGCGCTCGGGATCCAGGACGAGACCAGACGCGTGGCGGGCGAAGTCGCGCGCAGGGACAAGATCGAGCTGCAGCTACGGGTTGGCCTGAATTCGGGTCAGGTGATCGCCGGCGAGATCGGATCCGGCGCTCTGGGGTACACGGCCATCGGCGAGCAGGTGGGAATGGCCCAGCGGATGGAGTCGGTCGCGCCCCCGGGCGGGGTGATGCTCAGCGAGTCCACCGCGCGGCTGGTCGACGACGCCGCGACCCTTGCGGATCCAGAGATGGTGTACATCAAGGGAGCCAAGGACCCGGTCCCCGCTCGCCGCTTGATCGCTGCCACGAGCCAGCACAGCCAGCGCAAAGACCCTCATTTGGTCGGGCGCACATGGGAACTCAACACCATCGCCGGCATCCTCGATGAGGCGGTCGGCGGGGCAGGATGCGTCATCGATGTCGTCGGACCGCCGGGCATCGGCAAGAGCCGTACCGTCCGCGAATCGGCGGCATTGGCGAAGAGCCGCGGGATGGACGTCATCACCGTGTACTGCGAGTCCCACACCAGCGATATTCCGTTCCACGCGGTGACGGGGTTGTTGCGCGCCGCCCTCGGGGTCGACGGGCTGGGCGACGCGGCCGCACGGGCGCAGCTGGAAGCCAGGTTCCCGAACGCCGACAGTGAGGATCTCTGGCTGGTCGACGACCTGCTCGGCATTGCGGATCCCACGGTGGAAGCGCCCAACATCGAGGGTGACGCCCGGCGGCGGCGTCTCACCGCGCTCGTGACCGCCGCATGGGTGAATCGCCGTGGCTCGGCCCTCTATGTGATCGAGGATGCCCATTGGATCGACCAGGTCAGCGAGTCGATGCTCGCCGACTTTCTGACAGTGATCCGGCAAACCCGCTCGATGATGCTGATCACCTACCGGCCCGAGTATCAAGGCGCGCTGGCGGCGATTCCGGGCGCACAGACGATCGCGTTGCGTCCGCTGAACAACACCCAGACCGTGGCGCTGATCGGCGAATTGCTCGGCACCGATGCCTCGGTGCGCGGGCTCGCGGAAGTCATCTCCGAACGGGCGGGCGGCAATCCCTTTTTCGCCGAGGAGATCGTGCGCGACCTCGCGGAGCGGGGTTCGATTCGCGGCGAGCGCGGTTCCTACCTGCTCCACGGCGAGATTGCCGACATCACCGCCCCGCCGACATTGCACGCCGTCATCGCCGCCCGCATCGACCGCCTCAGCTTCCCGGCCAAACGCACCCTCTGCGCGGCCGCGGTGATCGGGACGCGGTTCAGCCCGGACCTGGTCAGCGCGCTGGGCGTCGAACCGGTCCTCGACGAACTGGTCAAGGGCGAGCTGATCGACCAGGTCGCGTTCACCCCGAAGGTCGAATACACGTTTCGGCATCCGCTGATCCGGTACGTGGCCTACGAATCGCAACTGAAGTCGGACCGCGACGAGCTGCACCGCCGGCTCGCCGCCCTGATCGAACAGCGCGAGCCGGAATCAGCCGACGAAAATGCCGCACTGATCGCAGAACACCTCAAAGCGGCGGGTGATCTGCATGCGGCCTTCGACTGGTACATGCGGGCGGGAACGTGGTTGAGACACCGCAACATGGCCGCCGCGCGGGCGAGCTGGCGGCATGCGCGCGACGTCGCGGACCGCCTACCCGCCGCCGACACCGAGCGAGCCGCGATGCGGATCGCGCCGCGGACGCTGCTCTGCGCCAGTTCCTGGCTGACCGGCGGCACCATGGCAGACACCGGATTTGACGAACTGCGCGACCTGGCGACCGCCGCCGGCGACAAGGTGTCGCTGGCGATGGCGATGGCCGGATGGCTGCCTGCGCTGATCGTGCACGCCCGGTTCGGCGAAGCCGCACAGTTGGCCTCGGAGCTCGAGAGCCTGCTCGACTCGATCGGCGACCCGACCTTGATTCTCGGGCTGCTCTACGCGGCGATGCCCACCAATCTTCAGCGTTGCGAGATGACCGAAGCCCTACGCATCGCGCAGCGGGCGATCGAGCTGGCCGACGGTGACGCGACCAAGGGCAATCTGATCATCGGCTCCCCGCTGGCCGGCGCGACAGTGCTCCGGGGCTGCGCCCGGTGCTTCCTCGGCGATCCGGACTGGCGGGTTGATCTCGATACGGGCGTGACGATGGCCCGCGCATTCGAACCGGCGTTGCGCGCGATCATGCTGCTGTTCAAGTACAACCTGATCCCCTACGGGGTCTGGTTGCCCGACGCGGCCTCCCTGCAGGAGACGGCCGAGATGCTGGACATCGCGGAGCGGTCCGGTGACGATCTCACGCTGGCCTGCGCGCGGTACGTGCACGGCGTCGCCCTGTTGAGCTACGACGGAGGCTCACGCGAAGAGGCCTTCGCCCTGCTTGCCGCCGCGCGTGAGGCCGCCTTGCAAGAGCGCTTCACGCTGGGCGCGGACACGCTGGTGAACCTCTTCATCGCCAATGAGAAGTTGCGCATCGGCGACCTTGACGCTGCGATCGACCTCTTGCGCCCCGCCATCGAAGAGCAATACGACAGATCCGATTTCCTCAGTCTCGGCGCCACCACCGCCGCGCTGGCAGAAGCGCTGCTGCGCAGGGGTGGCGCCAGGGACCTCCCTGAAGCGCAAGAGGCCATCGACCGGCTGGCGGCGATGCCGACCGAACCCGGATTCGTGCTGCATGACCTGTGGCTGCTGCGGATGCGCGCGCTCGAGGCGCGGGCCCGCGGCGACGGCGCAACTTATCGGGACTACCGAGACCGCTATCGCGCCATGGCCAATTCGCTTGGCTTCGAAGGGCATATCGCGTGGGCCCGGGCAATGCCCTAACCCAGGTGCGCCCTCAATCACGCTGCGTATACGGTCCTCGGTATGACTCGAGTTTCGGTGATCACCGGCGGCGCGGGCGGCATGGGTCTGGCCACGGCCAGGATCGTCGGCCGCGACCACACCCTGGTCCTGTGCGACGTCAGGCAGGACCGGCTGAAGGCGGCGGCCGCGGCCCTGGAAGAGCTCGGCATGGTGCCCACGGCCGTCGACTGTGACGTCACCGACCGGGCGGCGGTCGTCGATCTGCTCCATACGGCCAAGGGTCTTGGCACGCTCGCGTCGGTCATCCACACCGCGGGTGTGAGCCCCAGCATGGGTCCCGCGGACTACGTCATGCGGACCAACGCGCTCGGCACGCTCTACGTCAACGAGGCTTTCTACGAAGCGGCCGGTGAGGGCGCCGTGATCGTCAACGTGGCGTCGATGGCGGCCCATGTCCTGCCCGCGGAAATGGTCCCGGTGGACCAGTTTCCGCTGGCGCTGCGCGATGCCGACGCCTTCCCGGAGGCGCTGATGACGCCCTGCGACATCGTTCCCGAGGAAGCGCGATCCGGGATCGCCTACGCGGTCAGCAAGAGCTTCGTGAAGTGGTACAGCCAGTCGCAGGCGGAGAGATTCAACGGGCGCAGGCTGCGCATCGTCTCGGTTTCACCGGGGTCGATCGACACCGAGATGGGCAGGCTCGAGGAGCAGGCGGGCGCCGGCGCAATGGTGAGCAACGCCGCGGTCCCGCGGTGGGGTAAGCCCGAGGAGATGGCAGAGCTGCTTGCGTTCTGCGCCAGTGACAAAGCGGGCTACCTCACCGGCACCGACATACTCAACGACGGCGGCGTGATCGCCTCGATGACCGAGCGAGCCCGAGTCGCCGCCGGCTGAGGGCTTCGGGGTCAAAAGCCGACCCCGGCCCCGGCGTCGCTACCTATGCTGAGCGGATGCCGCAACGGGTGCTGCGTGAACGTCTGATCGATCTGGAAGAGCCGAGCAGGGATACGGCGCGCGGTCGGGCGCTGCGCAAGGAGGTGCCGCGGCGCGCGCTCGCACAACTGACTCCATCCGACCGGTCGGCCACCGAAATCCTGGTGGCTCAAAACGCCGGGCGCCTACCGGATCTCGTCCCGCTGCGGTTCGCCCGGATGCTCGCCGATCCGTTCTCGTTCTACCGCGGGTCGGCCGCGGTCATGGCCGCCGACCTCGCCGCCTGCCCGTCGAGTGGAATCGAAGTGATGTGTTGCGGTGACGCCCACGTGTCCAACTTCGGGATGTATGCCGCCCCGCACCGCTCAATAGTGTTCGACCTGAACGATTTCGACGAGGCGGCCGTCGCTCCGGCCGAGTGGGACGTCAAACGGCTGATCACCAGCGCGATCGTCGGTGGGCGCCATGCGGGTTACGGGGCCAAGGCAATCCGCCGCTGCGTCGAGCAGGCGCTGGTCGGCTATCGAACCAGCCTGCAGGCAATGCTCGCCATGGACGTGCTGGACCGCTACTACCTGCGGGTGGAACCGGAGCGCTACACCGAAACGGTGTCCAAGGGGTTGCTTGACGTGATCCAGAAGACGACGTCCCGGGCGCGCACCCGGACTTCGGCGCGAGTCTTCAAACAGCTCACCGAGATCGGCCCCGACGGCACACCGCGGCTGCGTGAGGCGCCACCGGTTTTGCAGCATGTCGATGAGGATGTCGAAGCGGTGCTGATGGAGTCGATACAGGAATATCTGGCAACCGTTCCCGCCGACGTCGCGCTACTGCTGTCGCACTTCCGGGTCACCGATATGGCGCTGCGGGTTGTCGGGGTCGGCAGCGTCGGCACCCGGTGCTACCTGCTGATCCTGGTGGGCCCCAGCGGCACCCCGCTGATTTTGCAGATCAAGGAGGCGACCCGATCGGTGCTCGACGAATTCGGCGGTTGGCCACAGCCGGCTACGCTGGCGGCGGCCGTCGGCGCAACGGGCCAAGGGATGCGCGTCGTCGACGGCCAGCGGATATTGCAGGCGATGTCGGACGTGTTCCTACGGGCGACGCGCAAAGACGACCGCGACTACTACGTTCGCCAGTTCCATGACATGAAGGGCAGCGTCGACACCGAGGGAATGTCGGCCGATACCTTCGTCGATTACGTGACGGCCTGCGCGGTGCTGCTCGCCAGGGCGCACTCCCAAAGCGCGAACGCGTCGATGTTGCACGGATACTTCGGCACCGGTGACGGCGTGCAGAACGCGGTGGCCGAGTGGTCTTACAGCTACGCCGAGAAGTCGCTCGACGATTTCCACCAGTTGAGAGCGGCGGCCGCGGCCGGCGACATCGAGGTCGCCGCGAACCCTGCCCGATAAGTCGGACCGTTGGCCGGCGGGCCACCCTCGCAAAATCAATCAATTGATAGTATTTGTGCCGCGGTGAGGGCCCCATAGAAAGGCGGCACCAATCGATGCGAAGCCGCGCGGCAATCCTCTACGACTACGGCCGTCCGTGGTCGGTCGAGGAGTTCACGCTGGATCCGCCGAAAGCCGGCGAGGTCCTGGTGCAACTGGCCGCCGCCGGGCTCTGTCACTCCGACGAACACATCCGGCAGGGCAGGCTGGCCCCGCCGGCAGAGACGTTGCGCGCCATGGGATTACCCGCCATGTCGCCGGCCATCGGGGGGCATGAGGGTTCCGGTGTGGTGGTCGAGGTCGGCGCGGGCGTAGCGGGGTTCGCACCGGGCGACCACGTGGTGACGTCCTTCGTCGCGGTGTGCGGCCGGTGCAGGTGGTGCGCGTCGGGGATGGAGTACCTGTGCGACACGGGGTCGGGGACCCTGGCGCCAGGCATGCCGACGGACGGCACCTTTCGCCATCACACGGTCGACGGGCGGAACCTCGGCCACGTTTCCAAGATCGGCGCGTTCGCCGAACACACTGTGGTCGCGGCGGATTCGCTGGTAAAGATCGCTCCCGACTTTCCGCTGGTGCCCGCAGCGCTGCTGGCGTGCGCGGTTCCCACCGGTTACGGCTCGGCCGCCCGGCGTGCCGGGGTGCGGGGCGGTGACACGGTGGTGGTGATCGGGACCGGCGGAATCGGCACCGCGGCCGTTCAGGGCGCCCGCATCAGCGGGGCGGCCCGGATTGTCGCGGTCGATTCGAGCGACTACAAGCGCACCTCCGCAGCGAGATTCGGCGCCACCCATACCGCCGCGACGGCTACGGACGCGCTCGAGCTGGTGCGCGACCTGACCCGCGGCGTGATGGCCGACGCGGTCGTGGTGTCCCCCGCCATGATCGGCGATTCCGACGTCGCGGCGGCGCTGGCGCTCACCCGCAAGGGCGGCACCTGCGTGCTGACGGGGCTGCCCGCGCCGGCAACCAACTCGATCGCGCTCGCCCTGCAAGACTTCATCCTGATGAACAAGACGTTGTGCGGCACGGTGTTCGGGTCGTGCAATCCCAGGAGCGACATCGCGCTGCTGGCGACGCTTTACGAGTCCGGTCAGCTACTCCTCGACGAGATGATCACCAAGCGCTACCGGCTCGACGACATCAATGCCGCCTACGCCGACCTGAGCGCCGGCCACCTGATCCGGGGCGTGATCGACTTCGGCCTGCGCTAGCCCCGCCGGCCGCTTGTCGGTGCGGTGCGACCAGTCGCGCCTGCGCAGCCTCCACGTTCGCCGGGCGTACTCCAGTTCCGTGTATGGCCACTGGGTGACTATCCGGCCGGTGGGTGAGCGGAAGTAGCTGTCGCACTGGGTCCAGATGGTGCGCTCCAGGTCCGCGGAAAGCCGTTCGTTGTAGCGCTTTTCGGCTTCTCGGCGGACGTCGACATAGCCGCCCCTGCGCGCCACCCGGCCGACCGCGCTGGCGATCAGCCGCGCGCCCGCCTCGAGGATGTAGACGATCGAGTTTCCACCCTGGTTGGTGTTGGGGCCATAGAGCATGAAGAAGTTCGGAAAGCCGCTGACCGCGACGCCAAGGTAAGCGGTCGGGTCGTCGCCCCAACGCTCGTGCAGCCGGCGGCCCCCGGGCCCGATCACGTCGATGCCGGAGAGGTAGCGGGACGTTTCAAACCCAGTGGCCAACACGATCGCGTCGACGTCGACCCGCCGCCCCGCCTTGGTCAGCACGGCCGACTCGTCGACCCGCTCGATGGGGTCGGTGACCAACTCGACGTTGTCGCGCTGCAACGCCCGGTAGAACTCGTCGCCCAGCAGCACGCGTTTGCAGCGAAACGGGTAGTCCGGCGTCAACGCCCGGCGCAGTCGCTCGTCGGCAACGGTGCGTTCCAGGAACGACGTCGCGACCTGCGTGCGCGCCGTGACCACGGGGTCGTCGGCGAAGGTCGCGGTGTTGTCGTGCTGAAATTTCCAGATCTGCCAGCGGGTCCGGCGTACGGCCAGGGGGTTGCGGCGAAAGCGCGCCAATTCGCCCGCGCTGTAAGGGCGGTCATCCTTGGGCACCATCCACGGCGGTGTGCGTTGGAAGACGCTCACCCGGTCGGCGACCTTGGCCAGTTCGGGGACCGCCTGCACCCCGCTCGCGCCGGTGCCGATGACCGCCACGTTCTTGCCCGCCAGGCCGGCGTGGTGATCCCAGCGCGCGGTGTGCATGAGCGTGCCGGTGAAGTCGCTCAGACCCGGGATATCGGGAAGCTTTGGGGCACCGAACAATCCGACGGCGCACACGACCACGTCCGCGGTCAGGCTGGCGGTGTGCCCCGCCCGGTCGAGCCGGCATTCCCAGCCCCCGCCGTTCCAGCGCACCGAGCGCACCCGGGTGCCCAGCATCAGATGCCGGCGCAGATCGAAGTCGTCGGCCACCGATTCGAGGTATGCCAGGATCTCGGGTTGCCGGGCGTACGTACGGCTCCACGCGGTGTTGGGTGCGAATGAGAACGAGTAGAGGTGGCTTTGAATGTCGCAGGCGGCGCCGGGATAAGTGTTGCGCCGCCAGGTGCCTCCTACGCCGTCATCGCCCTCGATGATCACCAGATCCTCGATGCCGGCGCGGCGCAGCGTGACGGCGGCGCCGAGGCCACCGAAGCCCGCGCCGATGATCGCAACCCTGGGCGGGGGCCTGCGCCGAGTCGCCGCCCGCAGCCGGCCGACGCCGTAGCGCCATCGCGACCGCCGACTGGTCACGGCCCGGCCGTCCGGCCGCGAATCAGGTAACCGTTCATGTCGCCATCAGCCCGCCACGCCCCCAACATGTCGGCGTACTCGGTGGGTGCCCCGAAAAAGAAGCTGCCCTGACGAGTCTTGGCGTCCGCGTTGCCCTCCCGGTTGTAGTAGCCGGGGGTGCAGGTCTGAGCGCGCCCGGCACTGGCGGCCGACCGCATCACCACCGTGTCGACCCACGCGGCCTCGGCCTCGGGCGTGGCCTCCACTTCGGTGACGCCGCGCTCGAGCGCCCACGCGATGATCCACGCGGCGTGCGTCGCCTGCACGTCCAGCAGGTAGGGGAAGTTCACCGTCAGGCCCGCCTGGGCGATGCTTTCGATGAAGCAATTGGGAAAACGCGTCGTGCTCAGGCCCTGGTAGGTGCGCACGCCGTCGGCCCAGTGTTCGGTCAGCGAGACCCCGTCGCGACCGATCAACTCGAACCCGGTGCGGCGGCAGTAGTCGGTGCCCACCTCGAAACCCGTTGCGAAGATCAGGCAGTCGAGCTCGTAGGGCACGCCGTTGACCACCACACCGGACTCGGTGATGCGTTGGACCCCGCGGCCGCGGGTGTCGACCAGCGTGACGTTGTCGCGGTTGAACGTCTGCAGGTACTCGTCGTGGAAGCAGGGGCGCTTGCAGAAGTAGCCGTACCACGGCTTGAGCGATTCCGCGGTGGCCGGATCGGTGACGAGATCGTCGACGCGCGCCCGGATCTCTTCCATCTTGGCGAAGTCCGCGAGCTCGATGTCGCGGCCGCGTTGCGCCGGGTCCACGACGCCATCCCCGTCGTGGCGCATCACCGGAAGCTTGCGCGTGATGCTTGTCCAGGCGTCGGCGACCAGGTCCTCGTCGGCTTGGCCGCCTGCGGTCAGGATCTGGAAGTTCTCGATGCGCCGGCGCTGCCACCCGGGCCGTAACGTGTTGGCCCACTGTGCATCCGTGGCGCTGTTGGCCCGGACGTCGACCGACGACGGCGTGCGCTGAAACACGTAAAGGTGCTGCGCCCCCCTCGCGAGGTGGGGGACGCACTGGATCGCCGTGGCGCCGGTACCGATGATCCCCACGCGCTTGCCGGCGAGGTTCTCGAGGTTCTCGCCGGTATAGGCGTAGTCCCACCGGCTGGTATGGAAGGCGTGCCCGCTGAACGCGCCGAGGCCCTCGATACCGGGCAGCTTGGGCTTGGCCTGGTAGCCGTTGGCCATGGACACGAACCTGGCCCGCATCTCGTCGCGGCGGTTCGTGCGGATGATCCACCGCGATTCCTCGGCCGCCCAGCGGATCTCGTGTACATCGGTTTGCAGGCATGCGTCGCGGTACAGGTCGTAGCGCCGTGCGATGCGCTGGCAATGCGCGAAGATCTCCGGGCCCTTGGCGTACTTCTCGGTGGGGACGTAGCCGAGCTCTTCCAGCAGCGGCATGTACACGTAGGACTCGACATCGCAGGCAATCCCCGGGTACCGGTTCCAGTACCAGGTCCCGCCCACGTCGCCGCCGCGCGATTATCACGCCGCGCTCGACTCGGCCAAGAAGATGATCAGCGGAACGTTGTTCGCCGGCGGGCGCGGATAGCGGCGGGGCCGACACGGCACCGCCTTGATATGATCAAGCGATTGATTATATAGTCGGGCCACGAGAGGACCGGGCCTTGACTGAAACCGTGTCGTTCGACGTCGACGCGCTGCGACGCAAATACGCGGAAGAGCGCGCGCGCCGATTGCGCCCGGACGGCATCGCTCAGTACGTCGAGACGGCGGGGGCATTCGCGCGCTTCGCCGACGACCCCTGGGCAGACGGTGAATTCACGCGCGAGCCGCTGACCGACGAAGTCGACGTCGCGGTGATCGGCGCCGGATTCGGCGGGCTGTTGACGGGGGTGCGGCTGCGTCAGCTCGGCGTCGACAGCGTGCGGCTCATCGACCGGGCGGCCGACGTGGGCGGGACCTGGTACTGGAACCGGTACCCGGGGATTGCCTGCGATGTCGAGTCCTACGTGTACATGCCGA
>NZ_LZJN01000159.1 GCF_001667735.1 Mycobacterium sp. E183
TGTTTGATTTTGGGGCGCTTCCGCCGGAGGTTAATTCGGCGCGGATTTATGCCGGTCCGGGGTCGGGGTCGTTGATGACGGCGGCGTCGGCGTGGAATGCGATCGCCGCGGAGCTGCAGTCGGCTGCGTTGAGTTATCAGAATGTGGTGACCCAGCTGGCCAGTGAGGAGTGGGCGGGCACGGCCTCGGCGGCGATGGCGGCCGCGGCCACCCCGTATGCGGAGTGGCTGGCCAGCACGGCGGCGCAGGCCGAGCAGGCCGCGGTGCAGGCCGCCGCGGCGGCGGCGGCTTATGAGGCGGCGTTCGCCGCGGTGGTGCCTCCGCCGGTGATCGCGGCCAACCGGGCGTTGGTGCAGCAGTTGCAGGCCACCAACGTGATCGGGCAGAACACCGGGGCGATCGCGCAGTTGGAGGCCCAGTACGGCGAGTTTTGGGCCCAGGATGCCGGGGCGATGGCCAACTACTCGGTGCAGTCCACGGCGGCGACCAAGGGCATCACCCAGTTCCAGGCCGCCCCGAAGGTGACCAACGACGCGGGCACCACCACCCAGGCCAGCACGGTGGCCAACGCGGCGGCCAACACTTCCGCCGGCAACGCGGCCAACGTCGCGCAAAAGGCGGCCACCACCGCCACGACGACCGCGGCCCCGCAGGCCGCCGCCGCCGCTCAGACGACGACCAACCCGCTGCAAGAGCTGTGGTTCCTGTTGACCGGCCAAACCACCATCCCCACCAACCTGGGCACACTCGTCAACGGGTACAGCCCGTTCGCCGGCCTGTTCTATAACACCGAGGGTCTGCCGTACTTCAGTACCGGTATGGCCAACACCTTCACCCAGATCGCCAAGTCGGTGGGGTTGATCGGTGGTGCGGCTCCGGCGGCGGCCAAGGCGCTGCCCGGTCTGGGTGGGCTCGGTGGCCTGCTCGGCGGTGGCGCCG
>NZ_LZJN01000160.1 GCF_001667735.1 Mycobacterium sp. E183
CTGATTCTCTGGAGTTCAGCCGATCAACCATATTGGGGAAACCAGGTCAAACACCTCAAAGTCGGTACCGCCCGTCGTTTCTCTGTCACCACTCGAGAGTCGCTCGTCGCCGACCTGCGTCTGACCCTCTCCTCCGAATGCGCCACCCGAGCCCGAGACCTCGCCAAGCGGATGACCAAACCCGCGGACAGCGTCGCCGCCGCCGCCCGACTGTTGGAAGACGCGGTGCAAGGGCGCTGAATGATCTGGGTGACGGACTAGCCGTTCGCTCTCCCGTTGCCAGCGACGGGCGGGGCCGATCCATAAGCCGCCTCGGGAGGACGTTGCTTATTGCCGAGACTGTAAGTTTCGGTACGTCCCCGCACCACCCGCAAGTTATTGACGGATCCGGTGGGTTTCAGGAGGTCATTCGCGGGTACCGCCCACACGTGCTTCCGCGCCGGCGGGCTGCCGTTACAAGGTGTATCGCGATGCGCCGTCTGCCGTCGTGTTTGCTGGGGCACGGATGGGATGCCATGATCAGTGCAGTGCCGATTTAATGTTGGGGAACCTCTCAGTGCTGGTGCTGACATGCGGGATAGGGGCCAGGCTTGACCGAACATAGTTGCCGATTGTGCAGAGGCGTTGTTCGCGAGGTGCTCGACCTCGGTTCCCAGCCGGTCTCGAACGCGTTCGCGTGGCCGGAGGATGCCGCCGAGGTGCCTTTCTTTCGGCTCGCGATTGGGCTCTGCGGGTCGTGCACGATGGTGCAGCAGCTCGACGAGGTCCCCCCGGACCAGATGTTTCATGCCGAATATCCCTATCGCGCTTCCGGATCGTCACTGATCCGCAAACACGCGCAGGAAGTCGCGCGGCAGATCATGCGGACCTGCCTGGACGGTAAGGACGACTTCGTCGTCGAAATCGGCAGCAACGACGGCGTCATGCTGAAGACGCTGAGCGAGGCCGGCGTCCGCCACCTGGGAGTGGATCCGGCTGCTTCGGCTGCCGACGTGGCGCGCACTCAGGGTGTCAACGTGTTGAAGGAATTCTTCAACGAGTCAACAGCGACCGACATTCGCAGGAAGCATGGCGCAGCCCGGGTGATCTATTCGGCAAACGCAATCAGTCACATCTCTTACCTCGACTCGATCTTTCTCGGCGTCGACAATCTGCTTGCGTCGGACGGGCTGTTCGTGTTCGAGGATCGCTACCTCGGCGACATCGTGAGCTGCGTCTACTTCGATCAAATCTATGACGAGCACATCTACCTGTTCTCGGTTCGTTCGGTGCAGGCGTTGGCTGCTCAGTTCGGCTTCGAGCTGATCGACGTCGAACACCTTCCCTTGCACGGCGGTTCCATCCGGTACACGGTGGCCCGCCCAGGCAATTCGAAGCCATCGGCCGCCGTCGCGGAATTCCTGGCGCGCGAAGAGGCCGAGGGACTCGCGGACGAAGCCACTTTTGACGAGTTCGCCGCTGCGGTCGATCGCGTCCGGACGGATCTCGTGACCCTCCTCCGGGACATCCGCTCCGACGGCCGCCGGGTGGTCGGCTACGGGGCCACCTCCAGGAGCGCCACCGTGATGAACTACTGCGGCATCGGCCCGGAATTGCTTCCTATGGTGTGTGATTCGACGCCGGAGAAGCAGGGCCGTCTCACACCGGGGACCAAAATTCCGGTATGTCCACCTGAATGGTTCTCCGCTCCGTACCCCGACTACGCGTTGTTGTTTGCCTGGAACCACGCCGAGGAGATCATGGCCAAGGAACGGCAGTTCCACGAAAACGGTGGTCGGTGGATCTTGTACGCGCCGAAGGTCCATCTGGTGTAATTGCCGGGGTCGGGTCTGGCGGCTCCCCGGGTAAATCGCTATTCGACGGGGGTCTGCAGAGCCCGCCGCAATGATCGACTGGTTTTATCCTCGGCAACGCGTTGCGCAAAGCCCTTCGTCTGCACTTGAACAGGAGGCGTCGACTCTTGTCAGCGTCTGTGCTCATCACCGGTGGAGCAGGATTTATCGGCACCCTGCTGTCGCGCCGTCTCGTCGAGGCCGGTTACGAAGTCGCGGTAATGGACGTCCTTCTGCCACAGGTGCACGGTCCGCGGCCGGCCCTGAAGTTGGCGCCGTCCGTGCGTCTCTTCACTGGAGACGTCACCCACGCGCCCGACTGGGACGCGGTACTTCGGTTGTTCCGACCTTCACAAATTGTCCACCTGGCGGCGGAGACGGGAACGGCGCAGTCGCTGTCCCAGGCGACCCGCCACGGCTCGGTGAACGTTGTGGGCACGACCCAGCTTCTTGACGCTCTGAGCCGCGCGGATCTGGTGCCCGACCAGCTCGTGTTGGCGTCGTCGCGCGCCGTCTACGGCGAAGGGGCCTGGCGATCCGGCACGGACATCTTCTATCCGCGGCCTCGCAGCCACGCTCAACTGCTGGCCGGGATCTGGGATCCCGTTGGACCCACTGGTGAGCCCGCGACGCCGGTTCCCAACCGTGCCGGCCAGACCGAGCCCCGCCCTACCAACATCTACGGAGCCACCAAGCTGGCCCAAGAAAATCTCCTAGCGGCCTGGACCGCTGCGCATGACACCAATCTCAGTGTGCTGCGGCTACAGAATGCGTATGGGCCAGGCCAGTCGTTGACCAATCCGTATACGGGCGTCGTCCCGTTCTTTGCGCGATTGTCGCGCGAGAAACGCGCCTCCGAGGTGTACGAAGATGGTCGAATCGTGCGCGATCTCGTCTACATCGACGATGTCGTGGACGCCCTGTTCGCCACCGTACAGCAACCGGCGCATGAAACGCGCTGCCTGGACATCGGCTCCGGCAACGGCATAACCATCCATGAGTTGGCCCGCAAGATCGCCGCAGTCTTCGACGCCCCGGAGCCAATAGTCGTGCCGAAATTCCGGGACGGCGACATCCGCGCCGCGAGCTGCGACATCCAGCCTGCGAGCGACGAACTCAATTGGCGGCCGAAGTGGTCACTCGATGACGGGCTGCACGCCCTGCTGGATTGGATCGGCGAACAGGCCGAGGTGCCTTCGGCGGTAAGCGATCCGGCCCATGCGTCGGGGGCCGCAGGCGAACACGCGGGGCGCCACTGATCGCCGCCTACGGCCGGGGCCTGAGACCGAACTGGACCGGAGGCACTAGCTCGCTCGTCGAGACCCGCCCACCAATTGAGGTACTCTGTCCACGCGCCTGGCAAGTATTGGAGTTCCCTCAGCTAACGAGGCCACTGACGAAATGCCTGCGAAGGCGCGAACTCGCTGGTGTGTCCAAGCGAACCCCGGCGACCCGAGCTAGAAAACCCCAAACGCGCTCTGACGGCGTCGGCGGGCGTCTAGGCTCACCACCGGGCACTTTACTGGCATGCGAGACAGGGGGCGGTTTTGACCGTGACCGAGAGCGACGTCCGATCTCTCTACCTAGATCAGATCCGGCGTGATCTCACCAGATATGGCATGGACCAACTCGTGCCGGTCGGGTGGCCACTCCGGATGCGCGCCAGCGTGGGATGGTTGACGTGGCTTCCCTTCCTCAAGAACCGCAGCCTGATGCTGGTCCGCAAACGCCCATTCGATCAGCACGCGCGCGACTTCGGGATGGACTGGCCGGCCGACGCCGAAACCATGATCGGGATGAAGCGTCTGACCAGTCTGCAGCAATGCGTCGAGACCGTCCTGACCGAGGATGTCCCCGGTGACCTTGTCGAGTGTGGAGTCTGGCGGGGTGGGGCGTCGATTCTCATGCGCGCCGTTCTAGCGGCCTATGGGGACAAGACGCGCCACGTCTGGTTGGCCGATTCATTTCAGGGTGTGCCCCCTCCGGACACGGAGAACTACAAAGCGGACAGGCTCCCGCGTTTCGCGCTTGGGCTCCATCACGCCGCTCCGGTTCTGGCGGTGTCCCAAGAAGAGGTCAAGGCCAACTTTGAACGCTACAACCTGCTAGACGATCAGGTCCGCTTCCTTCCCGGCTGGTTCAAGGACACGCTGCAAGACGCGCCCATCGACCAGATCGCCGTGTTGAGACTCGATGGAGACCTTTACGAGTCGACGATCCAAGCACTCGATGCGCTTTACCCACGATTGTCGCCCGGAGGTTTCTGCATCATCGACGACTACAATCTCGAGGGATGCCGCAAGGCCGTCAGCGATTACCGCGCTGATCATGGAATCTCCGCCGAGATTGTCACGATCGATCAATGTGGTGTCTTCTGGCGCAAGTGACGGAGCACCGGGGGGCCGCGCGATCGACTCGCCATCTGTACCAAGCTCTCTGGCTGCACTAGCGGCTCCACCGCGGGCAGAACTCTAGGACTTGAGTGGGCGGCGATGAAATTTGTGTTGGCATGTTACGGGACTCGAGGCGATATTGAGCCATCGCTGGTCGTCGGCCGTGAGCTAGTGCGCCGAGGGCATGATGTCCGGATGGCTGTGCCGCCAGACTCGGTCGGTTTTGTCGAGGACGCAGGGGTTTCGGCGGTCGCCTACGGGCTGGACACGCGGACCTGGTTGGACGTGTATCGCAACTTTTGGACATCGTTCTTCGGGGCCTTTTGGAAGATCGGGCACCTCCGAAAGCTTTGGCACGAAATGTGGGAGCTCAGCGACGAATCGTGGACTCAGATGAGCAAGACGCTGTCCTCGGTTGCGGACGGCGCTGACCTACTGTTTGTCGGCCTTAGCTATCAGGAGGCCGCGGTCAACGTCGCGGAATACCTCAACGTTCCGTTGGCGACCCTGCACCACGTACCCGTGCGGGCCAACGGCGAGTTGTTACCGCTGCCGCCGGCACTGGCCCGTTCCGCGATGACGGCGTTCGACTGGCTTGGCTGGCTCCTCAACAGGAGGATCGAGCAGGCGCAACGCCGCGAGCTCGGGCTATCGAAAGCGAAGAGACCCGCTGCGCAGCGAATCGCCCAAAGCGGAGCGCTGGAAATCCAAGGCTACGACGAGGCGTGCTTCCCCGGCCTGGCCGAGGAGTGGGCTAAATGGGACGGCAAACGGCCCTTCGTCGGTGCGCTGACGATGGCGTTGACCACCGGCGCCGACGAGGAGGTCGCATCGTGGATTGCCGCGGGCACTCCCCCTATCTGCTTCGGATTTGGCAGCATGCCGGTGGAATCGCCCGCCGACGCGATAGAGATGATCAGCTCGGCCTGCGCTCAATTGGGCGAACGTGCGTTGATCTGCGCCGGTTGGAGTGACTTCAGCAACGTCGAGCATGGCGAGCACGTCAAGGTGGTCGGCGGGGTCAACTACGCCGCCGTCTTTCCCGCCTGTCGGGCGGTCGTCCATCACGGCGGCTCTGGCACCGCGGCGGCAAGTCTGCGCGCCGGAGTACCCACTCTGATCCTGTCGATGGACGTCAATCAGAAGTTGTGGGGCGCTGCGGTCAAGCGTTTGAAAGTGGGCACGTCCCGCCGTTTTTCAAGTACTACGCGCGAATCACTCGTCGCGGACCTGCGCACCATCCTCGCTCCTGATTATGCGACCAGGGCCCGCGAGCTGGCCGCTCGGATGACCACCCCCGCAGAAAGCGTCGCTAAGGCCGCCGACATCGTAGAGGCCTACGCCCGTTCGAGGCACGTTGCGTGAGCGCGACGTGGTGCGTTCGGCGCGAGCACATCACCCGAGCAAAGCGCCGCGCCGCTGCGGGGCCGCCTGTTAGGATTCAACAACGCCGATCAGCGATCTCGCCCACACAGGTACGATTGAAGTCGCCAATTCGAGCTGCGAGACACGACCGCATCGACCTTTTTCAGACACGACCAAGGAAAACATGACCAGCCTGACGACCAGACCGAGAGTGCGTTGGACGCCCCGAACCCTGACGATCCTATTTTTTTGGTGGCTCGGTGGAATGCGCCCTGCTATGGCGCGGCATTACGTTGTCGACGCTCTGCGCTGTCGGCTGGCGAAGTCCGGGGTGCCGTCGCGCACGGCAAAGAACGTCGCTGAGGTCAGCGCGGAATTCGAGGCAAAAGCAGCCCAGGGACAATTTCAAGAGCGCTGGTTCGACATGAACATTGTGCCTTGGTGTGTCACCTTTCCGAAAGTTTTCGAGCGTACCGATGCGGTGCGTATTCTCGAAATCGGGTCCTGGGAAGGCCGATCGAGCCTGTTCTTCCTGACGTACTTTGCGCAAGGCCAGCTGACCGCGGTTGATACCTGGGCGGGTAGTGACGAATGGCACTACAACGCGACCCCCGACTTGCGGGACCTGGAAGCGAGGTTTGACAGCAACGTTTCCTTTGGTGCGGGCCGGGTAACGAAGCGCAAAGGATCGTCACTGACTGTTCTGCCGCAATTGATCGCCGAACGGCAAGAGTTTGACTTGATCTATGTCGATGGATCTCACTTCTCCGATGACGCAATCGTCGATGGGCTCAACGCATGGCGTTTGCTCAAGCAGGACGGCGTAATAATCTTCGACGATGTTATGTGGCCGGCCTACCCGCGAGCGCGGGCCAACACTGCGTGGGCGATCCATCAATTCTTGAAATACCATGCAGGCGAATACAAAGTACTGCACGCCCAGTACCAAATCATCTTGCAGAAGAAGAGCGCATTCGTCGATGAGACCGCAGATTGGGTCAGCAAGCCGCCAGCTCCCGCTGCAGTCTCAGATTCGTCGAATAACGGTCGTCAGCCGCAACCCCATCAGCAGGTGTTGGGTTAAACGCAGGATGCTTTACACCCTGTCCAAACACCCGCCGAGAGCGCGGTAAACCGGTCGGGGGTTCGCATTTCGCTGTTGCCGCGCGGCACCGGAGCCCGCGCTCGATGACCGGCTGAGCCGTTGTGGCGCCGGTCGTCACGACGGCCACCAACTCGCCTACCCAGACGTCGCCTCCTGCTGAACGGTGGCCGCGGGCAGATCCGGCCGCTTCTTGGCGAATCGGGACTTCAAGGCCATCGCGCGCTTCTCGACGCCGAACCAACTCAAGGCGGCGAGCGGCAGGGTCGCGGCACCCGCGATGGCGAAGAACGCGAACGGGTTCAAGAAGGTGAGGCCACACATGACCAGGAACTGCTGCACCGGCCACCCGTAGATATAGATCCCATACGAGAGATCAGTCCGCAGCCTGAGGCGCGGGTTATGGATCAGGGCGCCTGAGACGATGACCGCGTACGCCAACGGAATGGCGCCTACCACCCGATAGTTCGTTACGAGCAGGGCGGAGCCGATGGCGATAACCAAGCAGACGATGACGAGCGACCATCGGGCCGGTAACACCTCACGGAACTGGTATATGAGCATTCCGGCGATGAACACCACAGCGAAGCGTCCGATCATCTGCGGGATGGTCTGCACTGCGAAGCCCGGGTAGGACACCACCGCCGCCAGTGAAACCGCCAGTACGAACGCGAGCGGTACGGCCCAACGGCGGCGCAGCAACCCGGTAATGCCGGCGGCGGCGACCCCGATGTAGCAGAACAGCTCGAATATCAGAGTCCACAGGGTGCCGTCCCACACGTGGGGCCATGGAACTCCATCAGGGGTCCCCGCGATGCTGCCGTGATACACGTTCAGTACGGCGTTGTTCAGCACGTATTCGATTGGCGCAGTGGACATCAGCAGTTTTTTCGGCGACCCACCCTGAACGGCCACTCCGATCGGGGCGATGACGAACGCGATGAAAAGCAGGCAGACCCACAATCCCGGAAAGATGCGGAGGCCGCGGGCGACGAAGTATTCGCGAGGACGCGGGTTGCGGTGCCAACTCGCGGTGATGAGAAATCCGGAGAGGACGAAGAAGCCGTCAACCGCCACGTCGTAGAGGCCGTGTAATCCGGGAGCCTTATGGCCGGTCAGCGGCCAGCAGTGCTGCAGGACGACGGCGCTGGCCATCACGAGTCGCCACACATTGAGGGCGTTCATGCGCGGATCGAACGCCTGGCTCAGTTTCATGCGTCTCCTACCTATCCCGATTGCCCGTCCAGTGTTGCGCAGTCGCACAGGCTACGCATGATGGTTTGCAAAAGATCCGCGAGTTACGTTGGGTATCAGGCCGACACCCGCTGTCAATCGTCGGTCGTCGCGCCGCTGCGGGGGTGAATACCTCCGCCTGAGCTTCCTCGCAAATGATACTGTCGCCCAGACAGGGCAGCAGACTACGCAATCATCCGCTGAGGAGTCGATTGGCCGACGGGGAGCTCACCGCGCGCGAGGCGGAACGCGGCATCTGGGACGTCATCGTCATCGGCACCGGCATGGGCGGCGGCACCCTGGGCTACTCGCTTGCCCGTTCAGGGCGCAGGGTGCTGTTCGTCGAGAAGGGGCGGTCGACGCTCCCGGGGGCGCCCGGGACGATCCGCGCTTCGATGACCGAGGTCGCCGAACCGCTGGCGTGCCGCTCCGCGAAGACCTACTACGAAGCCTTGGCCCGATCGGGTCGCTCGACCGACGAAGTCGAAGACATCAGTGGCCGTTCCCCACGGCGCTTTGTGCCCTTTTTGGGCAGCGGGACGGGAGGATCGTCATCCCTCTACGGCATGGTCTGCGAGCGGTTCTTCGCTCAGGACTTCACCCCGCGTCAGCATTTCCGCAACCCGGGCGAGTCCACCGTGCCAGACGCGTGGCCGGTCACCTACGACGAGATGAGTCCCTGGTACGCCGCGGCCGAAAAGCTTCTACGGGTGCGCGGCCAGCCGGACCCACTGCGCCCGGAGGCCGCGGAGGTGGGTTTGCCTGCCGCGCCACCTTTTTCGGCAGAGAACCGGCCTCTGGTCGACTACCTGACCGGTCGGGGCCTGCACCCCTACCACCTGCCGATGGCCTGTGATTACAGCGAAGGTTGTTCGACCTGCCAGAGCTACCTGTGCGGCCAGCCTTGCAAGAACGATGCGGGCCGCAATTGTGTGCTCCCTGCCGTCGCCGAGCATGGAGCCCAACTGCTCGCGGAGTGTCGGGTCGTGCGGCTCGAAGCGAGCCGCACAAGTGTCGACCAGGTGATTTGCGAGAGCCCCTCAGGCAGAGTGGGTTTGAAGGCCAAGGTGGTGGTGCTAGCCGCCGGCGCACTAGTGACGCCGGTGCTGCTGCTCAACTCCCGTTCGGGCGACTGGCCCCGCGGATTAGCCAACGGCTCAGATCTCGTCGGGCGCAACCTGATGCGTCACCTTGTCGACTTGGTCGAAATCTGGCCGCAGCCGGGCGTCAGAATGGCGGGCGCCAACAAAGAGATCGGACTAAATGATTTTTACTTCTGGGAGGGCCAGAAGTACGGCACCGTACAGTCCTTCGGCCCGATGCCGCCCATGGAAATGCTGACCAGCAGTCCCGGGTGGCGGGCGAGGGCCTTGCGTTCGATGAAGCCGGCCGTGCGTCGGGTATATGAGCGGTTCTTCAGCGGCGGACTGGTGCTCGCGACGATCATGGAGGACCTGCCGTACTTGGACAACCGCGTTCTAGTGTCCGATCGGCCGAATGCGGACGGTCGACAGCGCCTGCGCCTTCAGTATCGTCTGCATCCCAATGAGATCGACCGTCGCGCAGTGTTTTTGAGACAGTTGCAAGACGTATTGGATCCGTTCCGCAAAATCACGCTGCGGGGTGCCGAGGACAATAAGGCCGTGGCCCACGTCTGCGGCACATGCCGCTTTGGGACCGATCCCGCGTCCAGTGTGTTGGACCCACAGAATCGGGCGCATGAATTGGAGAACCTGTACGTGGCGGACAGCTCGTACTTCCCTTCCAGCGCCGGGTTCAATCCGAGTCTGACCATCGCGGCCAACGCCTTGCGGGTGGCCGCGCACGTCAACCAGACGCACTTCCCCACCTGATCCGGCAGAACTACGGCGGGGCTCTAAGTCTTCGGGGCTATTTCGTGGGCTGCCGCAGCGGAAGTCCGGCCGCGCGATAGATCGCGTCAATGACGGTCATGTTCTCGACAGCGGCATCCGGCGTCGTCTTCAGAGGCTCACCCCGTAGCACGGCCGCGGCGAAAGCGTCGAGTTGGTATGCGTACGACGGACGGCGCGGGAAGCGCTCGGCCCGTTTGCCGCGGTCGACTGACCGGACCGATAACCGATGAAAAGCATGGGGCATCACCGGATTGAGCACACGCAGCTCACCACGGTCACCAATCACCTTGGCGCTCATCTGCAGGAGAGCGGTCGACCACATCGAGCAGCGCACCTGCCCCGTGTGGCCGCCTTCGAACCGCAACTGGGCCGTCATGGCCCGATCCACTTTGGGGTCGCGCAGTTTGGCCTGCGCCGAAACGACTTCCGGCGTCGAACCGCCAAAGGTTCGAACCATGTCCACGGCGTAGCATCCGGCATCCATTGTCGCGCCACCGGCAAGGGCGTAGTCGTAACGGATGTCGGAGAACTTCGGCAGGGGAAAGCACAGGGCCGCTTCCACCCGCTTGAGGTTGCCCAACTCCCCCGACGCGATGACCTCTTCGACGCGTAGGCACAACGGGTGGTAGCGGTAGTGGAAAGCCTCCATCACAACCCGATCGGACTGCGCCGCCAGTTCGGCTATCTCACGGGCCTCGGCCGCGTTGGCAGTGAACGGCTTTTCGCATAGCACGTGTTTCCCCGCGGCAAGCGCAGCGCGGGTCCACTTGCCATGCAAGCCGTTTGGCAGCGGGTTGTAGACGGCGTCCACATCTGGATCGGCAATCAGCGCGTCGTAGCTGTCATGCACCCGGCCGACGCCGTGTTTGGCTGCAAAGGCCTCGGCACGCGAGGCATCCCGCGCGGCGACGGCGGCAACCTCTACTTCGGCGTTCTCGCGGGCCGGGTTGATGAGCGCCAATGGTGCGATACGGGCAGCTCCAAGGACGCCGATCCGCACAGTGGCCTCACGAGACACGGAGCAGATCGTAGCACCGGCCCGGGCCAGTCGAGGCGACGAACCGCTTCGAGCTAAGCATGCCGCTTAGTCAGGAAGTGGACGAGATACGGCGCTCTGAGGAGAGAAATTCGTCGAGATATCCGGGTGGCCTGAGATTGAGCAAACCCTGACGGTCGGCCGCAAGATCCGCGTAATCAAGCGCCTCGATCTGTGCCGGCGAGTAGGACAATCGTGATTCGGGCGTTCCCTTTCGCACTATTCCCACACCCCAGTCGCAGTCCAGCACGACGAGCCGCAGGTCTTGCCGGGTGCTTCGCAGGTAAACGACGGCCTTCCAGACGTCGCCACTCCAGTCAATCTCCCACCAGCGGTTCTGCTTACGGAAATCGGCGTACGAATCGGCAGGGCAGGCGACCGATGCCCGCGTCGGGTTGCAATCGTGCAGGAAGATGACGCCATCGTCGCGCAGATAGCGCAAGGTGTTTTCGACGTCCTGCACCACCTGCCCATAGGTATGTAGGCCGTCGATCAGGGCGACGTCGATACGACGCTGCTTGAGGAACTCTGCCTCCTCCGCGAAGAAGGCGTCGCTGGTCTTCTCGAAGTAGTGCGTGGCGCTCGCCTTTGCGTCGGCGCGCCGCCGGGTACGTGCCGAAAGGTTAAATGCGGGGTCGACCGCTATCTTCTCCTGAGCGGTGATGCGGCGAAACGCCGACCCGCGGGACACCCCGATCTCGAGGTAGACGCGGGTCGGTCGTCCATCGAGCGCCCGCTGCACGGCCTTGATCCGGTTCATACGAGACTCCTCCCCTGGACTCGTGCGCTCAAACCTACGTCCGCCTGCACGCAGAAGCACTGTGTCATCTGCAGCCCCCACGTAGCCTTTTCCGATGGGGCCGATTCATGTCAGTAACGTATCTCAGTCAGCGCAGCTTTAAGGCCTAATCGGGTTCAAGGCGCTGAGCCTGGCCTTGCGACCGGTGGTCATCCCGTGGAGGGCGCTCCGAGGGGCCGCGGGAAAGCGTTGCCGACACCGCTCAATAAGCTGCGCCCGAGACGCCGTGGATGTCATGATGGCGCAGACTTCGAGCACACGGAAGCGAAAAGGCGGGGACTTGTATGGAATTTGCCTTGGCGAGCTTTGGGACTCGCGGCGACATCGAGCCCTCGGTCGCTGTCGGTCGCGAACTGCTGCGCAGGGGGCACAACGTCCGCATCGCTGTCCCGCCCAACCTGGTTGAGTTGGCCGAAACAAACGGTCTTACGGCGGTCCCATACGGGATCGAAACGGTGGACGGGCTTCAGGAGGGCCTGGACGCCAACCGCGAGTTTTGGACGTTGATCTTCCACAACTTCTGGAAGGTCAACGATGTGCGCGAGGCATGGCACGGACTCTGGGATCCAGTCGCCGACATGTGGGCACACATGAATACGACATTGCTGTCACTCGCGGCCGGGGCCGACCTGCTACTGACCGGCCTCAATTTCGAGCAGGCCGCCTTCAACGTCGCGGAGTACTACGACATTCCCTTCGCCACGCTGCACTTCTTCCCGATCCGCCCCAACGGACAACTCATCAGGCCTCTGCCGCCGCCACTGGTTAAGTTCGGGATGCAGGCGATGGGCTTCATGTCTTGGCACCTACTGACTAAGAAGCTCGACGATGCGCAGCGCCGTCAACTAGGCCTGCCGAAGGCGAAAGGAACCTCCTGGCGGCAGATCGCCGATCGTGGCTCGCTGGAAATCCAGGCCTACGACGAGATTTGTTTCCCAGGCCTGGCTGCCGAGTGGGCGAAGTGGGATGGCCGTCGACCGTTTGTTGGCCCGCTCACAATGGAATTGACCACCGAGGCCGATGACGAGGTCGCATCGTGGATCGCCTCGGGCACGCCGCCGATTTGCTTCGGGTTCGGCAGTTTCGCAGTTGAATCTCCCGCGGCCACCGTCCAGATGATCAGCGACGCCTGCGCCGAGTTGGGGGAACGAGCGCTGATTTGCTCGGGCTGGACCGACTTCAGCGACGTCCCCCATTTCGACCACGTCAAGGTGGTCGGCGCAGTCAACTACGCGGCGACCTTTCCCTCCTGCCGCGCGGTGGTCCATCACGGGGGCGCCGGTACTACGGCCGCAAGCCTTCGGGCCGGGGTGCCGACGCTGATTCTTTGGACAATGCCCGACCAGCCGATCTGGGGAGCCCAGTTCAAACGACTGAAAGTGGGTGCCTCGCGGCGGTTTTCGACCACCACCCGCGAATCGTTAGTCAGGGACCTACGCGAGATTCTCGCGCCGGACTATGCCGTCCGGGCCCGCGAGCTCGCTGCGCGCATGACAAAGCCGGCCGAAAGTATCTCCACCACAGCCGATGTCGTCGAGAGGTTCGCTCGTTCTAGGCATGTGGACTGATTTTGACCGCAAGAACCTGGGGCGATAGGTGCGTCAGAGAGCGCTTTTCGTCTCCACTGAGATTCGCCGTCGGCGAGAATTACACAGCCTCCACACAGAGTTCGAACCGGTTGACTACCGATGGTTGGATGGAGCCCGCCGGAGCTACGGAACAACAGCAGCGGCTGTTTAAGCCCAGGTGTCTCTTCGCCGGTGCACCAGCGCTACAAGTTCCATCATCAATTCCATGACGGCCGGCCGAAATATGCGCGAGCGCGCACCACTGGAAAGCGTGTCGTAGCCCACGGCCGCAGATCGAAAGTCTTTTTCACTCGATCGATAGGACTCGAAGACTCGGTTCAGCGTCCGCTCGTCTGGGCACTCGTCGCGCGCGGCCATGCACTGCGCGTCATAGAGCGTAGAAATCCAGTCCGTTCCGAAACGGTCTATCACCGCCCCGCGATTCTTCTGGCGGCGAAGATCAGGGGTAAGAAAGTCATCGATTGCATCCGCATCGTGGGTAGAGAGATCGGCTGGCAACGCCGCGGAGATCCGCTTCATCTCGCGCCGCCAGTTGTCGAGCAGGTTGGTGTATTCGACGAAGACACGCGGAGCACCACGCGTGTGCCGTTCGGCCAGCAGGTTATATTTCAGCCACAACGCGCTTGACAGTTCCGGCGGTATGCCCCACGAAGCCGAGATCGACGAGATCACCTCCTCTGGGTGGCGTACCGCGATCACGGCCGCAGTATCAAAACCGGCCAGACGCGAAGCCTCAAACCACAAGTCCGACAGCGTCGTTATCCGAGGATCTTTGATAACTACGAGCGGCGCGGTGGGCAATGTCCTGAGATATGCGACGATCTTTGCGACGTGGGCGGCCCTCTTGTCGGGCTTCCACGAGCCGTCTTCCTGTAGGCGCAGCGACGGGTCGAACCAGGCGCTGTCCTGACCGCGCAGGATTGATTCGTTGATGGCGATGACTTTGCGTGGTTCCCAGTTTCCGCGCGGATTGCCGACATCGGCGCCCAACATCCCGGTCGGCAGCCTGGCACCGCACAACGAGAGGACGCGTGTGATTGCGGAAGTACCGGAGCGTTGCGGGCCCAGCACGAAAAGGACGACTGGGCGGGTTCCGGTGTGGGAGGGGCCGGAGTTTTCGACGTCTTCTCCGGGCTCGAAAACTCGTTCGGCCCGTTTGGCCTGATGGGCGAATCTCATAGCGAATCGATGCCCTCCAACTCTTGTGCGCGTCGGGCGCGATGCTATCCCACCATGGCCCAGCTTCGCGCGCTTTGCGTGGCAAACGCAGTTCGGTGGCGTTTGCGCGTCAGACCGTATTCTGGATTTGCTCCCTACCTCCCCAGCCGCCGATCAACCGTGGTCGAGCCGCGCCACGCACACGCCACATCGGCAAATGGTCACTGCCGTGGACGCCGTCGGAGCCGGCGGCCATCGCAGGCTAGGCGCGACTCGGCACAGTCGCTGTCAGACGATCTCGCGGTAGATCTGTGCGGTTGCCGCCGCGCACCGGTCCCAGGAGAACGCGGCAAGCCGCGCGAATCCACGGGCGCGCAGATCCGCTTGTAATTCCAGTGTCGTCGCGACACGTTCGAGCGCTGTACGCAGTTCGTCGGGGTTGTTCGGATCGAAATAGACCCCAGCGTCGCCGACCACTTCTGGAATTGAGCCCGCATTACTGCACACAACGGGGCAGCCATGGCTCATCGCCTCCAGCGGAGGAAGTCCAAAACCCTCATATTTCGACGGGAAGACGAACGCGGAAGCCGCCTGGTAGCGGGCCGCCAGCTCACGGTCAGACCCGGACTCGAACCGCACCCCGCCAGTGATCCCCAACCGCCTGATCTCTCTCCGTTCGGCAGGCAGCAACGGGTGCCCGCCGAAAGCGATTAATTCAAATTCGCGCAGTATGGGAGAGCTACTGTAGGCCTGCAGAAGTGCGCTGAAGTTCTTGTAACCCAAGCGGTTCCCCACGTACAGCAACGAGGGCCTAACCCCGTCGCTATTTACAGTCGCGGCCTCCGCTTCCGCAGTCATTGAATAGCCCAGGTGCACGACGCTGGTGCGCGACGGGTCGGTGCCATAAAGACGCACTAGATCCCGGCGCGTGTTTTCAGAAATGCAGATTATGTGGTCGGCACGATCTACGGCAGCACGCTTAGCAGCGCTCCACCGTCGCGCGGCGGGTAACTCGTCAGGGAACAGCTCGTGATGCATATCGTAGACAGTCAATACACGGCGCCGGCCTCGGCCGACTGGCTTGTTGGCGAAGTAGGTCTCGTGCAGGACGTCTGGGACCGCTCCCCGCCACGCGAGCGGAGCAGAAAGCCGGTCCGCCAGCCCGACAACACTCGGAACCACACCCGCAAGGGGAGTTGGATATGGCACATACTTCCCTCGCGTCAATCCCCGCGCAGCGTCTCCCGCCAGATAGCCGTTAACATGCAGCGGCGCAATGACGGCAACTTCCGAAACGCCATGGGCTGGGAGTCGGCTAGCCAATTCGAAAAAATAACGGGAAATGCCGCCGTACCGTTGAAGAGCGAAGATTTGATGATCGAACATCACTCTCACGCGCACTCACCCCCGGCCATCTCCGCCTCCACCATCGTCTGGACAACCTCGCGCATTCGGTACGTGGGCGACCAACCGAGTACCTCGCGTGCCCTGGAAGCATCGCCAAAAGCTTCCGCCAGATCCGAGGGCCGCTTTAGTGCGTCCGAAAAATCCGTGTGCTCGCGCCAATCGAGGCCCACCTCCCTGAATGCAGTTTCGGCAAATTCTTCGATGCTGTGACTCTCACCCGTAGCGATCACGAAATCAGAACCGTTAGGCTCCTGCAGCATTCGCCACATCGCGTCTGCGTATTCGGGTGCCCATCCCCAGTCTCGCTTGATGCGAATGTCACCGAGCGTGAGACGCGAATGGTCGCCCTTGGCGATGCGGACAGCTGCGGCCACGATCTTCTTAGTCACAAAGCGCTCAGGACGCAATGGAGATTCATGATTGAACAATATGCCGGTGCTCACATGTAACCCGTACGCCTCTCTGTAATTAGTAACCAACCACTGCGCCGAAGCCTTCGCCACTGCGTATGGGCTAGACGGACGGTAGGGAGTCTGTTCATTCGCCGCGCGCCCGTGGGTGTCCCCGAAACATTCGCTCGAGCCGGCGCTGAAGTAGCGCACAGGTTGACGACGCAGACGTATCGCTTCAAGCAAATTGCTCGTACCGAGAGCAATCCCCTCGAAGGTGGCTGCGGGCTGCTCAAACGACATGCCGACCGAACTTTGTCCGGCGAGATTGTAAATCTCCTGAGGATCGGTTCTCCGCAAAATGTCCATCACACTGCGAAAATCATTGACCGACATGGACTCCAAGCGCACCCGGTCGCGGACGCCGAGGCGCGCCAAGTTCGCGAATCCAGCAACTTGCTTATCGCGGGAAGTGCCGAACACCTCGTAACCCTTGTCGAGCAGCAGCCTCGCCAAGTAGGCGCCATCCTGGCCGGAAACGCCGCAGATCAGCGCCCTCACACTCCCTCCTACCTGCCTTTGGCGAGGTTCAACCACCGCACCGGCACGTGGATGGGACTCTCGCTGTCAACGAGCATCCGGCTCACCTGGTTTTCACCCCGACTCTTTGTGGGCCATCTCCCGTCATCTGCGTTCCTCACTTAGCTCGCAAGAAAAACCCGGCCTGGTCACCGCGGCCCTCGCGGTTGAGCCGTTCGGCGCGTTTTTCCCAATTCCACAATTCCTTCCATCCGAATGTCTTACGGATTGCGGGGTCGGTCAGTGCTACGTCACGCCGATAGGCTTCGCTTGCCATGAACTGAAAGCCAGCCGAATCATCGATCGTCTTTTCGACGCGTAGCCCAACTCTGTCGGCGGCGACCGCCATACCCTGCCGCGAAGGTATAACGATATGCCGGGGTGGATCGATACCTACCCAGTTCTCCCTGTAAGTGGCCCAAGCTTCCGATGAGGGCGTCGGCAAGCGAACCAAGCAAACGCCATGAGCAGCGAGCTTCTCGCGCGCCGCTTGCAGCGTCGCCACTGGGTCTGGCACATGTTCCAGCGAATGATTGAACATTATGAGATCAAATTCGTCAGACATTTCACCTAAATATCGCTTCATGAGTGGCACACCGTGTGCCGTCTCCGTATCGGCCGCGATGAAAGGATCAACACCATACAAGTTTTTAAATCCAACGCTGGCCAAACGGTCAAGCAGAGCACCCCCGCCGCAGCCCACATCGAGAATTCGCGCGTCAGGGGCTAGCCGTAACTGGCTGAGCATTCTAACTGCATTGACAGCATCCCCGATGACATAAGGGGCAATATTTTCGGAAACAAATGCCGCGATAAGGGCCCCAACCAAGCGACCACCAGTATGCAGCATAAAGCGATCATGTTGGTTGGTCATCCATCGAGCCACCCTTGACTTGGCCGGAACTTTATAAGTGCAATAATCCGATGGATAATGGCGCATAAGCTCTTCGCCCTCGAGTATATCTACTATCTGTAATGTGTCGCATGCAACGCAGCTGTAGTATTGGAAGGGCTCTCGCGTACCGTAGTACATCTCTCGAACCGCAATAATTTCATGGGGGCCGGATGACCCGCACAACCGGCATTCCTTGGTAATCTCAGTCACCTGGTCCTCCTCGACAACGAATCCGATAGCACGGGGTGCACGCGGTTACCAGCGCGTTCGGGGGCGCCGCCCCCGGCCGCGGGTGTGCCGCAAGTGGCCACGCCTCCGATTGGCCGCCACGAGGACTTCGGAAGCGGTCGCCATCAGTACATCAAACCCTCCTTTGCACCGCGACGGCGGACTTTTCCGCGCAGCAAGCTTGAATGTGGCCGCTGACAGGCGATTTCGTGGTGCATCGGCCGTATCCGCCTACTCGTTCGCACGAAATGCGGTACACAAGCGGATCCAGATAGTCGCAGAACGGCCTGCACTGCGATCCATCCCCCACGCCGCCCATCCACCTGCAAAGAGCTCGCATCGCTGTATATGACTGAGCCATGACTGATAGGTCCGAGCTGGGAACGCCATACAGCTGAAGATGCAGAGGTGCTCGGTTGCAACTTTGACACGCACCCGCATCATGAGATGCGCGCGCAGATCGGTGTGTTATGTAACCGACTAGCAAGCCTGTTGCTCAACCCCTCTTGCGCCCACCAACTACGATGAAGAGACGCGATGCTCCGAGATATTACACAGCAAGGAGTAACACGGCCGCGATGTTAGGGTACCTGGATGCGATGACCAGCATTCACTTTAGAGCAGGACTTCTGTGAAGCGAGCGTTCATAACTGGAATTACCGGACAGGATGGGTCGTACCTCGCCGAGCTGCTGCTGAGGAAGGGATACGAAGTCCACGGGCTGGTTCGTCGAACATCGACATTCAACAGGCGACGCATCGATCATCTTTATGTTGATCCACACCATCCAGGTGCACGGTTGTTCCTGCACTACGGCGACCTGCTCGATGGAACGCGCTTGGTTACCCTACTAAGCACCATCGAACCCGACGAGGTGTATAACCTTGCCGCGCAGTCACATGTGCGGGTCAGTTTCGACGAACCGGTGTACACCGGCGACACCACCGGCATGGGATCGATCCGGTTGCTTGAAGCCGTCCGCCTTTCCCGGGTGCATTGCCGCTTTTACCAGGCGTCGTCTTCGGAGATGTTCGGCGCCTCGCCGCCACCCCAAAACGAGCAGACTCCGTTTTATCCGCGCTCCCCATACGGCGCGGCAAAAGTCTACGCGTACTGGGCGACGCGCAATTATCGAGAAGCGTACGGGCTGTTCGCCGTGAATGGCATCTTGTTCAATCACGAGTCGCCACGACGCGGCGAGACTTTTGTAACTCGAAAGATCACGCGATCAGTAGCGCGCATCAAAGCCGGCATCGAGTCGGACGTTTATTTGGGTAACCTCGATGCCGTCCGCGACTGGGGGTACGCGCCCGAATACGTCGAAGGAATGTGGCGCATGCTCCAGGCTCACGAACCCGAAGACTTTGTTCTCGCGACCGGGCGCGGTTATAGCGTGCGCGAGTTCGCCCAGACTGCCTTCGACCACGCTGGCCTCGACTGGCAAAAGCACGTGAAATTTGACGAGCGCTATCTGCGCCCCACAGAAGTGGACTCGCTAATCGGCGACACCAACAAAGCGTCCCAGACGCTCGGCTGGAAGGCGTCGATACACACCGCCGAACTGGCGCGGATCATGGTGGACGCGGACATCGCAGCATTGGAGTGCGATGGCACGCCATGGATCGACAAGCCAACGGTCCCAGGGTGGAACTGAAAGTCGGAAGCGTCAGTCGGTATACGTTGGCCCGAAGCTAATATAAGAGCCGAAACGGATGGTTGCATTCGGTGCAGATGCGACCGTTACCGCCGTCACAGTTGAAATCACCGTTCTACCAGAGACTTACGCAGCCGCGCGAGTCTATGGACGGCGGAGGTGGCGTACTTGTTCAACGGGTACGGTAAGCCCTTGTCATGACCAACCCTCACCCTCGCTTCCAGCTCATCCTTGTCATAGCTTGCCAGAACTGTCGCTGGGTGATTTAGAGGCAGATCCAGCTCTTCAGCGCGCAAGGACGAGTATGCAGTATCTTTTGTAGTATGCGTTGCTCCCGCGTGAAACCCGATGTTCCGGACCAGGTTTCGGGCCGGAGCGACGCAAAGAGCCGAGTTGGACCATATGCTGTAGATCCACTGGAAGTCCCACGTATCGACTTTGCCATCGTATGCGGCTTGGAGGACAGACTCCCAGTAGAAGCGCTCGTTCGGCTTCCGAAAGTACTGGTCGAAAAGTCCCCGATCTCTGATCTCCGGCCAGTTTGTCATGTTGATGTCGTACTTCGCCCATGCGCGCCGCCAAGTGGCCCACCCCCACAAGTGCGCAAATCTCGTGAAGTAGTAGCTATCCGCCGTCTCGGCGCGTCCAAAAAGATGGTTGTCGCCGGAGATCATCATGACGCGATCATCATTTTCGTAGCGATCGAGAAGCTCAGCGCAATACGTGAAGAACGAGGGGGAGGGCATGCAGTCGTCCTCGATGATTATCGCCTTCTCGACTATTTCGAAGGCCCAGCTGATCCCGGACGAGCAACGAAGCCGGCAGCCCAGATTGATCTCCGAGTAATTGGTCCGGATTTCGCACTCCCAGTCCACCTCGTCGATCACCGCGCGCGCCGCTGCACACTTCTCAGGCTCTCCCGGCACATCCGTGCGGGGTCCGTCCGCAACGACGAGAAGCGTGCTCGGCCTTGCGGCCCGGATCGTCTCAAGAACCTGCCTGGTGCTGTCCGGTCGGTTGAAGATGATGAAGATGATCGGGGGCGTCGTTGTCACCATTCGGGCCTCACGAGCGCGCTACGAAGACTCCGCGGAGTATCGATGGCTCTCACTTAATCGTTCTCCTTAGTCGTGAATTTGGTGTAATCCTGCCCACGCCGTAGTACTCGAAGCCCTCGGCCCGCAAACGCTCAGGATCGTAGATGTTCCGGCCATCGAACACGACGTGCTGGCGCATAGCCGACTTGATGCGCTGCCAAGACGGCCGTTGAAACTGTTTCCACTCGGTGAGCAGTAGCAACGCATCCGCGCCCTCAACGGCGTCATACATATTGCCGGCGTATCCGATCAAACTACCGAGCGACATCTTCGCCTGCTTTGTTGCTTCGGGATCGAAAGCTCTTACGGTGGCTCCTAATTCGACGAGCCGCCGGGCGACGACCAGGGAGGGAGCGGCACGCACGTCGTCCGTTTGCGGTTTGAAGCTGAGACCCCACAACGCGATTCGCAGACCTTGCAAATCCCTTGTCGGCGACTCGGCCGCAAAACGGGTGACGATCTTGGACACGAGCACGGACTTCTGTTCTTCGTTTACGTGCTCGACAGCGTTCAGCAGGTGCATGTACGAGCCCAAGAGGTTGGCGGTATTGAGCAGAGCACGAACATCTTTGGGTAAACAGGACCCGCCGTAACCGATCCCGGGGAACAAGAATTCGTAGCCGATGCGGTTGTCTGCCCCGATGGCCTCGCGCACCGCCGAAATGTCCGCGCCGGCCTTATCGCAAAGGTTCGAGATCTCGTTGATGAAGGAAATCTTCGTCGCGAGGAAGCAGTTCGCCGCGTATTTCGACATCTCGGCGCTTCTGACGTCGATGGCGATCAGCGGGTGAAAGGTGCGTAAGAAGGGCCCATAAAGCTCACGCATGATGTCGAGCGCTCGCTGCGAGTCCGTTCCCACCACGATCCGGTCGGGGTGCATAAAGTCAGCAATCGCCTTGCCCTGCTTCAAGAATTCCGGGTTGGAGACAACGTCGAAATCATGCTCGGTCTTCTTGCTGATGATCGATCGAACCACGTCGGCGGTGCCGACCGGAACTGTCGACTTGTCGATGACAACCTTATAGCGGTCCATGTGCGTCCCGATGTCCGCAGCGACAGAGTAGACGTGGGTTAGGTCGGCAGCACCGCTCTCGGACATCGGAGTGGGGACGGCGATGAAAATAACGTCTCCGTGCTCGACGCCGCGTCGCTTGTCGGTGGTGAAGTCAATGAACCCGTTCTCTCGGTCCCCGGCGATCAGCTCCTCTAAGCCAGGCTCATAGATCGGTACTCCTCCGGCGAGGAGCAGGTCGATCTTGGCCTTATCGATATCGACGCAGAGGACATCGTTGCCGCTGTCTGCAAGGCAGGCCCCCGTGACGAGGCCGACGTAGCCCGACCCAAATACCGAAATCTTCACCATCGCCCCCCTCCATGCGCTGAACCGTCGAGGCCCATATTGCCGTATGCGCTTGAGGTTCATACGCGATTCGCGCGTCGGAATGCCAAGTGATTCCTAGACGCTCCTGTTTGCACTCATCTCTCGAAAAGTTCACAAGATGTTCTCAGCCCACTATCCCAGGGATGTCCGCATGACAATTACGACCGAAAGTCGTCGATCGCGACCAACTGACCAGCATTGCAAGCAGATTCTTCGGCGGCGGCGATCGCCCGCACGATCGCGACTTCAGTTTCGAGCTGAGCTGCATCCGGCTTCCCGGCGCGCAGTGCGTCGATGAACGCTCCGAGCTCGCGCGTCAACGGAAGTTCTCCACCATATTCGGGGAACGACGTACGCCCGCAGGCACTGACCCAAAGCTTGCGCACCGCAGTGTCGTCGAAGGTTAGCGAGCCCTCTTTGCCAAGAATCGTCATGCGATGACGCTTGCGCGGCGACATCCAACTGGCGCTAGCAACGAACGGGACGCCCGAGATCTCAAATCTTGCGATTACGGCCTGGAACCCCGGCGCTGCGCCGATGCCTCGAGCCTGGACGAAACCCGGATTAGCACCGAAGAGCGACCGGGCCATCGAGATACCGTGAGGAAGCCAGTCCCAAAGCACCGACGAATCGGTTCGTGGATGATCATTCATCCCCTCCCAGGACACCGCCTGGATTGGTCCGACATCAGCCAGGAGATTTTTCGCAGCCTGAAAAGCCGGGTTGTACAGCTGCACGTGCCCAACTACAACGGGCACATCAGAAGCTAACGCCGCTTCGCGGACGCGGACGGCATCGTTCACCGTTGTCGCCAATGGTTTTTCGATGAACGTTGGCACGCCCGCTTCGATAAACGGGATCGCAACCTCCGCATGTGTCGAGGAGGGTGTCGCGATCAGGACTCCGACCGGTCGTTGGCTAACGATGATGTCAAAGTCCTTCGATTCATCGATAAGCTGGACATCGCGCATCGTCGACAATGTGCGGACAAGGTTGATGCCCCACTTTCCCCGACCGATTACAGCGAGTCGCATACACCCTTCCGGTAAGACTCCTGGTCTTTGGCCCAGTCGATGAACCGTGCCAGCCCGTCCTGAACGTCGACCTCGGGCTGATACTCGAGCTCCTCGGTCGCCTTGGAGAGATCCGGGCAGCGCCGCTGGGGTTCTCCCGCCGGGTAGGTGTCCGGATAGTCGATATGTTGAAATGTCGCACCCGGAACGAGTTTTGCGTATAACTCGGCCAGTTCGAGCATGGAGATTTCGTTTGCGGAATTCCCGATGTTGTAGGGCTCACCGGCGCGGCCCCTCAGAAGCACCTTCAAGAATCCGGTGATCGCGTCCGTCGTGTAGCAAAATGTTCGTGTCTGAAGCCCGTCTCCGTGCACGGGAATCGGCTCCCCGGTCAGGGCCCGATAAGTGAACATAGGGACGACGCGCCGATCGTTGTGCTTCATCCCGGGACCAAACACGTTGAACGGCCGCACGATTGTTACCGGCAAGTCATACTTCTGGTGGTAGATCGTGGCGATCGTTTCCGCCAATCGTTTCGACTCGTCATAGCATGCCCGGGGGCCAACGCTTGATACGTGGCCGTGGTAAGTCTCGGGAGTTGGGACAAATCGCGGATCGGGGTCGCCGTAGATTTCGCTGGAACTAAAAAACAAGAAGCCCTCCAGAGACGGGTTACGACGACCCAGCTCCAGGAGGTTCTTGATGCCCGAGACCGCGCTTTCGATGGTTTCCAGCGGATACTTCATGTAATAGACGGGCGATGCCAGCCCAGCCGCATGCATGATGTAGTGGATGTCTTCGCGCACGGGCAGCGGATAAGTCACGTCTGCCCACACCTCGGCGATATTCTCGTCCCGTTCCGAGGTGCTCGGATCGCCCGTGATGAAGTTATCGACTGAGAGGACCCGGACGGGCCGTTCCAAGATCGTGTCGTTGAGCCGTTTGAATACTCTCAGAAAGTGCTTGCCAAGGAAGCCCGCGCCTCCACTCAACAGGACAGTCTTTCCCGAAAGCATATGAGCATCGTCCCCAATCCCCCGGACGATCGCCTCGGTATCGCGGCGGAGAATGAAATGTTCGGCCATGCGAAATATCTTTCTGTTACACCAGCTCTGTGGGCGGAATGGGCTTCAGGTAGCGGTAGGCTCCGTCAGTCTTCTTCTTGATGTCGTCGAAATACTCATATGCGAAGACAACCAGCACATCAGGCTTGTGTTCATCCAGATAGCTTTTGGGAACGATCGGGATATGTGTGCCGGGGGTGAATTTGTTCTGCTTCAACGGGCTGTCATCGACCGTGAACGGTATTTCACTGGGGCCGATTCGACCGTAGTTGCATATCGTTGCCACGCGCGCTGGCGAACCGTAACCGGCAACTCGCAAACCGGCTTGTCTGTACTCCTCCAGTCGAGCCTTGAAAGCGGATACTTGAAGATCGACATTGCGCCGGAACTCACGCAGGGTGTCGATCGTCAGATCCTTTTCCTCACGCGCAAGGAGCTGGCGTGTCGCGTCGGAGGAGGATTGCTGGCCCGCTCGTTGCACGAATACTTGCAAAGAGCCGCCGTGCGGCGCTATCTCTCGCACGTCGGAGATAAACATGTCGTGCCCGGCGAACAACTTCGCGAGCGATGTGAGAGAATAATAGAAAATTCGATCCAAATAGAAACGCTCGAATTGCGTAGTAGTGAGAATAGCGCCAATATATTCAACCTCGACGATGAAGGTGCCGTCTTCCGTCAAGAGTCGTTTCACCGCCTCGATGAACCCGGCCGGATTCTCGAGGTGGGTGAAGACGCTGCTGGCGACGATGACATCCGCTCTCCCGTACGACTCTTCGATCCGCTCGGCGGTCGGAAGGTCGAAGAAGGACGTAAGTGTCTCCAAGCCCTGATCATTAGCGATCTTCGATACGTTGATAGAAGGCTCGACGCCGAGCGCTTTGACCCCCAGCTGCTGCAGCGGTCTGAGAAGAATTCCGTCGTTTGAGCCCACGTCAACGACAAAACGGGCCGACGCCAATTGCGACGATGGAATGCCGATTGTGCGGCGAGCCCGCCGCGATTGAGTTCCTCAATCTGGGTGAGCAGCCGCTCGCAAACAAATATCCCACCGCGGCCGAGTTGGACGTTCTTGCACGATGGACAGAAAAAGACCTGCAAGGGGAAAAAATCTTCTGCAGCAAACTCGGCCGCGGTGGGATATTTGTTTGCGAGCGGCTGCTCACCCAGATTGAGGAACTCAATCGCGGCGGGCTCGCCGCACAATCGGCATTCCATCGTCGCAGTTGGCGGCGCATGCATAAAGGGCTCCCCTTTGCCTCGCGTGCAGATCACTACCCGTCACATGGTGCTTGAATCACGATCGTCTCCATGACGAGGTGGTAGGGCGATAGTACGTTACTTGCAGGCCTTGCAGTCGCTTTCGGCATCACGAGCCCAGAGCTTGATGCGTGCTCAGACAGGGGAACAGCCTGCAGCTCGAAAATCTCGATGACACCGTCCGGAAAGCAGGAAAGGCCGGTCCTGGCTGCCGCGATTATCAGTCTCGAGGGGTTACATGCTCGCCCCGCCGTCCCAGAGAGACGAACTCGACTGCTACTCCGAGAACACAATCACGCTTTCGCCTTGGTGTGGTAGCCACCTGCCCGGTCCTCGAGATGTCGATAGCGAAGCGGGCCCTGCCGCGTATGGCTGAGTCGATGCCTGGACACCCAATCGTCGGTCTCGAATCCCACCGAGGTGACCACCACCGGACGGACGAAGGCCGGCGCAAAAATGCCAACGTCGTCTAATGCGGGCGACGAGGGTCTACACAGCAGCGAGGCCCGCGCCTCAGCCGAGGCCTGGCGCATTGAGCGTCAAGCGAACAGCTTAAGCACTCGACTCGGCGGCGCTGCGGTAACCGCGGACTGCGACCGGGATAAAGACCGCGAACAGTCCGATCGCCCACATGGCAGTCAACGCGAGGGGCCACAGCAGCGGACCGCCGTGTGCCAGTCCCCACATCGCCTCGATCGGCGGCGACATCGGTTGCATGCGAACAAACGGCCGAAGCCAGTCCGGGTACAACGCGATTGGCGTAGTCCCTGGGTTGAGGAACGCCAGCGCGAGGGTCCCGGCCGCCAGCCACGTCATGAGGGAGACGCCGTTGGTGCGGATCGCAATTGCCATAACCAGCGTCGTGAACCCGACCACCACGATAGGGGGAATCAGGACGTACACGAGGACGGTGGCCCAGCCGTGTGTGAACCGCAGTCCCATCGCGACTCCAAGCGCCGTGATCAATGCGGTTCCGATCAGGGCACGCGCCGCCTCGGCCGTCAACCGTCCGGTGAGTGCGCTTGCCCGGTGTACCGGCAGCACCCACATCCGGCTCAGCAGTCCAGAATCGCGCTCCATCGCAATTCCGAGCGAAGTGCTGAGGGCGCCGAACACCCCGGACAGCACCGAACACACCGGGACCAAAGCGTAAACGCTCTCGACCCCGGTGAGTTTGTGCACGCGCTCGTCCAGCACCACGACGTAGACGAGTAACAGGCAGACCGGGACGATCAGAGACCCCACCAGCACCGCGCGCTCACGCCTCCACTCGGTGAGAAGGCGACCGGCTTGGACCCAGCTCTGGGTGACCAGCGAGGTTGGCAGCCGGGCTTCGGTCATCATCAGCTCCGCCTCTGCAGCCGCAGCGTGATCGCGCCGAAGACCAGGACCATCCCCATGCACCAAGCCAGGCTGGCCGCCAAATTACTGAGCGTCACGTAACCCGAGCCCAGCCCGCGCAACGTCTCGGCGACCACTGACAGCGGCTGATTGCGTACAAACGGGCGCAGCCACCCAGGGAACGTGCTCTCGGGGGCGATCCCGGTGGACAGCATGAACAACAGGAGCTGGGGGACAAACAGCACGTGGCTAGTCCCTTGGGGGCTGCTTGTCATTGATCCGAGCGCATCGGCGCCGAGTGCCACGGCCAGGCCCAGCAGCAGCGCGATGACGACGAAGACCACCGCGTACAGGAGTCCGCCGGTCATCCGGAATCCGAATGCGTAGCCCGCGGCGATGGCGACCGCAAGGGCAAGCGCGGCCCGGACCAGGGTCGCCACTATGCGGGCACTCACCGGAACTGCCGCAGCGATCGGCAAGGTCTTCAACCGCTCCCCCAGCCCGTGGAGGTGATCGCGAGCTGCTCGGTCAGCGGTGAGCATGGCAACCAAGACCACTGCCTGAATGGCGACCGCGGGGACCAGGTACTGCGAATAGCTGACGTGCCCAGTGTCGACCAGGCCGTGCAGGGCCAGCGAAAAGCCGGCCAGATAGCCGACGGGTGAAAAAATCTCGAACATCAGGCCGCCGTCTCGCGCGGCGGCGAGCAGAGCGCGTTCGGTCAGGGCACCCATCGCTGTCATGGTCGGGCGACGGGCCGCTCGGTGAGGCGCATAAAGGCCTCGTCCAGCGAAGGCTTGCGCAGCGAAATGTCGATGAGTTCGACGCCGATCGCATCGACCCGTCGAAACACCTCACCCAGTGTTGCGACCCCCTCGGGCGCGGGGACCGACACGAAATTCATGTCGGTGTCGACGTCGATCCCCTCGAGCCCCGCCAAAGCTGCGGCGACCTTCGGCAGGTCCGTCGGATTCGCGGGGGTCACCTGGCAGTAGCTGGCGCCCACCCTGCGCTTGAGGTCCTCCGCGGTGCCGCTGGCGATCACCTTCCCGTGGTCGATCACCACGATGGAATCGCTCAGCACGTCGGCCTCTTCCAGATACTGCGTGGTCAGCAGCACGGTCACGCCTTGCAGCGCCAAGGAACTCACCAACGACCACATGGCACGGCGGCTGCGGGGGTCCAGTCCGGTGGTGGGTTCGTCGAGAAACAGCACTTTGGGCAAGACCACCAGTGCACTCGCGAGGTCGACGCGCCGCCACATTCCGCCCGAATAGGTGGATACCCGCCGATCGGCGGCCCCGACGAGGTCGAATTGGTCGAGAAGCTCGTCCGCGCGGGCCTTCGCTTGCTGGCGGCGCAGGCCGCGCAGCCTGCCGAACAGCACCAGGTTCTCCCGTCCCGTCAGGTACGGATCCATCCCGGTGAACTGACCGGCCATCCCGATGCTGGCACGCACTTGGCCCGCCTGGCGAACGACGTCGTACCCGCTGACGAGGGCCCTTCCCGAAGTGGGGCGGATCAACGTCGACAGGATGTTGATCGTGGTCGTCTTGCCTGCGCCGTTGTGACCGAGCAGCCCGCACACCGTCCCAGCCGGAACGGAGAAATTCAGGCCGTCCAGTGCGGGGGCATTGCCCTCGAATGTCTTCGTGAGGCCAACAACCTCAATCGCCAGTGGGCTCACCCTCGGAGTATTTCATGGTGGGTCGCGGCACGTTCACACTATGGGCGGTCCCGACGTATCCGCCGGCCGAATGCACGGCCCCGGCGCCCAACACACGGTCGAGTCATCCCCACATCCGCGAGATCAATGCGCGGAGCCAGACGTTAGCGGCGGCGACGGCCCGAGAATCCCGGTGAGCCAACAACTTACCCTCTTCCTTTGAAAAAGAGTGGGCGATCACGGCCGGTCGTTCCTTCGTTCGCTTCGGCGATTCCCGCTCGAGCTCGGTGAGGCGTTCGCGTGCCAGGTCGACGTCCGCGCTGTCGCGCGTGAGTACCACGAGGCCGCTGCGAAACCAGGGAAAGGTCGAAAGCGATTGCATCGCCAAGGAATCGAAGAGACACGGGTACCATCCGGCCGAAGCGAACAAGTCGAGCCAGTGTGACATCGGCCGCCCGTTGAAGTAGCCCACCCCCGACCGGCCCGCGGCGCCCGAGAAGACAATGCGCCCACTCGCATGCCGAACGATGTTCCCGAAGAACGCTGACTCCGACGCCTCTGAAAGTCGCTGCGAAGGCTGCACACACATCACCAGATCGAAAGTCGCCCCCAGGTCCACCGGCTCCATCACATTGGCTCGCACATACTCATCGGCTCCGAGGTGGGCCGGTGGCCGGTCACTGGCATCCACGCCCGTGATCCGTTCCGCTCCATGAGAAGCGAAATACTTCAAGTACGCCCCGGACTCCCGACCGATCGCCAGGACCGATACGGGGCAATAGCGCTCTGCCAGATAACGAAAAGGCGGTATATCCGCATATAACGCGGTCTTCGACCGCCGACCCTTCCCCGACGGGCGCTTCACGCGCCGTCGGGCAGATTTTGTCTCGCGCGGGCCGTCCAGGAACTTCAGGTCGGACGCCAAACCGGAGACGTCGGCCGCCGGGTTGAATATTCGGTCAATCGACCTCACGACCTTTTGCAGCGGCGTGCAATTGATGGCCGGTTGCGCCGTCAATGCCTGGTAACCCGGGGTAACGGGGTCGCAGACGACATCGTCCGGCCACGCCAATTCTGTGCCGGAGAAGTCCGCGTAATTGAGCGCTTCGCGGGTCAAATCCTCCGCGCTGAACGATGGTCCGCGAATGATGCGGTCGTATACCACCTTCCAGTGAATCCCATGCGCGAAATCCAGCCGATACCGATTCCGCTCCAGATTGGCGATCCAGCCGACCAAGATCTTGCTGGTGAACTGGTCGACGCTGCGGACCGGGAAGTGGGCGATCGTGACGTCGGTCAACTTCACCTTGCGCAGCGACCGACCGCGGTAGGTGGCGCCGTGGTTGCCTTGCTTGATCCGTAACTTCTTATCCATTTTCGGCTTGGTGACGATGATCGGTTTCCACCACGCGCGCTCCTCCGCCCTCCGGTAAGTGATACTCCTTAGGGGATCCGAGGCATTGCCGTCCGGACCCGAAGGAGCCGGAATATAGGTGCGCCAGCGATATTGGGCCTGAGTACCGGGGCGCATCGCGCGCAATTGCCCGTATAGCGCATCCCGCGATGGTGCGACGATGAATTCGTCGGCGTCCAATAGGAACACAAAAAGGGGCCTGAATTTAGGCACTACCCTGCGGTACACCCCGGTGACGATTTCCGCCTGGAAATGACCCACAATCGGATCGTCGAACAGAATTATGGGCAATCCCTCTCGTTGCAGCTCGACGAGGATTTGGCGGGTGTCGTCGACCGAATCGTTGTCGACGATGGCCAGCGCATCCATGAAGCACAAATTGTGTCGGACGAAAGCCTCGATAACATCGGCCTCGTTCTTCACCATCGCGATCCCGAGGGCTTCGGTCATGCTTGTGACGTGGTGTCGATTTTCATCGTGGATCGAACCTTTCGGCGGGGTGCGCGCAGGCGGCATCAGGGCATCGCCCATTATTCCGGCTTCCTCAGGGCTTCGGGCCGCCTTCGACCCATCGCCGCCGAACTCTCGCCCCGTGGCCGCGCCGGGTGCGGCGCGTGGTCGCGGGAATCCTTGAAGCCCAAGGGGAGTCATACCCTCCCCGGAACACGTAGAAATGACATAGCCCGCACGGCGGGCACCCGCTCAGCCCGCGACGGCTCCCGGCTCGAAGAAAGGCGCACCGTATTCGGTCACCGGCGTGAACCCGCGCTTGCGCGCCCTTTCGGCGGCCTTGCGGATCAGCGCATAGATGCCGACGAACGCGGCGTGGTCGGTCGCCACGAACGGGGTCAGCAGCCGGTTGTGCACCAGCGAGAAGGCCACGCCGCTCGACGGGTCGGTCCAGCCGAGCGAACCGCCCAGCCCGACGTGGCCGAAGCCGGGCATCACGTTGCCGATGGGCAGGCTGTGGTAGCCCAAGTGGAAAGCCAGCGGCATGAACAGGTTTCGGTCCGGACGCAGGCTCCGCCGACCGGTCAGGCCGGCGACCAACTCGCGGGACAGGAACCGGATGCCGTCGACCTCGCCGCCGTTCGCGATGGCGCCGTACATCCGTGCCAGCCCGCGGGCCGTCGCCACCCCGTTGGCCGCGGGGATCTCCGCGTCCAGCAAGGGGGTGTCGCCCTGGACCGCGGCGACCATGCCCGGGAAGTACATGGACCGGAAGCCGCCGGACAGCTCGTTGGCGACCTTGCGCGTCACAAAGCTGAGGACCGGGTTCCGCACCAGGTTCTGCGGCGCGATGATCTCGGCCACCCGCGTCGGCGCCCCGGCCGGCGGGCGACCCAGGTACAACCCGTCGGTACCCAGTGGCTCGGCGAGCTCCTCGCGGATCAGGGCTCGCATGCCCTTTCCGGTCACGCCCCGGGCGAGGCCGGACATCAGCCAGCCGAAGGTCAGCGCGTGGTACGCCGACTTGCCCAGCAGCCGCCCCGGCGACGCCGCGGCCAGCCGTTCCTCCATCACGACGTGGTCGAGCAAGTCTTCACTGCTGGCGCCCCGCAGTCCCGACAAGCCGGCGGCGTGCCGCATCACGTCGCGCACGGTGAGGTTGCCCTTGCCGTTGGCGCCGAACTCCGGCCAGTACTCGGCGACGGGGGCCTCGTAGTCGATCAGCCCGCGGTCGGCGAGGCGGTGGATGACGGTGGCGGCCATGCCTTTGGTCGCCGAGAACACCATCGGTGCGCTGTCGGCCGACCACGGCCGGTGGCCACCGCGATCGGACCAGCCGGTCCACACGTCGACGACGGGTTGACCGTCGAGGTACACGGCCAGCGCGCCGCCGCCGAACCGGCGGGCGGGAAACATCGTGGAAAAGCTGCGAACGACGCATCCGAAGTGTGAGTCCGCCGCGCCGGACACACGGTGACCTGCGTCAAGGTCATCGTGGACAGGGACCGCGCGGCGATCGACTCGGTTTTCCACCGTCACAATGTCAAATTTACTTGGATTTCACACCTTCCCGGAGCGAAATCTAGATTGTTTACCTATCCGTTAGTCTGACGCTGCCGTCAATATTTGCTCGGCGGCCAGCGCGGGGGTCAGTTCTCCCGCCTTGACCTGGCGCTCGACATCGGCGCGCATCTTGCGCACCTTGGGGTTGGCCAGCACCCGGTCCAAGACGGTGTCGCGCACCATCTGCCATGTCCAGTCGACCTGCTGGGCGCGCCGGCGCGCCTCGAACTCGCCGGCCTCGGTGAGCACCTGCCGATGGCGTTCGATGGTGTCCCACAGCTCCGTCAGACCGGTCCCCTCCATCGCGCTCATGGTGAGAACCGGTGGCCGCCAAAGTGTTTCGCGCGGGTGTATCAGCCTGATGGCCGAGGACAGTTCCCGGGCGGCCACCCGCGCCTCGGCGAGGTGTTCGCCGTCGGCCTTGTTCACCACCACGATGTCGGCCAGCTCGAGCACGCCCTTCTTGATGCCCTGCAGCTCATCGCCGCCGCGCGCCAGTGTCAGCAGGACGAACGTGTCGACCATGTTGGCCACCGTCACCTCGGACTGACCGACGCCGACGGTCTCGATGATGATCACGTCGAAACCGGCGGCCTCCAACAACACCACCGTCTCGCGGGTGGCCTTTGCTACGCCGCCCAGCGTGCCGGACGTCGGCGACGGGCGGACGTACGCGTCCGGGTGCACGGCCAGGCGCGCCATCCGGGTCTTGTCGCCGAGGATCGATCCGCCGCTGCGCGTCGACGACGGGTCGACGGCCAATACCGCCACCCGGTGGCCGTGCTCGATCAGGTGCATGCCGAGGGCCTCGATGGTGGTCGACTTGCCCACCCCGGGTGTTCCGGTGATGCCGACGCGATGTGCGTTGCCCGCGTCGGGCGTCAGCTCCAGCAGCAGCCGCTGCGCCTTCTCGTGATGATCGGCGCGGGTGGACTCCAGCAGCGTGATGGCCCGTGGCAGCGCCGCCCTGTCGCCACGGCGAACGGCGTCGGCCAGGTCGTCGACGGAATCGCTCTTGCGGCCGGCCATCTAGTCGAGCGGGTAACCCAGCCGCTCGGCCAGCTTGTGCAGCAGACCGATCGCGGCGTCGGCGATCACCGTCCCGGGCGGGAAGATGGCAGCGGCCCCGGCCTGGTACAGCTCGTCGAAGTCACCGGGCGGGATGACGCCACCGACCACGATCATGATGTCGGGCCGTCCCACCTCGGCGAGCGCGTCGCGCAGCGCCGGCACCAGCGTCAGGTGGCCGGCGGCCAGCGACGAGACACCGACGACGTGCACGTCGTTGTCGGCGGCCTGCCGGGCCACCTCCTCGGGCGTGGAGAACAGCGAGCCGACGTCGACGTCGAAGCCCAGGTCGGCAAAGGCCGTCGCGATCACCTTCTGACCGCGGTCGTGACCGTCCTGACCCATCTTCGCCACGAGAATTCTCGGCCGTCGGCCGTCGGCCTCGGCGAACTTCTCGACCAGTTCCGTGGCGGTTGCGATGTTGGGGGCCTTTCCGGCTTCGTCGCGGTAAACACCGGCGATCGTGCGGATCTCCGCCTGGTGCCGGCCGTATACCTTTTCCAGCGCGTCGGAGATCTCCCCGACCGTCGCCTTGGCCCGGGCGGCGTTGATCGCCAGCGCCAGCAGATTATTACCCAGCCCGTCCTCGCCGGCGCGGCCGTGTGCCGCGGCCGCCCGGGACAGGTCGGCCAGCGCGGCCTCGACGGCGGATTGGTCGCGGCTGGCCCGCAGCTCCTTGAGCTTGGCCAGCTGCTCGGCGCGCACGCGGCTGTTCTCGACCTTGAGGACCTCGACCTCCTGGTCCTCCTCGACCTGATATTTGTTGACGCCGATCACCGGCTGCATCCCGGAGTCGATGCGGGCCTGGGTGCGCGCGGCCGCCTCCTCGATGCGCAGCTTCGGGATGCCGTCGCTGATGGCCTGGGCCATGCCGCCGTGCTCGGCGACCTCGGCGATGTGGGCGCGGGCCTTCTGCGCGAGCTGATGGGTCAGCCACTCCACGTAATACGAACCGCCCCAGGGGTCGATGGGCCGCGTGGTGCCCGACTCCTGCTGCAGCAGCAGCTGGGTGTTGCGCGCGATCCGCGCCGAGAAGTCGGTGGGCAGCGCCAGCGCCTCGTCGAGGGCGTTGGTGTGCAGGGACTGGGTGTGGCCCTGGGTGGCGGCCATCGCCTCGATGCAGGTGCGCGCCACGTTGTTGAAGGCGTCCTGTGCGGTCAGCGACCAGCCGGACGTCTGCGAATGCGTGCGCAGCGAAAGCGATTTCGCGTTCTTCGGGTTGAACTGGGCGACCAGCTCGCTCCACAGCAGCCGGCCGGCCCGCAGCTTGGCGACCTCCATGAAGAAGTTCATGCCGATGCCCCAGAAGAACGACAGGCGCGGCGCGAACTTGTCGATGTCCAGGTCGGCGTCCAGGCCCGCCTTGATGTAGTCGACGCCGTCGGCCAGGGTGTAGGCGAGTTCCAAATCGGCTGTGGCGCCGGCCTCTTGGATGTGGTAGCCGGAGATCGAGATGGAGTTGAACTTCGGCATCTTGGCACTGGTGTAGCCGAAGATGTCGGAGATGATGCGCATCGACGGCTTGGGCGGATAGATGTAGGTGTTGCGCACCATGAATTCTTTGAGGATGTCGTTCTGAATGGTGCCGGCCAGCTTCTCCGGCGGCACGCCCTGCTCCTCGGCCGCCACCACGTACAGCGCCAGGATCGGCAACACCGCACCGTTCATCGTCATCGACACGGACACCATCGACAGGTCGATGCCGTCGAACAGCTGGCGCATGTCGAGAATGGAATCGATTGCCACGCCGGCCATTCCGACGTCGCCCTGGACGCGGGGATGGTCCGAGTCGTATCCGCGGTGGGTGGCCAGGTCGAAGGCCACCGACAGGCCCTTCTGGCCGGCGGCCAGGTTGCGGCGGTAGAACGCATTCGACTCCGCCGCGGTGGAGAACCCCGCGTACTGGCGGATGGTCCACGGCTGATTGACGTACATCGTGGGGTACGGGCCGCGCAGGAACGGCGGTTCGCCCGGGAAGCTGTTCAGCGGGTATCCGCTCGCCACGACGGCGGCGCGGTCGGCGCCGATGTACACCGGTTTGACGGCGATGTCTTCGGGCGTGTGCCATTCGAGCTGATCGGGCGTGTACCAGTGCGCGGCCGCCGTTGCGGCGACGTGCTCGCGCACGGCGGCCTCGGTGGGCGGCGGCACCGGCCGGTCGCCGTCCAGCGGGATTTCGGCGAAGTTGCCGATCACAGGTGCGGTTGTGGTCATTGCGGCTACGCTCCCAGTCGAGTGAGCAGGTTCGAAAGGGCTTCGACCGCATTGATTTTCGCGGTCAGGAACTCGTCGGGCCGGTGCTCGGCGTCGCCCAGGGCCTTTTCGGGTCCGGCCAGGTAGACCCGCGCCACCCCGGCGGCCCGCGCCGCCTCGACGATCGCCGCGGCCCCCTCCCCGTAGCGCTTGTCGGTGCCGCAGATAACGGCCGCGCCGGGCGACCCGGCGTCGGCGACGGCCTTTGCGACGCCCGTGGCGTCGACGGTTCCGGGGTTGACGGCTTCGATGCCGCCCGACGCCAGCAGGTTGGCGGCGAAGGTGGCGCGGATGTTGTGCTCGGCCAGCGGACCCAGCGGCAGCAGCAGCACCCGCGGTCGCGCTCCGGTGCGGGCCAGGAACGCATCGGAGCGATCGCGTAGCGCCTCGAACGCGGCGGCATACCGCCGCAGGTTGCCGGCGGCCAGCGGCGAACCTGGCGAATCTTCTTGCGGCAGAGCCGGCTCCGTCAGATTCGGGAACTCGTTGACACCGGTGATCGCGGTGCGCCGATGCGCGATGTCGTCGGCGCGTCGCGCGGCCACTTCGGCGATCTGGCCGGCGACGTAGTCGCGCGCGTCGACGAAACCGCCGTGGGCCTCGATGGCCTGGAAGTGCTCCCAGGCCCGCTCGGCGAGCCGCGCGGTGAGGTCTTCGACGAACCAGGACCCGCCGGCGGGGTCCAGCACCCGGCCGACGTGCGACTCCTCCAGGAGCAGCAACTGGGTGTTGCGGGCGATCCGGCGCGCGAAGCTTCTCGCCGTGCCCGGGAAGCCGCCCGGGATCGCCACGTCGAACGGCAGCACCAGCACGGTGTCGGCGCCGCCGACGCCCGCGCCGAACGCGGCCAGCGTGCAGCGCAGCATGTTCACCCACGGGTCGCGCTGGGTCATCATCGGCAGCGACGTCTCGGCGTGCACGGTGACGGCGCCGCCGTCCGGGTCGCCGACGACCTCGGCGACCCGCGCCCACAGGCGGCGCACCGCCCGCATCTTGGCGAGCGTGACGAACTGGTCGTCGTCGGCGGCCAGCCGGAAGCTGATCTGCCGCAACGCCTCGCCGATCGGCACGCCCGATTCGGTGAGCCGCCGCAGGTAGTCCACCCCGGCGGCCACGGTGCCGGCCAGCTCCCAGGTCGCGTTGGCGCCCAGGTTGTGGAAGGCCGGACCGTCGACGGTGATCGCACGCACGCCGCGCTCTCGGGCCGCCCGCTTGGCGACCGTGACGACCTCGTCGAGCGCCGGCGCGGGACGGTCACTCAGCGCCGCGGTGAGCGGGTCGCCGCCCAGGTCGATCGACAGGAGTCCGCGCTGATCCCCCTCCACGCGGGCCGCCAACGCCAACATCGCGTCGGCGGCGGTCGAGTAGTCGGCGCCCGCATCGATGATGACCGGCGCCATGCTCAGGTACACCCCGGCCAGGCTTTCCTCGAGCTGGTCGGCGGTCACGCCGGACTCCCCCACCCGCAGCACCAGCGCGCTCGCCCCGTTGCCCAGCGCCTCCAGCACCGCCGCGTTGACGTCCTTGGCCGCCACCCCGGCGACTCGGTCGGCCGGGAACGCCTCGGCCACCTTCCAGCCGGACTTGACGTCGTGCAGCGCGTCGGCGCCCCGCAGGTACGGCCACTCGCCCGGCAGCGGCGGTTCCGGCAGCTCGTCCAGCGCGGTGTACAGCGCCCGGATGGCGATGCCGTCATAGGTCGGGGTTTCCAGCAGCCGCTCGGGCTGGTCCCCGAGCTCCTCGGGGTCCTTCCGGGTGCTTTTCGATAGCACGCCGGCGACCGCGCTGCGCCAACGCCCGCGAACCTGTTCTAGTTCGGCGAGCTCGGGTACATCAATGGACACCGATTGCTCCCTTTTTCCCAGCAAATGGGGCCTGCGACTTACTAATGAGGCTAGTTGATCGGGCCTGTGGGCAGAAAACCGCGCGGCGCGACGAACGCGGCGGCGCGCCGATGAAACGCCAGCCTCGGGAAACGAGTTATTCACCTGGGCCCCGTAACCTTTACAGGCGTGACGGCTTCCGCCACCTGCAGAATCAACCGGACTCTGCGCGACCTCGCCGGCGCGCTGGGCGCAACCGCGCGTCTGCTGTCGCGGCCCCGGGCAATCGCCACAGTGGTCGGTATCACACTGCTGATCGCCGCCGCGTCGTGGCTCCCGCTGCCCACGCCCGTGCAGATGCGCGACTGGGCACAGTCGGTCGGCCCCTGGTTTCCGCTGGCGTTCCTGGCCGCGCACATCGTGGCGACCGTGGTACCGGTCCCCCGCACGGCCTTCACCCTGGCCGCCGGCCTGCTGTTCGGCCCGCTGCTCGGTGTGGCGCTGGCCGTCGGGGCCAGCACCGCGAGCGCGGTGATCGCGATGCTGCTGGTGCGGGCGGCCGGGTGGCGGTTGAACCGCCTGGTGCGCCACCGGTCGATCGACACGGTCGACGAACGCCTGCGCCAACGGGGTTGGCTGGCCATCCTGTCGCTGCGGCTGATTCCCGCCGTGCCGTTCTCCGCGATCAACTACGCCGCCGGTGCGTCGACGGTGCGCCTGCTGCCGTACACGCTGGCGACGCTGGGCGGCCTGCTGCCCGGCACCGCCGCCGTGGTGATCCTCGGAGACGCCCTCGCCGGACACCCCAACTCGCTGCTGTACCTCGTCTCGCTGTGCACGGCGACGCTGGGTTTGACGGGCTTGATCATCGAGATCCGCCATTTCCGCCGGCACCATCGCCGGGCAGACAGTCCCGTCGACGACGAGCCCTCCCCCCAGCCGGCCACCGTTCGCTGACCAGATCTCGCTAATCGCCACGGCCGCTGGGCCGAAGCTGGCAAGCTGGGGCCTCAGAGACCTACCGGCATCGCGCGCTCAAGGGGGGGTGTTGGCCGGAACCCACGTGCAATATCCGCTGCCACAACGCTCCAGGATGCATTCCGCGTTGCTGGCGATCGCGGCGTTGTTCTGCGCCATGGCCTTCGTCGCCGCGGTGTCCCAGCTGTCCAGGAACGACGGCGCCCGCTCCCTCGCCCCACCGCCCGCCCTGGCACCGATCGACCTGCCCGCATCGAGCGCTATCGGCCCCGGCGCGGGCATCTTCGTCGAGTACGCCGACGGGTCGGGCGGAATGGGTTGCACCGCGGGATTTTTGGTGCACACCGCCGCCGGCGAGACCGGGGTGCTGACGGCCGGTCACTGCAACCGCCCGGGCGGGCCCGGCAAGGTGACGATGAACCTGGGCGGCGTCCTCCCCTACGCGACGGTCGGCACGTTCAGCCAGACGGTCAACGAGGGTGTGCACAAGGAGCAGCACGACATCGGCCTGGTCCTGCTCAACGGCGAAAGCGTCCCGCAGAGCGCGGCCATCGGGGCCTCCCTGCCGGTCGCGGGCGTCGCCACCAACCTGCAGATCGGCCAGGAACTCTGCAAGTTCGGCATGGGTTCCGGCGAGGCCACCTGCGGCCCGATCACGGAAGTCACCAAGAGCAAGGTCGTGTTCTTGGCGCCCGGCCAATGCGGCGACTCCGGCGGGCCGGTCTACCTCAACGACGGCGACGGCGCCGTGCGCGCCGTCGGCATCCTCATCCGCGGGGGTGTCCCCGACCCGCCGAAGCCGGGATGTTCGGCCCCGGCGAGGTTCTCGGTGGCCGAGCTCGTCCAGCCCTGGCTGGACAAGTGGCGGCTGACCACCGTGACCGCGGTGTCGTCCGCGGCCGGCTGAAAGTTCGCCCACCGCAAGGATCTTCAGGCTGGCTTCAGGCTCGCTTTCTAATGTCGCGGACGTCGCGGTGCGCGGGACGCTATTGCGCACCCGACGGGGATCGATCGCCGACAGAAAGGGAGAGGATGGGCCCAGTGAAGATCAAACAACTCATCGCCGGTTCACTGCTGGCGGGCGTCCTTGGGGCGACCGCGGCCGGCTTCGGCGCCGCGGTGGCCAGCGCGGATCCGCCCCCGCCCCCGCCGCCGGGACAACCCTGGGGGCCGGGACCGGGTGGGCCCGGTGGACCACCGCCGCCGCCCGGACCACCGGGCGGACCGCCGGCGCCGGGGGCTCCGGGTGGCCCCTTCCGCCCGCCACCGCCGGGGTTCTAGTGCCGGGCGTGCGCTAGCGGCACCGAGCGGTGGCCGCCTCGACCCGGGGTGGTCACCGCTCGGCGCTCGGGTCGACGGCAGCGACGACCGGCAGGGTGAGGCGGAACTCGGCACCGCCGTCGCGCGGCACGCACACCAGCTCTCCGCCGTGGGCTCGGGCCAGCGCCCGGGCGATCGGCAGCCCGAGCCCTGCGCCGCCGTGATCTCGGGCGCGGCCGGCGTCCAGGCGCACCAGGCGCTCGAAGATCCGCTCGCGCTCCTCGTCGGGAATCCCTGGGCCGCTGTCGGTGACAGTCACCGCGGCGGCGCCGTCGTCGCGCCGGACGTCGATCGTGATGGCGCCTCCGGCCGGTGTGTAGCGGCGTGCGTTGTCGAGCAGATTGGACAGGATCTGCGCGAGCCGGGTGGGGTCCGCGTTGACGGCGAGGTCGGCCCCGCCGGTGCGGCTGATCGCGAGTTGCGGCGCGAGCATCGCGGCCCGGTCGGCTTCGGCGTCCGCGATCGCGGCCAGGTCGACCTCGCGGGTGTCCAACGGCAGGCCCGCGTCGATGCGGCTCAGATCGAGCATGTCCGAGACGAGCCGGCCGGCGCGGCGGGCGTCGGACAGCAACAGGCTGGCCCGGCGGTACTGACCCTGCGCCGCGTCGTCGCCCTGATCCGCGGCGGAGGCGTTGTTGACGAGCTGTTCGGCGGCGACCTGAATCCCGGCGATCGGGGTCCGCAACTCGTGGGCGGCGTCGACGAGGAAGCGCCGGGTCGCGGTCTCGGCCCGCTGGGCGGCGTCCGCGGCCCGCTGGGCCCGGTTTTCGGAAGCCTCCAACGCGTCCAGCATCCCGTCGAAAGCGGTTGCGGCGCGCCCCAATTCGGTATCGGCCCGGTCCGGGCGCAGCCGTCGCCCGCGATCGCCCGTCCTGATGTCGTTCGCCAGCGCCGTCAGCCGGTCCAACGGGCGCAACGCCACCCGACTGACCGCCACCAACAACAGCGCCGCGGTCAGGAGCGTCACCACGCCGGCCCCGATCATCAGCAGGCGCAGCTGGTGCGTCACCTGGGTGGTTTGCGTCGTGTCGGCGACCAGGATCACCCGGGAGCCATCCGGCAGCGGGCGCACGACGGCCGTCGCGGTGGCATCCGGCGGGGGCGGCGGGGGCGGCGGCGGCCAGGGTGCAATGCCGGGCGGCGGGAAGTTCGGGCCGGGCGCGAACGGCGGTGGCGGAGCGAACGGCGGCGGGGGCGGAAAGGGCGGCGGGACAACGGGACCCGCGACGGTATCGGGGCTGATGCCGCGGTCGCCGTACGTTGCGCCGTCGGCGGTGACCAGCAGTGCCCGTACGCCGCCGCCGTTGAGTTCGGCGGCCAGCAGGTCGGGTGACGTGTGTGCGACGTCCAGCGCCTCGGCCCGGGATGCCGCGGCGAGGAGCCGGTCGTGCAGGTTTCTGCGGGCGAGGACGCCCAGGCTGAGGTCGACGGTCACGCCGAGCACCACCAGCAGCAGGGCGAGCAACGCCACCACCACCAGCGTCACCCGGCGCTGCAGGGACGGGGTCCGAGTCGTGGACGCGGCCGTCATGATCGCCGCGGCTGCAACCGGTAGCCGATGCCGCGCACGGTGTGCAGGATCCGCGGCCCGTGGGCTTCGAGCTTGCGCCGCAATCCACTGATATGCACCTGCACCAGGTTCGGATCGTAGGCGTCGTACCCCCAGACCCCGTTCAGGATCTGGCCGGCGCTGACGATGCGGCCGCGCTGTTCCACCAGGAAGGCCAACAGCCGCAGTTCGGTTGCGGTCAGGTCGAGGCGGCTACCACCGCGCGCGGCCACGCCGGCGTCGGCGTCCAGCATCAGATCCCCGACCTGGACAACCTGCGGCAGCCGTCCGCGCCGGCGCAACACCGCCCCGACGCGCGACACCAGTTCGGCCAGCTCGAACGGTTTGATCACGTAGTCGTCGGCCCCACCGTCCAACCCGCGCAGCCGATCCTGCAGGCCGTCCCGCGCCGTGATCAAGACGATCCCCACGTCGCCCCAGCCGCGGATGACGTCGATCAGGTCGAATCCGTCGCGTCCCGGCAGCATGACGTCGAGCACCACCAGGTCCGGCCGCAGCCCGTCGAGCACCTCCTCCAAACCGTCACCGTCACAACGACCCTCGGTGTGATAGCCGATGTCGGTCAGCGCTTCGCTGACCATCTCCCGGATCGTCTCGGAGTCCTCGACCACCAGAATCCGCGGCGTGCCGACGCTGAAGTGGCCGGCGGCCGGGCGCGGGCAGTTCGTCATGACTCCATTGTGAGCGCCGGTGCTGAAACCAACCTGAAGCCGCCGCGGTGCCCCTTCCGTCCCGGCAGTCCCAGATTTATCAGGAACGCCGGGATGTGACCAGGTGCCCGCCTCTGAGCGACAATCCGCCCTCGGCAGGGCCATTTCGCGTTTGTCGCTGCGAGGCGGGCACAACGCCGCTGCCCTTCGCTGGTGACAGGAGTGACGGACGGGACCGCAGTTTCTTCAGGTCCACTTCAGATGCGGCCCCTACCGTCCGAAGCCATGACCACAAACGAGGAGATCGACACCAATCCGCCGCCGCCCCGGCAACCACGTGAACCCCGCCGCTACGCCACCGGTGTCGTGGTCGGCGCCGGGGTGGCGGGCGCGCTGATCGGCGCGGTCGGCACCATCGCGGCCATCGCCTTCGCCTGGATCATCAGCGCGGGCCCGCCCGGTCCGCCGCCGCTGCCGGGTCCGCCGCCGATGATGGGACTGCATCAGGGTCCACCGCCGCCGCCGATGGGTGGGCCCATGCCCGGGGGTTTCGGGTTCGCGCCGCCACCCGCGCCGCCCGGGCCGCCGCGAGGCTTGGTCCCGCCGCCGGGCGAGGCCTTCCCGCCACCGCCGCCGCCCTCCGCTGCCCCGCACAGCTGACCGGCCTGCCGCCGTCGCGATCCGGCGAATCGTGGCGGCGGCAGCCGTCTCGCCAGTAGCGTCTGAAGTCACCGACATCCGACGACCGTGGGGAGCCGCATGACCTCGGACAGCATCGGAACCCGCCGCTTTCCCGCCGGCGTCGCCATCGTCGCCGGGCTGGCCGGCCTGGTACTCGGCGTCCTCGCCACCCTCGCGATCACCGGGTTGGTGTGGACGGTCCGGGTTCAGCTTCCCCCGCCGCCATACCCGCCGCCGCTGTCGTCACAGTCGGCGGGCGGAGGCGGGTGCATCTACACCTCACCGCCATTGCCGACGTCCGCGCCGGCCGTCGTCCCCGCGCCGCCGTTGCCGCCGGCGCCCCACGCGTAGCGGTGCCCTCACTTTCCGAGCTCGCCGGACGCCTGCTTCGGTCGCACCGACTGGTGCGCGCGCCGATCTGGCTCTTCAAGGCCCGCGCGGGCGCGCTGTTCGGCTCCCGCATGCTGATGCTCGAACACACCGGTCGCACCTCGGGCGCGCGGCGCTACGCCGTCCTCGAAGTCGTCGACCACCCCGCCCCGGGCTCCTACGTGGTGGCCTCCGGCTTCGGCCGAAAAGCGCAGTGGTTCCGCAACATTGAAGCCAATCCGCGGGTGCGGGTCTACACCGGCAGTCGTGCCCCAAGACGAGCCACGGCACGCGTGATGGCCCAGGACGAGGTGGACCGCGCCCTGGCCGCCTACCGCAGCCGTCACCCGAAAGCGTGGGAGCGGATGCGGCCCGTGCTGGAGGACACGCTCGGCGCGTCGATCACCGACACCGGCGCCCCGCTGCCGTTGGTCGAGCTGCGCCTCGACTAGGCGCGGTCGGGACCCTTCGCCGTCATCACGGCGAAGGTCACCAGGAACGCCGCCGCCGGAAGCGCGTTGGCGACCTTGTCCCGGACCCGGATGTGCGCGCCGAGCGCCAAGACGAAATAGAGCGTCAACATCGCGGTGGTTAGCCTCGCCAGCGCGGGGAAACGGGTGACCGACAGCAAGCCCACCGCGGCGGCCGCCTTCACCACCGGCAGCACGGGCCGAACGTTTTCCGGCAGCCCGACGTCATCCAGAACCTTTTTGATCGGGGCCACCTGGACGCCGCACAACACCGCGTCGACTGCATGGAACGCGCCTAGCGCGACGTACGTCTTCGGCGACGTGAAAACGCTCATGGAGCAATCCTATTGGGTCAATTGCGGCGGTGCCCCCGGCATAGTGCCATCCACCGGCTGGCGGGCGCTCGCCTCGGCCTTGGCCACCGCCTGCGCGATCGCGGGATCGGTTTCGGTGGAGAACCAGTCGGCGACGTCGGCGTCATCGTCGGCGCTGTGCTTGGGTGCGTCCTCGACCGGTGACGGCTGGAATCTGAACACGCCGTCCTCGCCGGGGGTACCCAGGAGTTTGGTGAATCCCTGCAACGCCGCGCTGAAGTCGCTGGGCACCACCCAGACCTTGTTGGCGTCACCGCGCGCCATCTCCGGCAGCGTCTGCAGGTACTGGTAGGCCAGCATCTCCGGGGTGGGCCTGCCGGCCTTGATCGCGGCGAAGGTCTTCTCGATGGCCTTGGCCTGCCCCTGCGCCCGCAGGTAAGCCGCGGCGCGCTCACCCTGGGCCCGCAGCATCCGGGACTGCCGGTCGGCCTCGGCGGCCAGGATCGCGGCCTGTTTGGCGCCCTCAGCCGCCAGGATCTGCGCCTGCTTGGCGCCCTCGGCCTGTGTGATCGCGGCCTGCCGGTTCCCTTCGGCGGTCAGGATCATCGCCCGCTTCTCACGGTCGGCCTTCATCTGCTTTTCCATCGAGGCCTGGATCGACGGCGGCGGGTCGATGCTGCGCAGCTCGACCCGCGCGACCCGCAGGCCCCAGCGGCCGGTCGCCTCGTCGAGGACGCCGCGCAGCTGGCCGTTGATCATGTCGCGGGAGGTAAGCGTCTGCTCGAGCGTCATCCCGCCGACCACGTTGCGCAGGGTGGTGGTGGTGAGCTGCTCGACGCCGACGATGTAGTTGCTGATCTCGTAGACGGCGGCCTGCGGGACGGTGACCTGGAAGTAGACCACGGTGTCGATGTTCAGCGTCAGGTTGTCCTCGGTGATGACCGGCTGCGGCGGGAACGACACCACCCGCTCACGCAGGTCCACCCGGGCGCGCACCCGGTCGATGAACGGGACCAACAGCGTCAGCTGACCGCTGACCGTCCGGCTATATCGCCCCAGCCGCTCGATCACCGCGGCCTCGGCCTGCGGTATCAGGGCGACCGACTTGGCCACCACGATTATGGCGAATATCACCAGGACGGCTAACAACACCAAACCAGCAACCGCACCTTGCACGGGAGTTCCTCTCTCTCACAGCGTCTCTCGCATCCGTTATGGATTGCTCCTGAAGACGACCGCCGTGGCGCCATCGATCTGCAGGACGGTCACCGACTCCCCCGGTTCGTAGACATCGCCCTCGTTGAGCGGACGCGCCGTCCACACCTCGCCGTCGAGCTTCACCTGACCCTCGTCGCGGCCGATCCGCTCGAGCACCAGGGCCTTCTTGCCCTCCAGCGCCTCGATACCCAGCCGCGGCGCGTGCGCCGGTGTCAGCCGCCGCCGCAGCGCAGGGCGCACCAGCACCAACAGCAGGACGGAGACGATGAGGAACACCGTGCCGTTCGCCCAGCCGGGCCAGTCCGTCAGCCAACTTGTGATTGCCGCCGCCAGCGCCCCGCCGCCGAGCATCACCAAAAACATATGGCCGGTGAGCGCCTCCGCACCGGCAAGCACCAGCGCGAATATTAGCCAAAGCACCGCAGCGTGCATGCGGTCAGAATACGCGTGATCCGCCTTTGCCGGGCAAAACAACTACACTGCGGAATCGTGTGGTGTCCCAGTGTCTCGCTGTCCCTGTGGGCCAATGCCTGGCTCGCGGGCAAGGCCGCGCCCGACGACGTGTTGGACGCGTTATCGGTATGGGCTCCAAAGCAATCGGTCACCGCGTATGATGCGGTCGCCGCCGGCCACACCGGGCTGCCGTGGCCGGATGTGAACGACGCCGGGACGGTGACGCTGCTGCAGACGCTGCGCGCCGCGGTCGGCCGATCGACACCCTCCGCGGACGGCGCGGGGCGGCTGCTCGGAACCATCAATGTGCTTTTGCCCGTGCCCGGCGATGTGCGCGGGCTTGCCCCGGGGACGCAGTTCGAGCGCGACGCCCTGGCCGCCGGCGAAGCGATCATCGTCGCCAATCCCAACGATTCCGCCACCGCCGTCGGGCTGGTCCCCGAGTTCTCCTACGACGAAGACGCGGCGGACTTCCCGGAATTGTGCGCGCTGTCCTGGACCGTGTACTCGCTGCCCGGTGCGCCGGTGCTCGACCACCACGAGCTCGGGGACGCCGAATACACGCTGCGGTCCGCGGTCCGATCGGCCGCCGACGCGCTCGGCGCGATCGGCCTCGGATCGGCCGCGGCCGACGTCGAGGATCCGCGCGGACTCGTCGAGCAGTTGCTGGAATCCGCACGGCAACACCGGATTCCCGACCATGCGCCGTCCCGCGCGTTGCGGGTGCTGGAGAACGCCGCCCACGTTGACGCCATCATCGCGGTCAGCGCCGGACTGAGCCGCTCCCCCGACTCGCCGGATCGGTTCACCGCGCCGGTGGTCGCCGTTCCGGAACCGTTCGGCACGCAATCGTCTTCGGAGGCACGCATCGCCAGTGACGCGCTGCGGCCGTTGACCGCCGTCGTGCGGTCGGCGCGAATGGCCGCCGTCACCGCGATCCTGCACTCCGCGTGGGCTGACTAGCCGGCTTCGGCCGCGGCGCAGTGCGGCGGACGGCACGGCGCGCCGTCGACGCTGGCGAGACAACCGGGCACCGGGTCGGGGCCGGTCACCCTGGTGGGGGCGCGGCCGGTGCGCAGCTCGTCGATCAAATCGGCTGCGAGCCGGGCGAATCGGCGATCTGCGTTGGGTGTGGCGGCCCGGGCGAACGCCAGACCCGCCGCCTCGGCCTGGGATCGCAATTCCTCGTCGAGATCCCAAACCACCTCGATGTGGTCGGCGACGAACCCGATCGGGCAGACGACGACGGCCGTCGTGCCCGAGGCGGCCAGCGCCGCGAGATGGTCCTCGACGCTGGGCTCCAGCCACGGCACCTGCGGCGGCCCGGACCGCGATTGCCACGCGAGATCGAAGTCGGCGTAGTTGGCCGCGGCGGCGACCAGCCTTGCGGCGTAGGCGACTTGGCGACTGTAGAGCCTGGGGCCGAGGCGCTGGTCGGCGGCCACCGGCACCGAATGCGCGGTGAACGCCAGGCGGGCGCCCTCGGGCACCGTCCGCGCTGCGGCCGCGACGGTGCCGGCGAACATCTCGACGAACAGCGGGTGGTCGAAGTACGGGCGCAGCTTGACCAGCTCGGGCGCGTCCGGCCCGGCGGCCCGCCGCGCCCGGGCGATGTCCTCGGTGTACTGCGTGCAGCTGGAGTAGCCGCTCCACGCCGACGTGGTGAACACCGCGGCACGGCGAACCCCGTTGTCCCGCATGGTCGCAACGGTGTCTTCGACGTAGGGTTCCCAGTTGCGGTTGCCGAAGTAAATGGGCAGGTCCAGTTCCGCCCGCAGCTCGCCGATCAGGGCGCGGTTGATGCCGTTGATCGGTGACACCCCGCCGAAATGCAGGTAGTGCTGGGCGACGTCGTCGAGGCGTTCGGGCGGCACGTTGCGGCCGCGGGTGACGTTTTCCAGGAACGGCCGTACCTGCTCGGGGCCCTCCGGCCCGCCGAAGGACAGCAGCAGGACGGCGTCGAATTCCATTGGCGATTAAAGCAGTTGGGTGCTGGCGCCGCCGTCGGCGAAGATGATGGTGCCGGTGGTGGCCGGCAGCCAGTCCGAAAGCAGGGCGCACACCGTCTTCGCCACGGGCGTGGGGTCCTTCATGTTCCAGCCGATCGGCGCCCGCTGGTCCCAGCCCTCTTCCAGTAGCTGCATCTGGGCGCCCGCCTCCTCGCCCAGCGCACCGCCGACGATGGCGGACATCGCCAGGGTCCGGATCGGCCCCGCCGCAACCAGATTCGAGCGAACACCGAACTTGCCGGCCTCGCGGGCCACGAACCGGTTGACCGATTCGAGCGCGCTCTTGGCCACCGTCATCCAGTTGTAGGCCGGCATGGCCCGGCTCGGGTCGAAGTCCATGCCGACGATGGACCCGCCGGGGTTCATGATCGGCAGCAGCGCCTTGGCCAGGGAGGCATACGAGTAGGCGGAGATGTGGATGCCTTTGGAGACGTCCTCGTAGGGCGCGTCGAAGAACGGGTTGATGCCCATCCCGGTCTGCGGCATGAAGCCGATCGAGTGCACCACGCCGTCGAGCTTGTTGCCCTCACCGATCTCGGCGGTGACCCGCTCGGCGAGCGTGTCCAGGTGCTTCTCGTTCTGCACGTCGAGTTCGATCAGCGGGGCCTTCTCCGGCAACCGGTCCGCGATGCGCTGGATCAGCCGCAGCCGGTCGAACCCGGTGAGCACCAACTGCGCCCCCGCCTCCTGGGCGACCTTCGCGATGTGAAACGCGATCGACGAGTCGGTGATGATCCCGCTGACCAGAACCCGTTTGCCCTCGAGCAGTCCTGCCATGTCCGTCCTTAATGTCGATGTGTCGGGGCCGAATTCAGTGGCCCATGCCCATGCCGCCGTCAACCGGGATGACCGCGCCGGCGATGTAGCCCGCATCCTCGGACGCCAGGAAGCTGACCGCCCCCGCGACGTCCTCGGCGGTGCCGACCCGCTTGGCCGGGATGAATTCCAGTGCGCCCGCCTGGATCCGCTCGTCGAGCGCGCGGGTCATCTCGGTGTCGATGTAGCCGGGGGCGACCACGTTGGCGGTCACCCCGGCCTTGGACAGCTCGCGGGAAATCGAACGCGCCATGCCGATCAGGCCGGCCTTGGCGGCCGCGTAGTTGGCCTGGTTTCCGATGCCCCACATGCCCGACACCGACCCGATGAAGATGATGCGGCCGAACCGCTTGCGCTGCATGCTCCGCGACGCCCGCTGGGCCACCCGGAACGCCCCGGTGAGGTTCGCGTTGATGACCTCGGTGAAGCGCTCCTCGGTCATCCGGATCAGGAAGGCGTCTTTGGAGATGCCGGCATTGGACACCAGCACCTCGACGGGCCCCTGGTGCTCCTCGACCTCTTTGAACGCCCGGTCGACGGCCTCGTTGTCGGTCACGTCACACACCACGCCGAACAACCCCTCGGGCGCCCCGGATCCGCGGTGGGTGACGGCCACCTTGTGGCCATCGGCGGCCAGCCGCTGCGCGATCGCCAGTCCGATGCCCCGGTTTCCGCCCGTCACCAGGACTGAGCGGGATACGAATGCGGGTTTGCCGCCGGTGGCGGCACTTTCGGTGGTGTTCTCGGTGGCCGTGTCAGTCACCCCGCCAACCTAGCGCCTTGCCGTGGTCGCCCCGAAATCGCCCCGGGCTGAAATGTCCCTCCTACCAGGCCGCGGTCGTAACGCTGTGGCGAGATATCGAACGAAAATCCGCCACCACGTTACGACCGCCTCGACTTGTCGGTGTGACTCAGCACACTTTCGCCATGACGGATCCTTTCGTGGGCAGTGAAGCCCGCGCCGCGCGGCTGGTGACTCGCCATGAGCTCCGAACTCGGTACATTGCGCTGCACCGGGACGTCTACATGCCCAGAGATACGGAATTGACCGCTGTGTTGCGCGCCAAGGCGTCCTGGCTGCGATCGCGGCGACGAGGCATCCTGGCAGGCTTCTCGGCCGCCGCGCTCCATGGTGCTCGCTGGATCGACCCGGCGCGACCTGCCGAGATCATCGATTGCAACCGCCGACGGGCCGCGGGAGTGCGGGTCTGGGAAGAGCGCGTCGGAGCCGACGAGATCACGGTCGTCGACGGGATGCGTGTCACTACGCCGGCCCGTACGGCCCTTGACCTGGCGAAGCGCCATCCGAAGGAAACCGCGGTCGCCGCCATCGATGCCCTCGTGCAGGCGACCGACCTGAAGCTGGCCGACGTCGAGCCCCTACTCGAGCGGTATCGGGGGCGCCGGGGAATGAAAGCTGCTCGCCTCGCCCTCGGACTCGTCGACGGTGGGGCGCAATCGCCCAAGGAGACCTGGTTGCGGCTGCTGTTGATTGTGGCCGGGTTTCCGGCTCCGCAGACACAGATCCCTGTGCTCAACGAATGGGGCTGCGTCGTGGCGTATTTGGACATGGGCTGGGACGACAGCAAGGTCGCTGTCGAGTATGACGGCGATCAGCATCGCTCGAGTCGCTATCAATACGTCAAGGACGTCCGCCGGCTGGAGATGCTCGAGCGTCACGGGTGGATTGTCGTCAGAGTCATCGCCGAACATCACCGCGACGAAATAATCCGCCGGGTCAGCGAGGCGCGCTTCGCGAATGTAACCACACTGCGAAAATCCGGGCCGGCAATCGCAGCCAGCTTACGCTCGCGGGCTGGAACCCTAATTACGTCGGCAGGCGGCGGTTGATGAGCAGGGCCGCGAGTGCGGCGAGCGCCAACACCAGCGCCCCGAGCCGAACCCAGCCCACGCTGGCGTCGCCCTTGATGGTCTCGTAGCCGATCTGCTGCTGCAGCGTCGCGTAGACCGCCTTCAGCTCCGCCAGGCTCGCGGCGTTGTACCAACTGCCGCCGGAGAGCTCGGCGACCTTCTTCATCGTCGTGTCGTCGACGGGAACGGGCTGGCGCTGGTCGTTGATCTCGACGAAGCCGTACGGGGTGCCGAACGAGATCGTCGAGATGGGCACGCCCTGGTCCTTGGCGGTGCGGGCGGCGGTGAAGGCGCCCTTCGGGTTGTCCGGATTGGTCGGCATCGTCTCCTTGCCGTCGGAGAACAGCACGATGCGCGCCGGTGGCGGCTTGTCGCCGCCGCCGATCACCGCGCCGACCGTCGCGATCGCCTGCAACGCGGTGAAGATGCCCTCCCCGGTGGCGGTGCGGTCGGCGAACTGCAACTTGTCCAGCGCGTTCTTCGTCGCGTCGCGGTTGGTCGTCGGCGACACCAGCACGGTGGCTGTGCCCGCGTACTCGATCAGCCCCAGGTTGATGCCCGGGGTCAGCTCGTCGGCGAACTGCTTGGCCGCCTCCTGCGCGGCCGCCATCCGGTTGGGCTGCACATCGGTGGCGCGCATCGACTGCGACACGTCGATCACCAGCATCACCACCGCCCGGTTGCGGGGAATGCGGACGTCGTTGGTCGGCCCCGCCATCGCGATGGTGAACAGCACCAGCGACGCCACCAGCAGGATCGCCGGCACGTGCCGCCAGCGCGAAGGACGTTGGGGCGCAACGCTTTCCAGCAGCTCCATGTTGGCGAAGCGCAGCATCCTTCGCTGCCGCGCCAGCTGCATGAGGATGTACATCGCGGCCAGCCCGAACACGACCAACAGGAACAGGAAGAACCAGGAGTGTGCGAAGCCGGACAGCGATATCGGCCCGAGCAATGGCAGTGTCATAAAACCGTCTTGGTGTGTCTGTGCGCCTCGGTCAAAGTGCCCGTCACTGCCGTCCCGCCATCGCCCCGCGCCGGCGGGACTCGACGAAGCGGACGATGTCGGCGATCCAATCGCGGTCGGTGCGCAGGGTCAGTATCGGCGCCCCGCAGCTGCGCACGGTGCGCGCCACCTCGGCGCGGTGCGCGGCGGCAGCCTTGGCAAAATCGTCGCGCAGCTGGGGATCGATGGTGAACTCGCGGGTGACCCCGGATTCGGCGTCCTGCAGCACGACGTCGCCGATGTCGGGCAGCTCGACGTCGCGGGGGTCGAGCACCTCGACGGCCAGCACCTCGTGGCGGGCCGCGATCGCCCGCAGCGGGCGCATCCAGTTGATCGGCCCCAGGAAGTCGCTGATGATCACCGCCATGCCGCGGCGGCGTTCCGGACGGCGCAGCGCGTCGATGGTCGTCGCCAGATCCCCGCGCACGCCGACCGGCGCCCTCGGGGTGGTGGCGATGGTGCGCAGCAGCGTCTGTTCGTGCTGCCGCCCGGAGCGCGCCGGAACCCGAGTCGTGGTCTGGCCGTTGGAGATCAGCGCCCCGAGCCGGTTGCCGCCGCCGCTGTTGAGGAACGTGATCGCGGCAGCTGCCGCCACGGCCAGGTCGCGCTTCTCGCAGCCCACGGTGCCGAAGTCGAGGCTGGCCGACATGTCGACCACCAGCCACGTCTCCAGCTCACGGTCGGCGATCATCTGCCGGACGTGGGGGTGCGTGGTGCGCGCCGTGACGGCCCAGTCCATCCTCCGGACGTCGTCACCGGGCTGGTACTCGCGCGATTCGCCCGGCTCGGAGCCCGGTCCCGGGATCAGCCCGAGATGGTCACCGTGCAGGACGCCGTCGAGCTTGCGCTTGACCGTCAGCTCGAGTTGCCGCAGCGCCGCCGCCAGCTTCGGGTCGACGATCTGCCCGCGCTGCATCGAGGGCGGGTGTGGCACCGCCGGCTGCTTGGGGTCGGTCACCGACCGCTAGCCGCGCCGGCGGGCTGCATCACAGGGGGCACCGACTGCCCCTGCTGCGGAACGGCGTTGACCTGAGGCAGGGCGACCGTCTGCAGGATCCGGTTGATGACGATCTCCGACGAGATCTCGTCGGCGAGCGCGTCGTAGGTGAGCACCAGGCGGTGCCGCAGCACGTCGGGAATGACATCGACGACATCCTGCGGAATCACGTAGTCGCGGCCACGCACCAGCGCCAGCGAGCGGGACGCGGCGATGATGCCCAGCGAGGCGCGCGGGGACGCACCGAACGAGATCCACGTCTTGACGTCGTTCATGCCAAGCTGCTCGGGATGGCGGGTGGCGGTCACGACGCGCACCACGTAGTCGACCAGCGCGTGGTGCACGAAGCCGTTAGCCGCGATGTCCTGCAGCCGCAACAAGTCGCCGGTGTTGAGGATCTGCTTGGGCTCGGGCGGCCGCACACCCATCCGGTAGATGATCTCCCGCTCTTCTTCGGGCGACGGGTAGCCGACGTTGATCTTGAACAGGAAGCGGTCCCGCTGGGCCTCGGGGAGCGGGTACACGCCCTCGTGCTCGATCGGGTTCTGGGTGGCCATCACCAGGAACGGGTTGGGCAGCGGGAACCTCTTGCCGCCGATCGACACTTGGCGTTCCTGCATGACCTCCAGCAACGCCGACTGCACCTTGGCAGGCGCACGGTTGATCTCGTCGGCGAGCAGGAAGTTCACCACCACCGGGCCGAGCTCGGTGTCGAACTCCTCCTTGCCCTGCCGGTAGATGCGGGTACCGATGATGTCGGTGGGCACCAGGTCGGGCGTGAACTGGATGCGGGCGAACGTGCCGCCCACCACCTTGGCGAAGGTCTCGACGGCCAGGGTCTTGGCCACACCTGGGACACCTTCGAGCAACACGTGGCCCTTGGAGAGCAGGCCGACCAGCATCCGCTCGACGAGCTGGTCCTGGCCGACGATGATCCGCTTGACCTCGAAGATGGCCCGCTCCAGCGTGTGCACCTCCGCGGCCAGGCCATTACCACCGCCCGACGGCGCCTCATGGGCCGGCGAGCCGGCAGGACCACCCGGGCCCGAGTAACCGCTGGCGCCCTGAGGCGGCCCACCTGCTGCTGTCATCAATAACCCTCCACAGCTCATTCGGACACGACTGCTTGCACCACCACTGTCGTGGGGCCGCGACGTGCCCGCGTCCAACTATTCCAGGCCCGCCGGATTCCGTCGACGCTGGTGGTTCGCCCCCGGCATCCAGCCGGGCGACCCGCCCAGCAACGAACCTGGATCAGTACTCGATGATCCTAGTCAGGAACGGCGTCATGCCGGGCTTGCGAACCGGGCTGACGGTGACGTGACCGGCGAGGCTGGACGCCTCCAGCATCTGGCCGTTGCCCAGATACATCGTCACGTGCTGGCCGCCGTTCGGGCCGTAGAAGATCAGGTCGCCGCGCCGCGCCTGGTCGGGTGGGATGTGCCGGCCGGCGTTGTACTGGTCACCGGAGAACCGGGGAATCAGGACGCCGACGCCGGCGAAGCCGTACCGCATCAGGCCCGAGCAGTCGAAACCGGTGATGTTCGCGCCGTCGCCGACGCCCTTGCTCGGGCCGTCCAGCGAGCCACCGCCCCACGAGTAGGGCACGCCCATCTGCGAGCCCATCCGCTTGATGACGTACTCGATTGCCTGACGGCCGTAGACCCGCGGGATCTTGCCGCCCGGGTTGGTGGGGCTTGCCGCAGTGGGAGCGGGATCCCCCAGGATGTTGATTCCGAGGCCGCCCAGGAACTGCCTGCCCAGGTCCATCGTCGTTTGGGTCGCCTGGGCGGTGGCCTGCAGCGACGCGTTGGCGACGGCGAGCGGGTCGCCCGGGGCGCCCGCGCTGATCGTCGCCGGCAGGGTGGGGTCCCAGGCGCCGGGGTCGGCCACGGCGACGGGCGCCGGGGCGGCGACCGACAACATCAGCCCGGTCACCACGGTGGTGATCCAGGCGAGGTTGATCAGGCGAATCCGCTTGCGGCGCATGGCTCCCCGTTCGATTTTCATTCGTTCACCACTCGATGTAGCGGACCACGTAGGGCGTCATGCCGCTGGTGCGCACCGGCGCGACGCGGACCTTCAGCCCGATATCGGGGGCCTCGAGCATTTGCCCGTCGCCGAGGTAGATCGTGACGTGCTGGCTGCCGCCGGGGCCGTAGAAGATGACGTCGCCGCGGCGCATCTGCGAGGACGGGATCTTGCGGCCCAGGTTGTACTGCGAGCCCGAGTAGTGCGGCAGCTTGATGCCCACCCCGGCGAACGAGTACAGGACCAGGCCCGAGCAGTCGAAGCCGGTGATGCCGGCGCCCGAGTCGATGCCCTTGCTGGGCCCGGCGGCGTTGCCGCCGCCCCAGGAGTACGGCACGCCGATCTGCGACATGCCGCGCCGGATCACGTATTCGGTGGCCTGCCGGCCGTACACCCGCGGGATCCGCCCGGAAGTCCCGCCGGGGGCGGCATTGGTGATGCCTGTGTCGTCGGGCTTGAGGATGCCGAGCTGCTGCAGGAAGTTGCGGCCCAGTCCGGCGGTGACCTGCGTCGAGGTGGCCGAGATCCCCAGCACCTGGTTGATGACCGCGATCGGGTCGCCGGGGACGTTGGCGCTCGGGATCATCGGCAGGGTCGGGTCCCAGGCGCCGTCCCAGCGGCGGGCCCCGGTGTGCGGCGCCGGCGCCCCGGGCGAGCCGGTCTCCCACCGGTCGCCCGAGCTCGGGGTGGCGGGACCGCCCGGGCCGGTCGACCACTGCCGTTGGGCGGCTTCGAGTTTCGCCTGCGCCTCGTCGCGTTCGGCGGCCAGCCGGGTGACCTGTTCGCGCTGTTCGTCGAACTTGCGCTTGGAATCGGTCAGCGCCGCCACCGCGGCGTCCTGGCTGCCTTTGGCGTCGGCGGCGGCCTTGTCGGCCTTCTGCTTGGCCAGCCGAGCCGCCGATTCCTTGTTCACCTGTTCGGTTCGCGCCTGCTGCAGCCTGGTCATCACCGTTTGGGAGCTCGCGGACAGGGTCTTCGCGGCGGCCTCGGTGGCGATGATCTCGTCTGGGCTGGTGGCGGTCAGGTAGCTGCTCGACGGGCCATTCATGTAGGTGGCGGCGGCGAACGTGTCGAACCGCTGTTGCGCCGCGGCGATCGCGGTGTTGGCGTCTTTGACCGCCTGCTGGCTGGTCTCGAGGTCGCGTTGGGCCGCGGCGACGTTGTCCCGGGTGGTCTCGACGTCCACCAGGGCTTTGTTGACGCTCTCCTGTTCCGTCTGGATTTCGGCGCTCAGATTCTCCAGGCGCTGGTTCGCCTTCGCGACGTTGGCGATCAGACCGGCCAGGCTGTCGGCGGCGGGGTCACCCTGGGCGAGCCCGGGCGTACAGAGCAGCAGGGCCACGCTCACGACTGATGGCACGACCGGCCGGACGAGCCTCGCGACCGGTTGCGCAGCGGAGCCCCGGCGTGTGCGTCTCATTCGACTCAGGTCTCCTACGGCTCAACGCGACGGGCGGCGCCGGCCACAGGGCTCTCAAGAGGCGCCAAAGACAACACCAGCATCATTTGCACCGTACGTCACACTATTGGGCGTGCAAACGCTCCACAGAAATCGCACTCTTGACGTGCGTTTAATGTGACCGAACGGTGACCTGCCGGGTTTGCCGCAGCGGCCGATGAGGGAGTGGCCGGCGGGACCTGTCGCGCCGGAAAGCGGGGCTAGGCCGTGTTCGTCGGCGTCACTTCCTGCGCCCCCGCCGAATCCGACGGAGTTGCTGATCGCCTGGCGCGCAGCTGCAGGAGGCGGGTGCCGACGGCGGCCGCGAAGACCGCGAGCAGCAGGAAGATGGTGAGGCCCGTCCACGGGAATTCGTGGCCCTCGAGCTCGCCCACGAAATGCTGCGCCGAGACCACCGGGTTGCCGGTCTTGGCGATGTCCTCGCCGGCCTCCAGCGTGACCCGCGGGAATTGTGTGCTGTAGCTACCTACGTAACTCGGGCTGAGCGTCAGGACGGTCGAGTCGTGGTAGTCGGCGCCGACCACGGTCGAGATGTCGCGCAGCGGGGTGTCGTTCGGGGGGTTGTGGTCGAGCAGCACGATCTTGAGGTTGATGCCGTGTGCGCGCGCCTGGTTGACCACATCGAGCAGCTCGGGCAGCGCCGCGGCCGGCGCGCTGACGCCGTCGGCGGCAACCTGCGCCTTGATCGCGGCCATGTCGACGTCTTGCGGAATGTAGAGCGGCAGGACGAAGGATTCGTGCCCGGTCATTTCGCCTCCCTGACTAGTGCTACCGGCACCGTACGCGACGCGGGTTCGCGATCGCCCGCCCGGCGGGCGGGCCGGCCTCGCCGCAAGCCGCGCCGCCCTTGCGGTCACGACACATAAACCACGCACACGACACGCCGGCGAGGGTGTGCGAGGTTTATGTTTCGAGAGCATCCGCCCGGCGCCGCGCCCGGGCACGCGGTCACGGCGCTTCCGAGAGAGTCCGCCCCGAGGGGTTTAAACCGTCGGCCTACGCGACAAGACTGGACCTACGGGCGCCCCGCCGTAATGCAGGACAAGCGTACTGTTAAAGTAGCACCGCACCGCCGGCACGGCCCGTCGGCGGAAGAACTAAATCCTTGGGAGTTGAAGTGAGTAAAGAAGATTCTGTGAACTCGTTCGGAGCGCGCGACACCCTCAAGGTCGGCGACAAGAGTTACCAGATCTATCGTCTCGACGCCGTACCCAACACCGAGAAACTCCCCTACAGCCTCAAAGTCCTCGCCGAGAACCTGCTGCGCAACGAGGACGGCAGCAACATCACCAAAGACCACATCGAGGCCATCGCGAACTGGGATCCCAAGGCCGAACCCAGCATTGAGATCCAGTACACGCCCGCCCGGGTCGTGATGCAGGACTTCACCGGCGTGCCCTGCATCGTCGACCTGGCGACCATGCGCGAGGCGATCGGCGACCTCGGCGGCAAGGCGGAGAAGGTCAACCCGCTGGCGCCCGCCGACCTGGTGATCGATCACTCGGTGATCGCCGACCTGTTCGGCACCCCCGACTCCTTCGAGCGCAACGTCGAGATCGAGTACCAGCGCAACGGCGAGCGTTACCAGTTCTTGCGCTGGGGCCAGGGCGCTTTCCGCGACTTCAAGGTGGTGCCGCCGGGCACCGGCATCGTGCACCAGGTCAACATCGAATACCTGGCCAGCGTGGTGATGGACCGCGACGGGGTCGCCTACCCCGACACCTGCGTGGGCACCGACTCGCACACCACGATGGTCAACGGCCTGGGCGTGCTGGGCTGGGGCGTCGGCGGCATCGAGGCCGAGGCCGCGATGCTCGGTCAGCCGGTGTCGATGCTGATCCCGCGAGTCGTCGGATTCAAGCTGACCGGTGAGATCCAGGCCGGCGTCACCGCCACCGACGTGGTGCTGACCGTCACCGAGATGCTGCGCAAGCACGGCGTCGTCGGCAAGTTCGTCGAGTTCTACGGCGAGGGGGTGGCCGAGGTGCCGCTGGCCAACCGCGCCACCCTGGGCAACATGAGCCCCGAATTCGGTTCCACCGCCGCGATTTTCCCGATCGACGAGGAGACCATCTCCTATCTGCGGTTCACCGGCCGCTCCGACGAGCAGCTCGCCCTGGTCGAGGCGTACGCCAAAGAGCAGGGCATGTGGCACGACCCGAAGCACGAGCCGGCCTTCTCCGAGTACCTCGAACTCAACCTGTCCGACGTGGTGCCCTCGATCGCCGGACCGAAGCGCCCGCAGGACCGAATCGCGTTGTCCGACGCGAAATCCACGTTCCGCGCACAGATCGGCGACTACGTCGGCGACGACCCCGACAAGAAGGAGTACTCCAAGCTCGACGAGGCCGTCGACGAGTCCTTCCCGGCCAGCGACCCCGGCGCGCTGGAGAACGGCCACGCCGACGACGCCCCGAAGTTCGAATCGGCTGCGGCACATGCCAAGGGCCGGGTGAGCAACCCGGTTCGGGTGCGCTCCGACGACCGAGGCGAGTTCGAGCTCGACCACGGCGCGGTGGTGATCGCGGCCATCACGTCGTGCACCAACACCTCCAACCCCGAGGTGATGCTGGGCGCGGCGCTGCTGGCCCGCAACGCCGTCGAGAAGGGGCTGGCGTCCAAGCCGTGGGTGAAGACCACGATGGCACCGGGCTCCCAGGTGGTCCACGACTACTACGACAAGGCCGGCCTGTGGCCGTATCTGGAGAAGCTCGGCTTCTACCTGGTCGGCTACGGCTGCACGACGTGCATCGGGAACTCCGGCCCGCTGCCCGACGAGATCTCCAAGGCGATCAACGACAACGACCTGTCGGTGTCCGCGGTGCTGTCCGGCAACCGGAACTTCGAGGGCCGCATCAACCCCGACGTGAAGATGAACTACCTGGCGTCCCCGCCGCTGGTGGTCGCCTACGCGCTGGCGGGGACCATGGACTTCGACTTCGAGTCGCAGCCGCTGGGTCAGGACAAGGACGGCAACGACGTCTTCCTGAAAGACATCTGGCCGTCGCAGAAGGACGTCTCGGACACCATCGCCTCGGCGATCAGCCAGGAGATGTTCACCAAGAACTACGCCGACGTCTTCAAGGGCGACGAGCGGTGGCGCAACCTGCCCACCCCGAGTGGCAATACGTTTGAGTGGAACCAGGATTCGACGTACGTCCGCAAGCCCCCGTATTTCGAGGGGATGGCGGCGGAGCCCGAGCCCGTCGGTGACATCACGGGCGCCCGGGTGTTGGCGCTGCTGGGCGACTCGGTGACCACCGACCACATCTCCCCCGCGGGCGCCATCAAGCCGGGCACCCCGGCCGCGCAGTACCTGGACGAGCACGGCGTCGAACGCAAGGACTACAACTCCTTCGGCTCCCGGCGCGGCAACCACGAGGTGATGATTCGCGGCACATTCGCCAACATCCGGCTGCGCAACCAGTTGCTCGACGACGTCTCGGGTGGCTACACGCGCGACTTCACCCAGGACGGCGCCCCGCAGGCGTTCATCTACGACGCGGCGCAGAACTATGCGGCGCAGGACATTCCGCTGGTGGTGCTGGGCGGCAAGGAGTACGGCTCCGGTTCGTCTCGGGACTGGGCCGCCAAGGGCACGCTGCTGCTGGGCGTGCGGGCGGTGATCGCCGAGTCGTTCGAGCGCATCCACCGCTCCAACCTGATCGGCATGGGCGTGATCCCGCTGCAGTTCCCCGAGGGCAAGACCGCCAAGGAACTGGGGCTGGACGGCACCGAGGTGTTCGACATCACCGGCATCGAGGCGCTCAACGACGGCAAGACGCCAAAGACGGTGCACGTCAAGGCTTCCAAGGAAGGCGGCGACCCGATCGAGTTCGACGCGGTGGTGCGCATCGACACGCCCGGGGAGGCCGACTACTACCGCAACGGCGGCATCCTGCAGTACGTGCTGCGCAACATGCTCAAGTCGTAGCCGTCGTCGCCTGTGCCCAAAGTCAGCGAGGATCATCTGGCGGCTCGCCGCCGCCAGATCCTCGACGGTGCCCGCCGTTGCTTCGCCGAGTACGGCTACGACAAGGCCACGGTGCGGCGGCTGGAGACGGCCATCGGGATGTCGCGTGGCGCGATCTTCCACCACTTCCGCGACAAGGACGCGCTGTTCTTCGCGCTGGCGCACGAGGATGCCGAGCGGATGGCCGACGTGGCGTCGCGCGAGGGCCTCATCCAGGTGATGCGCGACATGCTCGCCGCGCCCGACCAGTTCGACTGGCTGGCCACCAGGCTGGAGATCGCACGCAAGCTGCGCAACGACCCCGAGTTCAGCCGCGGCTGGGCGGAGCGGTCCGCGGAACTGGCGGCGGCGACAACCGACCGGTTGCGCCGGCAGAAGGAGGCGCACCGGGTGCGCGACGACGTTCCCGGCGACGTGTTGCAGTGCTATCTGGAGTTGGTGCTCGACGGCCTGGTGGCGCGGCTGGCGTCAGGCGAGGATCCGCGGCGATTGTCCGCGGTGCTCGACCTGGTGGAAAAGTCCGTGCGCCGCAACGACTCTGGCCCGCAGGAGTAGCGACGCCGCGGCGCTACACCCGTGCGGATCGCGCGGTGCGGTTCGGGCCGCCGCGGCTGCGCATCGTGGCACCCGCCTGCAGCAGCAGGCTGTGAATCGATCCGTAGGACCTGCCGGTCGAGGCGACCAGCGTGCGGATGCTGGCCCCGCCCTCGTAGGCGTTCCGTAGCTCGGACAACAACTCCTCGCGGGTCTTCTTCGACCTTTGCGGTGTCCTTTTCATGGATGTCCTCCGCGGCTGAGCACGATCGCAAGCACCTAAGAGTAGGAACCCGTCGTCGGCCGCGGGCCGATTTGGACGAAAAGCACCCGGGAGTCAGGCCAGTTCGATGAGGTCTCGGTAGTCGTCGGACCAGAAGTCCTCGGTGCCGTCGGGCAGCAGCACAACCCGTTGCGGGTCGAGCGCCTCGGCCGCGCCGGGATCGTGCGTCACGAGCACCACCGCGCCCTGGTAACTGCGCAGCGCGTCGAGCACCTGTTCGCGCGAGGCGGGATCGAGGTTGTTCGTCGGCTCGTCGAGCAGCAGAACGTTCGCCGTCGACGCCACCAGCCCGGCCAGCGCGAGCCGTGTCTTCTCGCCACCCGACAGCGTGCCCGCCGGTTGGTCGAGCTGCGGTCCGCTGAACATGAACGCGCCCAGCAGGCCCCGCAGATCCTGCTCGCCGGTGTCGGGCGCGGCGTGCCGGATGTTCTCCCACACGCTGGCGTTGTTGTCGAGGGTGTCGTGCTCCTGCGCGAAATAGCCCATCCGCAAGCCGTGGCCGGGCTCCAGCCCACCGGTGTCCGGTTGCTCGGTGCCGGCCAGCAGTCGCAGCAGCGTCGTCTTGCCGGCGCCGTTGAGGCCGAGGACCACCACCCGCGAGCCGCGGTCGATGGCCAGGTCCACGCCGGTGAACACCTCGAGCGACCCGTACGACTTGCTCAGTCCCTTGGCCACCAGCGGCGTGCGCCCGCACGGGGCGGGGGTGGGGAACTTGATGCGGGCGACCTTATCGGCGACCCGCTCCTCGTCGAGCGCGGCCATCATCCGGTCGGCGCGACGCAGCATGTTCTGGGCGGCAACGGCTTTCGTGGCCTTGGCGCCCAACTTGGCGGCCTGCGTGCGCAGCGCGGCGGCCTTGCGTTCGGCATTGGCGCGCTCACGGCGGCGCCGTTGCTCGTCGGTGGCCCGGGCGTCCAGATACTTCTGCCAGCCCATGTTGTAGACGTCGACCTCGCCGCGCACGGCGTCGAGAAACCACACCCGGTTGACGACGTCGGCGAGCAACTCGACGTTGTGGCTGATGATCACCAGCCCGCCGGTGTGGGCGCGCAGGAAATCGCGCAGCCAGCCAACCGAATCCGCGTCCAGGTGGTTGGTGGGCTCGTCGAGCAGCAGGGTGGTCTCTGAACCTGAAGCGCCCGCTCCGCCTTCCGACGCGGCGAACAGGATCCGCGCCAGCTCCACCCGGCGGCGCTGCCCGCCCGACAGCGTGCGCAGCTTCTGCGTCAGCACCCGGTCCGGCAGGCCGAGACTCGCGCAGATGCGGCTGGCCTCGCTCTCGGCCCCGTAGCCGCCCAGCGCCACGAACCGCTCCTCCAGCTGCCCGTACCGGCGAATGGCGCGGTCGCGTGCCTCGTCGTCGGCGACCTCGGCCATCAACGCCTGCTGCTTTTCCAGGTCGGTGAGCAGAACGTCCAGGCCGCGGGCCGACAACACCCGGTCGCGCGCCAGCACGTCGAGGTCGCCCTCCTTGGGATCCTGTGGCAGATAACCGATTTCACCGGCGCGCAGCACCGACCCGGCGTACGGTTCGGTCTCGCCGGCCAGGATGCGCAGGGTGGTCGTCTTGCCGGCGCCGTTGCGCCCGACCAGCCCGATCCGGTCGCCGGGCTGCACGCGCAGGTCCGGCCCTTCGGGTGAGAGCAGGATGCGCGCACCGGCGCGGACCTCGAGGTCCGTGGCAGTGATCACATCTACTCCCTGATGTCGTGGCTACTTGTCGTCGGTGAAAACCGCGGGGCGTCGCTCCGCGCGCGCGGCAACCGCTTCTTCGAAGTTGGCGGTGAGCAGACGAACGAACAGCTGACCCAAGCCTTCGGCTTGCATGTGCCCCTCCAGGCTACCGGCGTCCAGTCCACTCCACAGTGTGCGCTTGGTCAATTCGATTCCCGGCCGCGAGAACGCCGCTATCCGGGCGGCGATCGCGTAGCAGGTGTCGAGCAGCTGTTCGTCGGGCACCTGGCACGACACCAGGCCGATGCGCTCGGCCTCCTCGGCGGTGACGTCGCGGCCCGTCAGCATGATGTCGAACGCCCGCGACGAGCCGATGGCCCGCGGCAGCAGGTAGGAAAGGCCCAGTTCGCTGGCGGTCAGGCCGTTGTTGATGCCCGCGGCGCGAAAGTACGCGCCGGTCGAGGCGACCCGGATGTCGGCGGCCAGCGCCAGGCACAGCCCGCCCCCGATCGCCGGGCCGTTGACCGCGGCGATCACCGGCTGGTGCAGGCGCCGCAGGCCCAGGATGACCTCGTCGAGGACCTCCATGGAGCGCAGCGCGTAGGTCGGCCGGGTCAGCCCCTCGACGTGGGGCACCGAGCCCGCGGACTTGTGATCGGCGCCCGAGGAGAACCCCCGGCCCGCCCCGGTCAGCACGACCACGCGCACGGAATTGTCGTAGGTAACCTTCTCCAGGGCCTCCTTGAGCGGCACCATGACGTCGAACGCCATGGAGTTCATCCGCTCGGGCCGATTGAGGGTTATCAGCGCGACACCGGGTCGCGGGTGCTCTAGCAGTACCAAACTCACCCAAGCAACCTAGCGCGTTGCCAAGGGCCGCCCCGCGCGCGCCGCGGCGCCGGTCTTATTCGGCCGGGCCGGCCTGGGCGGCGTCGACGTCGAATGCCCGGATTTGCTGGACCAGGTCTTCGAGCGCCGCCGGCGGCAGCGCCCCGGCCTGGTTGAACAGCAGTTTGCCCTTCTTGAAGGCCATCAGCGTGGGGATGGACCGGATCTGGGCGGCGGCGGCCAGCTGTTGTTCGGCCTCGGTGTCGACCTTGGCGTGCACGATGTCGGGGTGCTTTTCGGCGGACGCCTGGAAAGTGGGCCCGAACTGGCGGCATGGGCCGCACCAGGACGCCCAGAAATCGACGAGCACGATGTCGTTGCCCTCGATGGTTTCGTTGAACTTCTCAGCGGTGAGGTCGAGTGTGGTCACGTTTGCTGTAACGAGGGGGCGCGGCGTGGTGTTCCCGGGCGGGCAAGCCGGCCGCGGTTGCGCGGACGTCTTCTCCCCGCCGCAACCGTCGCGTAACCCGCCGGCGGCCGACCATAGGTTACGGTTGCGTACGTTTTCCCACGTCGGAGACACTGAGCGGACGATCCGCCGCGTCAAGGGACCAGTGAGGGAATCGCGTTGGGCCACTACATCGCTAACGTCCGTGATCTCGAGTTCAACCTGTTCGAAGTGCTCGACATGGGCGCCGTGCTGGGCACCGGACGCTACGGCGACCTCGACGCGGAAACGGTGCGGACGATCCTGGAGGAAGCCGCCCGCCTGGCCGAAGGCCCGGTGGCCGAATCCTTCGCCTTCGCCGACCGCCACCCGCCGGTCTTCGACCCGGCCACCCACACCATCAGCGTGGCGCCCGAACTGGCCAAAACGGTGCAGGCGATCAAGGAGGCCGGCTGGTGGCGACTGATGCTGGACGAGGAGATCGGCGGCATGGCCGCCCCGCCGCCGCTGGCGTGGGGCGTCAACGAGATGATCATCTGCGCCAACCCGTCCGCGAACTTCTTTTGCCTCGGCCCGTTGATGGCCCAGGCCCTGTTCGTTGAGGGCAACGAAGAGCAGCGGCGCTGGGCGGCCGAGGGCGTGGAGCGCGGCTGGGCGGCCACGATGGTCCTCACCGAGCCCGACGCGGGCTCCGACGTCGGGGCCGGCCGCGCCAAGGCCATCGCGCAGCCCGACGGCACCTGGCACATCGAGGGCGTCAAGCGGTTCATCTCGGGCGGCGACGTGGGCAACACCGCCGACAACATCTTCCACCTGGTGCTCGCGCGCCCCGAGGGCGCCGGACCGGGCACCAAGGGACTGAGCCTGTTCTACGTGCCCGAGTATCTTTTCGACCCCGAAACGTTCGAACTCGGCCCCCGCAACGGGGTTTTCGTCACGGGGCTGGAGCACAAGATGGGCATCAAGTCCTCCCCCACGTGTGAATTGACTTTCGGCGCAACGGATCTGCCCGCGGTCGGCTATCTGGTCGGCGACGTGCACAACGGGATTGCGCAGATGTTCACCGTGATCGAGCACGCGCGCATGACGATCGGCGTCAAGGCGGCCGGCACCCTGTCCACGGGCTACCTGAACGCGTTGGCGTTCGCCAAGGAGCGCGTGCAGGGCGCGGACCTGACGCAGATGTCGGATAAGACCGCGCCGCGGGTCACGATCATCCACCACCCCGACGTGCGTCGCAGCCTGATGACGCAGAAGGCCTACGCCGAGGGTTTGCGGGCCCTGTACATGTACGCCGCCGCGCACCAGGACGACGCTGTCGCCCAACATGTTTCGGGTGCTGACCATCAGATGGCTCACCGCGTCGACGACCTGCTCCTGCCGATCGTCAAGGGCGTGAGCTCCGAACGCGCCTATGAGATCCTGACCGAGTCACTGCAGACGCTGGGCGGTTCGGGCTTCCTGCAGGACTACCCGCTGGAGCAGTACATCCGGGACTCCAAGATCGATTCGCTCTACGAGGGCACGACGGCCATCCAGGCGCTGGACTTCTTCTTCCGCAAGATCGTGCGCGACCGCGGCGAGGCCCTGCAGTTCGTCACGGCCCAGATCAGCGCGACGATCGATGCGTGCGACGACGAGCTCAAACCGCAGGCCGAGCTGCTGCAGACGGCGCTCGACGAGGTGATGTCGATGACGGGCGCGTTGACCGGGTACCTGATGTCCGCCGCGCAACACCCCACCGAAATTTACAAGGTGGGGCTCGGCTCGGTGCGGTACCTGCTCGCGGTCGGCGACCTGCTCATCGGCTGGCGGCTGCTGGTGCAGGCCGGGATCGCGCACGCCGCGCTGGCGGGCGCGGACTCCAACGACGCGGCGTTCTATCGGGGCAAGGTGGCGACGTCGGCGTTTTTCGCCAAGAACATGCTGCCGAAGCTCACGTCGCTGCGCAAAGTCATCGAGTCCATCGACGGCGAAATCATGCGCATCCCCGAGCAAGCGTTCTGACCGCCGCACCGATTACGCACAGGTTAGCCACAGCTCCAACTGGTAATACCCATTCCGTTGGGTCCCACCACGATTGGAGAACGTTGATGTCTGCCAGCTGTCCAACGCCTCGGCTCACCCGAGCAGCGGTCCTCGCCGTCACCGGCGTCACCGCGCTGTCCATCGCCGCGTGCGGCTCGTCCAACAAGTCAAGCCCGACGACCTCGACTTCGACGTCCACCTCGGTGGTGACCTCCACGACCACGTCGCCGGCCCCGGCGAGCGGCGAGGCTCGGGTCAGCGGCCTGATCGCGTCGGTGGCGGGCAACTCCATTCAGGTCACCAAGGAAGACAACTCGACCGTCGCCGTGAACTTCACCTCCACCACCAAGATCACCGAGACCATCCCCGCCGCGCTGACCGATGTCACCTCGGGTAGCTGCGTCACGGTGCGGCCCACCGCGCCACCCCAGGCCGGGCAGCCCGTCACCGCCGCCTCGGTGAAGGTCAGCCCCTCCGTCAACGGCGCGTGCCCGGCCAAGCCGGCGGGGCAGGGTCCGGCGCCAAGCTCTACCACCCCGCCGCCCCCGGGCTCGCCGGCGCCGGCCCCGAAGCCCGCCCCGGTCCGTGGCTCGGTGGCATCCGTGTCGGGTAACACCATCAACGTCAGCGGCACCGACCCCAGTGGCAACACCACGCAGACCGCGGTGACGGTCGACGACAAGACCAAGTACAGCAAGCAGACAACCGCCACCACCGACGCGATCACGCAGGGCAAGTGCCTGTGGGCCCGCGGAACGATGGACAACGGCACGCTGCAGGCGACCAGCATCAACGTCCGGCAGGCCACCGACGGCAGGTGCGGCAAGCCCAAATAGGTGCGGCCCAGGGCGGCTGAGCTAACCGCTCCTACCAGGCGGGCGCGGTGGCGGCACCGGGCCCGCCTGGGCCTGCGAGCAATCAGCCCGTCACACGCAGGTGTTTTCGCGCCGTGAGCTCGCCGTCGGTCACCCATTCGCGCATCGGTTTCCCGGGCGCGCACAGCAGGGTGAGGACATAGCTACAAGGAATATCGGTGCGGTTGTTGGCGTCCCGATAGTGGATCACGTCGCCGCCGCGCCCCCAAAAAGCCTCTCCAGCACGGAGCACGCGTGGCGCTTCACCCTCGAGCTCGAACAACATCTCACCGCCGATCATGTAACCGAATCCGGGGCCCCCGGGAAGGCGGTGCGGCGGGTACCCAGAGGCGCCCGGCGGATGGGTGATGAGAACGGTCACGACATGGGCATCGTCGGGAATGGTCGGTAATCGCACTTCCTGAAGCACCTGGACGGTTGACTCGGGTGCGGACTCGGACGTTTCCAACGACATTCGTCATCCCGTCCTGGCGGGGCGTGCTTCGATCCAGTCGGAGTATCGAGTCGTGAAGATCGTCGCGTTCTCGTCGGGCGCGAGGCTGTGATCGTCGATCACCGCACCGAAATACGGAGCCTGGGGATCGGTCACGACCCGGCGTCGATCGCCGTTGGCGGCGAGGCCCGCGCGAACGAAGTCGTCCATGCCCATTGCTTCGGGTCCCGCGATCTCCACGACGCCGTTGATGGGAGGTCCGATCGCCGCACGAGCCACGGCGGTGGCGACATCGTCGGCGGCGATGGGGCGGAACGATGCGGGTGGCAATCTCACAATCTCCCCGTCTGTCGCGGAATCGGCCAAGCCAATCGCGAACTCGTAGAACGGCGTCGCGCGCACAATCGAGTACGGCCGGCCCGAATCCTTGATCAGCTCCTCCTGAGCCGCTTTGGCGGTGTTGTAGCCGCTGTCTGGCATGCTCTGCGATCCGACGACGGACAACGCGACATGGTGTTTGACTCCCGCTTCCCGCTCGGCAGAAAGAAGGTTCTTGGTCGCGGTCGTGAAGAAGTGCATCACAGGCTCGTCGTCGAAAATTGGTGAATCAGCAACGTCGACAAGGACATCCGCGCCGGTGACGGCGACTGCTAGGCCTTCGCCGGTGAGCGAGTCGACACCGGATCGGCGTGAAGCGGCGATCACGTCGTGTCCCTGCGCGCCAAGCTTGGCCACCACTTTCGAGCCAATAAGGCCACGCCCGCCGATGACTAAGATCTTCATGATGAACCTTTCAGCGTTGTAGTCTGGCCGGTGATCGAGCCCCGCCGGGACGATCGGAGACGCTTGCCGGCATCGGGGACGTGGGTCCTGCGATCGACGTTCCACCGGATGACGTTAGTTCGCCGAGGCGCCCTGCAAGCAGACCGGCCATCCGTCTCGGTCCATTCAGCCTGTGGCCGAACGGGGTGATCTGTCATCACCCCGGCCACCTCTTCACCCGGGTGAGGACCCCGTGTGCCCGGCCACTAAGCGTCCGCATCGAACTCTTCGCGCGCCACCGTGTAGAACGACATGCCGTCGTTTGGGCTGCCACTGATCTGACCGTGGTGCCGCCCGGCGCGCAGCGGAAGGCCGTCCGGGTAGCCAAGTTCCGGCTCCTCAGCGGCCAGACGCTCGTCCAGCGTCAGATGCTCGTCGGCAGAGATCCAGCGCAACGGCGCATCGACCACGATGTCGCCATCGTCATTGCGTACTTCGTCGGAGTCCAACGACTCGCTGGGCCCTAATGTGCCATCGGGCCGGGTGTCGTCGTAGTCGCCGTCGCTGATCATATTCCTCGCCTCCACGCGGGTCTCAGCCCGAGCGCGCCCTACGCACGCGATTTGCGAACCCGCCGCGTCCTCAAAGAGGTTCACCTGGGAATTTCAAGTCGAAGCGTTTGCAGAGTTCGGCGACGCTGTCGACATCCATCTCGAGTTCGTAGCGCGCACAGAGCTCATCCAGGATTTCGGGCGATATCGTCGCGATACCGCCGAGATCAGCAAGCTCGTCGAAAAACTGCTCGAATCCCGCGGGGGAAATGATCTCGAGGATGCGGGCCGGCTCGTCGCCCGCGTTCCAGAAGGTGTGCCATTGACCTCGCGGCTTGAAGATGAAGTCGCCGGGCCCGCCATCGAGCACCTCATCGCCGAGCAAGGCGCCCACGCGCCCCTCGATGATCCAGCTGTATTCATCTTCGTTGTGGTGGCGATGAAGGGGTGCGGCCAGCGCCCGGGGTGACATGGGATGCTCGAGGACGGAGAAGCGACCGTCAGCCCCAAATCTATCCAGGATGTGGCGCACACCGACGGTCCCATTGAAGACGGACTTGCCCTCGGTGCGCCCGACAGACTTGGCCGGCGGCCCGCCGGGCCTGAAGATGTTTATTGTCACTGCAATCTCTCCTTTGAGGCTTTCTGTCTAATTGCGGCCGGCCATGACGCCGCCATCGACATTGAGAATCGCGCCGGTGACCCAGCTGGCCTGATCCGACAGCAGATATGTCACGGCATTGGCCACGTCGGCTGGTGTGCCGACTCGCCCCAAGGGGTGAAAGGGCGCGAAAGTATCGAGCGTCGAATCGATCTCGTCCTTGGGTACCCAGCGCCCGAGTGCCGGGGTTTTGACGGCGGCCGGCGCCACGGCGTTCACCCGAATCTTGTGGCCGGCAAGCTCGATGGCCAGGTTATGGGTCAGCGCATGGAGGCCGGCTTTTTGCATGGAGTGCCCGCACGACGGGGTCACACCGATCGCCTGATGCGCCCACATGCTGCCGATGTTGACAATGGCCCCGCCCTCACCGCGGGCGATCATGCCCGCGACAACGGTCTGGGTCAGGAAGAACAGGGCGTAATTGAGGTCCATGTACGAGTCGTAGTCCTGCGCTTCGTACTCGAGAAACGGCTTGGGGATGAAGAATCCGGCCGCGTTGACCAACAGTGTCGCCTGGCCGTGCTCCTCAGAAAGCATCCGCTGCACATCGGCGACCGCGTCGCGATCCGTCAGCTCGGCGGAGATACCCCAAGCATGGCCACGCCGGCTCAGCTCGGCGACGGTTTCGTCGACGCGGTTCTTCGACAGACCCACGATCACCGCACTCCCGCCATGATCGACGATGTCGATCGCAACCTGCCGACCCATGCCGGCACTGCCGCCGATGACAACAACCTTCTTGCCCTCAAAATGCATGTGCGCCTTCCTGGTTCTCGTTGCGGCTGTGCTGGACCGCTTCGTGGTGACGACGGCTGTAACGCGTTCCACCGGACTGGTCGTACCGAGACTGCTGTCGAGCGAGGTGAGCTGTCATCACCCCCACCACCTGTTCACCCGGGTGAGACTGCGCGACGCTAAGCGCGAATCGTGCTTTGGAAAGCCCCGGCTGGCTGAAATTTTCTGTGCACGAGTTTGTTTCGTTTCCCGGCCTGGGTTGATCATTGCGGCTCCGGAGACACTCGCCAGATTTCGCCGCCACTGGTCCGTCACAACGAGGCCGCGACAGCCCATAGCTCTTCGGCCACCGGAGCGTCCGCCCAGCCCAGTCCGCTCAGCACCACATCGGTCGCACCCGCATCCAGATAACTCCGAAGCTGACGCCTGAGTGTTTTCGCTGAACCCACCACTGCGAGGTCTGCCGCATCGCGAACACCTTCGCGGGCGATCACCTTCCGATAAGACGGAATGGTCTCGTAGAAGCTTAATTGCTGGGCCACGAAATTCCTTGCTGAATTGACGTTGTCGGACACCAGTGTTGGCACCTGCGCGATGATCCTGGGTTTCGGCCGTCCAGCGGCGGCGGCTGACTTCGCGATGGCCGGTTCGATGAACTCTGCGATTGTCCGCGGACCGGCGAGATATGTCAGAGTGCCGTCGGCCAGCTCGCCGGCGACCCGCAACGCCTTCGGGCCCATCGCTGCCACATACACCGGAATGGGCGTGCCCCCGGCGACCTGCACCGGCCATCCAGGATGCGCGCTGATCTCGTTGCCGCTGAAGTCCACCGCGCCGGTGTCGAAGATGGACTTCAGCACCGTCAGGTGCTCACGAAGGCGTGTGATCGTGTTGGGCCACGACGTCCGGAAGGCCTGTCGCTCCGGCTCGTGCGCACCCAAACCCGAGACCAAGACTAAAGGCGCCGTGCGATGCGGCCTGCGCCGTCTGCGCCAGCGACGCGACGATCAGTGGATGACGCGGGTTGATCGGCACCACCGCCGTACCGACCCCGAGCCCCGGTACGGCCGCACCCACCAACGCGGCGAGGGCAATCGCATCAAGATCGAATTGCTGGCCCAGCCAGACCTGCCGGACGCCGAGCGAACGCGCACGGCCGGCCTGCGCAACCACGTCATCGACGACGTTGATTGCTTGAGGATTGGGGAACAACACGATTCCGGTCGGCATGGTGGATCCAATCGCAGGCTGAACTGACCTCTTCGATCTGTTCGGATCGATCCCGGGTGGTGTTAAGCGCCCGGGGCGATCGCGCAGGCCGCGACACAGACCCAGGTGCCATCACGCTTTTGATATGTGTCCGTGTACAGAGCTTCCTGCTCCGCGCCATCGGCGAGCATGGTGTAGGTGGCGCGCGCGTGGATCAGAGCGACGTCACTGAGGATGCGGATGTTGACGTCGTGGACAGCGAGATCCTTGAAGGGACGCGGCTCAGCGATGTATTCGAGGAACTCTTCGCGGTTTCGGGTTACGCCCGGCGTCTGCACGATGAAGTCTTCAGCAAGGAACTCGCGGAAGCGCCGGACGTCGTTGAACTGGTCGGAGTGGACGTAGTCGTTGTTGAGCTGCGCGAGGATCGCCAAATCTTCGGCCGGTTGCTCGGCATGGTGCATCTTCTGTTCCCTCTCCGTGCGGTGTCAGCTCGACGGCGGCGTCGTCGAGACGGGCTTGGTCCCAAATTGCATCCTTGGAGCGCCTTGAGGAGCTGTCATCACCCGAAACGTGCATTCACCCGGGTGAACAGACCTGCCATCAAGACGAATTCGCGCCCAGACGTCTGGCGACCGAGCGGTGCACGGTTAGCGCGGAGACGATGGATCGGTTGCGGCCGAAGCGCTGCTGGCCAGGGCCGGTTGCACACCGGGCCGGTCGCGGCACAGTGCGGCAATCGCGCCCGGCACGGGCTGGCATCCGTCGGGCGGATTGGTGATCAACACGGCGGCGCACAACGCGCCGATGGTGAATAGCGCTGCGCTCACCTGAAACACGTGGGCGAATCCGGTGGCGCTCGCCGCGCCAACGCTGATCAGCCCCATGGACCCAATCGACATCAGCGCGCCCAGCCGCGAGACGGCGTTGTTGATCGCCGACGCCAGACCGCTGTGCTCTGACGGCACCGATGCCAGCGTCAGCGATGTCAGTGGCGTGACAGTCGCAACCAGCCCGATGGCCAGCACGGTTATTCCCGGAATTACGTCGATGATCGCATGGAAATCCTGGGCTTTCGGACGGATCAGCAGCAGCCCGATGCCCGCCAAGGCGGGCCCGCCGATCAGGAATGTGCGCGGGCCCACCCGTGCGGCAATCCGGCCGACATGGCGGGCGAACACCAACGACAGCGCCGGAATCGGCAGGGTGGTCAATCCGGCCGCGGTTGCTGAGTAGCCGCCGATTTCTTGGGTGTAGAGGGCGATGGCCAGCGAAGCCAGCGTCAACCCGGCATAGATGAATGCGGTGACGAGATTGGCGGCGCCGAAATTACGAAAGGTGAACAGCGGCAACGGAACCATCGCATTCCTGCTGCGGCGCTGCCAGCTTACGAAGGCTGCCAGCGCGGCCACCCCAATCACCAGCGGCGCGATGACCCGCGGTTCGGTCCAGCCGTCGTGTTGCGATCCGATCAACGCATACACGGTCCCGGCCAGCCCGACCGCCGATAGGCCCACCCCCGCGACATCGACGCGTGCGCCTGCGACCCGTCGAGACATCGGGCACAGCCAGAATGTCAGCGCAAACCCGGCCGCGATGGGGATCGCCGACAACACGAAAATCCAGCGCCAGCCAAGCAAATCGACGCACAATCCACCCAGCAGGGGGCCCAACGCGAAGGCGGTTCCGGTCCACCCGGTCCAGACGCCGATCGCAGCGGACTGGTGCGCCTTGTCGAACACCGTATTGATCAGCGCCAGTGAGCCCGGCACGAGGAACGCCGCACCCAGGCCCTGGATTACGCGCCCGGCGATAAGCATCCCCGGTGAATTGGCAACCGCCGCCAGAACCGAGCCCGCCCCGAAAGTCATCAGCCCAAACCGCATTACCGGAACGCGTCCGAACAGATCCGAGATGGACCCGGCGGGAAGAATCACGGTCGCCATCGCCAGCAGGTAGCCCTCGATGACCCATTGCTGCAGCGCTAGGCCACCGCCGAGGTCACGCTCGGTGGCAGGCAACGCCAGGTTGATGACGGTGGAGTCGAGGAACGCGACCATTGACACCATCACCGCGACCGCCATCGCGCGGCTGGTCGGCGCCGCGTCGCGCAAGCTCACCGCCGGGGCCGTCCCGCGGGTGACGATGGCGGTGCGCCAGATCCCTTGCTTGCGAGGGTCATCGGCGGTTTCAGAGCGCCTTTCTCAGACTCTTCAGCTGCGCCAACGCATCGATGTCGCTCCTGGTGATCCCCTTGTGCCGGTTGGTTTGCGCGCTGTGGTCGTCGACGGGGATGGTCGCCTCGACCTCGTTGGCGCCGACGTCACCGGAACCGACGGATCGCTTGGAGCTTTGGGGGTTGCCGGGGCTTCGACCGCCGCAGTCGCCTTCCACATTGTCCTCCTTGGAATTTCGCTTCCGAACGGGCGGTAGTCCCGCGGCTTGATTCCGGTGCTGTGCTCACCACCGGTCGAAATGCAGCACATCGTCGAGCGGTATCCGTTTGGCGCGCCGGAATGTGGTGCCGGTGTAGTACGCGGTGGGAACAGTCGTCGCGTGGTAGACGTTGTCGGGTAGTCCGAGAATCGCCCGCATGTCGCCGTCGGCCATGATGGTCACCCCGGTCCACGTCGTTCCCAAGCCCCGGGACCGCGCGGCGAGCATGTAGCTCCACGTGGCGGGCATGATCGAACTCCAATACTGGTTGGCGTTTTCGGCCGTCAGCACGCCGTCACCGTCGATGACCTCGACGCACGGGATCATCAAAACAGGGACCTCGCCGATGTGCTCGGCGAGATACGCCGCGCTGTCGGACACCTTGCGCTGCTCGCGGTTGCGCACAGGGTCGTCCTTGAATCGATCGGCGACCGCGAAAGGCGAAGCGACGATCAGCTCCCATGTGCGCCGATACACGTCGGCGATCGCGCGTCGCTGTCTTTCGTCGGTGACGACGATGAAACTCCAGTTCTGCACGTTGGCCGACGTCGGTGCCTGCACCGCGATCTCCAGGCATTCCCGGATCAGCCCGATGGGCACGGGTTTGGTCAGATCGAGGCGTCTGCGCACCGAGCGGGTCGTGGTCAGCAACTCGTCGATCGACAACTCGACGACGGGGTAATCGGTCATGCCGGCAGGATGGCGGTGACTTCGACTTCCACGCGGATGTTGGGCCACACCAGCCCGTCGATGATGCTGAACATGGCGGCGGGTTGGTGGCGGATGATCTCCTTGCTCACCGCCAGGTAGGCGGACGCATACGCACGGCTGGTGACCCATTGGCGCATGTAGACGATGTCGGTGAGCTTGGCGCCGGCCTTGCCGAGCGCGTTTTCCACATTGATCCAGCACTGCCGGGCCTCGTCGGTGAAGTCCTCGGGCAGTGTGCCGTCTTCACGCACCCCTGGTGTTCCGGAAACGAAGATCTGTGTCCCGCCGGATACCGCGATGGCGTCGGCGTAGTGTCCGATGTGTGCCGCCACTCCGGTTAGGATCGGGGTAATACTTGTCATCTCGAGACTCCTTGTTGTTGTGCGATTTTCGGTTAGCTTCCGGGGTTGTCTGTCGTGAGGACGACTCCGCTGGGCTCGTGGCCCGCCACAACATGCGCCAAGGCGGCGGCGGCCTGATCCAGGCCGCAAGACCGCGGGGTGGGCATGGTCAACCTGCCCGACGCGAGAAGCGCGGTGAGGCGGTCGAGTTGGGGCCCATCCGAGCGGACGTAAACCGCCGTCACGCCGATCCCGCGGGTCGATGCGGGTAGGTCGGGGGTGATGGTCGCCAGCCGGCCGCCGCCGGCAAGCGCGGTCATCGCCGCAGCAGCACCGCCGGGGGCGGCGTTGGCGACGGCGTCGATCGAGTCCTTCGCCAACGCCTTCGCGTGCTGTGGCCACAGCGGATCGCGATAATCGAGCACTTCGCGGGCGCCATGCCGGCGGACGCGGTTGGCGCTGCTCGGGCCGGCGGTGGCGAGCACGTCGACCCCGCGCATGGCCGCCAGCTGGACGATGAGGCCGCCGGTGATTCCGCCCGCGCCATGAACGAGCAACGTTTCTCCGCGGTGCAGGCCCAATGCCTCGCCGACCACCTGGTCAGCGGTCAACGCCGGCACCGGAAAGATCGCTGCGGTCCCCCACGGAATCTCGCGCGGTTTGCGGGCGAGCGAGCCCACCGGCGCGATCAGAAGCGGTGCCCAAGTGCCTTGATCGCGCAGCGGCACGGGGTGACACAGCACTGCATCGCCCACGCTGAATCCGTTCTGGCGATTGTCACCGACGGCCTCGATGACGCCGGCGGCCTCGACGCCGAGCGCCAGCGGGGAAGGCCTGCCGACGTCCCAACCGCCGTAGCGAACGATGTTGTCCCAGTTCCCAACCCCGGCGCCACGGGTTGCGATCAGAACCTCGTCGGACGCCAAAGGTCGCGGGTCGGCCACTTCGAACGTCTCCACATTGCCGCCGGGGGTGCGGACCCCCGCTACCAGCATGGTCACGGTCAGACGACCGGCCAGTTGTAGGTCATCGTGGTTCCTCTCGAACACCGAGATTGACGGGTTGATGCGCCTAAGCGGTTTTCTGCGCTTTCTGCGCCGCGGTGCTCAGCAACGCCGAAAGTTCCGACTCTTCCGCGAGTAGCGGATCCCAAACCTGATTGACCGTCGGATGCGGCGCGACCGCATGGCGCAGGAGAGTGACCGGGATTTTCGCGACGACGGCCAGCGTGGCCGCTTGAACCAGTTCGGAGAATTGTGGGCCGACAAATGTCGCTCCGAGCAGTGTGTTGGTCTCGTCGTTGATGACCAGTTTCGCCCAGCCTTGAAAGCCATCACGGTATAAGGCGAGGAATGACACGGCGCCGGGGTAGCGGGCCGTTCGCGTCCGTACCGCGAACCCTTCTGCCCGGGCTTGACCTTCGGTGCGGCCCACCCAGGCGACCTGAGGGTCAGTGTGGATAACCTGCGCCAGGCTGCCGGCATCACGGGCGGCCAATTCGTTGTCGGCCAGCTCCCGTCCCGCGGCCCGCGCGACGATGATTTCGGCCACGAGACGTCCGTGGTAGGTGGAGATGTGAGACAACCGCGCACGCCCAGTGGTATCTCCGAGAGCGTATAGCCAGTCGCCCGTGACACCGACCGCCTGGAGATGGTCGTTGACGCAAACGCCTTCGCCGCCCGTCAGGCCGATGGTTTCCAGTCCGATGCCGTCGGTGTTGTTGCGTCGTCCGGCGGCCAGGACGACCTCGTCTATCTCGATGGTGCGGCCGTTGAAAGTCGCGGTGACGGGTCCGCCCGCCACGGGTCGGGCCACCGCCGACAACTGTGTCTCCAAATGAATGTTGACGCCACTGCTGCGCAGTGACTGCGCGACCAGATCGCGAGCTTCGGGTTCGCAGTTGCACAGCAGCGTGTCCTCGCGCACCACAAGCGTTACCGATGACCCCAACCCGCTCAGGATGGTCGCGAACTCGACGGCGACGGGGCCGCCACCCACCACCAGAGCGCGTGGTGGCACCCGTGTCATGGTCGTCAACTCCCGATTGGTCCACGCACGCACTTGCGCCAGACCAGGTATCCCCGGCACGTAGGGACGCGTGCCAGTGGCCAGCACGACCGCGTGGCGTGCAGTCAAGACGACTTCGGTGGTATCTCCGAGGGCGTAGGCCACGCGCACCGTTCGTTCGCCGCTCAACCGGCCGAACCCGTGAAACACTGCTACACCAGCTTGCTGCAATGATGCCGTCCGCTCTTGGTCCGAGAGGTGCTCGATGAGTTCGTCTCGTTTCGCGAAGACGGCCGTAAGATCTAATTTCGTTCCCGAGAAAGCTTCTCGCACACCAGGAACCGACTTCGCGAGGTTGAACACCTCGATTGGGCGAAGTAGGGTTTTGCTCGGGTTGCAGCCCCAGTAATGACACTCGCCGCCGACGAGGCGATCCTCGACGAGGGCTACCGAAAGTCCAACCGAAGCCAGCTTCCGCACGGCGGCCACACCGCCCACCCCGCCGCCTATGACGATCACGTCAAATTGCTTACTAGCCTTCATCTCGCCTCATTTCCGAAGATGGGTACGTCCGGTCGCGTTTCGCTGATTCGCCCGTCTGACGGAGGTGGCTCGCGTCGGGGCACGCACTCCCAAACCGGCTCAACGTGCCGAGGACCGCGTAAGCCGCTGCGGCGCTGGCCGCGGAGAAGACACTGTAGCTAAGCGGCGCTTCCACGCCGAGCGATGCAGCCATCGCGATGCCAAATATTGTGAGTACCAGGGAAGTCGCTGCACCGACAAGCTTCGGTCGCCACCCGGTCAGGAGCAAGAGTCCCAGCGTCGCCTCGGTTACGGTGGCAGCCCACACAATGACGGTCAGTAAACGACCAGAAGCAAACGGAACAAGTTGGTGGGTGTAGTCGGCGAAGGGGCCCATGCTCCCCCAGCTACCCTGCCCGAACGGCTTCCACCAACCGAATCGATCGGCTACGGCCGACAGGAAGGCCGTTGCCAGCGAAAAGCGTAGCGCGATTCGGACAATGCGAATCGGATCATGTATGGGCATGATTGGCCAAGAGCGGATCATTCCAAACGGTTTCATGGCGGTTCGCCCCGGCAAGCTCATTCTGCGTTGTCGTCGGTCGTGAGCGGTCCGTCTCCGGTGTCTAACAGGAAAACTGCTAGCAATTCGGCGGGTTCGGTGGCACTGGCGTTTTCACTGATGGTGTGGTGCGCGCCGGGAGCTTCACGCCACGTCTCACCGGCGTGATAGACGCGAGCAGGCTCGCCCTCGACTTGGCTGCGGATCGCCCCGGAGATGACGTAGGCCATGATGAACGCCGATTTCGCGTGGTGGTGCGCTCCGCTTTTGGCTCCGGGCGGGTAGCTGACGGTCACTGCTTGCAGTGATTTGCCCGGGACATTGGTAGGTTGGTTGAAAACTGTTCGGACAACCGGTTTTTGATCCAAGTTCTCCGGATCCGGCTCGGCCTGGGCCCCGGGTGCGAGCGTCATAGCGATTGTCAGCGCGGCAAGTGCTGCTTTCAGAAACATCTTGGCTGCCTCCCTTTTTCGTCTTTCGCTACACGCAAGATCGTGTTGCCAGTGACGCGCTTGCCGGTACGGGTTTGGTTGTCGGGGAAGCCCCGGGCTCGGGCTGTACGCTGACGAGCTCAAGGCCGAGATCACGGACCCGGTCGAGAAGCCCGTAAAGCTGTGATTGGTCGCGGATTTCACCTGTGAACATGCTTTCGTGCACACCGGACTGGAGGCGCATCCCTTCTAAAGCGGACCCGAGGCGCTCCGTCAGGCGGCCTCGAATGCAGATTCGATACATCGTCGACTGCACTTAGCCTCCGCTCGTCAGCTCCTGACTAAGGCTTCACTGACGGGGGGTGAGTCGTCATCACCCGGCGGGCCGATTCACCCGGGTGAGCGCGGAGACGCCATGGCCGGCGTCTGTGAACGGCTGCCAACGGCCGGACCTGAAGCACGGGCCGGAGCCGATTCCTGGCGCGCCCGGCACTCAGCGAATCTGGTCGTGCACGTTGTTGTGTGTGCCCCGGCATGACGGGCCATGCCTGTCGGCGCCACTCCTGAGCCGCTAGCCACGGTGCAGCCAGCCGGCCGTGCGTCCTCGCGCCACCGCTCGGCGGCGCCGGCTGTCGGCGAGGGCTATCAACCTCGCCGTGGCCACGGCTCCCGCGCAGCCCGCGGCGGTGACACCGAAATCGATTGGCTGACCGTCGATCAACGTGAGAACGGCGTAGTCACCGGAGACCACAGCAACGAACAGGAAAGCGTTGCGTAGGCGATTCACAACGCCAGCCACTCCGCCCCGATCGGACGCACAGCGAGGATGCTGCGCAGGTATCCAGTGGGACGTCCGCAGGTCGCACACACCGGGCTGGCGCCTCGTCGGGAAGCCATCTCTCGTTTGTCGTCCACGTAGGTCGCCATCGCCCATCGGACCATCTCCAAGCAGACCTCACACAGCACCTCAACGAGGTCGCCGTCCGTGTTTAGCCCCACCTGGTCACATCCGTCGACAGCATGTATCTCGGCGACCGCTACTGCGGGAGCGCCGCATGTTTCGCCGCTCGACAGCCCCTGGGCAGTACAAATGGGCCGCAACGTGTTCAGCTGCTGCTCGATTCCGAGGGCGGCGTCCACCGCGTCATCTCCGCTCCGGTGCGCCCACCGTCGGGCAAGGGCGGCGGCGTCCCAGATTCGTTGCAGCAGCCGCGATGACCGGCCGGTACCCGGGCCGTATTCGGCAGGTGATCGTTGGGATGGGCGGCGCTTCATCTGGTCTTCTCCAATTCGTGGCTATGGAGTTCCGCGCGATCACGCAGCAGCGCGTCCCGTCATCGCGACCCGCTGCTCGCTGATGCGGCCCTTGGGGTCGGCATTTGGCCGATTCCACGTACGTCCGCTCGCGATCTGTCATGCGAGCATTTATCGACCCGGGACGAGTGGTCATCACCCGGTCGGCTCATTCACCCGGGCGATTTGATGAGTGCTGCTCGTGTCACGAGCGCACGCGAACTTCTTGACCCAAGACAGGGACGAGCTATTTGTGTTGTTGCGCAACATGACACAATGACGGCGGGATAGGACGCCCCTGCCCGTCAATGTCGCCGGGATGCTCGCAAGTGGTGATCAGCGTATGGGCGGAGGTCTACGACTCCCTGTGTGCGCAGCGTCCCACCGCGCATCGATGCGCGTGACGCGACGAAGCTCTATGGTGAGCCACAGCGTCGCGGCGACGGTGGCGAGAACGGCGACGAGCACCGAGGTGCAGAGCCATTCGTAGCGCCCATAGGCGGCTTCTGCTGCCGAGCTGATCAGCCCGCACGTGGCCACGGCCAGCAGAACCAAACCCGGCCAGAAGAAGTTGTCCTTCACGGCGATACCCGCGTGGGGTTGCGTGGTGCGGCAGTGATCCGTCGGATCATCATGCGTGTCTCCCATTAGCACTCCCCTTCGTCGTCTCGCCGGTGACCAACAATCCATCCATGGCGGACCCGCACGAAATGCCCGACCTCTATGCGGACCACCGGGGCGTGCGACCGCTTGGATGCGCGATTCAGGTCGAGCCTGCCCCGGCCCGGTTGCGCAGCTCGGGCAGCGTAATCGCCCCAATGGTGGTCACGAGCCACACCACCACCGTCGTCGCCAGCCAGGATGGCGCGCCATCGATGGTGAGCCCGTGCGTCAATTGCGAAGCGAGGGTCAACGCGACGATCGTCAATGCCAAGCCCGCGCCTCCAAGCAGCAATGACGCGTACTCGCGTGACATCTGCATGATCGAAAAGGACAGGCTTGCTTGCATTATGGTGAACGCCAGCACTCCGACGACATATCCCGGTATCGAGACCACGACTCCGGGAACAATCCACGCCGCAACCAGTAGTCCGATCCCCCACGATGTCAGGAGCACGCTGGCGAACCGCAGGATTTGCCTCATGCCGAGGTGTAGGTCGCCGAGCCGGGTCCGCCGCCCAATCCGATGTTGTTGCCGGCTGACTCAGCGCACATCGCTTAGTCCTTTCCCGAATCACCTACTGCTGGGGCGTGCTGCGTGTCTGGCATTCGCCCGGCCATTGGGGCGTAGGTCCTGCCGGAGTCAAGCTTGGGCGCCCTGCGGGTGAGCTGTCTTCACCCCGCGGCGTCAATCACCCGGGTGAGGAAATGACTAGGCTCCCCGAACGCGCACGCTGGGCAAATCGCCATTCGCGGTGCGGATTCGCGTGGGTGTCGGCGTCGCTGAGCGCACAGCATCGAGGGTGGGCACGTACGGCCCGATCGGTGTCCCGGCTACTCGCATACACTAACTACCAGCGCTAGCGGTTGCGAGAATCTGTGGACGACACGACTGAGAGGCCTACAGCCCGCCTACTGCACGTCGGGGGGCGCCGGTTCGCGTGAACATCGCAAGGCCATCGGGGAAGCTCCGCATACCGCCGATTCGGGGGCGGGCGGACGAGCTGAAGGAGATCGCCGAGCTGATCGCCGCGGTCACTCAGGGGCGCGGCGGCGTGCTAGTGATCGAGGGGCCGCCTGGCATCGGGAAGAGCCGATTGTTGACCGAGGTTTTGGCGTTGGCCGAAAAGGCCGGTGTTCGGACGCTGTTCGGCGAGGCTTTCGAGTACCAGCAGGCGGTGCCATTTTTCTCACTGTTCATGGCGACCCTGCGTGCGGATCCTCCTGTCGGTGATGCGGAGGCGTTGCGCCGCCTGGGAACGTCGGCCGATCTCAGCTACTGGGTGGTGCGCGACCTGCAGGCCGCCATATACGCCGCCGCGTCCCGAACACCGTTGGCGATAGTTCTCGAGGACGTCCACTGGGCCGATAACGCGACCTTGCTGGCGTTGCGGTCGCTGGCCGCTACGCGGCCCGATGCCCCGGTGCTGTGGGTGCTTACCGCCCGGACCGGCGCCGGCGGGCCGGCGGTGCAAGAAACGCTGTCGGTGCTGCAACGCGCGAATGCCACATTTTTGCGATTGGGGGCCATGACGCCGGACTCGGTCGCCGAAATGGTCTGCGACGCGGTACGGGCGCCGGCGGATGAGTCTTTATTGAATCTAGCTGCCAAGGCGCACGGAAATCCGTTCCTGGTCAGCGAGCTTGTGCATGGCCTGGCCGAGGAAGATCGACTGGACGCAACCGGGGGGCGAGTCATGGCCACCGGAAATGAGCTGCCGCGACGGTTGGGCGTGGGTATGCAGCAGCGACTCGACCTGCTCTCCGACAGTGCTTCGGAGGTGGTGCGGGTCGCCGGAGTGCTGCCGGACCGCTTTTCGGCAGGCCTGCTGGCCGCGATGCTGGACCGTCAGCCGGTCTCATTGCTCTCGGCGCTGGAGGAGGCGGTCCGCGCGGATCTATTCGTCGAAGACGGTGAGCAGCTGAGGTTTAGGCACGACTTGTTGCGCGAGGCCACTCGCCAGTCATTGCCGCAATCGCTGCGGCGGGCGATGGAACGCCAGTCGGCGTCGGTCATGCTGAGTATCGGCGCGGCCCCAATCGAGGTGGCCACCCAGCTGGCACGCAGCGCCGAACCCGGAGATCGAGAGGCGATCGAGGCATTACGGCAAGCCGCGCAATCGGTTGGCCGCAGCGACGCGAGCGCGGCCGCGGACTTGACCAAGCGCGCGCTGGAGCTGTTGCCGGCCGAAGATGCTGAGCGTGGATCCCTGGTCGCCGAAACGGTGGAGTGGCTCAACCGGGCCGGCCGCCATGGCGAGGCCGAAGAAATGGCCGTCGTGGCGCTCTCGGAGGCGGTCTCGCCCGAAGTTGAGGCCGAGATCCGCCTCCGGCTCCCGGCGCACACCAAACACAGCACCCAACGGCGGGCGGAGGAAAATCGCAGAGCGCTCGAGTTGGGCGACATCAGCGAGCTCACCCGTACACGGCATCTGGCGTGGCTGGCCTACAACCTTGTGCTGCAGGACAAGAGAGGGCAACAGCGCGCCGCAGCCGACGAGGCTGCCGCCGCCGCGACGGCCACCGGTGATCTCGAGGCCACAATCATGGCCGAGGTCACCCTCGCTTTGCTCGACATTGGCGAAGGGCACAGGGTCCGCGCTCTAGGCCGCCTCGAACAGCTTCATTCTCTCGGCTACACGAATGATGCGGCCTTGGCGCATCACTATGCGGCGATGTACTACGCCATCCTGCTGGCAGTGTTCGGGCGGTTGGACGACGCGGCGGGCCGGATTGCCGACGGCATTGGGCAGGCCCGCCGAGAAGGCAACGCGATGGTCCTCAATATGTGGACTGTCATTGGTGCGATCGTTCACCTCGCTGCGGGCCGGCTGTCGGCCGCACGCGATGCGGCTGAGTCCCTGCCGCCCCCACAGCCGACGGGCGTGAGCGAGCCGGACCTGCTCCGCATCGTGGTGATGGCCTCGGTGGGTGTGCACACGGATGACCGAAACGTGTTGCAGCAGATGGCCAATGACGCACAAATAGCTTACTTCACCGGCTCACCTGCGATCCGTCGAGGAGCGGCGTATGTGCTCGCACTGGCGGCCTGGCAGCGCGACGACGTCCATGAAGCGGTGCGCTGGCTCGGCGGCGACATCGCCCTGCTCGGAACACCACTACAGGTCTATGCCTTCGATCGGCTGATCTTGAGTGCGCGGGTGGCCTCGGCCGCCGGCGACGCCGGCTTGCGCGCACGGGTCCTGCAGGCCACCGAGGTGCTGGAGTGCGAGCAGCCCACGGTCCAGCTGTTTTCAGGGGTTGCCGGATATGCCCGCGGCATACTAGGGCGTGACGCCACAGCATTGGTGGCTGCCGCGGAGTTGCTTCACTCGTCGGCGCGGCCGCTTCTTTACGCCGGCGCTGCCGAGGATGCCGGCGCCGAGCTGAGTCGCGCAGAGCGCGACCTTGAGGCCATCGACCACCTGAACGCGGCTTTCGACACTTACGTCGCGTGCGAAGCGGTTGCCGATGCCCGCCGGGTCGGCCGGATGTTGCGCCGACTAGGGGTGGAGCGCCGCATCGTCACGCACCCGAGGGCGGCAACGGGCTGGGACAGCCTCACCGATTCCGAACTCAGGGTCATCAACCTCATCGCACAGGGCGCGACCAACCGCTCAGTCGCGCAGCAATTGCATCTCTCCCCGCACACCGTGAAGACACACGTGCACAATGCCTTTGCCAAGCTCGGGATCACTTCCCGAGCCCAACTGAGCCAGCGCATGCGCAGCGCCGATTGATCGACAGCAAATCTCGTTGATGCCGTGCACGGCCTACAATGACGTGCACTGCAATGGCAGTCCGGTAATCAAACGCTAGACAGGACACCCGATGGGGCCTCCAGCCGGCCTATCCGACACCGGCGGCCAACGCCTGGTCACACCTCCGATTCGAGGACGGGCGGACGAGCTGAAAAAGATCGGCGCACTGGTTACCGCGGTGGCGCAGGGCCGCGGCGGCGTGCTGGTCATCGAAGGGCCACCCGGCATCGGAAAGAGTCGGTTGCTGACCGAGGTGTTAGTGCTGGCCGAGAAGTGGGGCGTGCGCGCGCTGTTCGGGGAGGCGTTCGAATACCAGCAGACGGTGCCGTTTTTCTCGCTGTTCATGGCCACCCTCAACGCCGATCCCCCGGTCGGAGACGCAGAGGCGTTGCGCCAGCTAGGTGGCTCGGCCGATCTGCGGTATTGGGTGGTGCACGATTTGGCCGACGCGATTAATGCCGCGGCCGCTCGGACCCCGCTGGCGATTCTGTTGGAGGACATCCACTGGGCCGACAACGGGACGCTGTTGGCGCTCCGGTCGCTCGCCACCGCGCGGCCGGATGCGGCGGTGTTGTGGGTATTGACTGCCCGCACCGGGGCGGGCGGCTTTGCGGTGCAAGAGACGTTGTCGGTGCTGCAACGCGCGGATGCCACATTTCTGCGAGTGGGGGCCATGACACCTGATGCGGTCGCCGACATGGTCCGAGACGCAGTGCGTGCGGAAGCCGATGTGTCACTGCTGAATCTGGCCGCCAAGGCGCATGGGAACCCGTTCTTGGTCAGCGAGCTTGTCGGCGGCCTGGATGAGGAGAACCGACTGAACGTCAGGGGCGGCCGAGCGGTGGCCACCGGACACGGGCTGCCTCGCCGTCTGGGAGTCGGCATGCAGCAGCGACTGGATCTGCTCTCCGGTAGTGCGTCGGAGGTGGTGCGGGTGGCGGCGGTCCTGCCGGACCGGTTCTCGGCCGAGCTCTTGGCAGCGATGCTAGACCGGCCACCGACGTCGTTGCTCTCGGCGCTGGAGGAGGCGGTGCGCTCGGATTTATTGGTCGAAGACGGTGAGCGCCTCAGGTTTCGGCACGACCTGCTGCGCGAGGCCACCCGGCAGTCGTTGCCGCAGTCCTTGCGGCGGGCGATGGAGCGTCAGTCGGCATCGGCCATGCTTGGCCTGGGGGCCGCCCCGGCCGAGGTGGCTACCCAGCTGGCGCGCAGCGCCGAGCCGGGAGATCGAGAGGCGATTGACGCACTGCGCCAGGCCGCGCAAGCGGTTGGCCGCGGCGATGCCAGCGCGGCCGCGGACTTGAGCAAGCGCGCACTGCAACTACTGCCCGCCGGCGACACCGAATATGGATCGCTGGTCGCGGAAACGGTGGGGTGGCTCAACCGGGCCAGCCGCTACGGCGAGGCCGAAGAATTGGCCGACTCGGCGCTCGCGGAGGCGGCATCGCCGGAAGTAGAGGCCGAGATCCGTCTGCGGCTCCCGGTGCACACCAAGCACACCGACCAGCGGCGGGTGGAAGAGAATCGACGGGCGCTTGAGTTGAGCGGCATCAGCGAGGTCACCCGGGTCCGGCATCTGGCCTGGCTGGCGTACAACCTGATATTCGACGAAGGCGGCCAACGGCGCGCGGCCGCCGACGAGGCGGCCGCAGCCGCGAAAGTCACCGGTGATATCGAGGCCACGATCATGGCCGGCCTCACCCACGCTTTGCTCGATGCTGGTGAGGGGTACGCGTCCCGCGCGCTACGCCGTTTCGAAGAGCTCCGCCCGCTTGCTTACACGAATGAAACAGCGTTGGCGCATGCGTATGCCGGAATGTACAACGCAAACCTCCTGGCAGTCGTCGGCCGGTTGGACGACGCGACGGCCCGCATCGCCGACGGAACAGAGCAAGCCCGCCGGGAAGGCAATGCGATGGCTCTCGCCATGTGGGCCGTCTTTAGCGGGCTTGTCCACCTCGCCGCGGGCCGGCTGTCAGCCGCTCGCGATGCGACGGAGCGCCTTCCGCCGCCCCAGCCGACGGGGGCAACCGAGCACGACGTACTTCGCATGGTGATTTTCGCCGAGGTGGCGGCACACACCGATGACCGAAACTTGCTGCAGCAGATGGTAAATGACGCCCGTGCCGCCCACTCCACGGGCTCCGCCGGCATACGTCGAGGGTCGGCGTATGTGCTCGCGCGCGCGGCGTGGCAGCGGGACGATGTTCATGACGCAATGCGCTGGCTCGGCGACGTCATCCTGCTGGCGACGCCGTTTTTTCCCCATGCGTTGGTCCGGTTGATCCTGGGTGCGAAGGTGGCCTCGGCCGCCGGTGACGCCGGCTTGCGCGCGCGGGTTCTGCAGGCCACCGAAGTGCTGGAACGTGAACGGCCCGCGCTGCCGCTGTTCGCGGCGGTGGCCGCCTATGCCCGTGGCATCCTCGAACACGATGCCCAAACCTTGGTGGCCGTTGCGGAGTCGCTTCGCGGGTTTCCGCGGCCGCTGCTGTACGCCAGTGCTGCCGAGGACGCCGGCGGCGAGCTGGCTCGCGCACGGCGCGACGCCGAGGCGATCGACCAACTGAACGCGGCGTTCGACACCTACATCGAGTGTGAGGCGATTGCCGATGCCCGCCGGGTCGGCCGCACATTGCGCCGATTAGGCGTGGAACGGCGCATCGTGGCTCACCCGCGGTCAAAAACCGGCTGGGACAGCCTCACCGATTCCGAACTCAAGATCATCAACCTCATCGCACAGGGCGCGACCAACCGCGACGTCGCCACGCAGCTGCATCTCTCCCCCCACACCGTGAAAACCCACGTACACAACGCTTTCGCCAAGTTGGGCATCACTTCCCGTTCCCAACTGGCGCGGCTCATGCGCGACCCTGGGTGACGTGCACACCTAGAATGGTGTGCACTGCAGTGGCAGTCCGGTAGATGGAAGACAGGGATTCCCGTGGGGTCTTCAACCGGCCTATTTGATGTCGGCGGCCAACGCTTGATCACCTCGCCGATTCGAGGGCGGGCAGACGAGCTGAAAACGGTTGGCGCGCGGGTCAATGCGGTGGCCCGGGGGCGCGGGGGTGTGCTCGTCATCGAGGGCCCACCGGGCATCGGCAAGAGCCGGTTGCTCACCGAGGTCTTGTTGCTTGCCGAGAAGGCCGGTGTTCGGGCACTGTTCGGTGAGGCGTTCGAATATCAGCAGACGGTGCCGTTTTTCTCGCTGTTCATGGCAACCCTGCGCGCGGAGCCCCCGGTCGGTGATGCGGAGGCGTTGCGTCGCTTGGGCACCTCGGCGGATCTCCGCTACTGGGTGGTCCACGATTTGGCCGAAGCCATTCATGCGGCGGCCGCGAAAACGCCGCTGGTCATCGTCCTGGAGGACATTCACTGGGCCGACAGCGCCACTCTGTTGGCGCTGCGGTCGCTGGCCGCGATGCGGCCCGATGTCGCTGTGTTGTGGGTATTGACGGCCCGCACCGGGGCCAGTCGGCCGGCGGTGCAGCAGACGTTGTCGGTGCTGCAACGCGCGAATGCCACATTCTTGCGATTAGGGGCCATGACGCCGGATGCGGTCGCCGACATGGTTCAAGACGCGGTGCGGGCGCGGGCGGATGCGTCGCTGCTGAATCTGGCCGCCAAAGCGCACGGGAACCCGTTTTTGGTCAGCGAGCTTGTCGGGGGGCTCGGCGAGGAGGGCAGGCTCAATCTCTCCGGCGGGCGCGCGATGGTCACCGGACAGGGGTTGCCGCGGCGGCTGGGCGCCGGTATGCAGCAGCGACTTGACCTGCTCTCCAATGGCGCCTCGGAAGTGGTGCGGGTGGCCGCGGTGCTGCCCGACCGGTTCTCGGCTGGCTTGCTGGCCGCGATGCTGGAACGCTCACCCGCCTCGTTGCTGTCGGCGCTCGAGGAGGCGGTGCGCGCGGATCTTTTCATCGAAGACGGCGAGCGGTTGAGGTTTCGGCACGACTTGCTGCGCGAGGCCACCCGCCAGTCGTTGCCGCAGTCCCTGCGGCGGGCCATGGAGCGCCAAGCCGCCTCGGTCATGCTCGGGATGGGCGCGGCCCCAGCCGAGGTCGCCACCCAGCTGGCACGCAGCGCCGAACCCGGAGACCGCGAGGCGATCGACGCCCTGCGCCTAGCCGCCCAATCGGTCGGCCGCGGCGATGCCAGCGGGGCCGCGGACTTGAGCAAGCGCGCACTAGAGCTACTGCCCGCCAACGACGCTGAGCGCGGCCCACTGGTCGCCGAAACGGTGGAGTTACTGAATCGAGCGACCCGTTATGACGAGGCTCAGGCGCTTGCCGACAGCGCGCTCGCCACGCAGCTGTCCCAAGACGACGAAGCCGAGATTCGGCTGGGCATCGCCGCGGGCACCGAGGATCCGGCGCAACGCATTGCCGAGCTACGTCGCGCGCTGCAGTTGGTCGGCATCAACGACATCATCAGGGCGCGCCATCAGGCATGGGTGGCCTACTTCGAGGTGGTCAACGGCCTGCATGCGGACGCTTCGGCCGCGGAAGCGGCCGCGGCCGAAGCCGCCGCGACCGGTGATGTGGAAGCCCGGATCGTCAGCGCTACCGCGCTTGCCCTGAACGACTACCAGGACGGTTATGCGGTGCGCGCACTTCGGCGCATGGACGAGGTCGATGTACTGACGCGCGGGGGCAAGGCAACCCTCGGCGGCATATATGCCGCCAAGCGGCGCGCAGGCCTGATTGTTTGCGTGGGCAGCTTGGAGGAGGCCAGCGTGCAGGTCGCCGAGGGCACCGAGAAGGCCCGTCGCGAACGCAACGCGATGGCGCTTCCCGGCTGGACCCATCTCGGCGGGATGGTTCACGCGGCGGCGGGTCGCTTGGCCGCGGCGCGTGACACCATCGAGGCGCTGCCTCGGCGTGAATGGGCCAACGGTACCGAGGTCAACATTGAGCGCATTCTTGTTCTGGCTGAGGTAGCGACGCGAACAGGCGACCGAAAGTTATTGCAAGACTTGGTGTCTGAGTCGACAGCCCTGTATTCCAGCACCTCGCCCTTGCTGTCCGGCGGCGCGGCTTATGTGGTCGCCCTTGCCGCGTGGGACCGCGGCGACGTTGGCGACGCGGCGCGTTGGCTCGGGGGCAAGAACGCGCGTGTCATCACACCGCTGTGGCCCAACGTGTTCGATCAGCTGACGCTGACAGCGCGGGTGGCTTCGGCAGCCGGGGACGCCGGGCTGCGCGCGCGAGTGCTGCAGAGCATCGAGGTGCTGGAACGCGAGCGGCCCGGTGTGGCGTTGTTCGCGGCGGTCGCCCAGCAGGCCCGCGGAATCCTGGAACGTGACGCCGATGCGCTTTTGGAGGCTGCCGGCGCGCTTAGTACGCGGCGTCCGCTTCTCCACGCCGGTGCCCTCGAAGACGCCGCTGGTGAACTCGTGCGCGCCGGACGCGATGCGGAGGCGATCGAGGGCCTCAACAAGGCGTTCGACACCTTTGTGCAATGCGAAGCGGTTGCAGATGCCCGTCGGGTCGGCCGCGAGTTGCGCCGATTAGGCGTGGAACGGCGCATCGTCGCCCAGCCGCGGGCGAAAAGGGGCTGGGACAGCCTCACCGACTCCGAGCTTACGGTAGTCAACCTCATCGCCCAGGGCGCGACCAACCGCTCCGTCGCGCAGCAACTGCATCTTTCCCCGCATACGGTGAAGACACACGTGCACAACGCGTTTGCCAAATTGGGAATTGCCTCCCGTGGCGAGTTGGCGCAGCTGATGCGCGGCTCCGATTGACCGGCGCCAAAATACGGGACCGCCTAGTACTGCATCCATCCGGGCCTAAACATCAACCTTCGGGCGATGGTTTTGCGCTGGCCGCACGACGACCGTAGTAGTCGACCCTGATCACGTACTCCGCCGGCCCGGCGGTCCAGCTAGGCCAGACACCGTGCCGGTGAGCACACAAGCGAAAGACCGAGACAATGTTGAACACGACGCTTGGAGTGCAGCAACGGTCCCACACGCAGGCAACGCGGCGCGGCCGGAGGCGAACGCTGGGCACACGCCGATCACTGGCCTGCAACCGCACGGTTACCACGAGCGATGGCGTCTCGCTGTCCGTTCGGGACTGGGGATCTCACGCCGCCGGCCATACGGTCGTGCTCCTTCATGGTTTTTGCCTGAACAAAGAGTCCTGGAATATCCAGATGACGCAGCTAATTCGCCTCTGGGGCAACAACATCCGGATCATCAGTTACGATCATCGCGGCCACGGCGACTCCGGCGATGCGCCAATGCACACGTACCGGATCGACCGACTCGCTGACGACCTAGCCGAGCTGCTGGTGGCGCTTCGCGTTACAGACCCTCTCACCCTGGCGGGACACTCGATGGGCGGCATGACAGCCTTGGCCTATCTACGCCGGCCAGCCAGCTCGCGTCCCGTTGAACCGGAAAGCCTCGTTCTCGTCGCGACCGCCGCGGGGAGCCTCGGTTCACACGGCCTCGGTCGGCTGCTGAACACCCCGGCGACAAGCATGATCTACAACCTCGTACACCGCATGCCGCGCGCGGGGACCGATCAGGTTGTTCAATTGCTCGCCCGTCCGGTGTGCGCGGCACTGACCAGGCACGGCGGATACGGTGAATCCGCACCGAAATCGTTGGTGGCTATGTCCGCGGCCGCCGTCAACGCGACCCCGTCGGCGACCAAAGTCGGCTTCCTGCTCGGTCTGAGGGAGTACGACTGCTCTCAGACCCTGAGCTCCATCACGGCCAAGACAACCATCATCAGCGGAGGAGCGGACAAGCTCACGCCGATGTGGCATGCCCGCAAGTTGGCCGACGGTATCCCGGCGGCGACTCTCATTCACCGGCACGCCGCCGGGCACACGCTCTTGCATGAAGTCCCGCAGGTGGTCACCGAAGCGATCAGCTCCAGCGTCGCCGCCGACTATCACCATTCCAGGACCGATGAAGCAGGCGCATGCGCGGCGTCAGACCCGCCGCCAGACGATGACTTTCCTATGAGCCATGCCACTTCGGCGCGTAATACATCACCCGTGGCAGGTGAGGAGCGAGTGTCGTGACCCGGTTGGTCCGGTTCCCCTTTGCGCACACGATTCACCGGGGATTACGCGATCCTCATGCTGACCGTTCGGCGGGCTGGGGCTGCGGCAAGCGCGTCTCAGCCCGCCGACCACCATGCAAAGTACCCAACATCACGACCCGCCGCGGCCGGCCGACCGCATCGCCGCAGTTGTTCGCCGCACGGATCGCCCTGAAGAACGAGAACCATTTCCCAGCAATGACTTTGATCGCGTCAGGCCTTCGTCTCACAGAGTTGCTCGGATGTCCCAACATCGCTGTCTCGAATGGGGTTCTTCGTCCGTCTGCACGCACACTTAGGCCGACGGGGTCGGGCGTGATTCACCTTCATGCGGCGGTCGGATTGACAGGGCTGTCAAATATCGAAGCCACTACGTATACACCGACCCGGTTCTAAACATCACCCGCTGGGCGATGGTGACCGCGCTCCCCCGCTGCCAACGTAGTCAGTGGACTCTTGGAACGCCGTGACCGCGGCCGCTCAACCAGGAAGTGGCGCCGAGAGCAAACGACACAGCGGAATCGAGAAAACGATGATGAGCACAGTGTTGGGGATGCTGATGATGTTGCCAGTCGTATTCGGCGTCGGTGGATACGTGTTGGTTACCCGACGACCATGAGCACCCTGGCGCTCTCACGGCGTTTCATGTTGACACCTCGGTCACCGCATGTCGCGACACGGAGTCATCGCATCGATGCGAGAAGAGGGAAATTGCGGTGAGCGGACACAGCATTAGCGTGGCTCGCGAGAAAACCGTTGAGCCGGTGGTGGGACGAGGGCCCGCCGGCCCAAACGGCCACCGGCGACGCACGCCAGAGGTCATCACGGGGAACGCATCTGACTCAACGGGTTCACGGCTACTGCCCGTCACGACGAGCCTGGCCGCCCCCGCCGGGACAAACTGGGATACCGAGACGCGAGCGCCCACTCCGGAGGCATCAACACCGAGTTTTCCACCCGGGCTGGTGGATTCAACGCATTCGCGGAGTTCGGACATGACTGGGTCAGCTAACGACAGCGACAACGGGGTCGGAGAAGCCGCCGCCGCCCGCACGATTCTGCTCGGCACCAAACTGCACGTCCCGGCCATTGCGGCCAAGCTCGTTCACCGCACCGCCTTGCTCGACGCACTGTCGGCGGGGCGCCGCTGCAAGCTGACCCTACTGAGCGCGCCGGCGGGATGGGGCAAGACGACATTGCTGGCGCAGTGGGCCCTGGCTGCGGGTGAGGACAGGCGATTTGGCTGGCTGTCACTCGATCCCGCTGACAGCGACCCAGTATGGTTTTGGATGTACGTGGTCGCCGCGCTGCAGAAGACCAATCCCGGGGTGGGGATTCGCGCGGTCGAACTCCTCGCGTTGGGCGCCGACCCAGTGCAGGTGGTTCTGCCTACGCTGCTGAATGATCTGGACACGATCGAAAGCCCGACGGCGCTCATCCTCGATGACTACCACTTGGTGGCAAATCGAGCAGTCCATGAACAGCTTGCGTTCTTTATCAGCCGGATGCCGGCGAATCTGCACTTGGTATTGGCCACCCGATCGGATCCGGCGTTGCCGTTGGCTCGACTCAGGGCGAGCGGTGAGCTTGCTGAGATCCGCACCGACGATTTGCGGTTCGGCGCTATCGAGGCGACCCATCTGATGAATGACGTGCTCGGACTGGACTTAGACCACGCAGATATTCAACTGTTGCACCAACGCACCGAGGGTTGGGCTGCCGGCCTCTACCTCGCCGCTCTCTCGCTTGCCGGTCGCGCTGATGCCGCCGCGTTCATCCGGACGTTCGCCGGCGACAATCGCCATATCGTCGACTACTTGATGGCCGAGGTGCTCGACGGTCAGCCACTCCAGCTGCGCAGCTTTCTGTTACGCACGTCGATCTTGGGACGGCTCAGCGCTGCGCTGTGCGATGCGTTGCTGCAAACGTCTGGCTCAGCATTGGTGTTGGAGCAGATCGAACGTGAAAACCTGTTTCTGGTGCCACTGGACAGCTCGCGTCACTGGTATCGCTACCACCAGCTGTTCGGAGAGTTGCTGCGCACCGAACTGCGTCGCAGCGAGCCCGACCTCGTCGCCGATCTGCACCGACGAGCCGCAACCTGGTTCGAGAGCGAGGGCCTCATCGACGAGGCGGTCCGCCACCTGGTCGCCGGCGGTGATATCGCGCGAAGCGCAGACCTGATCGCCGCGGACTGGGTCGACGAATTCAACGGGGGCGGCGTCTCGACCGTCTCGGGCATGCTTGATCTGCTGCCCGAAGAAACCGTTCGACAGGATCCGAGGCTGAGCGTGGCCCGCGCGTGGATCGCCCTCAGCGTTGGTGAACTCGACGGCGCGGCCCAGTGGATCCGGACCATTGAAGGCCGACAGCCGGCCGACGGCGCGGATGACAGCGCTGTCTGCGCTCAGGTCGTCGTGTTGCGCGCGATTCACTCGCTGAAGACGGCGGACGTCGGCGCGGCGCTGGACACCGCTCGGCGGGCTATCACCCTCGATCTCGCCGAAGGACCGCTGGGCCAATCCAGCGCCTACTGCATATATGGAGCCGCGCTGTACTTCTCTGGCAGCACCCGTGAGGCGCAAGCCGCCTTCCGGCGGGCCGCACACCTGGCCGAGAAGGTGTGCGATCGTCGCGTCCGCACATACGCGTTGGGCCATTTGGCACTGATTTCAGCCGAAGATGGCCAGCTGGCGGACGCCGAACGTCAGATCCGCCGGGCCTCTGGCAGCGCCCGGGACCTGGCGGATCCGGAACACCTCGTCGACGTGATGGTGTCTCTCGCCACGGCCAAACTCCTCCGGGTGCGCGGTGACGCGGCTGCAGCACTCGCCGCCGCCGACATGGCCGTCATGTCCGCGCGCCAAGGAGGAGCAATCCCCGAGGTGATCAAGGCGCTGTCGGTCAAAGCGGAGATCATCGAGCATCTCGGCGACCGCGAGACCACCAGGGCAATCCTCGAGGAGGTCGGCACACTGGTGCGCGATTGCACGGACACCGGCATCGCCTCGACACTGCTGGCTCCGGCAGAGCGGAGGGCGGGCGTCGCGGTGACGTCGCGCCATGAGCGGTGCCCGGTCACTGAGGAGCTGACCCCCAAAGAGTTCGAGGTTCTTCGCCTGCTCGCAACCCGGTTATCGCGACGTGAAATCGGCGAGCGGCTATACGTCTCGCTCAATACCGTGAAGACCCACCAGCGCGCCATCTACCGCAAGCTCGGCGTCGAGCAACGCAGCACGGCGGTCGGCCGGGCGCGAGAACTCGGCCTGCTGTAATCCGCCTTCCCGCCCCAAACCGCACCGGCCGGGAATCATCTCATCCGAGAAAGCCTCCAGTGATCACCTCGGCGAGCCGACGGATGATGCACCCGTGCGATCGAAGAGAATCCGTGCCGCAGGAGCTTTCCTCGTCGGCGTCTCACCCGGGTGAATTGTGCGCGCGGATGAAGACAGCTCGCCCACTGCGCAGAGATAGTGGTCACTGATAACCGCCTGGATCAACGTCTCGACCAACTGCGCCGCCAACCAAGGCGGTCAGTTCGGCACCGGCCATGCGGTGAAACGACACAGTCAGGACGGGAGACCGCATGTCACACAATGAGGCCACCACCACGTTGACCGGCGGCCGGGCAAGGCTTCGAGCGATTCACATGGCGCCCGTGGCCGCACGATACGGTCTGGTGATAGTCCTGGCCTGGTTCGGCGCCATGAAGTTCACTTACTATGAATCCCACGGCATTTCACATTGGGTGGCCAATAGCCCGCTCCTGAGTTGGGTGTACGAAATCATGTCGATCGACGCCTTTGGTCGCTTGAACGGATCAATAGAATTGATCACCGCAGCATTGCTTGCCGTCAAGCCGTGGTTCCCGAAGGCGTCCGTGGCGGGCGGCCTATTCGCCTCACTGTTCTTCGTGATCACGCTGAGTTTCATGATCACCACCCCCGGAGTCGGCGAGGCGTCTGCTGGCGGTTTTCCCGTTTTGTCCGCCGACGGGGAATTCTTGATGAAGGACATTGCGCTCATCGGCTTGGCGCTCTGGCTGCTTGCGGACTCGATCGACGCCACCCGCGGACAGGCGGAGCCGGTCAAACGGACTGACACATTCTGCGGATGAGGTTGCCGCTCACTCGGTGTTACCGCTGGCGACTGTACCGGTAAAAGCCGAATCCAGGGCGTGATTAACGATGGGTGAGGGTGTCGTATTGACGGGCGCGTGCGCACTAGTGAGCGCCGCGGCGCGCGGGACGCATCCGACGGGCAGCGCGTCGATCATGGTCACCGCGAAGGTGTTAGCGAGATCGATCTTCTGATCGCCAAGTGTTGCGTCGATATCATCGGGGCCACCCCCTCCGGCTCCCGGTTCGCTCAACGCAGGTATGAGATGGTCACGGCCCCGATCCGATTGGATACGATCAGCGGTGATCCGACGGTGGTTATCCGCTACACCGGTATCGCCGAACGCACTGAGCTCGCGGTGTCCCTGCGGTTCGAGGCCGAAGACCGATTCACACAGCGCACCTTGACATTTCAACATGATTTCGGAGGGGTCTGCCTCACCGCACAATCACCAGTGGTCACCAGACGAATGCCGCTACGCCGGTTCCGTTCCGTCTGAACGCATCGCACGAATCACCCGGGCGAGCAGATAGCTGGGTGATGACGATTCACCCCGCGTGCGGACATGCTTATCGAAGAGCAGATGTCGCCGGGTTCATGGCCACACAGCGGGGCGCAGCCTAGGCCCACGTAGGTGGCGACTGGACCGGAAGCATAGCCAAAAACGAGTCGTCCAGCCGCCGCCGGCGGAGCCCGGGAAGGAAACCACCACGTGGGCACAGGTTTTGAGGCCAAAGAGACTATCGACCCAGGTGGTTTCTGACATGAAACGTGCCCTGGCCCGATTGGCGTCGTCGACGACTCTTCACCCGGCGAGTTGCATTTCGCGTGCGCAATCGCGTCCCACGAATTCCGGGCCGACCATCTCCGATGAAGACATGGCGTGGCTACTGGCCGATGCGGTGACGTCGGGCCTGACCGGCTACGAACGCACGCTCGTCTTCGTCGAGTTGGGATGCGGGGAAGGCTATCTCGCGATCAAGCGCATCCTCACCACGCTCTTGTCAAACCCGATCCCGTTGCCGGTATCGATATTCTCGAAGCTGGCGGTCTGGCTGAATAGCTACACCGCCAACCCAGAGGAATCACAACTGCGCATGATGCTTGACGTCATTCGACTGCAGCAGTTCAAGGCGGTTTAGGTGGTGTGCGTCAGAATCGCCTCGAATAATCTCGGGAAGCGTGGCCGGGTGAGCCGGCGGGATGGCTCACCTCACCCACACGAGGCCTTGCGGACCCGATGCATTCGAAAAGTACGACGATGACTGAGGCCTATGTGTTGGGGGGTGTACGGACCCCGTTCACCCGCTATGGCGGCACGCTGTCGGGTATTCGGGCCGACGACCTGCTGGGCATGACGATGAAGGGCGCGTGTGACCGGCTGGGTGTGCCGCTCGATGCCGTCGAGGACATCGTGGCGGGGTGCGTGAACCCGGCTCACGAGGGCATGGGCGACATCGCCCGCTGGGCGGCGTTGGCCGCGGGGTTTCCTGACACCGCGGCCGGGGCCACCGTGAACAGATTTTGCGGATCATCGCTCAGCGCGGCGGTGACGATCAGCCATGCGATCAAGGCCGGCGACCTCGGGCTAGGTATCGCCTGTGGCGTCGAGTCGATGTCGCGGTCGGGGTGGGCGTTGATGAAGGGCGAAGCCGCGTTCAGCCCCCGAGGTCCGGTTGTCATGCTCGACACCATGTGGAGCGGTGCTGGAGGACCGCCCAATGCGGTACTACTGGCCCGCAACGCTTACATCAGCATGATCGAGACCGCGCAAAATGTCGCCGACCGCTACTCGCTGAACCGCGAGGAGATCGACGCCTTTGCGCTGCGATCCCAGCGACGCGCCAAGGCCGCTCGTGATCGAGGTCGACTGGCCAAAGAGATTATGACCGTGACGATCCCAGCGACAAAGAAGGCGCCCGCCCGCCTAGCAGAACATGACGAGTTCATCCGCGATGACACCACCGCTGAGGTGCTGGCGGCTTTACCGGCCCAGCCCGGAACGACTCAAATGACCGCGGCCAACTCCTCGCCTTTGAGTGATGGCGCCAGTGCCGTCGTCATCGCTTCCGGAGAGCGAGCCAGCGAACTCGGCATCGAGCCGTTAGCCCGAGTGATATCGAGCGCGGTCTATGGCATCGATCCCCTCATTATGGGGGTGGCCCCCGCATGGGCGATTCCGGCCGCGATCCGCCGGGCCGGGCTTGTCCCCGAGCAGATCGACGTGTGGGAGGTGCATGAGGCGTTCAGCGCCCAGGCACTCGGCGTGTTGCGGGAATTACCAAACCAGCTGGACGGTTTCGTGGTTCCCGATGACAAGCTGACACCCAATGGTGGCGCGGTGGCGATCGGACACCCCTTCGGGGCTACCGGAGCTCGCTATCTGCTGACGTTGGCGATCGAATTGGCTGAAAGAGGCGCCCGTTACGGGGTGATTGGGGTCTGCATTGGCTCGGGCCAGGGAGTAGCGGTGGTCTTGGAAAGCGTTGCCGCCGCGGAGTAACAACGCGCGAACGACCGAACGGCCGCGCCCGGCGGTCACCCTCACCCGGGTGAATCGGTGACGAGGGCGATGACATCTCGCCCGGCTCGGCGACACTCTGGTCGATAAAGAGTTGCGGATGCTTCTACGCAGGTCGCGGCTCTCGGGCAAGCCGCCGTGTCTCACCGATGGTTCGCATTGACACCGCGGGCCAAACCGCAAGCAAGTCGGACGAACTAGAAGGGCCACTAACCGGTGAACCCCAGAACGGCACTGCGACTTTGCGATAGAGCGTTGCCGCGCCATCGTCTCACCAGTCGGGTCGCGCGCAATGTCATCGCCATCGAACATTTCGTGGCGGTCCCAGCCGATTGAGTGGGACGAACAGCCGAGTCGGATGCCGATGTGCCTGCGAAGGTTTCGGCGCCGGCGACCGACGATCTACTTATCACCCAAGGAAGGCACCTCGCGATGAGTGCACCAGTACCCCCGGAATATGACCTGGTGGTCGTCGGCGCCGGCTCGGGCGGATACGTCGCTGGCATCCGCGCAGCCCAACTCGGCTTGGCCGTCGCCATCATCGAAGAACGCTACTGGGGCGGGGTCTGCCTCAACACCGGCTGCGTGCCGTCAAAAGCCTTGCTGCGCAACGCCGAGATCGCCTCCATCCTGAAGCACCAGGCAGACGAGTTCGGCATCCGCGGCAACATCCACCTCGACTACGCCCGTGCCGTGTCACGCAGCCGCGAAGTCGCCGACGCCCGGGTGCGTGGCGTGCACTTCCTCATGCGCAAAAACAAGATCACCGAAATCGACGGGCGGGGCCGCTTCACCGGAGCCCACACACTCGACGTCGAGCTGCGTGACGGCGGCACCAGCACCCTCCGCTTTGACAACGCCATCATCGCCACTGGCTCACGAGTGCGGACGCTGCCCGGGACCACCCTGAGCGAGAACATCGTGACCTACGAACAGCAGATCCTCGATGCGACGACACCCGAGTCCATCATCATCATCGGCGCCGGCGGAATCGGCATGGAATTCGCCTACATCCTCGACAGCTACGGCGTCGACGTCCAAATTCTCGAGTACGCTGACCGCGCACTCCCCAACGAAGACACCGACGTCTCCAAGGAACTGACCCGCCAGTACCGACGCCGCGGCATCCCCATCCACACCAATACCCGAGTGGACGCGGTGATCGACCAAGGCGACCGCGTCACCGTCACCCACACCGACGGCAGCGGCCACACCACCTCAGTCGACGCCGCCCGCGCGTTCATCTGCATCGGATTCTGCCCCAACGTCGAGAACCTCGGCCTCGACAGGCTCGGCGTGCACCTCACGACGAGCGGGGCAATCGACATCGACGACTACATGCGCACCTCGGCTCCCCACATCTTCGCGATCGGCGACGTCACCGCCAAAGTTCAACTGGCCCATGTCGCTTCGGCCCAGGGAATCGTCGCCGCCGAGACCATCGCCGGCGCGCCGACCATGCCCTTGGACTACCGCATGATGCCACGAGTGACGTTCTGCCAACCCCAAGTTGCCAGCTTCGGTTACACCGAAGACCAGGCCCGCGCCACCGGCCGCGATATTCGCGTCGCCACGTTTCCCATGCAGGCCAGCGCAAAGGCGCACGGCCTCGGCGAACGGGCGGGCTTCATCAAACTCATCGCCGACGCCGCGCACGGCGAGCTACTCGGAGCCCACCTCGTCGGTGCCGAAGTCAGCGAGCTACTGCCCGAGCTCACCGCAGCCCAGCTCTGGGACCTGACCGCCACCGAGCTGGCCCGCAACGTGCACACCCATCCCACTCTGGGTGAGGGACTACAGGAGTGCTTCCATGCACTCACCGGACACGCCATCAACCTATGAGGCCGACACCGAGTGACGCTCCCACGCCGCGCCGGCCCCGCGGACGACGAACGCCGGTCCGCTCCATCGAGCACCACCGATTGATGCGGGCCGCGGACCGGCTTCGTGATGTCATCGTTGTCGGGTCAGGCCACGCCGGCTACACCGCGGCGATTTACGCCGCGCGCGCTGGGCTTGACACCCTCGTCGTGGAGGGCGTAACGCCCGGCGGTGCGCTGATGTCCGCCGGGTTGGTGGAGAACTATCCCGGGATCGGTCCGTCCGTGCGCAGACGCGCGCTGGTGGCTGCGATGCGCGACCAGGCATGGTCACACGTCGGCGCAGATGCGGCAGTGCTCATGATGCGCCGAGTGCAGATCACATTCGTCGCCGCAGGCCTTACACGTAACCGCGCATGCCTCCAGCACCGCTTGGGTGACGGTTGCGTCGTATGCCGTGTAACGAGACAATACGCGGCTCGTAGTCACGCAGATGTCGGCGCAGTCAAGGTTTGTGCGAATGCATGTCGTGAGATGCGCGAGCCGCTCCTCGCTAAGGTCGGAGTCCGCGCACGCCGTGCAGGCTTGAGCGCACTCTATGCAGACTTCGATACATCTGATCAGTTTGGCGCTGTCGATATCACCAAGCGGCCCGGGATAGGTCGCCAGCATGCTGCTCACGGTGCTCATCGAATCCCTCCTCTTCATCTGTCCTGAACTGTGTCCGTCCGCGACGTCGCCAGCGAAATACGCTGTAGTGAAAAGCGCTTCGATAGATCTCTCTTCATGAAGCCGGACGTAGCTCTCCGGTTCATCCGGCCGGTTTCCCCTTTACATCCGTCAACAAAATCGAGATTGCGCCCTTGGCTTCGAAGATCGCCAGGTGAATACGATCGGAGCTCTCGTGTCCGTGCTGTCGTAGCACAGCCTCGAGATCGGCAGTGGTCATTCCGCATCGACGAAGGTTGCGTCGGTCGACGTGTCCGTTGCGGATCAGCACTTTGAGAGGCGGATCGATGACACGTCGAATCGCCGGAATGAAGCGCAATCTCGCTAGTACAGCGTGGGCGACGAGAAGACTGATGAGCGCCGAGGTTGCGGTCAGCCACGAGCTATCGCTGGCGGTTGCAGCCCGACCGACGATGGCTCCGGCCGCCACCGCAGCGATCCAGTCGAATGGCGCGAATTCGGCGAGGGTCCGGCGCTCCATGAAACGAAAGAGGATTGCAGCGGTGAGGAATAGCGCCGAGGCTTTGACGGCCGCATCGACCGCGCCGGGCGGGTCACCAATCAGGGAATGAAATATTCGGTCCACCCGTGCCTCCGACCTCGCGACTGAGTGCAGACGTCTACTTCCTGCCCGAGTCGACGATCGCGACGACCTCGATCTCGACACGCTGGCCGGGCAATGCGAGCGCCTCAACGCCTAGCGCGGTCCACAGCGGCATACTCGCGCCGAATCGCTTGCGGAACTGGTCCACCATCACCGCCATATGTTCAGTCCCAATGGAATCAGGGGTCGTGGGGACATGGTAGGAGTGGACGTTCACGACGTCGCGCCAGGTGGCGCCGGCCTCAGCGAGCGTCTTTTCAACGTTGTCGCACGCCCGGACTATCTCCTCCTCCAGGGGTGTGCCCGGCATGGCGAAGTCCGCGTCCCAGCCACCTTGGCCGGAGATCTCAATGCGATCACCGATGCGAAGAGCTTGGCGGTAGTGGTTTCGAGTGCGGGCTATCTCGCCGTACCCGGGGGTGTCGAAGAACTCGAGTTCAGCCATGCTTCGGCCTCTTCTCCTCGTCGATTGTTGCCGCCTAGGTCGTTGCGACCGATCTGCTTGCCCGAACAGGACCGTCGGTCCGGGGCCCACAAGCCGGATCCAACGACAACTATCCGTGGGCGTGGGGTGAGGTGTCCTCATCCGGCTGGGTAATTCACCCGGATGGAAACCGGCGCATGGCGTGTACGCCGCTGCAGTCGCCCCATCGCATCCACGATGTCGGCGGTACCCACGCGGCGGGCGAGTGCGTCGAGGGACCCCATCAGGGGGCCGGGATCGGGACACGCCAAGACTGGGCACCGCGGAAGTCGAGCCACACTTCGGTGGGCGTTCGCACCAGGCGGGCAAGGATGTCTCCGCAGCATGGACAACGCACCACGATGCCGGGTCCGCGTTGATAGACGTGACATTCGGCGAAGGCCCTGGCGCAACCGCATTTCCCACAAGTCAACGTCGCGGTGGTGACGTCGAATCCCAGTACTTCTGCGAAGACGCCCGCGGCCGCGTTACCGTCGACGTGCGTTGGTTCGGTCATCACTCCTCGCTTCCGGATTGGCTGCTCGGCCCGAACCGCTCGGTCCGGATCGCTGACGGTTGATGCCCCCGCTCGATCAGCATCGCGGTGACCGATTCTACGAATCCCGTTGGACCGCAGACGTATACGCGTGTGCCGACGATGGACGCCCACTCGGATGCCATGTCGGCGATACGGACCCGCCCCGGCGGCCGAGTCGCCTCCGCTGGGGCCACGCGGGTGTAGACCAGCCCAACCTGCAGCCAGCCGCATTCGCGCTCGAGCCGGCTCAGCTCTTGGGCGTAGTACACGTCGCCGGGACTGCGCACCGAATAGACCAGCCGAAAGTCGGCGCTGCCCGCCACTACCCGCTGTCGAAGCATAGCCATCAACGGCACGATTCCCGATCCGCCGCCGATGAGCAGAACCCGAGCGGCGTCGTCGTCAGGCTGCCAGACGAACCAGCCGCCGATGGGTCCTCGGAGTTCGACCTCGTCTCCGGCGACAAGCCCGACGAGGTAGGGTGAGACTTCCCCATCGGGAATCTGCTGCACGGTGAGCTCGATGCGCTCACCGTCGGGTGGTTTGCTCAGCGAATAGCTGCGTTGCGCGGTGTACCCGTCTGCGGCGGTCAGCTTGAGATCAATGTGCTGCCCCGCCAAGTGGCCGCCCCAGCCCGGCACGGTCAGCTCTATCGTGTGCGCAGACTCCGTCTCGGGCTCAGAGTCCACCACACGCGCGACTCGCCACCGTAACTTCGGTCTCAGGTGACCATCCACAACCGTCGTCAATCCCCGGCGTAGCGTTGTTCTTGCCACGGGTCGCCGTAGTTGTGGTAGCCCAACCCCTCCCAGAATCCCGGTATGTCGCGGTCGCGCAGCTCGATGGATCTCACCCACTTCGCGGACTTCCAGAAGTACAGGTGCGGCACCAACAGTCGTGCCGGCCCGCCGTGCACCGCGCTAAGCGGTGCGCCCTGGTAGACATAGACGATCCAAGCCTTTCCACCGAGAAGGTCGCCCAACGGAAGATTGGTGGTGTATCCGCCGTAGGAACCGACCAGTGCGAATCTGGCGGTGGTGTCGATAGATTCGAAGAGCGTGTCCAGGGAGACGCCTTCCCACTCGGTATCCAGCTTGGACCAGGTGGTAACGCAGTGAATGTCCACGGTGAGCCGCTCACTGGGCAGGAGTTTGAGCTGGGCCCAGGTCCACGAGTGTTCAGCGCCGCGCTCGTCGCGAATGGTGAATCGCCAGTCATCAAGATCGATCCGCGGAGTGGGTCCTGCTTGCAGGACGGGGAAGTCCACGGTCAAATGCTGCCCGGGCGGGAGCTCACGCACCGACTCGCCGCGTCGTCCGCGAAAGCCCTTGTTGACGATGGTCATTGGTGTTCACCACGCTGCTTGCTGAATGTCATTCCGCGCCGGCCGCCTTCGGTAGCTGGACGACTGCGCCGGCCGTGTATTCGGCGTCAGTGCCCGGATCGAATCCCATCGACAACACGGTGCGGGGGAAGAAGACATCGGTGAGGTACGCCAGCGCGACTGCCCAGCGGTTGACGAGCCGGGGAAGCGCATAAAGGTGGTAGGCGCGGGCGACAAACTTCGCGGCATAGCCCGATAGGTGGATGCCCAGTGGGTTGGCGACGGCGTAGCGTGGACCCAAGTCGACCACCATGCCCTGATCGCTGTGGCGGTAATCCTTCCGCACACCGTAGCCGAGGCTGGCGGCGACGTTGCGGGCCAACGTCTTACCTTGCCGACTCGCATGCTGGGCGGTGGGCGGGGCGATCTTGCCCGGCTGGGTAAGGTCCGGGACCGCGGCGGCGTCGCCCGCGGCAAAGACCTCGGGATGACCTGGTACCTGCAAGTCGGCCTGCACTTTCAGCCGGCCCCGTTCCGTCTCCAAGCCCAGTGTGGCGATCAGCGGTGACGGGGTCACGCCGGCCACCCACGCCACGGTGTAAGTGTCGATGCGTGAATCATCGCTGAGCACAACATGATCGGCGTGGACCTCCTTGATGGTCGTCCCCAGCCGCACGTCGACCCCGCGAGAGCGCAGCACACGCATCGCCGCGTCGCCGAGCTTCTGCCCCAGCTCGGGCATGACTCGGTCCGCCAAGTCGAGCAGCACAAACCGCACAGAGGCCCGATCGAAACCCATTTGCTTCGCCGCTGCGTCGGCGAGCGCGCGCAGCTGCGCCGTCAATTCGGAACCGGAATACGACGCACCGACAACGACAATCGCGCGGCGCGCTGCGGCGCGTGCCTCGTTTTCGTCGACCTGAGCCAGTTCCAACTGCTCGATCACACGATCACGAAGATACAGCGCCTCGGCCGTCGACTTCAGACCGTGCGCGTATTTGGCCAAACCCGGCGTATCCAAAAGCCGGGTCACCGAGCCCGGTGTTAAGACCAGCCGATCCCACGACAGCGTCCCTCGCCGACCCTCCGGATCGGTGAACGACAGTAGACGCCGATCGAAGTCAACGCTATCGACCAATCCACGCACCGCCCGCACGCCCGTCAGCGTTCCGGCCAGCGGGACACAGACAAACCGGGGGTCCACCAGCCCACCGGCCACATCCGCCAGCAACGGCGTGTACTGCAGATAATCGACCGCCGAAACGATGGTCACCCTCACATCCGAGGCGCGCGCCTTATCAAGCCGTCGGGCCAGTCGCCGCGCGCACTCGAAACCGGCGAAGCCGCTGCCGACGATCACAACCGAGGTGGTCGGTGGCGCCTTCTGCGGTTGACGGCGGGCCGAGACCGGCTTCATATCTCTTCTCCTGTTTGGCATCTGGGTGGCGACGTGGTGTTGACGATCGATCGCACGACGTTGTCGTGCTCCTCGGTGACCACGCGACTGCGGCGCGGTGGACAGCTGGGAGATATCCAGCACGAGCATCGCCCGACGCCGACGATCTGTCATCACTCCTCAGGCCGATTCACCCGGGTGATAATGCTCAATCCGCAATCCGGCTACACCGAATCGACTGCTCGTGCGGGCTGAGTGACGCGTGCTTCGAGGGAGTGCGAGCGGCGGACCTCGTCGAGCTGGTGAATTCGTGCATCAGTCGAGCTCGGAGCGGGCTACGAGCCGGCGGGCCACCTCGGTGATCGAACCGGACAGCGACGGATATACCGCAAGCGTCTGCGCCAAATCATCGACGGTTATGCGGTTTTGAACAGCGATCGCGATCGGTAGTATCAACTCGGAAGCGATCGGCGCGACCACCACGCCGCCGATTATCACGCCGCTGTCCTGTCGGCAAAATAGCTTGACGAATCCCTGATGCAGCTCTGACATTTTCGCCCGCGCATTGGTTTTCAACGGCAGCATAATGATGCGGGCCTGAATGGACCCCTGGTCGATCGCGGCCTGCGAGACACCGACCGCCGCGACCTCCGGGTGGGTGAACACCGTCGCCGCAACGGTACGCAATCGCAGTGGATTCACGGCCTCACCGAGCGCGTGATACATCGCGATGCGGCCCTGCATGGCTGCAACGGAGGCCAACGGCAAAAGACCGGTGCAGTCCCCCGCCGCGTAGATGCCCGCGACCGATGTGCGCGATACGCGATCGACTGCAATGTAGTCGCCGGGCCCTGATCCGATGCCCACACGCTGCAGGCCTAGCCGGCCGGTGTTGGGGACTGCCCCGAGTGTCATCAACGCGTGGGTGCCTTCGACCGTTCGCCCGTCGGCCATTGTCACGAGCACCCCGCCGTCGGTGCGCCTCACGGATTTTGCCCGGGCGCCCTTGATTACTTCGACGCCACGTTGGGCGAAAGATTCCTCGAGCACCTGTGCGGCGTCGGCGTCCTCGTGCGGCAAAACCCGGTCGCGGCTCGCTACCAGCGTTACCGCCACACCCAACTCGGTGTAGGCATTGGCGAATTCGATACCAGTCACCCCGCAACCCACCACGATAAGGTGGTCGGGCAGCGAGTCCAGGTCATAAAGCTGGCGCCAGGTCAAGATCCGCTCGCCGTCGGGGTGTGCCGACGGCAGGATCCGGGGGCTGGCGCCGGTGGCGATCAACACGACATCGGCATCGCGGACCGTCGTACTGCCGTCACGCGCGGTGACTTTGACGCGGTGGTGTGCCAGACCGGGAGCCGCATCCACCAATTCGCCGCGGCCGGCGATCAACTCAACGTCCATAGCCAGCAGCTGGGCCGTGATATCCACCGATTGCTCAGCGGAGAGCGCCTTGATCCGCTGGTGGACTTCTGCCAAACAAATCTTGGCGTCGTCGACGTGGGCGTCAAAACCCAGCCTGGTCGCCCGCCGCAGTTCGGTGCGCAGCCCCGTCGAGGCGATAAAGGTCTTCGACGGCACGCAGTCACACAACACCGCGGCACCGCCGACCCCGTCGGAATCGACAACGGTGACGCGCGTTACGGCAGGACCTCGTGCCGCCGCTACTAACGCTGCCTCATAACCGGCCGGGCCACCGCCAAGGATCACAATGCGGGTTACCACGGCTCAGATTTCACCCACTGGCCGCACGGTAGGTCATCGGAGACGCCATACCTCACCCGCGCTCCTCGTCGACGACGATATGCATGGCGGCTTCCTCCGCCGAGGCGGCGCCGCCGTCGATGCCGACGTCGTGGGCAAGGTAATCCGCACCCGGATCAGTTGAATCGACGTCGAAGGCGACAAGCCGGCCTGCGCGCACATCGCCGACCTGATCGTCGATGGGCTCACCGTCGCTGTCGGTGCTATCACCAATCCCGTCGCCATCCCACTGGTCGGTCACGTCGGGCACCTCACGGGCCAGTCGGCGCGCGAGACTCTCATGGGTGCGCGCTTCCCTCGCGGTCAGTCCCCACGCTCGCAGTTCGCGGGGGCGTTCCGGAGGCGAGTAACCTTCGTCGAGGTCGATGCCCGTCTGTTCTGAGTCCAAGCTTTCTTCTGGCTCGAGCAGATGGGCCTGCACATCATCGAATTCAGAAATCCCCACCCGGCACCGTCTCCGTTCCGTAACTGCAAAGGTTTCGACAACAACACACAGCTGCGCAGCCATCGACGTCGTGATCATGGCGGGCAGAAGGGTGAGCTGTCGTCGTCCACCTCGGTCGATCACCCGGGTGATCTGGCGGCCAACTTGACCTGGCAGCGGCGCGGGCGCTCATCCGGATGAAATGTCCCGGCGGGTGATGACGGCTCACCCCGCGGTGATCGATGCTGGCACCAGTTGGCAAGCGCAGGTGCTGTGGAGGTTAGATGCGATGACAGGCGCACGTGCAGCTAGCGGCTCACGCACTTGGTTGGCGCAGTCCGTGAGACGCCGGCCCGTCGAGCAGGACAGGCCTTGCCTCGCGCCCGCGGCCTGCTTGGCTGGTGCTCGCGAGGGCGAGCCACGCTGCACGCCACTACTTTTCGCGGTAGCGGGAGAATAACGTGGGTTACGTACGAGCTGAATCGACGAAGGCGCCAGCCGGCGCGCTGAACGCTCACTTTGAAAGCGCCATCACCCCGCTCCTTGAGCCGCTGTATCGGCGCGCTCTTCGAATGACCTCCAATCGAGTGGATGCGGAGGATCTGGTGCAAGAAACGCTGCTCAACGCGTATGCCGGTCTCGGGTCATTCGAGCCCGGGACGAACCTCAAGGCATGGCTGCGGCAGATCATGACCAACACTCATATCAGCAGTTATCGGCGGCAAAAGCGCCGTCCCGCCCAGCATCCGGCTGGTGAGATCACCGATCAACAGCTCGTGGTCAATGCCCCCTGCACCCATCGGTTCCTACGGTCGGCCGAGGACCAGGCGCTCGAGATGCTGCCAGACCCCTACCTCAAGGCTGCAATGATGCTCTTGCCTGAGCAGTTTCGCATCGCGGTGTATTTCGCCGACATTGCGGGATACACGTATAAAGAGATCGCCGTCCTGACGGACACCGGACCAGGAACCGTAAGTTCCAGGCTCAATCGCGGCCGAAAACAGTTGCGCGATTTGCTATCCAGCTCGCCAACTAATCACGAGGCGCGGGTAGCGAGTTGATGCTGCTCGACCGGTAGATCAGCTGGCCCGATGACCACAACAAGCGCTCAGCACACGGCAAGCGTGGTTAGCGTTGAACCGACCGCGACCAGGACGCAGCGAACTTGGACACCCCGTCGTGTTCCAGGAGAGCGAACACATCGTGCAGGTCGATGCCGAGGGCGGTCAGCCGGTCGAACACCTCCTGGGCCTGCGCCGCCTTGCCGGTCACGATGTCACCGACGACGACGCCGTGATCGGCGACCGCCTCCAGCGTGGGCTCTGGAATCGTGCTGACGGTGTTGGGCGCCACCAGTCCGGTGACGTACATCGTGTCGGGGTAGGCGGGGTTTTTCACTCCGGTGGAGGCCCACAGTGGTCGTTGCAGGCGAGCACCCGCGGCGCGCAACGCCGCGTAGCGCGGCTCGGCTTCGAAGACCTGCTGATAGGCGGCGTAGGCCAATCGGGCGTTGGCGATGCCCGCCTCTCCCCGCAGCGCGAGCGCCTCATCGGTCCCGATTGCCTCGAGTCGCTTGTCGACTTCGGTGTCCACCCGGGATACGAATAATGATGCTAACGAATGGATTTGGGATAGGTCAGTGCCCGCGTGCCGGGCGGTTTCGATGCCGGCCAGATAAGCGTTCATGACCGCCCGGTAGCGTTGGACGGAAAAGATCAGCGTCACGTTGACACAAACACCCTTGGCCAACGCCGCGGTGATTGCGGGCAGACCGGCGGGGGTGGCCGGTATTTTGATTAGCACGTTGGGCCGGTCGACAATCTTGGCCAGCTCAACCGCCTGCGTGACTGTCGCATCGGTGTCGTGCGCGAGCGACGGGTCGACTTCGATGGACACTCTTCCGTCGACGCCGCCGGAACCTTCCCATTGTGGACGCAGGACATCGCAGGCCGCCCGGACGTCGTCGGTGATCGCCGTGCGGACCGCGGTGTCGATGTCCGTGCCGCGGGCCGTCAGCTCGGCGATCTGGCCATCGTAGGCGCGGCCGTTTGCAAGTGCATGCTCAAAGGTGGACGGGTTAGTGGTCACGCCGACAACGCTTCTCGTGTCGATAAGCTGTCGCAGCTTGCCGGATTGCAGCAGACCGCGGGACAAGTCGTCCAGCCAAACCGACACTCCCGCCGCCGACAACGCGGCCAGGTTCGGGTTCTGAGTCATCCCGTCGCCGCCGCTCGCCCATCGCTGGGCCGCGGTAGAACCCACCCCACGGCGCATGCTGTGCCAGAAAGCACCAGCGGCGCGTACGCGCTCAACAGCACCTGCCAATGCGGCGGGGCTGTCGCCCTGTCTTGTGTTACCGAGCCCATGTCGTTGCTAAGCCGGCTTGTCGCGTCCAGCCGCCGCGGCCTTTGCCCCGTCACCGCGGTTGGGTACCGTCCAATCGGGGCGGACGTAGTGGCAGGTGTAGCCCGATGGGTAGCGCTGCAGGTAGTTCTGGTGTTCGGGTTCGGCTTCCCAAAACTCACCGGCCGGGTTCACCTCGGTGACGACTCTGCCGGGCCACCTCCCGGAATCCTCGATGTCGGCGATGGTTCGCGTTGCGATTCGCTTTTGCTCGTCGTCCAGATAGAAAATTGCCGACCGGTAACTGGTTCCGACATCATTGCCCTGACGGTTCTTGGTGGTCGGGTCGTGGATCTGGAAAAAGAATTCCAACAGCGCCCGATAATCGGTCTGGTCTGGGTCGTAGGTGATTTCGACTGCCTCGGCGTGCCCGGGGTGATTGCGGTAGGTGGGGTGTGTGTTGCTGCCACCGGTGTAGCCGACACGGGTGGTCACCACGCCGGGCTGCGCGCGGAAGAGGTCCTCCATGCCCCAAAAGCACCCGCCCGCGAGAATAGCGATCTTGTCGTGCCCGGTCATGATTGTCGCTCGCCGACGCTTTGGGCCTGTTCCGATACGTCGTTCGCGAACAATCGCAGATATCGTCCATAACCCTGGGCTTCCAGGTCATCGCGGTGGATGAATCGCAGCGATGCCGAGTTGATGCAGTAGCGCAGGCCGCCCGCTTCTCGGGGGCCGTCCGTGAATACGTGCCCCAGATGACTGTCGGCATGGGCGGAGCGCACCTCGACCCTTTGCATGAAGTGGCTAAGGTCGCGCCTCTCAACCAGGCTGTCCGAGTCGATCGGCCGGGTGAAGCTGGGCCAGCCACTTCCGCCGTCGAATTTGTCCACCGAGGCGAAAAGCGGTTCGCCAGAAACAATGTCGACGTAGATGCCTGGTTCATGGTTGTCGCAGTATTCGCCTGTGAACGGAGGCTCCGTGCCGCTCTCCTGGGTGACGTGGTATTGCTGGGGGCTGAGCGCGTCGACCGCGGCAGGATTCTTGCGGTATTGGTGTGACATCTGGTCTCCTTCGTTCGGGCAGGCTTGTTTAGTTGCGCCCGGCCATGATGCCGCCGTCGACGTTGAGAATCGCACCGGTGACCCAGCTGGCCGCATCAGACAGCAGATACGTCACTGCGTTGGCCACGTCGGCCGGGTTCCCGACTCGTCCCAGCGGATGAAGCGGCGCGAAAGTGGCAAGCGTGGCGTCGATCTCGTCCTTCGGGATGAAGCCCTCGTAGAGCGGGGTCTTGACCACAGCTGGCGCCACCGCGTTGACGCGAATGTTGTGGCCGGCGAGCTCGATGGCCAGGTTGTGGGTGAGCGCATGCAGGCCGGCCTTTTGCATCGAGTAAACCGACGAAGGAGTCAGGCCGATCGCCTGGTGTGCCCACATGCTGCCGATGTTGACGATGGACCCGCCCTCCCCCTTGGCGATCATGCCCGCGACAACGGTCTGCGTCAGGAAGAACAGGGCATAGTTGAGCTCCATGTACGAGTCATAGGTCGGCGCGTCATATTCGAGAAACGGCTTGGGGACGAAGAATCCGGCCGCGTTGACGAGCAGCGTCGCATCGCTGTGGTTCTCGGAAAGTGCGCGCTGAACATCGGCGACCGCGGTACGATCGGTCAGCTCCGAGGTGATCCCCCACGCCTGGCCGCCTTCGCCCGTCAGTTCGGTCACCGTGTCATCCACACGGTCTTTCGACCGTCCGATGATCACCGCGCTACCGCCGTGGCGCATGACGTCAACGGCGACCTGCCGGCCCATACCGGCGCTGCCCCCGACGACGACGACCTTCTTGGAATCGAAGTGCATGGTGAGACCCTTCTGCTAATCGTTCTCGACGGCTCGCCGCTGGGCCATCGCCTTTGCCCGGCAACGCGATTTGTAGCCTTGGCGTCGACGTCCGGCGCCCCGATGTCAAAGTCGAACTGCCGTCGAGTCTGCTGCGTCGCGGGGTGAGCCGTCATCACCCCGGCGTCGATTCACCCGGGTGAGTTGTGCATCCCCGAGGCCAACATCGACTCCGCGGGGACGCTCAGAGGCCGGCCGAGGCTGCTGAGTTATGAACGCGCAGTGGGTAATTCAGCGCAGCCGCAATCACCGAGGGGGTAGGCTTGCCTAGAGTCTTGGCGATGCTCACGACAAGATGCGGAGCAAAGCGATGGCGAATGTCGTTCACCAAGTAGGCCGCCATATCCCCGGCAGTCAATTCGATTGCGGGTGACGCACCATCAATTGCGCCGTGGCGGTACAAGAATGATGGCGCCGGCGAGGTAGTTACTTGATCCCGTGATGTCGAATCCCTTGAGAAGACAGTGAAGGAGCGTCAAACATGTACGGGCCAGATGAAGAAGTAGTGCTGATCACCGAGGCCGTGGCTTTGCCGGGCAAGGGAGACGACCTGCGACGCGCGTTCGTTGGGTTAATTCCTCCGTCGCTGGCCGAAGGAGCCGTTAGCACCTTTAGGCTGCACGAAGATCGCGATCGGCCCGGGCATTTCACGCTTTATCAGCGGTTCCGCAACCAGCACGGGGTCGACCTCCACGTTCAAACCGATCATTTCGCGCTCAGCGTGGAAGCGTTGTCACAGTTTGCTCAGGACGGCGAGGCCCAGACCACCTTCTACCGGGTGGTGAGTGGGTGAGCCTCCAGATGGCGCGACAAAAGCTTGGCCAACTTCCTGCTTAGGTTACATCCAGGCTAGGCCGCTTACGGAGCCTGTGCACACGCCGGCTCTGGCAGGTCAAGGTCCGCTTTGTTTAGTCGATAGACCTCAAGGGTCAGGTTGTAGTACTTGTCGGTTTCACCGACCCATTCCATGCCCACTCGTCGAGCCGTAGCCACTCCGCGATCATTGCCTGGCCGCACGACTGCGAAAACCTCGCTGACACCGATATTTGTGAATGCTTGATGCGCCACCGCATGACCGGCCTCCGCACCGAAACCGTGCCCCCATAGAGCCGGCGCAACTTGCCAGCCGATCTCGAGATCGGTGCAGCCGGGTGGTAGAGGAAGCAGTGCCACTCCCCCGACTAAGTCGCCGGAGTACCTATCGGTGATCGCCCACCGTCCCACGGGCAGGCCGGATCCGTCGCTCTGCCGGATCCATTCGCCCAAGAGATGCCGCATGTGGGCGCGGTCGGCGATCAACGGCAGCGCCGGACACAGCCAACGCGAAACCTCCGGCGCTCCGTATATCCCGTAAGCGGCACGGTCGTCTTCGAATTGCCATGGGCGCAACTGGAGACGGGCTGTCAGGATGCGTCGGGTGTGGGGGTCCCATTCGACGTGACGGTGATCATCCAATGTCGCCTCCTTCAGATCGTGAAAACTCATACCGGAAAAAGTGACCCACTAGGAAAGCAACGCCGGTAAAGAAGGTGACGATCGCGGTCGGCGTGGTACCGACATTGAGTGGTCGCCGAGTTGAGCGGTTGGCCTATGCCTCGGCGACGCGAAGCACAACCTTCCCCTTCTTCCCGCGCTGCTCGGTGCGCGCAAAAGCCTCTTCGAATTGGTTCAGCGCAAAGACCGTGTCGATCTGCGGATGCAGCTCCGGAAGCGCCGCGAGCTGCGCTCCGTTCGGTTCCACAACGAAGTACTGCGCGCCCGGCGTCTCGGCCGCGATCGTCACGATGCGCCCGGCGCGCTCTGCGCTACGAGCAAGCGCCTCACCGCCGGTGGTGTCGAACAGGAGGTCGCAGTCCTCTCCTTCGCCGACCAGAACCGCCCCGAGGTGCCGTGCGAGTTGAGCGGCGATGTGCCCGACGCCGCCATGCACGCCCGTGATGAGCACGCGCTGCCCGGCCGTGACCTTGCCGTGGACGACCAGCGCCTGAAACGCGGTCAGTCCAGTCATCGGAAGCGCCGCGGCTTGCTCGCGGCTCAGTGCGGATGGCTTCGGAGCGAGCAGGGATTTCGGTACCGCGGCCCACTCGGCGGCGACGCCGTCGTGGTCGAACGGTGTCAGCGCGATGACCTCCTCGCCGGTCGATTCGACGACACCGCACAGCTCATATGAGGGGATCGCCGGCAACCGATCGGTCGGCCAGGCCAACTCACCCCGTGTGATCGCCGCGGCATGGACCCGCACAAGCGCCTCGTCCGGCCCGGGCTCGGGTTGGGCAATCTCTTCTAGTCGTAGTCCGTCCGCGTACAGACGTATCGCCCTCATGAAATTCTCCTTCGTATGATTTGTGATTACACAACGAATAGTGCTGACAGCACTTAGCTTTTCGGGTTCAGCTCCAGTGTCGGGGTTTCTAGAGCATCACCACAACCTGCAGAATGTCGGAGACGAACACGATCGACCGGTCGCAGGTCGGGCATCGAGCGATGCGGCGGGAAAGCCACCGCACCGGCGTCGCCGGCCGTAACTCGCGCACCGTGCACTCGGCCGTGTATTCCAACGCGTCGAGATGGCCGGCGCACACGAAGCCGCACGCATTGCCGGCCTCGTCACAGTCAAAGCGCTTGCAGTGACCGACCATGTGGAATTCGATATAGGCCTCCGCCGGTTGTTTGCATCGAAATCCGTTGTCCAAGAATGCGATCTGACATTGAGGGGCGAAATCAAGATGTTCGATGCCACGGGGAGCCACTGCCGGGTTACCCACCAGCGGGGTGCCGATTGGGCTGGCAAGTGCACCATCGACCGCGCCGCGCGGACACTCATTCCGTCCAATCTGAACCGGCGAACTCGTGTTCGCGGCATCAATCGGTTGGCGGTCGAACCTCGCCGCGCGGACGCAGTGGAGTGACGTCGGCGGACATCCGCCGTAGCCGTTGGGCATCGGCGTTACCCTCTGAGCGTCAAAGTCGATGGGCACGTCGTGGCACTCCTGTGATTCTGCGTCGAGACCCCGTTAGGCGGTCCGCTCATCAGTGAGCTTGACGCGCGTCGGGGTGAATAGTCATCACCCCGACCGATCATTCACCCGGGTGAGTGACACAAGCGCACATTGGGTGGGCCAACGTTATGGAGTAACCGGCGTGCGGTCCCGGGAAGACACCAATTCGCGGGCTCGCGACCTTAGTGATCTCGGTTACGGTCCGGTGATATCTCGCTTCGAACGGGTATGCCTGGCCGAACCCATCGCTATCACGATCGGAGCGCGCCGATGGCTACCACGGTCAAACCCCGTACGGCCAGGCTCGCGCTGGTCGCCGTGGCCGCGGTGATCCTCGGGTTCGTCGCCATGTGTCATTCGAGCGACACCGACACCGGCAATGCCGCCAAGCCGACGGTGCCGGCGGCGGCCGCACCCAGCCCACCGCCCAGCGCGGCGCCGCCCCCCGCGCCGGGGACAACAAGTTCTCCGCGTTGAACACCGCGGTGTGGAGCGGTGGGTCCTTCATCTACGTTCCGCCGCCCGT
>NZ_LZJN01000161.1 GCF_001667735.1 Mycobacterium sp. E183
GGTGCAGTTAACCACGATCGGCGCGGCGTCGGCGGCCTCGGCCAGCGACCGCACCGGATGCACCTCGATGTCGCAGCCGGCCGCTGCCAGTCGCCGGGTCAGGTAGTCGAGATAGTGCGGCATGTCGATCATCGGCAGCGTTGCTCGGAAGCCGTTGGCGAAGCCGTCCGGGAGGTCGGCCGGATCGGCCGGCCGCAGGTCGGGGATCAGCGCCGCCGCGGACGACATCGCCTCCGTGGCCGTCAATTCACCGACGGCCATCGCCGGGGCCAGTTGGACGCCGGAGCCGGGATCGTCGGCGAGTTCGCTGAAGACCCGCAGCGAGTGCGTGGTCCACGCCAGGGTGTCGCCGGCCCGGGCCGCGGGCCGCGGCGGCAGCCACACCGCGCCGGCCACTTTCGACGTCGTCTGCTGCGGCAGGGCGGCCGTCCAGACTCGCACCGGCCAGCCAGCCTCGGCCAGGCACACGGCCGACGTCAGCCCGCTGACTCCCGCACCGACGACGACGATCTGTTGCGCATTGGCCACGGCGCCACCGTAACGAAACCGGGCGAAACCGCGTCAGCGCTCGTCAGGAATGGGGAGGCTGCTGCCCGCCCTGACCGCCGAGCAATCCGTTGAGGATCCCGAGCGTGCCCTGCACGCTGCCGGGCGCTGCGGTGGGGGGCAGGGCGGCGTCCGGGGTCAGCTGCCAGGGTTGACAACCCGAGGTCTTGAACGCCTTATCGGTCGGGTCGATCTGCACCACCTGTGGCTTCTTGCTCATCGCGTTGTCGATGATGTTGCCGTCGGGGTTGCCCGTCCGCTTCCAGTAGCAGGTGCCGTTGTTGACGGGGCCGCCCGAGCTGTAGATGCCGGGGGCAATGTCGGAGCCGACGTTGTAGATGCCGTCCTTGTCGATCGTCGTCTTCGGTCCCGGTGCCGGTGTGGCGGCGGGTGAGGCTCCGGGGGAGGCCGCGGGTGAGGGCGCCGACGAGGCGGCCGGCGCGGGCGCCGGCGAGGCAGATGATGGAGGCGGGCCCGGTGGGGGCCCCTGCGAGGCTGCCGGCGACGGTGACGGCGCAGGCGTCTGGTCCGGGTCGGCCCCCGCGAACCCCGCCGAGGCGGTCCAACCCGCGATCATCAGTCCCGCGACGGCCAACCGTGCCGCGGTAGGAACACCAGCCTCAAACCCCATAGCACGCCAGCGTACCGGGGCGGGCACCGTAAATCACACAATGCGGCATACGCCGGTCGCCCCCGTCGGGCACGTTAGCCCTGGTCGGAACCTTTAAGTCAGGCGCCGAACGCGGCCGGCATAGCCGAGCGCATGCTCGTACGTCTTGAGGTTGTCGCGAGAAATGCGCGCGTGCACGGGCCGTTCGAGAAGGAACCGGAGCACCGGGTTGTAGGCGTGGTAGGTCTCGTGGAAGGTCAGCACGGTGGTCCCGTCCGGCTGCTCGTCGAGCCGGTGGTAGCCCTCGGCCCGGGACCAGAGCGGCGCGCCGACGGCCACGTACCGCGACAGCTTGTTCTTCTCGGCCTCCGTGACGGTTTCCCACGACCGCGCCCGGCCGCCCGACAGCAGGTACTTGGGCACCTCGTAGACGCAGGTGCGGACCAGGCCCTCGCCGGCCTCGTTGCCCTCGTTGAGGATCTCCATGCTGCCGCCGGGCCACTCGAGGACGCGCGGCCGCGGCGCGTCGGGCGGGGCGGGCGGATGCAGCACCCGCCACACCTTCGCCGGTGGCGCGTCGACGTGAAACCGCACGGTGTAGGACTGCATCAGCCCCAGCCGTCCCAGAACGTGACGGTCTCGGCGGGCGGGCGCGCGGCGGGCCGGAAGTCGGTGCCGATGGTGTAGGCCACCGGGAACAACGCGGCCTGGGTGACCGTGTCGGGGATGCCGAGCAGCTCGGCGACCTCCCGCTCCTTGGCCAGGTGCATCGTCGTCCACACCGAACCCAGCCCCCGGGACCGCAGGGCGAGCAGGAAGCTCCAGCCCGCCGGGATGATCGACGCCCAGGCCGACGCGGCGACCAGCAGGTTGGAGTTGTCGATGCGGTTGGCCAGGCAGGGGATCACATGCACGGGAACCTTGCCCAGCGTGTCGGTCAGGGCGAACGCGCTGGCGTACACCCGCCGGGTCTGGGGGTCCGACGCCTCCTTGGCGGCGTGCGCCAGATACTCGGCACCGACGCTGCGGTAGATCTCGGCGATCGCGGCGCGCTTGTCGGCATCGGTGATCACCAGCCACCGCCAGTCCTGCGTGTTGCTCGCGGTGGGCGCCTGCATCGCGAGCCGGATGCATTCGAGGATCACGTCGCGGCCGACCGGGCGGTCGAGGTCGAGGCGCTTGCGCACCGACCGCGTCGTCGTCAGCAGTTCGTCGACCGTGGCCAGGTCCATCCAGTGTTCCTCACTAGAGATCGATTGCGCAGGACTGATCGACACCCAACACGGTCAACGACCGGCCCAGGCCGAGAAACACCGCGACGCAGAGGGTCAGGTCGAGGATCTCGGCGTCGGAGAAGGACTCCCGCAGCCGCTCGAAGAAGCCGTCGTCCAGGGAGGCATGGTCGGTGGCGAAGCGCTCGGCGAATTCGATCGCGAGCCGCTGGCGCGGCGTGTAGCCGGGGTAGCTCGCGTACGCGGCGACGTTGTCGTAGAGCTCCGCTGCGACGCCGGCGTCCAGCACCGACTGCGCCCGGAATCCGGAGCAGGCGACGCAGTCGTTGATCTGCGCGATCCGCATCCTGGCCAGCTCGCGCTCGTCGGCGGGCAACACGCTCTGCTGATAGGCGCCCCGGATCATCCGCTCCACCATGTCGCCGAGTTGCGGCCGCAGCGTCCAGATCATCGCGGCTTCGCCGCCCGGGCCATCCGGCACGGTGAGACGGGCCATCGGCGACTCCTGCCCGGTGAGGTAGTTACTGAGTCGAGCAAACCAGTTCGCCCCCCGGCTGTCCAGGGTGCCGCAAAACCGCCCATGGACACGACAACTCCACGGCGTTAGCGTCCGTTGGACGGGGGCGCTCACGGCCGAGCGCGCCCGGTGGGAGGTCTCGGCATGCTGTTCATGCACGAGGTGCACAAGGTCCGCGGCCGCTGCGAAGACGACTTCGAGGCCGCCTTCCGGCGGGGCTGGCTGCCCATGCTCGCCGCCGGCGATGACGCCCGGTTGCTCTGGTACGCCGACCACGCCCAGGGCAGCGGCCCGTCCTACACCGTCGTGACCGTCACCGCGGTCCGCGACGGCGCCGCGTGGGAGCGCCTGGCGCTGCGGGTGCAACAGGGCGATCTGCGGGGCTGGATGCGCGAGCTGGACGAACTGCGCTACGACGTCGAGGCCAAGCTGATGGCACCACTGCCGTGGTCGCCGCTGCGGGAGCTGCCGCTGGGGGAGGTGCCGGTCGACGGTCAGGAGCACGAACTCAGCCTCTACATGGAAGACACCATGTGGCCCTTCCCGGGCAAGTTCGAGGAATACATCGAGCGCAGCGGTGACGTGTACGCCCAAAGCCTGGACCGGCCGTCGTCAATGCTGTTGATCCAGGCGGCTTTTCAGCCCGCACTGGGCAGCCACTTGCATCGCGAGGTCGTCCTGATGCAGCGCATCGAGCGGCCCGAACGGCTTCTGGCGCTGCTGCAGACCCGCATTCCCGCCGAATACCGGGCCCCGGGCACCTGGATGCACGACGCCCTCGACCTGCGGGACCAGTGGACCAGCCGCCTGCTGCGCACCTCCGCGTGGTCACCCCTGTACTGAGCCGCGCGCATGAATATCGGAACAATGCTCGAGGCCGCCGAGGCGGCTGACCCCGCTCGCGTGGCGCTCATCATCGATGGGGCCGCGATCGGTTACGGCGAGCTGGCCGCGACCGTGCGCCGCTGCGCCGCCGGCCTGGCCGACCGCGGTGTGGTGGCCGGCCAACGCGTCGCCGTGGTCGACGGCGGAAGCCTGCTCTCGATCGCGGCCGTGCTCGGGGCGGCCCGCATCGGCGCCGCGGCCGCGCTGATGAATCCGGCGCTGACGCCACCCGAGCTCCGCGGCCTATTGACGGCCGCGGGCTGTGCCGACGTGGCCGTCGCGGGGGAACCGTACGCCGACCGGCTCCGAAATGCCGGTGCGCGAACGGTATTGGGCGCGGAGCTGCTGGAGGGCGCCGATGCGGCAGCGCCCGCCGGCAGCGATGACCGCGACGCCCTGGTGCTATTCACCAGCGGAACAACGGGATT
>NZ_LZJN01000162.1 GCF_001667735.1 Mycobacterium sp. E183
CTCGCGACGGGGACCATGCTCCGCGGCCGCCATTCGAAGAGCAGCAATTCGACGGCCAGCAGGATGGATGCCACTGGATCGACATCGCGTCCGCCGCCCCACCGGCGTTGCGGCCCAACAGTCCCCGCGCTGCGACGGACACCCGCTCTGCGCGAAGGGGCAACGGCACCCCGATCGATGACTGGTCCTATGGGGTTGCCTGGCCCGTGCGACCGCTCCCCGATGCTCCGCCACCCGGCGGCGGTCGATGGCTGGTCGTGGGCGACACCGAGCTGACCGGCGAACTGGACCGCGTCGCCGGGTCCCAAATCGGCATCGAGGGCCTGGAGTCCGGCGCCCTCGCCGACGAAGAGGCACTGCACGGGGCGCTCAACGGTGTCGACCGCGTGCTCTACGCGCCGCCCGCCTCCGGAACGTCGGTCGCGGTCGCCTATCAGCTGTTCCACCACACCCGCCGGCTCACCGCGGCCATGGCGGCCGCCGCCACGCCAGCGAAGCTGTTCATCGTCACCCGCAACGGCCAACCGACCACCGAGGGCGACCGCGCCAACCCCGCACACGGGGCGCTGTGGGGCCTGGGACGCACCCTCGCACTCGAACACCCCGAAATCTGGGGCGGCATCATCGACTTCGATGAAGCCGTACCCGCCGAACTGACCGTGCCCCGGCTGCTGGCCGAAGCCGCCGGCACCGACGGCGAGGACCAGGTCGTCTACCGGCAGGGCCTGCGCCACGTCCCGCGATTGCAACACCGCGCCCTGCCCACCCAAGCCGTCACGTTGGACGGCGGCGCCTGCCAGCTGGTCATCGGCGCCACCGGAAACATCGGCCCACACCTGATCCGCGAACTCGCCAGGATGGGCGCAAAGACGATCGTCGCCGTTTCGCGCAACCCCGGTTCGCGGCTCGACGAACTGACCGAAAGCCTTGCCGCGGCCGGGACCACGCTGGTCACCGTCGCCGCCGACGCCACCGACGAGACCGCGATGGCCGCGCTGTTCGACCGGTTCGACGCCGACCTGCCGCCCCTGGAGGGCATCTACCTGGCTGCCTACGCCGGCGGCCCAGTGCTGCTCGACGAAATGACCGACGACGACGTCACGGCGATGTTCGCGCCCAAGCTCGACGCCGCGGCGCTGCTGCACCGCCTGACCCTGACCACACCG
>NZ_LZJN01000163.1 GCF_001667735.1 Mycobacterium sp. E183
TGCACTTTTCCTACACCCACCCAGGCATGTCCTGGACCGACGCTTTCTACTTCACCAACGAGACGATCACCACGACCGGATACGGCGACTTCAGCTTCGCCAAACAGCCGACCTGGCTGCGCCTGTACGCCGCAGTGCTGATGTTGGCCGGCGTCACCACCACCGCATTGCTGGTCGCCTTCATCGCCGATGTGCTGCTGTCGCGCCGATTCCTCACGTTGTCCGCCCGCCCGCGGGCGCGACACCTGCGCAACCACATCATCGTGGTGGGGTTGAGCGCGCTGGGGGTCCGGGTCGTGACCGACCTGACCGACGCGGGCTACGACGTGGCGGTGATCGAGCGCGACCCGAACAACCCCTTCCTGTCGACGACGGCCGACCTCGACGTGCCGGTTATCTTCGGGGACGCGACATTGCGCCAGACGATGGAAGCCGCCCGGGTGGACACCGCTCGGGCGGTGGCGGTGCTGACCCGAGACGACATGGTCAACATCGAGACGGGAATCGTGGTCCGCGAGATGTTGGGTTCCGAACCGGCACCCGTCGGCAACCGGTGGAGCAAGGTTCCGCTCGTGTTGAGGGTGTACGACCACGACCTGGGCTCGGCGGTCGCGCAGCGGTTCGGATTCGAAAACGTCCGTTCCACAGTCGAACTGGCCGCGCCCTGGTTCATCGGCGCGGCAATGGGCCTGCAGGTGCTCGGGACGTTCTCGGTGGGGAACCGGTCCTTTCTGATCGGCGGGATGTATGTGCAGGCCGGTAGCGAACTCGACGGTCTGCAGATGTTCGAGGTGTCTACGCAAACGCGGGTGATCGCGGTCACCCGCGACGACGCCCCGGTTCGGCTGCACCCGCGCCGCGATTCCCGGCTAAGCGCCGGTGACACCGTCTACCTGGTCGGTCCGTACCGGGAGCTCATCGCTACCCTCCGCAAGGGGCAGCCCGCGCCCCAGCCGATCACGGATGACCAACAGGCTGATCGTGATTGCGGTTGCGACGAACCAGCAGCGGTTTCGAATGAAGACAACGTTCGCCGCCTGGAACCGATCAGAGGAGCGCGCGGTATAGCCAGCCATTGACCACAGCACAACGTTGGTCGACCCGCGGGCCGCAAGCCCGGGTCGCGACCGCGCGGCGCAGGGCCGCCGCGCATCAACAGCAAATCATGCAGGGGGAAAGGCTTTGTCGTCCACAATTCGCACGATCGGCATCGGTGCAGGCATCCTCCGGTCGGCTGAATAGGCACCCGTAATGGATTTTGCGACGCTACCGCCCGAAGTCAACTCGGGCCTGATGTATGCCGGTCCGGGGTCGGGGCCGATGCTTGCCGCCGCCGCGGCATGGGAAGCGGTTGCGGCGGAATTGCATTCGACGGCCAGCTCGTATGAATCGGTGGTTTCGGGTCTTACCGCCGGACCGTGGCTGGGGCCGTCATCGGTGATGATGGCCGCCGCCGCCAACTCCTACGTGGCGTGGTTGAGCGGCACCGCCGCGCAGGCGGAGCAGACCGCTGCGCAAGCCACTTCGGCCGCCGCCGCCTACGAGGCCGCGTTCGCGGCGACGGTGCCGCCGCCGGAGGTCGCGGCCAACCGCAGCCTGCTCGCGGCGCTGGTCGCCACGAATCTGTTGGGGCAGAACACCCCCGCGATCGCCGCCACCGAAGCCCAATACGGCGAGATGTGGGCGCAAGATGCGGTGGCAATGTACGGCTACGCGGGGTCAGCGGCGGCGGCCACCCAGCTGACGCCATTCACCCCGCCCCAGCAGAACACCGACCCCGTCGGATCGGCTACGCAGGCAAGCGCGCTGAGCCAGGCCGCCGAGCTGCCCGCCGGGTCGGCGGCCTCGACGACCGGGGCGGCGGGCGGCGCGGCGTCCGCGCTGGGGGTGAACACACCGTTGGACCTGATCAACGTCGGCGCCGACGCGATCGCCTACGGTGTCGACGCCCCGCTGGCCCCACTGGGAGCGGTGTCGATGCCCATCGACCTCGTCGGCGCGGAAACCGGTCTGCACACGGACGACATCGTCAGCGACTGGGATGCGAACGGCGCGCCCCTGTCGATAGTCAGGTCAGTGACGCCGCCAGACGCGGTGGCCACGCCGAATGTGTTGTCGCGCACGGTGTCCGCCGGTCTCGGCGAGTCCGACTCAATCGGCCGCCTTTCCGTTCCACCCACCTGGGCGGCGGCGACCCCGGCGGTACGCCCGATCGCGTTGGCGCTCCCGGCCGCGCCCGCCGCTGCGGCCGTCGCGGCGCCGAGCCTCGAGAGCACGTTCGGCGAGATCGCCCTGGCCGGCACGGCCGGACGCGCCATCCGCGAGGCGTTCGCGGGTAACCGTGTCCGCGTGCCGTTCGCCGCGGAACCGGTCGGCCGCCAGTCCACTGGCGCGGAAAAGGCGGAAGAAGGGCCCGCGGAGGACGAGCCGCGCACCGTGGTGACGGGGATCGCCGCCGAGATCCGCGAGTTCGCCAGGCTGCGCGACGAGGGGTTGATCTCCGACGAGGAATACATCGAGCAGAGAAATCGTCTGCTGGGGCGCTGAACCGTTAGAAGTTCAGCCCGGAGAACATGATCCGGTTCGGGTCGTACCTCTGCCGCACGGTCGTCAGCCGGGACAGGTTCGAGCCGAAGTAACGCGCCGGGGCGGCGTTGGCCTCCAGGTAATTGACGTATCCCCCGACCGAGATCTGTTGCACCGCTTGGTGTGCGGAGGTCAGCCAGGTGTTCGCGGCGGCGACCTGGCTGCCCGTGGGTTCGACGTACCACTGCAGAACCGCCGACTGATTGCGCCACGGGAACGCGGTGTCGCCCGGGGCCACGTCGGCGACGGCACCACCGAGGGGGTCGACGAGGACCGACGCCTGTCCGGCGCCGGCGGGCCACTGCCCGATCGCGGTGGCAATCGCGTGCGCCGCAGCGGAATCCACCGGGCCGATGACGTCCGACCCGGCCACGAACGAGCGCGCCGGAGGGTTGGAACTGCCGCCGGCCAGGAACATCACCAGATCCGTGCGGTTCATCGTCTTGTTCGACACGGCGGTCGGCGCCACCCCCACCGCGGACTTGATCGCGTCGGCCACGCCCGAGCCCGCTCCCGCGGGACAGGTCGCCAGCACGTGGCAGTTCGGGGCGGAGCCGATCATGAGATCCACGATGCCCCAGGTGTTTCGGTCCGCGCCGTTGAGCCAGGACTGCCACCCGACCAGCACCTGCGTGGCCGACGCGGGCGGGAAGTCGAGCCGCACGACATCGCTGTCCGAGGTGGCGAAGGTGGAGAACGTCATCGACGTCGTCACGCCGAAATTGCCGCCGCCGCCGCCCCGGAGCGCCCAGAACAGATCCGGGTTGTCGTTGGCGGAAGCCGTTACCACGTCCCCGCTGGGCAACACCACCGTGGCGGACTGCAGCGCGTCACAGGTCAGGCCCGCGTGCCGGGTGTCGGGCCCGATGCCGCCACCGAGAGCGAGCCCCGCGACGCCGACGGTGGGGCAGGTGCCGCTGGGGATCGCGCGCCCGGCACCGGTCAACGCCTGGTGGATGGCGTACAGGGTGGTCGCGGGGGTCACGGTGAGGTTGTTGCCGTCGAAGTTGGCGCCACCGGGAAGTCCACGCAGGTCCAGCACCATCGTGCCGTTCGCGGCGGACGCACCGACGTAGGAATGTCCGCCGCCGCGGGGCGCGATCTTGAGGTTGTTGGCCGTCGCGAACGCGATCGCCTTCTGCACATCCGCCTGTGACGAAACCGTCACCACCGCAGCGGGAGAGGAACTGTCGTAAAACGAGTTGAAAACCTTTTTGCTGGTTGAGAATTGGGCACTGTTGGCGGGCAGCACGACGCTGCCGCCGATGGAGGACGCCAGGCCGCCCCAACCGGCCGGGGGGTCGGCGGCCGCGCGCGAGGTGCCGAAAACGGCGCCGGTGGCCAACATTCCGACGGCGCTGCGTAGAAACGCCTGGCGCGAGATGCCGCGCTGCAAGGACGGGTCCAGGGGACGGCTGCGATTAGTCGTCATGTGCGGAGATTCTTAAACATTTCTCACGCAAAAGCGCGGCACCGGCGCCCGTGTCAGATCACAGTGTGGAATCGATCCGTCGAGCGGCTTGACGAGGCACGCGGCGCAATAATCGACGCCGCGGCCGCCACCGGGCCACAAAACGCTTATTTGTGCGAACCTTTACCCCACCGTGTCGCAAACGTGACAGTGATAGCTCAGAGTTCACAACGTGATTCGAGTGCATCCGGCGCACTCCACGACCGAGGGGGAGGCCGCATGAAGGCACAGGGACGAACGAACCGCTGGATCGGGGTCTTTCGGAACCAGCCCCTGACCGTTCGTCTGCTGGCCGCGGCCGCCGCCCTGCTCACCGCGGCGTCGGCGCTGGCCGCGCCGGTGCGGGCGGACAATCCCGACGACAACTTCATCGACGCGCTCAACCACGCCGGCATCGACTTCGGCGAACCCGGGAACGCGATGTCCGTGGGCCAGTCCATCTGCCCGATGCTCTCCCAGCCGGGCGGCAACTTCGCCGCGGCCGCGTCCAGCGTCTCCGGCCGGGGCATGTCACCCGCCATGGCGCGGATGTTCACCACGATCGCGATACAGACCTACTGTCCCGAGCAGATGGCGAACCTGGCCAGTGGCAATCTGTCCGTCCCGCAGATGCCGGGCATGCCCGGCATGGGGGGACAACTGCCCGGCATGGCGGGGCAGCTACCCGGAATGGCCGGGCAAGTGCCCGGACTGCCGCGGCAGATCCCGGCCGTGCCGGGTATCTAACCGGTGCCCAGCGGGTCGATGGTCCACGCGATATAGACCATCGCCGCGGCGACGGTCGCGGTGGTGACGAAGTCGATTCCCTTGCTGCGCACCACCAGAAGGCCGGACCGCTCGTCGGAGAGCACCAGCCGCAGCGCGGCCGCCAGGCCGACGCCGATGCCGATCAGCAGCGAACCGCGCCGCCAGAAGTTGGCCCCGACCAGTGCGAGTGCGGTGGCGAAAGTCAAGCCCACCAGCAGGATTGGCCACTGGGCCCGGACCACGGACCGCGCGCTCATGCCCGTTCGGCGAGCTCGACGACGTTGCTCAGCAGGAACGCCCGGGTCAACGGGCCGACACCGCCGGGGTTCGGCGACACGTGCCCGGCCACCTCCCACACGTCGGGGTGCACGTCGCCGGCCAACCCGTTCTCGGTTCGGCTGACGCCCACGTCGACGACCGCGGCGCCCGGGCGCACCATGTCGGCGGTCAGCATGTGCGGCACCCCGACGGCGGCCACCACGATGTCCGCCTGCCTCGTGTACGCGGCGAGATCGCGAGTCCCGGTGTGGCACAACGTCACCGTGGCGTTCTCGGAACGGCGCGTCAGCAGCAGCCCCAGCGGGCGGCCGACCGTCACACCGCGGCCGATGATCACCACATGCGCCCCGGCGATCTCGACGTCGTAGCGGCGCAGCAGGTGCACGATCCCGCGGGCGGTACACGGCAGCGGCGCCGGAACGCTGAGCACCAACCGGCCCAGGTTCGTCGGGTGCAGACCGTCGGCGTCCTTATTCGGGTCGACCCGCTCCAGGGCCGCGTTCTCGTCGAGATGTTTCGGCAACGGCAACTGCACGATGTAACCGGTGCAGTCTGGGTTCGCGTTCAGCTCGTCGATGGTTTCTTCCAGCGTCGCGGTGCTGATGTCGGCGGGCAGGTCCCGGCGGATCGACGTGATCCCGACCTTGGCGCAGTCCGCGTGCTTGCCCCGGACGTAGGCCTGCGACCCGGGATCGTCACCGACCAGGATGGTGCCCAGCCCGGGGGTGCGGCCCGACGCGGTCAGGGCGGCGACCCGTTGTTTGAGGTCGACAAAGATCTCGTCGCGGGTGGCCTTGCCGTCCAGTGTGATTGCGCCCACGCCTGACAGTCTGGCACGGCGGGCGACTCCTACGTCGACGGCAACCCGTCCTGCAGGCGCATCGCGAGACATAACCCAGTGCGAGCGGAATCGGCGAGTCGTCGCCACTGGTTATGTGTCGCGGAGCGGGAAGGTGGCTTCGCCGGGCTTGCGGCCGCCATTAAGCTCCGGATATGTCAACCCCTCCGGACGTGTTCAGCCCGGCCAAGCTCGGCCCGATCACGCTGCGCAACCGCACCATCAAATCGGCCACCTTCGAGGCCCGCACGCCCGACACCCTGGTGACCGACGACCTGATCGAATACCACCGGCTGCCCGCCGCGGGCGGCGTGGGCATGACGACCGTCGCCTATTGCGCCGTCTCCCCCGGCGGCCGCACCGAGGGCAACGGGATCTGGTTGCGGCCGGAGGCGGTGCCCGGATTCCGCCGGCTCACCGACGCGATTCACGCCGAGGGCGCGGCGGTGAGCGCGCAGATCGGCCACGCCGGTCCCGTCGCCAACGCCAAGACCAACAAGGCCAGGGCGCTGGCCCCGGTGCGGTTCTTCAACCCCATCGGGATGCGGTTCGCCAAGAAGGCGAGCCGTGAGGACATCGACGACGTCATCGAGGGGCACGCCAACGCGGCGCGGCTGGCCATCGAGGCCGGCTTCGACGCGGTCGAAATCCACTTGGGCCACAACTACTTGGCCAGCTCGTTTTTGTCGCCGCTGATCAACCGCCGCACCGACGAGTTCGGCGGATCGCTGGAGAACCGTGCGAAGGTGGCCCGCGCCATCGTCATGGCCGTGCGCCGCGCGGTGGAAAAGGAGGGCACGCCGATCGCGGTCACCGCCAAGCTCAACATGACCGACGGCGTCCGCGGCGGAATCTCCATCGAGGAATCGCTGACCACCGCCAAGTGGCTGCAGGACGACGGCGGGCTGGACGCGATCGAACTCACCGCGGGCAGCTCCCTGGTCAACCCGATGTACCTCTTCCACGGTGACGCGCCGCTCAAGGAGTTCGCCGCGGCGTTCAAGCCGCCGCTGAGTTGGGGCATGCGCATGACGGGCAAGAAGTTCCTGCGCGAGTACCCCTACCGCGAGGCCTATTTGTTGCGGCACGCCAAGCTGTTCCGCGCCGAGCTGACGATGCCACTGATCCTGCTCGGCGGCATCACCAACCGGGAAACCATGGACCTGGCGATGGCGGAGGGGTTCCAATTCGTCGCGATGGGCCGGGCGCTGTTGGCCGAGCCCGACCTGATCAACCGGATCTCCGCCGATGGTGCCGCGCACAGCGTGCATTCCGCGTGCACGCACTGCAACAAGTGCATGGCCACCATCTACACCCGCACCCAGTGCGTGGTCACGGGCGCCCCCGATCTGCTAGCGCGCTGACGATGCGCGCCGCATAGCGGCGTGAGGAGGAAGCGGGCAATCCGACCCAGCGCGCTGACGAGAGCGGCCCCGCATACGCACATTTGGGGCTCAGGGTCGCCTTGGTTTCACGCGATACAGTTGGTTCGATGAGTGCACCAGCCCCGCCCGTCCTGACCGTTCGTTATGACGGGTCAGAACGCACCTTTGCCGCCGGTCACGACGTCGTGGTCGGGCGGGATCTGCGCGCCGACATGCGCATCACCCACCCGCTCATCTCCCGCGCGCACCTGTTGCTGCGCTTCGACCAGGGCCGGTGGCTGGCGATCGACAACGGTTCGCTCAACGGCACTTTCGTGAACGGCCGGCGGGTGCCGGTCGTCGACATCCACGACGGTCAGTGCCTCAACATCGGGAACCCGGACGGGCCGCAGCTGATGTTCGAGGTCGGGCGGCACCAGGGGATGGCGGGGCGCCCCCCGCAAACCGAATCGATGGGCATCCCGGTGGCCGCGCATCCGTCCGGGACGGCGTGGTCGGCCGCGCCGGCCGGCCCACCCGTCGCCGCCCCGCCCGGTCCCCCGCCCGGTCCGGCGGGCCCCGCACCCAACTGGGCGTCGCCGTCACGGCGGCCGCACCCCGGCCCGCCGGGGCCGCGTCCCGCCCCGCCCGGGCAACCGATGTATGCGGGCGGCGGGCGCGCGCCGGCCGCGCCGCCGCCGCCCAACTTCCCGCCGCCGCAGCCCAAGATCGCCGGGGTGGCGTCGCCGCAGACCGAGCTGAGCCGCTCGGCCGCCAAGCCGCCCGAGGTGGCCAACCTGGCGACGAAGATGTTCCAGGCGCTCATGCCGTCGCGGTCCGGGGCGCTGCAGAAGCCCTCCGGCGCGCTGACGATCGGCCGGGCCACCGACAACGACGTCGTCATCCAGGACGTCCTCGCGTCCCGCCATCACGCGTTCCTGACCCAGACGCCGCTGGGCACCGAGATCCGCGACGCGCACAGCGTCAACGGGACCTTCGTGAACGGCGTGCGGGTCGGGTCCGCGGTGCTGACCGAGGGCGACGTGGTCACCATCGGCAACGTCGACCTGGTGTTCACCCGGGGCGAGTTGCTGCGGCGCACGGAGGCCGCGACCCGTTCCGGCGGCCTGGAGGTCAACTCCGTTTGCTTCACCGTCGACCAGAACAAGCAACTGCTCGACCACATCACGCTGACCGCGAGGCCCGGCACGCTGACGGCCATCATCGGCGGCTCGGGTGCCGGCAAGACCACGCTGTCGCGGGTGATCGTGGGCTACACCAGCCCCACGTCGGGCTCGGTGACCTTCGAAGGCCACGACATCCACGCCGAGTACGCGACCATGCGCAGCAGGATCGGGATGGTTCCGCAGGACGACGTCGTGCACCGGCAGTTGACCGTCAACCAGGCCCTGAACTACGCCGCCGAGCTGCGGTTGCCGCCCGACACCAGCAAGGCCGAGCGGGCTCAGGTCGTCGCCCAGGTCCTCGAAGAACTGGACATGACCAAGCACGCCGAGACCCGGGTCGACAAGCTGTCCGGTGGCCAGCGCAAGCGGGCCTCGGTGGCCCTCGAGCTGCTCACCCAGCCGTCCCTGCTGCTCCTCGACGAGCCGACGTCCGGTCTGGACCCGGCGCTGGACCGTCAGGTCATGCTGATGCTGCGCCAGCTCGCCGACGCCGGCCGCACGGTGTTGGTGGTGACCCACTCGGTCTCGTACCTGGACGTCTGCGATCAGATCCTGCTGATCGCGCCGGGCGGCAAGACCGCCTTCTGCGGCCCGCCCGACCAGGTCGAGGCGGCCATGGGCACCCGCAACTGGGCCGACATCTTCGCCAAGGTGGGCGCCGACCCGGACGAGGCCAACCGCCGGTTCAAGGAGCGCGATCAGCATTCGTCCCGGCCGCCCTCCCCGCAAAGCCCGGCCGACCTGGGCGAGCCGCCGAAGACCGACCTGTGGCGGCAGCTGTCCACGATCGCTCGCCGCCAGGTCCGCCTGGTCGTATCCGACCGCGGCTACACCATCTTCCTGGCGATCCTGCCGTTCCTCATCGGGGCGTTGTCGCTGACCGTGAAGGGCCCGCATCCCGGCCTTGGCCCGGCCGACCCGCTCGGCCCCGCGCCGACGCAGCCGCAGTACATCATGGTCCTGTTGAACATCGGCGCCGTCTTCATGGGCACCGCGCTGACCATTCGCGACCTGATCGGCGAGCGCCCGATCTTCCGGCGCGAGCAGGCCGTCGGCCTGTCCACCACCGCGTACCTGCTCGCCAAGATCGCGGTGTTCTGTGTCTTCGCGACGCTGCAGGCGGCGATCGCGACCATCATCGTGCGGCTGGGCAAGGGCGCGCCGACGGCGCACCCGCCATTCTTCGGGAACTCCACCTTCTCGCTGTTCGTCACGGTCGCCGGGACGTGCGTGGCTTCGGCGATGCTGGGCCTGCTGTTGTCGGCCTTGGCCCAGTCCAACGAACAGATCATGCCGCTGCTGGTGGTGTCGATCATGTCGCAGCTGGTGTTCTCCAGCGGCATGATCCCCGTCTACCAGCGCTTCGGCCTCGAGGAGCTCGCGTGGCTGACACCGGCCCGGTGGGGCTACGCCGCAGGTGCCTCGTCGATCGACTTTCCGTCGCTGGTCAAGGTCAAACAGATCCCGACCAACGACCCGATCTGGCAGCACTCGAAACACATCTTCGTGTTCGACATGGCGATGCTGGCGTTCCTGTCCGTCGCCTACACCGGCTTCGTGCGGTGGCACATCCGGCTGAAACGCTGAGATGACCCAAGCCGCCGGGCCCGTCCTGACCGTTCGATCCGACCGATCGAAGGGCAGCTTCGCGGCCGGCCGCGACGTCGTCGTCGGCAGCGACCTGCGGGCGGACCTGCGGGTCGCACACCCGCTGATCGCCCGCTCGCACCTGCTGCTGCGCTTCGATCGCGGCAAATGGATTGCGCTTGACAACAATTCGTTGAACGGGGTTTACGTCAACGGCCAGCGGGTGCCGCTGGTGGACATCGAAGACGGCCAGACCATCAACATCGGCAAGCCCGACGGTCCACGGATCACCTTCGAGATCGGCCACCACACAGGCAGCGTGGGCATGCTTCCGCCCACCACGGAGTCGATCCCGGTGATCACGCCGCCCAGCGACGCGCAGCCGCCGGGCTCGCCGTCGACCGGACCGCGACCGCAGGCCCCGCCGCGACAGCCCCCGGCCCAGCAGCCGCCCGCGCGCCCCTGGGCGGGCCCGCAGCGCACCACCGCCGTTCCCATCGTCCGGCCGGACGCCGCGACCCGGTCGGTGCCGCAATCTGGCGGGCGGCCCGACTTGAGTCCGCCCACCCAGATCGGCGTGAGCGGCCAGGTGGCGGAGTTCCCCACCACGCGGGTGAAGAATCTGGGCCCGGATTCCCACCGCCCGACCGAGCGGCCGGGGCGCGCCGCCTGGATCGGGCGGGCGCTCGACAACGACATCGTCATCCACGACGTGCTGGCGTCGCGCCATCACGCGTTCCTCACCACGACCCCGGCGGGCCCGGAGATCCGGGACGCCAACAGCAGCAATGGCACCTTCGTCAACGGCGTGAAGGCCGCGTCCGCCGTGCTGTCCGAGGGCGACGTGGTGACCATCGGCAACGTCGACCTGGTGTTCTCCGGCGGCATCCTGGTGCGCCGCCAGGAGGCGGCGACGCGCACCGGCGGCCTGGAGGTGAACGGCGTCGACTTCAGCGTCAACGGCAAGAACCTGCTCGAGAAGATCTCGTTGACGGGCCGGCCGGGCACACTGACCGCCCTCATCGGCGGGTCCGGCGCGGGCAAGACCACGCTGTCGCGGCTGATCGCCGGCTACGCGACGCCGACCTCCGGCGTGGTCACCTTCGAGGGCCACAACATCCACACCGAGTACGCGTCGCTGCGCACCCGGATCGGGATGGTGCCCCAGGACGACGTGGTGCACCGCCAGCTCACGGTGAACCAGGCGCTGGGTTACGCGGCCGAGCTGCGGTTGCCGCCCGACACCAGCAAGGCCGACCGCGAGCAGGTCGTCGCGCAGGTGCTCGACGAGCTGGGGCTGACCCAGCACGCGGAGACCCGCGTGGACAAGCTGTCGGGCGGGCAGCGCAAGCGCGCCTCGGTGGCCCTCGAGCTGCTGACCGGGCCGTCGCTGCTGATCCTCGACGAGCCGACGTCGGGCCTGGACCCGGCGCTGGATCTGCAGGTCATGACGATGCTGCGCCAGCTGGCCGACGCGGGCCGGGTGGTGCTGGTGGTCACTCACTCCCTGACCTACCTCGAGGTCTGCGACCAGGTGCTGCTGATGGCGCCCGGCGGCAAGACGGCGTTCCTCGGGCCGCCCGACCAGATCGGGGCGGCCATGGGGACCACGAACTGGGCGCAGATCTTCGCGAAGGTGGGCGCCGACCCGGACGAGGCCAACCGGCGCTTCCTGGCGCAGAACAAACCCGCGCCGCCCGCCCAGACGGAGGCGCCCGCCGACCTCGGCGCCCCGCCGCGCACCAGCCTGCGCCGCCAGTTCTCCACCATCGCCCGCCGCCAGGTCCGCCTCGTCGTCGCCGACCGCGCCTACTTCGTGTTCCTGGCGCTGCTGCCGTTCATCATGGGCGCGCTGTCGCTGACCGTTCCCGGCCACACGGGTTTCGGCTACGCCGACCCCACCAGCGAGTCCGCCGGCGAGGCCGGGACGATCCTGACCCTGCTCACCATGGCCGCGGCGTTCATGGGGACCGCGCTGACGATCCGCGACCTGATCGGGGAGCGCCCGATCTTCCGGCGCGAGCAGGCGGTCGGGCTGTCGACCACCGCGTACCTGTTGGCCAAGATCGCGGTGTTCTGCGTGTTCGCCGTTGTCCAGGCGGCGATCGCGACCGCGATCGTGGTGGTGGGCAAGGGCCCGCCGAAGCGGCCGGCCGTGCTGCTCGGGAACGCGACCCTGGAACTGTTCGTCGCGGTCGCGGCGACCTGTGTGGCCGCGGCGATGCTGGGCCTGCTGCTGTCGGCGCTGGCGCGCTCCAACGAGCAGATCATGCCGCTGCTGGTGGTGTCACTGATGGCGCAGATGGTGCTGTCCGGCGGGATGGTGCCGGTCACCAACCGGATCTTCCTCGACCAGCTGTCCTGGGGGGTGCCCTCGCGGTGGGGGTACGCCGCGCAGGCGTCGACGGTCGACCTGTGGACCGTCGCGCCGGGCCCGCAGAGCCCGCGGGACAGCCACTTCCGGCACACCTCGGGCACCTGGCTGTTCGACATGGGGATGCTCGCGCTGCTGTCGGTCACCTACGCCGCCGTGGTGCGCTGGCGCATCCGGCTCAAGCAGTGACGTCAGCCGTCCAGGCGCAGGCCTTGCGCCGCCGCGAAGGCCACCGCCTGCCCGACGTCGACGCGGGCACCCGTCAGCGAGGCGGTCCGCCACAACGCGGGATCCACGGTCGCGCCGCGCAGGTCGGCGTCGTCCAGCCGCGCGCCCGTCGCCCGCGCACCGGACAGGTCGGCACCGCGTAGCACCGCCTTGCGCAGGTCGGCCTCCACCAGGCTGGCCTCTCGCAGCCGGCAGCCACTCAGGTCGACGCCCCGCAGGTCGTTACCGCCCAGCACCGCGAGCGTGAAGTCGACCTCGTCGAAGGAGATCGGCCGCATCCGGCACTGCACGAACACCGAACCCAGCATGCTGCACTGCGCAAAGGTGCTGTGCCACAACGAGGTTCGCCGGAAGGTGCAATTGCGAAACGCCGACCCGCGGTGTCGGGACTCGGCCAGGTTGGCGCCGCTGAAGTCGCACTCGTCGAACACGGCCCGCTCGGTGTCCAGCCGGCTGAGGTCCTCGTCGGTGAAGTCGTGGCCGGTGAGTTCCTTGTCGGCCCACCGCTCGGTCAATTCGCCGTCAGGCTGGCCAGTGCGTATTCGCTCACCGCGATCAGCGCGTCGGTCGCCGACCGGCGATCCCGTGCATCGACCGTGATCACCGGGATGTGCGCCGGCAGGGTGAGCGCCTCGCGCACCTCGGCGACGGGATAGCGCGGCGCGCCGTCGAATTCGTTGACCGCGATCAGGAACGGCAGGTTGCGGTGCTCGAAGAAGTCGACTGCGGCGAAGCTGTCCTCCAGGCGCCGGCAGTCCACCAGCACGATCGCCCCGATGGCCCCGCGCACCAGGTCGTCCCACATGAACCAGAACCGGCGCTGACCCGGCGTGCCGAACAGGTAGAGCACCAGGTCCTCGTCCAGGGTGATCCGGCCGAAGTCCATCGCGACGGTGGTGGTCCGCTTGTCCGGGGTGGCCTCCAGCGCGTCGACGGCGGTCGAGGCGTCGGTGAGCATCGCCTCGGTGCGCAACGGCATGATCTCCGACACCGCGCCGACGAACGTCGTCTTGCCTGCACCGAATCCGCCGGCGATGACGATCTTCGTCGAGGCGTGGGCGGGATCGGAGTACACCTCGGAGTGCGCCTCAGAGTGCCTTAAGGCCACGCAGCGTCCTTCCTATCAGTTCGTGGCGCTCATCTCTGGTCGAACGCTCGGACAACGTCCTATGCACCCGAAGGTAGCCGGACAAAACCAGATCGCCGACCAGGACGCGCGTGACACCGAGCGGCAGATCAAGCCGTGCGGAGATCTCGGCGACCGACGGGCTGCCGACGCACAGTTGAATGATCTTGCCTTTCGCGTCGTCGGGCGGCCACCGGTGAGCCAGCCCGGCCTGCAGCGTCTGGATCGGGGCTTCCACGGGAAGGTCGACGTCGGTGCCGGTCCGCCCGGACGTCAGGGTGTACGGGCGGACCAGGTTCCCTCGGCGTGCGGTCGGCTCAGCAAGGTGCCGGGGCTCGCGTTCGTCCATCGCGGCTCACGAGACGCCGGACCGGCGGGTGGACTGCACCACGCCCCCGACCCGTTCGACCAGGATGGCCATCTCGTAACCGATCTGACCGATGTCACACGACGTCGCGGCGAGCGTGGCCAGGTGCGAGCCGTCGCCGACGCGCATCAGCAGCAGGTAGCCGTTCTGCATCTCCACCACCGACTGCAGCACCTGGCCACCCTCGAACAGCTGCGCGGCGCCGGCCGCCAAACTGGCCAGGCCGGAGGCGACCGCGGCCAGCTGGTCGGCGCGCTCGCGCGGGAGATGTTCGCTGGCGGCGATGGGCAGCCCGTCCACGGAGACCAGCAGCGCATGCGCCACGCCCGGGACCTCGCGGGCGAACCGCGTCACCAGCCAGTCCAGGGAGTTGTCGGGTGCGGTCATTCCTGCTCTGGCCCCTGGGTGTCGCGGGCGTGCACCCGGCCAGTGCGCACGCCGCCGAAGTGGCTGCTGAACGAGGCTCGCACCGCCTCGGGATCGCGGGCGGCGGCCGCGTGCTGCGGTTCGCGGCCGGAGTGCAGGCCGCCGTTGGGCTCTTGGCTCTCGTCCTCGTCGGGCCGGGCCGTCCCATTGGCGGCGCCGGGCACCAGCCGGGCACCGGGCGTACGGACCGGCAGGCCGTGCTCGGCGGTGCGCGACTCGACGGGCGTGTCCTCGGCCGCCGCGGCCAGCGTCCAGCCGCGGTCCCACACCGACTGCCAGTCCAGGTCGGGGCTGTTGACCAGGTCGTGCGGATCACCGAGCATCTCCGACAGCATCCGCCGGTAGATCACGTCGTCGTCAGCGGGAGCGGCTGCGCTCTTCGGCGCGGCCGGGATCGACGGGGCGGGCGCGCTCGGCGCCGGGCTCGGCGGCTTGTCGGCGGCCGCGGCCGGCTCGTCCGCCTCCCGCGACCGCGCGGCGAAGAACGCCGACGTGTCCGAAGCGCGGACGGGCTTCGGCTCCGGTTTGGCGTCCGGGGCGCTCGCCGGGGTCCCGCCCTCCCACCACGGTGTGGGCAGTTCGCGCCGCTGCGGCAGCGGCTCGGCGGGTTCGGCGGGCACCACGGTGATGCCGCTGGAACCGGGATTGCGGCGCGGCAGCAACGTGACCGGCGGCGCCGCGGCGGGGGCGTTGCGGGCCGGCTCGGGCCGGCGTTCCTCCTCGGGCGCGGCGACCGCGGCGGCGGGCTGCGCGCCGGGCGCCGAAACCGCCCGGATCCGGGCGACTCGGGCCTGCGGCGCCGAGCCCTCGAGAATCGTTGGGGGCAGGTAGATCTCGGCGGTGGTGCCCGAGCCTTCCTCGTTGGCCGCCGGGCCGCGCAGCCCCACCCGGATGCCGTGCCGGTCCGCGAGCCGGCCGACGACGAACAGGCCCATGTGGCGGGCGTTGTCGGGGCTGACCTCGCCGCCGGCCTGCAGCCGCATGTTGGCGATGCGCCGATCGGTGTCGTTCATGCCCAGGCCGGAGTCGGCGATCCGCACCACGACTCCGCCGTCGCCGCCGCGGGCCGCCGAGACGCGCACGGGCGTCGCGGGTGGCGAATAACGCAGGGCGTTGTCGATCAGCTCGGCGAACAGGTGGATGGCGCCGCCGGCGGCGGCGCCGATCAGCGTGCTGTTGTCGGGCAGCCCGGCGATCTCGACGCGGCGGTAGTCCTCGACCTCGGAGACCGCGGCGCCCAGCACCGTCGACAGCGGCACCGGGTCGCGCTGGTCGCGCGCGAGCTGCGCGCCCGCCAGCACCAGCAGGTTGGCGCTGTTGCGGCGCAGCCGGGCGGCGAGGTGGTCCAGCCGGAACAGGCTGTCCAGGCGCTCGGGATCCTCCTCGTTGCGCTCCAGCCGATCGATGAGTGACAGCTGCTGGTCGACCAGCGAGCGGCTGCGCCGCGACATGGTCTCGAACATGTCGTTGACCAGCAGCCGCAACCGGGCCTCGTCGCCGGCGAGCAGCAGGGCCTGGGTGTGCAATTCGTCGACCGCGTGGGCGACCTGGCCGATCTCCTCCGTGGTGTACACCGGCAGCGGCTGCGGCGTCGGCTCGGCGCCGCCCGCCTTGACCCGGGCGATCTCCTCCTCGAGGTCGGTGTGGGCCACCTTGAGGGCTCCGTCGCGCAGGACGCGCAGGGGCCGCACCAGCGCGCGGGCCACCAACAGCACCACGATCAGCGCGATCACGATGGCGGACAGCACCAGGACGGCGTCGAGGATGGCGGCATTGCGCCTGTCTGCGGCCTGGGCGTGCACGGTTTTCGTCACCGCCGCGGTGGCGTCCTTGACGATCTGGTCGGCGATGTCGTCGGTGGTCTGTATCGAGCGCAGCAGGTCGGCGTTGTCGACGAGGACGCTGGCCGGGTCGGACATGATCGCCATCCGGGTCACCAGCTGCTGCTGCAGCGTCTTGGCTTCGGGCGAGCCGGCGCCGAGGACCTCGCTCATCCCGAACAGGGTCGACGGCTCGGTTCCGGCCAGGGTGATCATCGAGGTCCGCAATTGCGGCTCGGGCAGGTCGGCGCCCCGGGTGACGAGGATCTTCTGCATCGTCATCTGCCCGCGGGCCCCGACGGCACGGCTCAGGCCCTGGGTCTGGGCGCGGACCTTCTCGTCGTCGACGCGGACCGACGCGTTGATGACGTCCTCGGCCGTCAGCAGGATCGGGGCGTAGAGGGTCACCCGCTCCCGCAAACCCAGGCCGTTGTCGGTCGCCTTGTTCACCAGCATCTGACCGCCGTCGAGCAGGTTGGTCACCCCCGACCGGACTTCGGGGCTGACGTCGGTGTCGCGCAGCCGGGTGTCCAGTTCGTATTTGCGCGCCTCGAAGTTCTTCTTGGCCCCCTCCACGTCGCGCCCGGTGCTGCCCGCCAGCAGGGCGACGTCGAGGGCCGACATGTATTTGGTGATCACGGGGACCACGTCGGCGCGGGCCGCGGCCAGCCGCAGCCCGGCCGAGTTCGCCATTGCGCCCTGGATGCGCAGCCCGCCGAAGACCGTTGCCAGCACCAGCGGCACCAGCACGATCGCCAGGACCTTCCACCGGACCGGCCAGTTGCTGAGCGACCAGGCCGGTGGGCGTTTGGCCGGCGCCGACTCGGCGGCGCCGGGCGGCGGGGACTCGGGGACCGCCTCGGCAGGGGTGGCCGGGCGGGCGAACATGGTCACGTCGGCACGGCCGCGCGACCGGCCGCTGCGCTGATGCTCAGCGCTCGAGAAAACGAGAGGCTCATGAGACTTCCTGCTTTATCCACCCGTGCCACGCCAGATGGGCGCGAGCGCGTCAACGTGGCAATCCGACGAGTATGACAGCCCGCGGCCCAGGTCACCAGAATCCGTACTGAGCAGACAGGCCTCTCCAAGGTGCACCGGCGCGCGGGCCGACGATCCTGGCAAACCCGCTAGGCGTGGCGCAGGACGGCGACGAGGAAATCCGACTCATCGGTGAACGGGCGCAGGTCCCAGGTGGACAGCAGCAGGTCGGGCTCGAGCCCGGCGGCCGCCGCGTCGTCGAGGAACTCGGCGAATCCGTAGTCGCGGCCCGCGCCGAAGCCGATCGCCGCCCGACCGTCGTCCCCGAGGTGGGCCCGCAGCCGGCCCAGCACCCGGCGCCGCGTGCTCGGCGCCAGGAACGTCATCACGTTGCCGGCCGACACGATCACGTCGAACGGCTCGGCGATGCCGCGGGCGGGCAGGTCGAGCTCGGCGAGGTCGCCGACGAGCCAGCGCGGCCCGGGGTGATCCTGCTCGGCCGCTTCGATCAGCGCCGGGTCGACGTCGACGCCGACGACCTGGTGACCGGCGGCGGCCAGGTACCCGCCCAGCCGGCCGGGGCCGCAGCCGGCGTCGAGGATGCGGGCGCCGCGCGGGGCCATCGCGTCCACGAAGCGCGCCTCGCCGGCCAGATCGTCACCGGCGCGGGCCATGGCGCGGAACCGCTCGATGTACCAGTGCGAATGTCCCGGATCGGCAGCGACTTTCCGCATCCAGAGGCTCTGCTCGACCATGCGACCATTATCGCGTTGTGTTCAAGCTGATGTTCTTCTCCCCGCGCATCGCCCCCAACACCGGCAACGCCATCCGGACGGCGGCGGCGACCGGATGCGAATTGCACCTGGTCGAGCCGATGGGCTTCGACCTGTCCGAACCCAAGCTGCGGCGGGCCGGTCTGGACTATCACGACCTGGCGTCGGTGACGGTGCATCCGTCGCTGCCGGCCGCGTGGGAGGCGCTGTCGCCGGAGCGGGTGATCGCCTTCACCTCGCACGCGCCCACCTCGTTCGCCGACGTCCGCTACCGGCCGGGCGACGTCCTGTTGTTCGGTCCCGAGCCGACCGGACTGGACGCGGCGACGCTGGCCGACGAGCACATCACCGCGCAGGTGCGCATCCCGATGCTGGCGGGGCGGCGCTCGCTGAACCTGTCCAACGCCGCGGCCGTCGCCGTCTACGAGGCCTGGCGGCAGCAGGGTTACCCGGGCGCGCTCTAGCGATGAGTTCTGCGACCGACGGGAGTCAGCATTGATATGCCTACCTTCATCACCATCGGTTACGGCGACGAGGCCGGATACCACCAGTTGAGCGCGCACCGCAGACACGCCGCGCACGCCCGCGACGACGAACTCAGCGCGTCCGGCGCGCTCGTCGCCCGGGCCGGAGATCCCGTCCAGGTGCGCAATCCGGAGGGGGCCGGAGTGCGGATCGAGCCGGGCCCCTTCCTCCGATCGGCTCTGCCGATCGCGGGATTCGCGGTCATCGAGGCCGACGATCTCGACACGGCGATCGAGCGCGTCAGCCAGACGCCGTGTGCGGTCGCGCACGGGGTCGTCGAGGTTTGGCCTCTGCAGACCTGACTACCAGGTGTTCCAGTGGGTGAGCTGCTCGGCGGGCAGCCGCTTGGCCGGGCGGAAGTCGGTGCCCTTGGTGTAGGCGATCGGGAACAGCCCGCCCTGGCTGTACTCGTCGTACGGGATGCCCACCACGTCTGCGACCTGCTTTTCACCGTCTCCGAGCAGGTGCAGCGTCGTCCAGCACGACCCCAGCCCGCGGGAGCGCAGCGCCAGGCAGAAGCTCCACACCGCCGGGAACAGCGACGCCCAGAACGACACGCCGCCCAGCGGCTGCTTCTCCTCCCGGCCGAAGATGCAGGGAATCAACAACACCGGCGCCTCGTGCATGTGCTCGGCGAGGTAGGTCGCGGAGTCGCGCACCTTGCCCATCCGCTCCCCGCGGGTGTCCCCGTCGGCGTATTCGGGAGCGGGTGAGCTCAGGTAGGCCCGGGCGTTTTTCAGGTAGACGTCGGCGATCGCCTTCTTCTTGTCCGCGTCCTCGACGAACACCCACTGCCAACCCTGCGAATTGGATCCGGTGGGGGCCTGCAGCGCCAGGTCGAGGCATTCCATCAAGACGTCGCGTTCGACCGGCTTGTCGAAGTCCAGGCGTTTGCGGACCGAGCGGGTGGTGGTGAGGACTTCGTCGACGGACAGGTTGAGGGTCATGTGTTGGAGACTACCTGCGGGCCCATGAGCGGCGAACTGGCGCAAGAGGTTTCCGACGGGCCGGCGCCTCAGGCACCGAGCGTGAATCCACGGTGGGAATTGGGTCGAAATCCCGCAGCGGAGTGCACGTGCGGCGCCGTCGTCTCCGTCGCGCTGGGTCAGGTCAGGACGGGGGCGGCGGGGCCGGCTGGTCGGGCGGAATCGCCCCACCGCAACCTCCGGGTGGCGGCGGGCCAGGCAGGGGTTCGTCGCCACCGACGCAGTCGTAGTAGAACTGTGGGCCGACGATCCAGGTCTTCATCCACTGGTGCCAAAACGACCCGTCGGGGTACTTCTCGCCGTCGCACACGGCCAGGTTGCCGTACCCCCATCGGCCGCCCGGGCAGAAGCCCTTCGTCATGTCGGGCTGGTGCGGATCGGGCGGGTCGGCGCTGGCAATCGCGGTTGGAAGAGCAAGCGCCGCAACACAACCCAGCATCGCAGCGCCAAGCCGACTACGTTTGAATCTCATCTCGACTCCCTGCTTCTGGCTGACGCGCGGCGATGAGGCGATAGTTTACGACGCAAACGGATGGGTGATGTCGCTTTCTAGCGGAAATCGCGCGACTTCGAGCCGACCGCCAGGGTGATGCGCCCCAGCCGCTCGGCGACGACGGTGACTGCGCCGCTGGCGTTTTGGACCTGGCCGCGCACCAGCATCGCCGGCGCGGAGTTGGCCAGCTTGCGGTGCCGCGCCCACAACGCCGGCGTGCACAGCACGTTGACCATCCCGGTCTCGTCCTCGAGGTTGAGAAACGTCACCCCCTGTGCCGTGCCCGGGCGCTGCCGGTGGGTCACCGCGCCGGCGATCAGCACGCGGTCGCCGTCGGGCACGCCGAGCAGCTTCTCGGCGGGCACCACGCCCATCGCGTCCAGGTCCGCCCGCAGGAACTGCGTCGGATAGCTGTCCGGGGAGACTCCGGTGGCCCACACGTCGGCGGCGGCCAGCTCCAGTTCGCTCATCCCGGGCAGCGCGGGGACATGCGACGACGAGCCGACGCCGGGCAGGCGGTCCGGGCGTTGGGTGGCGGCCGCCCCGGCCGCCCACAGCGCCTCGCGCCGCGACATGGCAAAGCAGCCGAGCGCCCCGGCCGTCGCCAGCGCCTCTGTCTGCGGCACCGACAGCGGTAGCCGGGTGGTCAGGTCCAGCAGAGAAGCGAACGGGCCGTTGGCTTTTCGTTCGCCGACTAGCCGCTCGGCGAGGTCGTCACCGATGTGGCGCACCGCGCCCAGCCCGAGGCGGACCTCGGTGCCCGCGTTCTCGAGGGTGGCGTGGGCCAGGCTGGCGTTGACGTCCGGGCCGTGCACGGTCACGCCGTGCCGGCGCGCGTCGGCCACCAGCGACTGCGGCGAATAGAAGCCCATCGGCTGCGCGCGCAGCAGCGCCGCGCAGAACGCAGCCGGGTGGTGCAGCTTGAACCACGACGAATAGAACACCAGCGACGCGAAGGACAGCGCGTGGCTTTCCGGGAAGCCGAAATTGGCGAACGCCTCCAGCTTTTCGTAGGTCCGGTCGATCACCTCGTCGGGCGCGCCATGCAGCGCACGCATGCCCTCGTAGAACCGGCCGCGCAGCCGGCGCATGCGCTCGGTCGAGCGCTTGGAGCCCATCGCTCGGCGCAACTGGTCGGCCTCGGCGGCGGAGAAGCCGGCGCAGTCGACCGCCAGCTGCATCAGCTGCTCCTGAAACAGCGGCACCCCCAGCGTCTTTCGCAGGGCGGGCTCCATCGACGGGTGGTCGTATACCACCGGGTCCAGCCCGTTGCGCCGCCGGATGTAGGGGTGCACCGAGCCGCCCTGGATGGGGCCGGGGCGGATCAGCGCGACCTCCACCACCAGGTCGTAGAAGATCCGCGGCTTGAGCCTGGGCAACGTGGCCATCTGCGCGCGTGACTCCACCTGGAACACGCCGACGGAATCGGCGCGGGCCAGCATCTCGTACACCGCCGGCTCGGAGAGGTCGAGCCGGGCCAGGTCCACCTCGATGCCCTTGTGCTCGGCCACCAGGTCGATGGCGTAGTGCAGCGCCGAGAGCATGCCCAGCCCGAGCAGGTCGAACTTCACCAAACCGATTGCCGCGCAGTCGTCCTTGTCCCACTGCAACACGCTGCGGTTCTCCATGCGTGCCCACTCCACCGGGCAGACGTCGGCGATCGGGCGGTCGCAGATCACCATGCCACCGGAGTGAATGCCCATGTGCCGCGGCAGGTTCCGGATCTGGTTGGCCAGGTCGACCACCTGCTCGGGGATGCCCTCGACGTCGGGCGAATCGGCGAGCCCGTTCCAGTGGCTGATCTGCTTGCTCCACGCGTCCTGCTGACCCTGGGAGAAGCCCAGCGCGCGGGCCATGTCGCGCACCGCGATCCGGCCCCGGTAGGTGATGACGTTGGCGACCTGAGCGGCGTAGTCGCGGCCGTATTTGTCGTAGACGTACTGAATGACCTTCTCGCGCTGGTCGGACTCGATGTCCATGTCGATGTCGGGTGGCCCGTCGCGGGCGGGCGACAAAAACCGCTCGAACAGCAGCTCGTTGGCCACCGGGTCCACTGCGGTGACACCGAGGGCATAACAGACCGCGGAGTTGGCTGCCGATCCCCTGCCCTGACACAGGATGTTGTTCTCCCGGCAGAACCGGGCGATGTCGTGCACCACCAGGAAGTAGCCCGGAAAAGTGAGCCGCTCAATGACTTTCAGCTCATGCTCGATTTGCGCGTACGCGCGCGGCGCGGTGTCGGCCGGCCCGTAGCGGTCGCGTGCCCCCGCCATGGTCAGCTGCCGCAGCCAGCTGTCCTCGGTGTGCCCGGCGGGCACGTCGAAGGGCGGCAGCTGCGGGGCGATCAGCGCCAGCCCGAACGCGCATTGCTCGCCGAGCTCGGCGGCGGCGGTCACCGCGTCGGGCCGCTGCCCGAACAGCCGGGCCATCTCCTCGCCGGACCGCAGGTGCGAACCGCCCAGCGGGGCCAGCCATCCGGCGGCGGTGTCCAGGGACTGCCGCGCCCGGATGGCGCCCATGGCCATGGCCAACCGGCGCCGCGGCGGACCCGCGAAATGCGCGCCGGTGGTGGCGACGACGCCGAGGCCGAAGCGGGGCGCCAGCCCGGCCAGCACCGCGTTGCGCTCGTCGTCGAGCGGGTGGCCGTGGTGGGTCAGCTCGATGCTGACCCGGTCCGCACCGAACCGGTCCACCAGGTCGGCCAGCGCCCGCTCCGCGGCCTCCGGCCCTTGTGACAACGCTTGGCGGACATGGCCTTTGCGGCATCCGGTCAGGATGTGCCAGTGCCCCCCTGCGGCCTCGGTCAGCGCGTCGAAGTCGTAGCGCGGCTTGCCCTTCTCGCCGCCGGCCAGGTGCGCCGCGGCCAGCTGCCGCGACAGCCGCCGGTAACCTTCCGGGCCGCGGGCCAGCACCAGCAGGTGCGGGCCCGGCGGATCCGGCGTCTCGGTGCGCGCGCCCGGCCCCAGCGACAGTTCGGCGCCGAACACGGTGCGCAGCTCGAGCTCGGCGGCCGCCTCGGCAAACCGCACCGCCCCGTACAGCCCGTCGTGGTCGGTGAGCGCCAGCGCGCGCAGCCCCAGCCGGGAAGCCTCCTCGACCAGCTCCTCCGGCGTGCTGGCACCGTCGAGGAAGCTAAACGCCGAATGCGCGTGCAGCTCGGCATAGGGGACGGACGAGCGAGCCGCCCGGGCGCCGTCCGGCGGCCGGTACGTTCCGCGCTTGGGCGAGAGGGGGGCGTCCTCCCCGGGCACCACCGGCACGCCGGCATGGCGCGGTTTGCTGTCGAGCACCCGCTCCATTTCCGCCCAGCTCGGCGGGCCATTAAACCAGCCCACACCTGAAAGCATATCGAAAGTTTGTTCGAATTACCTCCGGTGCAGGACAACCGTTGTTAAACCGATCTTCAACTCCTAAACACGCTCTTAACGCCGCGGGCCTACCGCGGGCAACAAGGACCGACAGACACTGGTATCAGGGCGAAAATGAGGCGGGGGCGAGCATGGCGCAGGTGAGGGCACTGGATACGGCTTTCCTGAAGACCCACCACCCCGACCAGCACGCCGGCCTGGCGATCGGCGCGGTGGCCATCGTCGACGGCGCACCCGACCATCAGCGCCTCCAAGCCCTTCTGGCGGAACGCATTCGATCGATTCCCCGCTGCACGCAGGTGCTGCGGCCGCACCCGACGCACCCGGGCTGGGTCGACTGCCGGGACTTCGACCTCGCCCAGCACGTGCGCCGGGTGGCGATCAACCGACCGGGTGACGACACCGAGCTGTCCCGGGCCATCGCCCACGCCCTCGAACGGCCGCTGAGCCCGGACCGCCCACAGTGGGAGTGCTGGGTGATCGAGGGCCTCAAGGGCAACCGATGGGCGATCCTGATGAAAGCCCATCCCCGGCTGCTGGACGGCAAATCGCCCGCACACCTGCTCACCAGGCTTTGCGACGACGCCGACGAGAGCGCCTTCGCCAATGCCCCTGCGGCCGAACCGGTTTCGCAACCGCCGGTGCGGCGAACCGGCTGGGCCGATGCGCTGTGGCGGGCGTCCTGGACCGCGACCGGCGCCGTCGTCGGCGCGCTCTGGCCCGCGCTGCAGTCGCCCGATCGCGCCGCAACGCCCCGGCGCTACGCCACGGTGCGGGTCCCGATCGCCGACGTCGACCGCGTCTGCCGCAGGTTCGGGGTGACCGTCAACGACGTCGCGCTGGCCGCCGCCACCGAGGGCTTCCGGACGGTCCTGCTCGGTCGCGGTGAGGAGCCACGGGCCGACTCGCTGCCCGCCCTGGCGCCGACGCCGGTCCGGTCGCCGTACCTGCCGGTCGAGGACGACGACCCGGTCCAGCGCTTGCGCACCGTGCAGACCCGATGGAACGAAAAGGCAGCGGATACAACCCAATCCGGCGGCATCATCGAGTCGGCACTCAACTCCTTGCCGACGCTCGTGCGGGACGGCGTCGTTGCGCTGCTGTCCCGGATCCCGCAGCGCGCCATCGTGACGCTGGGCACCAACGTGCCCGGGCCCCGCCACCGGCTGCGCCTGATGGGACAGACGATGGAGCGCCTGCTGCCCATCCCCCCGACCGCCGTCCAGTTGAGCACCGGGGTCGCGGTGCTGAGTTACGGCGACGAACTGGTATTCGGCATCACCGCCGAACCCGGCGCCGCGTTCGACGTCAAGCAATTGGCCGCCGGAATCGAACTGGGCATGGCGCGGCTCGTGGCGCTCAGCCAGGATTCGGTGTTGCTGTTCGGCGATCGCCGCCGCGGGCGGGCGCCGCGCGCCTTCCCCGGTCGCCCGCCGGGTGCCCGCCCGCCCGCGCCGGGGCAAGCCCGGCACTGACCCACTCCCCGACCGGCCTGCCACCGTGAGAAGGTGGGGTCGTGCCACAGTCGGGATTGGTCGTCATCGACCCGCGCCGCCACGACGCGGTGCTGTTCCACGCGCCGGACCCCAGCCTGGAGGGCAAGTTGCGCGTGGCCGGGGTGGGCACCGCCGTCTACACCGGGGACCCGTCGGAGGCGGCCCGCCGGCTGCAGGTCCGGCCCGGCCGATGCGCGGTCGTCACCGCCGACGGCTCGGTCGTCGCGGCCGCGCGCGCCGGCGGATTCGCGTTGGTCATCGGCGTCGATGAGGGGCGCGGCGACGCGCTGCGGGACGCCGGCGCCGACGCGGTGGTCGCCGACCTGCACCAGATCACCGTGCGCACCGGGGACCGTCGGATGTCGCAGCTGCCCGACGCGCTGACGGCCCTCGACGACCTGGCCGCGCGGCGGCCCGCGGTGTTCTTCGACTTCGACGGCACGCTGTCCGACATCGTCAACGACCCGGACGCGGCCGTCCCGGTCGACGGCGCCACCGAGGCGCTGCGGCAGCTGGCGACCGGGTGCCCGGTGGCGATTCTGTCCGGCCGTGATCTGGCCGACGTGACGAAACGCGTTGGGGTGCCCGGGATTTGGTATGCCGGCAGCCACGGGTTCGAATTGACCGCGCCCGACGGCGCGCACCACCAGAACGACGACGCCGCCGCGGCCATCCCGGTGCTGGAGGCCGCCGCCGGCGAGCTGCGCGAGCGACTCGGCTCCATCCCGGGAGTGGTGGTGGAGCACAAGCGCTTTGGGGTCGCCGTGCACTACCGCAACGCCGGACGCGACCGGGTCGGCGAGGTGGCGGCCGCGGTGCGCGCAGCCGGCCGCCGCGACGGCCTCCGGGTGACCACCGGCCGGGAGGTCATCGAGCTGCGCCCGGACCTGGATTGGGACAAGGGCAAAACGCTGCGCTGGGTGCTCGATCACCTAACCGAGGCCGAACCCGGCGCCCGGACCCCGGTCTACCTCGGCGACGACATCACCGACGAGGACGCGTTCGACGCGGTCGGCGACGGCGGCGTGCCAATCCTGGTGCGGCACTACGACGACGGCGACCGCGCCACCGCGGCGCGATTCGCGCTGGACAGCCCCGCGCAGGCCGGCGAGTTCACCGCCCGCCTGGCGCGCAAGCTATCGCCCTAAGCCTGTACGTATTCCGCGGCGCCGTCGTCGAGGACCACCCGCGGGCCGCTGCCCTCGGCCCCCGAGGCCTCGGTGCGAAACACCGCCTTGCCCGGCTCGGTGCGCCAGATGAGCGTGGTCAGCGTCTCGCCGGGAAACACCGGCGAGGTGAACCGCGCGGCGATCGAGGTGACGTTGGCGGCGGTCCCGCCGCCGAGCTCGGCGACCAGCGCGCGGCCCGCGACCCCGTAACTGCACAGGCCGTGCAGGATCGGCTTGGGGAAGCCGGCGAGCTCGCGGGCGAACCACGGGTCGCTGTGCAGCGGGTTGCGGTCACCGGAGAGCCGGTAGATCAACGCCTGATCCTCCCGGGTGGGCAGGGCGACCCGGGCGTCGGGTTCGCGGTCCGGGATCTCCGGGGCCACCGGGCGCTGGCCCGGCACGCCGCCGAATCCGCCCTCGCCGCGGATCACGAGGGTGGTGAGCGTCTCGGCGATCAGCTTCTCCGAATCCGGGTCGGTGCCCCGGCCGCGCAACACGAGGATCGCGTTCTTGCCCTCGCCCTTGTCCTGGATGTCGGCGACCTCGGTGACCACCGACAGCTTCCCCGCGGCCGGCAACGGCGCGTGCAGCCGGATTTCCTGCGAGCCGTGTAGCAGCATGGCCCAGTTGAACGTTCCCACCTTGCCGGCTGCCCCGAAGGCCGGGCAGCAGATCACCGCGTAGGTGGGCAGCACCTGCTGCTCGATGCCGTGGCTGTTCTCGGTGGTGAACGACAGGTCGTCGAGGCCGGCGCCGACGCCGAGCGCATACAGCAGCGTGTCCCGGTCGGTCCACTCGAACAGCATCGGTTCGGTCACCGCGCCGACGGCACTCGGGTCAATCGCCATCTGAGTCTCCTTCGCAAGTAATTTCTCCACTTAACCATCGCAAACCCTTCCCACCGATGCCGTCGGCAGGGCAGGCTATTTGCCATGCCGAAGCGCAGCGTGATCCGGAATGTCTCGAAGGCCGTCGCGGCGCTGACCGCGGTCCTCGTCGTCGGGGCCTGCGGTGGGTCACCGCAGGCACGCAGCATCACGATCACGTTCATCCGGCACGCCCAGTCGGCATCCAACGCGAGCGGGATCATCGACACCTCGGTGCCGGGGCCCAGCCTGACCCCGGAGGGCCAGGGTCAGGCCCAGCAGGTCGCGCATCAGGCGGGCCATAAGGACTACGACGGCATCTACGCCTCCACGATGGTCAGGACACAGCAGACCGCAGCGCCGCTGGCCTCGGAGCTGGGCAAGCAAGTCGAGGTGCTGCAGGGCATTCAGGAGATCAACGCGGGCTGGTTCGAGGGCAAGCCGATCGCCCAGGAGAATGCGACGTACCTGCTGGCGCCCGCGGACTGGCTCCGGGGCGACACGCAGGACAGCATCCCCGGGTCGATCAGCGGCAAGCAGTTCAACGAACAATTCACCGCCGCAATCGCAAAGGTCTACAACAGCGGCCAGCACAACCCGGTGGTGTTCTCGCACAAATTCGCCATCGAGTACTGGACGCTGATGAACGCGAAAAACGCCAAGGACTCACTGCTGACCAGCCATCCCCTGCCCAACGTCGGCCGCGTGGTGATCACCGGCAACCCGATGAACGGCTGGACCCTGGTCGACTGGGACGGCATTCGCGACTTCCACAACTGACAATCCCCGCCACGCCCGCGACGGTTGACGGTGGCGACCCGCCACGCCCGGCGACGCCGCGCTCGCGATCGCCACAGGGCTGACAGTGGCGACCCGCCACGCCCGGCGACGCCGCGCTTGCGATCGCCACAGTTGACGCGGGCGGTCGCGACCGCCACGATGGCTGCATGCGGTATGTCGTTACCGGCGGTACCGGGTTTATTGGTCGCCGCGTCGTCGCCCGGCTGCTGGACACCCAACCCGATGCGCAGGTGTGGGTGCTGGTCCGGCGGGAGTCGCTGGGGCGTTTCGAACGGCTCGCGGCCGAGTGGAGTGACCGGGCCAAACCGCTGGTCGGAGCGCTGCCGGAGCTGGAGCTGGCCGACGAGACCCTCGCCGAGCTGGGCAGCATCGACCACGTCGTGCACTGCGCGGCCATCTACGACATCACCGCCGGCGAGCCCGAGCAGCGGGCCACCAATGTCGAGGGGACCCGCGCCGTCATCGAGCTGGCTCAGCGACTCGGCGCGACGCTGCACCACGTGTCCTCGATCGCGGTCGCGGGGGACTTCCCCGGCGAATACACCGAGGACGACTTCGATGTCGGCCAGCCGTTGCCGACCCCGTATCACCGGACCAAGTTCGAGGCCGAGTTGCTGGTGCGGTCGGCGCCCGGGCTGCGTTATCGGATCTACCGCCCGGCGGTGGTGGTCGGCGATTCGCGCACCGGCGAGATGGACAAGATCGACGGGCCGTACTACTTCTTCGGCGTGCTGGCCAAGCTGGCGGTGCTGCCCAGGTTGACGCCGATCATGCTCCCCGACACCGGCCGCACCAACATCGTGCCGGTCGACTACGTCGTCGACGCGCTCGTGGCGCTGATGCATGCCGACGGTCTGGACGGCCGCGCCTTCCACCTCACCGCCCCCAAAACCGTTGGGCTGCGGGGCATCTACCGCGGCGTCGCCAAGGCGGCCGGGCTCCCGCCGGCGCGCGGGTCGCTGCCCGGCTCGGTGGCCGCCCCGGTGCTGAAGGTGCGCGGGCGGGCCAGGGTGCTGCGCAACATGGCGGCCACCCAGCTCGGTATCCCGGCCGAGGTCTTCGACCTGGTCGACCTCAAGCCCACCTTCATCAGCGACCAGACCCGGAAAGCCTTGCGCGGCAAGGGCATCGAGGTGCCCGAGTTCTCCAGTTACGCGCCCGGGCTGTGGCGGTACTGGGCCGAGTACCTGGACCCGGACCGGGCGCGCCGCGACGACCCGCACGGGCCGCTGCACGGCCGGCACGTCATCATCACCGGCGCGTCCAGCGGCATCGGCCGGGCGGCGGCCATCGCGGTGGCCGAGCGCGGGGCGACGGTGTTCGCCCTGGCCCGCAACGCCGACGCGCTGGATCAACTGGTCGCCGAGATCCGCGCGGCCGGCGGTGACGCCCACGCCTTCACTTGCGACGTCACCGATTCCACCTCGGTCGAGCACACCATCAAGGACATCCTGGGCCGCTTCGACCACGTCGACTACCTGGTGAACAACGCCGGCCGGTCGATCCGCCGCTCGGTGGTCAACTCGACCGACCGGCTGCACGACTACGAGCGGGTCATGGCGGTCAACTACTTCGGCGCGGTGCGGATGGTGCTGGCGCTACTGCCCCACTGGCGCGAGCGCCGCTTCGGTCATGTGGTCAACGTCTCCAGCGCCGGCGTGCAGGCCCGCAATCCGAAGTACAGCTCGTACCTGCCCACCAAGGCGGCGCTGGACGCGTTCGCCGACGTGGTCGGCTCGGAGACGCTGTCCGACCACATCACGTTCACCAATATTCATATGCCACTGGTCCGTACGCCGATGATCGCGCCGTCGCACCGGCTCAACCCGGTGCCCGCGATCAGCCCGGAGCGCGCCGCCGCCATGGTGGTGCGCGGGCTGGTCGAGAAGCCGGCGCGCATCGACACCCCCCTCGGAACGCTGGCCGAGGTGGGCAACTACTTCGCGCCGCGGACGTCCAGGCGGATCCTGCACCAGCTGTACCTCGGTTACCCCGACTCGGCCGCGGCCCGCGGACTGCCCACCGAGCCGCCCGCCGCGCCCCCGCCGCGGCGCAAGCCGAGGCGGCCCGTCCGCGCCGTCACCGGCGGCATCCGGACGCCGCGGGGAGTCAAACGGTTGGTGCGCCGGGTGCCCGGGGTGCACTGGTAGTCCGGGCGTTTCAGCCGCGCCTGATTGCGGTATTCCGGCGCGATGACCCGGACGCTTTCCGCGAAACGGGCGGACGCCGACCCGGTGGCCGCCGCGGCCCGCCTGGTCGCCACGCGAGGCGTCGCGGTGATGTCCTCACTCGACGTGACGCGGAGCCTGGGCGCCGGCCGCGAGGAGTGGACCCGATTCGCCCGGCACTGGCAGCAGCTGGGACCCGACCCGTACGCCGCGGAGCTGGGGGTGCAGCGGCTGCGCCGGTACGGCCAGTACTCCTTTCGCGACGGTGCGCTGCGCCCGGTGCCCAGGAGCACGTTCGCGCAGCCCGAGGACTCCAACCCCCTCTACATCGGCAAGGACCGCGACTTCGAGCCGCTGACCGACGCTTTCGCCCGGGATCCGTTGCTGCGCAGGATCATCGACCTGCTGGCCCGAGTGGCGGCGGCGCTGGACGACGTCGCGGACTGGAACGTCAAGGTGCATCCGTTCCGGGTCCGGTCCTTGTCCGACGACGGCGGCCATCCGACGCCGGAGGGCATGCACCGCGACGGCGTCACCCTGGTCAGCTCACTGCTGGTCGGGCGGCGCAACGCCATCGGCGGCGAGAGCACGGTGAATGACCGCGACGGCAGGCAGTTGCTGGCGACGACGCTGGCCGAACCCGGCACGCTGATGTTGGGCGACGACCGCCGCACCCTGCACGGCGTCTCCCCGATCCGCCCGATCGACGGCTCGGGCCCCGCCCAGCGCGACGTCCTGGTGGTCACCTTCGCCTCGGCGTGGCCCTGAGCGACGGTATCGTTGCCGCGGTGAGGCCCGTATTCGTCGACGTCGACACCGGCGTCGACGACGCGCTGGCGCTGATGTACCTGTTCGCCAGCCCGGACGCCGACGTGGTCGGCATCGCCTCCACCGGGGGAAACGTTGCGGTGCAGCAGGTTTGCGAGAACAACCTGGGCCTGCTCGAGCTGTGCGGGCGCACCGGCGTGCCGGTCTCCAAGGGCGCCGAGGAGACCCTCACCGGGCCGATGAGCCTGCCGTCGAAGGTTCACGGCCCTCGCGGACTGGGCTATGCCGAACTGCCAGCCACCGATCGCCGGCTCACCGTCCACGACTCGGCGACCGCGTGGGTGCGCGCCGCGCGCGCCCATCCCGGTGAGCTGATCGGCGTGGCCACCGGCCCGCTGACCAATCTGGCGCTGGCGCTGCGCGCCGAGCCGGCGCTGCCGACGCTGGTGCGCCGGCTGGTCGTCATGGGCGGCTCCTACGATCACCGCGGCAACACCACCGCGGTGGCCGAATGGAACATCAGCGTGGACCCCGAGGCCGCGGCCGAGGTCCTGGACGCCTGGGCGACCGTTGAGCCGCAACGGCTTCCGATCCTGTGCGGCCTGGATCTGACCCGCAAGGTGGCGATGACGCCGGAGCACCTCACCAGGCTGGCCGCCGCTGCCGGGTCGACGACGATGCCGATGAGCGCGGGCGACGAGCCCGGCACGCGGTCGACCGCGTCCAACGCGTTGATACGGGTGATCGAGGACGCGATGCGGTTCTACCTGGAGGCCTACCACGACATCGGCCACGGCTTCCAGGCGCACCTGCACGATCCGCTGGCCGCCGCCGCGGCGCTGGACCCGGGGCTCGTCACCATCCGGCCCGCGACGGTGGACATCGAGCTGACCGGCACGCTGACCCGCGCCATGACCGTGACCGACTGGTCGGGGCGCCGAGAACCCAACGCGCTGATCGGGATCGACGTGGACGCGGCGGCCTTCTTCGACCGGTTTATCGAACGGGTTGGGAGCTTCGCCCGCCGGTTATCCAACACCCCATGAAGATCCGCCTCATCGAAGTTCTGCGCGCGGGGTGGGGTGCCGCGCTGCTGACCGCCCCCTCCGGGGTGCTCGGCCACATCCACGGGGTGCAGGTCGACCGCAAGTCGCTCGTCGTCACCCGGATCCTGGGCGGGCGCCACCTGGTCCAGGCACTGCTCTCGGGCATCAATCCCGGCCCGGAGGTGCTGGCGGCCGGCGTGTGGGTCGACACCGTGCACTCCGCGACGGCGCTCGGCCTCGCCGCGGCGGACCGGCACCGCGCCCGCGGCGGGGTGACCGACGCCGCCGGCTCGGCGTCGTGGGCGGCCCTGGGCTGGCGCCACCTGCGCACCGGTCAGGCCAGGACCGACCGCGTCCGGGGCCGCGACCGGCTGGCCCGCGCGGTGGTGGGCGCGCTCCCCGGCGGTGGCGGGCTGATGGCGCAGGCGCGGGCGGTCCGCTGCGGGCGGGCCTAGGAAGTCATTTCTGCAACGTGAATTGATTGACGTCGATGTATCCGATGCGGAACATCTCGGCGCAGCCGGTCAGGTATTTCATGTACCGTTCGTACACTTCCTCGGATTGCAGCTCGATGGCCTGGTCCTTGTGGGCTTGCAGCGCGGCAGACCAGATGTCGAGCGTCTTCGCGTAGTGCGGCTGCAACGACTGGACGCGACTAACTGTGAAGCCATTCGCGGTGGCGCGTTCTTGCACCATCGGTATCGAGGGCAGTCGCCCGCCCGGAAAGATCTCGGTCACAATGAATTTGACGAATCGGGCGAATGTAAACGAGATGGGCATGCCGCGTTCGACCATCTCCGTCGGATGAAGCCCGGTGATGGTGTGCAACAACATGATCCCGTCATCGGGCAGCAGGTCATGCGCCAGGGTGAAGAACGCGTCGTAGCGCTCGTGCCCGAAGTGTTCGAAGGCGCCGATGCTGACAATCCGGTCGACGGGCTCGTCGAACTGTTCCCAGCCGCGCAGCAGAATCCTCGCCGAACGCGGGCTGGCGGATTGGGCGATCAGCCGCTCGACGTGATCGGCCTGGTTGCGACTCAGGGTGAGGCCGACGACGTTGACGTCGTACTTTTCGAGGGCGCGCATCATCGTGGCCCCCCAGCCGCAGCCGACGTCGAGCAACGTCATACCCGGTTGCAACCCAAGTTTGCCCAGGGCGAGGTCGATTTTGGCGATCTGCGCCTCTTCCAGCGTCATGTCGTCGCGCTCGAAGTAGGCGCAGCTGTACGTCTGGGTGGGGTCGAGGAAAAGCCGGAAGAATTCGTCCGACAAATCGTAGTGGGCCTGCACATCGTCGAAGTGCGGCGTTAAATCCGTCCCCTCGGGGGGCTCCGACGTCGTAGGCATCGTGACAGCCTAGTCGCCGATTTGAGCACGCCGGAAACAGTGAAGTCTCCCGGTCCCTCTGGCATCGGTACGGGGGTGGGGATGACGCCCATCCGGTGCGGATAGCGCCGTCACTCGTAGCTGCCTTCGAGGTACCAGCGCCGCTGGCGGTAGCACAGCAGAAACGCCCGCTCGCCCTCCAGCAAGACCTGCGCGCGGGCGGTGCGGCCCCTTCCCACGTCGGGATCCCACCACCGCTCGTCGACCGGCCATGGCCCGGCCCACCAGTCCAGCCGCTCGTCCTTGCCGTGCACGGTCAGCCGCGCCGGGTCGGCGGAGAACAGCCCACGGCCGGTCACCCGCACCGAATTCCCTTGGCCGTCAAGCAGTTCCACCGGGTCGTCCAGCAAAACCGCCGGTGACGGCTCGGGCAGCCGCCCGGGCCACGGCAGACTCGGGTCGGCCCGCGGCGCCGGTTCGTCGCCCAGCGGGGTCAACGTGATGCGTTCGGCCGGCCCGCGCCCGCCGGACAGCACCGGCACCCGCACCGCCTCCGGGCCGAGCAGGCCCTGCACCCGCACCAGGGCGCGACGGGCCCGCAGCCGGTCCTCCTCGCCGAGGCCGCCCCACAGCGGCAGCTGCAGCGCCTCGGCCGACACCACCTCGACCGCCTGCAACCGCAGCAGGGTCACCGGCGCCGTCGGGCGGGGATTGCGCGTGGTCCGGCTGCTCAACCAGCCGTCCAGTTGCCAGCGCACCCGGTCGGCGGTGGCGTCCTCGGTCAACGGCTCGGCGCATCGCCACACCCGGTGCAGTTCTTCGCCGTTGGCGGTGACGGCGTGAATGCCCAGCCGGGTGCAGCCCACCCCGGCGCCCATCAGAGTCCGATGCAGCGCGGCGGCCAGCGAGCGGCCGGCGAAGGCCGCGGCGTCGACCCTGTCTATCGGCGGGTCGCAGTCCAGCACGGCCTCCAGCTCTTCCGGCGGCTCGCGTCCGGACGGTCCCCGCTCGGGTTCACCGCGGGCCAACCGGTGCGCGGCCACCCCGTCGGCGCCGAACCGGGAGGCCACGTCGGTGGCCGACAGCGCGGCGAATTGCCCGATGGTGCGAATCCCCATGCGCCACAACAGGTCCGTCAGCTCTTCCCGGCCAGGACCACACAGGCTGGGTTCGGTGGCGAGTTGGCGGATAGACAGCACAGACAGGAACTTCGCGTCACCGCCCGCCGGGACGATCCGGCCCGCCCGCGCGGCGAAGACCGCGGTGGACAGCCGGTCTGCGACCCCGACCTGGCACTCGGCGCCGGCCGCAGCCACCGCATCGATCAGCCGCTCGGCGGCGTCGGCCTCGGAGCCGAAATAGCGGGCCGCCCCGCGCACCGGCAACACCAAGAGCCCGGGCCGCAGCACCTCGGCACGCGGCACCAGGTCGTCCACCGCCGCGATGACCGACTCGAAGAAGCGGGCGTCGCGGTCCGCGTCGGCGGTGGTGACGTGCAGCTGCGGGCAGCGGGCCGCCGCCTCCCGGCGCCGCAGCCCCCGCCGCACCCCCGCCGCGCGGGCGGCCGCCGAACAGGCGATCACCCGATTGGCCAACGTGACCGCCACCGGGGCGGTCGCGGAGAGGCCGGCGGCCGCGGCCGCGGCGACCGCGGGCCAGTCCATGCACCAGATGGCCAGCACCCGGGATGCCACTGGTGAATTCACCCGGCTCGCGCCCGGGCGGTCACCCGCCGGCCCGCACACACCCCGCTGACCTGCAGCCGCACCCGGCTGATCCGGCCGAACCCAGGGCGGCCCCCCGAGGTGAGCTCGTAACCGCAGACCCGAGCCTCCAGCCGGGTGGGCGCCCCCTGCCAGTCACCGTCGGTGACCAGCACGGTGCACCCCTTGTTGCGGGCCCGCGCTACCACCGCCCGCGCCCGGGTCTGCGGCACCCGGCGCCCGCCCAGGCCGAGGACCACCAGATCCATGCCGTCGACGAGCACCGCGGCCACCTCCACCGGGTCGGTGCCGGGATCCGGGATCACCGCGACCCGGCTCAGATCCGCCCCCATCTCCGCGGCCGCCAACAGCCCGATGTCCGGCTGGCCGACGATTGCCACGTTGCCGCCCGCCGCCGTCACCGCGGCCACCATGCTCAGCAGCAGCGACCGGGCGCCCGAGAGGACCGCCACCGATCCGCGCGGCAGGGGCGCCGGCAGCGACTCCGCCAACCACCGCGGCAGCGCCAGTTGGGCTTCCGATTCCGGCAGCAGATCGTCGGCACGGGTGGCCGCGGGCCCCGGCGCCTTCCCGGTGATCACGGCCATCCGCCGCCGAAGCGATTCGAGCTGCTCAGCGCGATTTTCGGAGGCCAAAGCCGCGGTCATGACTGCCTCCTGTTCGAATGTATGTTCGATACAGTTGGAGTAAACACCCGCCCTCCGACAACCGTCAAGAAACGTGAGAGGCTGCTTTATGCGGTCGTTGCTGGTGTGGCTGATGGTGCTCTTTTGCTGTACTTTTCCGGTGCCAAGTGCCGCCGCCCCCTGCCGGCAGGCGGAGCTGTTCGCCACCGACACCACCGATCCCCTGTTCGAGGTGCAGGCCACCGTGACGATCGCGTCAAGCGGCGCGGCGGTGACGGGATCGACCCCGCTCGACGGGGTGTACTGGTCGAGCGCGCTGCACCGGAACACCCGGGAGAGCTCGCGGGAATTTCATCTGTGCGGCGCCGACGGCTCGGTGCACGCCGCCGCCGAGGCGCTGCGCCGCCAGTTCGACCAAGAAGCGGTGCTGACCTTCGACTACGAGCCCACGCCGGACCAGGACGCGATCATCATCGCCGTGCCGGAAGTCGACATCGCCCGCTTCGGCGACGCGCTGGCGGCCGACCCGGCCGCCCGCGACCGCATCCGGGGTGGATCGGTCACCACCACCGACCACACCTTGATCCTGGTCGCGGGAAACCACGATCGAGACGTCGCCCGACGACTCGTCGGCGAAGCCGGCGGCAACTGGGCAGCCGCCACGATCGCTTACGGCCGAAGCGAATTCGTGGAGTAGCCACGCTCTCGAGTGTGCGGCTGGCCGCACGTTCGGCCACGAGTGTGCGGCTGGCCGCACGTTCGTCGCAAAAAGCGACGCGCCTTCACTCCCACTCGATGGTGCCGGGTGGTTTGCTGGTGATGTCGAGCACCACGCGGTTGACCTCGCGGACCTCGTTGGTGATGCGGGTCGAGATGCGCTCCAGCACCTCGTAGGGCACCCGGGTCCAGTCGGCGGTCATGGCGTCCTCGCTGGACACCGGCCGCAGCACGATCGGATGCCCGTACGTCCGGCCGTCACCCTGCACACCGACCGAGCGGACCTCGGCCAGCAACACCACCGGGCACTGCCAGATCAGGTTGTCCAGGCCGGCGGCGGTGAGTTCCTCGCGCGCGATCGAGTCGGCGCGCCGCAGGGTCTCCAACCGCGCCGCGGTGACCTCGCCGACGATTCGGATGCCCAACCCGGGCCCCGGAAAGGGTTGGCGTGCAACGATTTCCTCCGGCAGGCCCAGCTCGCGCCCGACGGCGCGCACCTCGTCCTTGAACAGCAGCCGCAGCGGCTCGACGAGCCGGAACTTCAGGTCGTCGGGCAGACCGCCGACATTGTGATGGCTCTTGATGTTGGCGGTTCCGCTGCCCCCGCCAGACTCCACCACGTCGGGATACAGCGTGCCCTGCACCAGGAACTCGACCTCGGATCCGGTGTCGCTCAGGATGTCTCGGACCGCGCCCTCGAAGGCCCGGATGAACTGGCGGCCGATGATCTTGCGCTTGCCCTCGGGGTTGGTCACCCCCGACAGCGCCTGCAGGAAGGTGTCCGCGGCGTCGACGGTGACCAGGTTGGCGCCGGTGGCGGCGACGAAGTCGCGCTGCACCTGCGCGCGCTCGCCGGCACGAAGGAGCCCGTGGTCGACGAAGACGCAGGTCAGCCGGTCGCCGATGGCGCGCTGCACCAGCGCGGCCGCCACCGCCGAGTCCACCCCGCCGGACAGCCCGCAGATCGCGTGCCCGTCACCGATCTGTTCGCGCACCTGCTCGACCAGCGCGCCGGCGATGTTGGCGGGCGTCCACTCCGCGCCCAGCCCGGCGAAGTCGTGCAGGAACCGGCTGAGCACCTGCTGCCCGTGCGGGGTGTGCATGACCTCGGGGTGGTACTGCACCCCGGCCAGGCGGCGGCTCCGGTTCTCGAAGGCGGCCACTGTCGCGCCCGCGCTGCTGGCGACCACGTCGAACCCCTCCGGCGCGGCGGTGACCGCGTCGCCGTGACTCATCCAGACCGGCTGAGTGCTTGGCAGCCCCGAATGCAATTCGCCGCCAACAACTTTCAGCTCGGTGCGGCCGTATTCGCTGGTGCCGGTGCGGGCGACCGTCCCGCCCAGGGCCTGCGCCATGGCCTGGAATCCGTAGCAGATGCCGAACACCGGCACACCGAGGTCGAACACCGCCGGATCGAGCTGCGGGGCGCCCTCCTCGTAGACGCTGGACGGCCCCCCGGACAGCACCAGCGCCGACGGCTGCCGGGCCTTGATCTCGTCGATCGACGCCGTGTGCGGGATGACCTCGGAGAAGACCCGCGCCTCGCGGACGCGCCGGGCGATCAGCTGCGCATATTGGGCGCCGAAGTCGACCACCAACACGGGCCGCGGCGAGGGGGTTTCCACGGCAGCCAGCTTAGTGGCCGGCTGGGACCGCCCCGGTGGGGCCGTGCCCACGCCCGCCTCACATCAGGTGCGTGGGCTGCGCAATGCCGAATCGGGTGCCGGCGTAGCGCTTCAGCGCCGCCGGGCTGAAGTACACGTGCTGGCCGGCGGTGTGCAGGTCGCGGAAGCATCGTTGCAGGGGGTGGCCTGCGTGCACCGCGCCCGCCCCGGCCAAGCCGAACGCCGTGTCGACCGCGTGGCGCGCCGCTCGCATCGCCTGCTGGGCGGCGAGCTGGAAGCCGGCGCGCTGCTGAAGCGGCGGCGGATCGCCGGCCCGGGCGGTTTCCCACAGGGCGCCCGCCTCGTCGAGGACGAAGGCGCGGGCGGATTTCAAACCGGCGTCGGCCCGGGCGAACTCGACTTGGGCGGCGGGGTCGGCGGCGAGCGGCTCGAACGTGCCGGCGCGCGCCTTCGTCGGTGCGAGGTCGGCGAATTCGTCGAGTGCGCGCCGCGCGATCCCGAGCGGGACGCCGACCAGGCCCACTCCCACCAGGGTGAAGAACGGCAGCCGCCACAACGGGCCGTCCCGGCGGGCCGGTTCGAAGAACGGGCTGATGGTGTGTTCCTCGGCGACGTGCACGCCGCGCGCAACCACGTCGTTGCTGCCGGTGGCGCGCAACCCCAGGACGTCCCAGTTGTCGACGATCTCGATGTCCGCGCGCGGGAAGAACGCCAGGCGCCAGTCGGGGCCGCGCCCGGGCAGCATCCGCGGCGCGTCACCGTCGAAGACGAACATCCCGCCCAGCATCCATTCGGCGTGGCGGCAACCGCTGGCGAACGGCCACCGGCCGTCGACCGCGAACCGGCCGCGGCCGTCCGGGACGGCGCGCCCGGTGGGGGCGAACACCGTGGCCGCCAGGAAGTCGGCGTCCGGACCGAACAGCGCTGCTGCGGCGGCGGGTTCGAGCCAGGCGGTGAACGCGGGCGCGCCCGCCCCGATCGCCGCGACCCAGCCCACCGAACCGTCGGCGCGCGCAAGTTCCTCGATCATCTCGATGAACTCGACTGGGGCCACTTCGAATCCGCCGAGCGAGCGCGGTTGAACGGCACGGAAAATGCCCGCGCCGCGCATCCGCTCGACCAGATCGATCGGCAAGGTGCCCAGCGCCTCGGCCTCGGCGGCGCGCCGCGTGATTTCGGGGGCCAGGGCACGCGCCACGTCGGCGGGATTGGCGCCGTCCGAAAGGCCGGCGGCGTGGCGGGTTGCGGTTGTCATCTCAAGCTCCCCAATTCTGATACAGTGAACTGTAATAGATACAGGAGCATGTACTCAATTATGGGATCTGTCAAGCGCGAGCCGGCCCGCCGGTACGACTCGACCCGTCGCAGGCAGCAGGCGCAGCACAACCGGCACGCGGTGCTCGCGGCCGCCCGGCGGCGCTTCCTGGCCCAGGGGTACGCGGCGACGACGATCGCCGAGATCGCCCGCGACGCCGCCGTGTCGGTCGAAACGGTGTACAAGACGTTCGCGACCAAGGCCGGCGTGTTGAAAGCGCTGTTCGATGTGTCGGTCGCCGGCGATGACGAGCCGATCCCGATGGTCGAGCGCGACGTCATCCAGGAGGTGGCCGACGCCACCGAGGCCGTCGACAAGCTGGAGCTCTACGCCAAGCACCTGGTCGCCAGCATGCCGCGCAGCGCACCGGTCCAGCTGCTCGCCCGCGACGGCGCCGCGGTGTCGCCGGACGCCGCCGCCGTCTGGAAGCAGATCAGGGACGAGACCCTGACCGGCATGACGATGTTCGCCTCCGACCTCGCCCGCACCGGGCAGCTGCGGGTCAACGCCAGACAGGCGCGAGACATCCTGTGGACCTATCACGCACCCGAGCTCTACGAGCTGCTCGTGCTCGAACGCGGCTGGTCGGTCAGCCGCTATGGCAAGTTCATCGCGCAGGCGTGGATCGACGCCCTGCTCGTCCGGTGAGTCCTACAGCCCGAACGCCTGCCGCACCGCGCCGACGGTTTGTGGATCGCCTTCGAAGTTGACGCGCCGCAGCGCCGCCCGTCGCTTCGCGTCGCTCACGCCCAGGCGCGCGCCGACCAGATCCGCGGCGCTGGCGGTGATCGTCACCGAAGGCTCGCCACGAGCGCCGGCGAGCCGCCCCTGCGTCACGGCGAATTCGAAACGGCGGCCGTCGATGTCGATGCGGATCGTCGCCTCCAGGCCGGCCGCCCCGGCCGAATCGAAGCCGAGCAGGAATCCGGCCAGGAAACCGTTCAAGGGCGTTCCCGGCCCGTCCCCGATCGGGTCCATCCGGTCCAGCCCGAACAACGCGACGCTCCGCAGCACGGGCAGCACCCGCTGCCAGCCCAGGTCGCTGAGCGTGTAGACGGTGCGCCCGATCGGGGCGGGCAGGTCGGTCCGGTCGACGATCCCCGCCTCCTGCAATTCCTTCAGCCGCTCGGCCAGCAGATTGGTCGCAATGCCCGGCAGCGCGTCGCGCAGGTCACCGTAGCGGCGCGCGCCGCCGACCAGCTCGCGCAGGATCAGCAGCGTCCACCGCTCGCCGAGGACGTCGAGGCCACGCGCGATCGGGCAATTCTGGTTGTAGTTCCTGCGGGACGCCACCACGCCAGTCTACCTACCGGAAGACGTCTTTTTCAACTTACTACTTGATTTATTTGTCTAGGAGCTTTAACGTCTTGTCCATGCCTATCGACCCGCTATTCCGGAACCGGCCGATCGCCGCGCTGGCCGTCATCTGCCTCGGTGTCTTCGTCATCAGCGTCGACGCCACCATCGTCAACGTCGCGCTGCCGACGCTGTCGCGCGAACTCGGGGCCGACACCGCCCAGCTGCAGTGGATCGTCGACGCCTACACCCTGGTGATGTCCGGCCTGCTGCTCTCGGCGGGCAGCCTGTCCGACCGGTACGGCCGGCGGGGGTGGCTCAACTCCGGGCTCGCACTCTTCGCCGCCACGTCCGCCCTTGCGGCACAGGCGAATTCGGCCGACCAGCTGATCGCCGCACGCGCCGCCATGGGCGTGGGCGCGGCGGTGATCTTTCCGACCACGCTCGGACTGATCACCAACATCTTCACCGACGCGGGCGCGCGCGCCAAGGCGATCGGGCTGTGGGCGGCGATGGTGGGCGTCGGGGTGGCCGTCGGACCGATCAGCGGTGGCTGGCTGCTCGAACACTTCTGGTGGGGCTCGATCTTCATGGTCAACATCCCCGTGGCCGCCGTGGCCATCATCGGCGGCTTCCTCTTCGTTCCGACCTCGCGCGACCCGGCCGCCCCGCGCGTCGACGTCCCCGGGCTGATCCTGTCCGCCGCCGGGATCACCGCCCTGGTCTACACGGTCATCCAGGCGCCCACCTGGGGATGGACCAACGGCCGGACCGCGGCCGGATTCGCCCTTGCGGCAACGGTCCTCGCCGTGTTCGCCTTGTGGGAGCGGCGCACCACGCATCCGATGCTTGACGTCTCGGTGTTCGTCAACCGCCGGTTCTCCGGCGGCAGCCTTGCGGTGACCGCCGGCTTCCTGACCTTGTTCGGGTTCATCTTCGTCATCACCCAGTACTTCCAATTCATCAAGGACTACACCGCGTTTCAGAGCGGCGTGCGGCTGCTTCCGGTCGCCGCCTCCATCGCGCTTGCCAGCATCCTGGGGCCCCGGCTAGTGGAACGAATCGGCACCACGGCCGTCGTCGCCGCCGGCCTCACCGTGTTCGCCGCCGGCCTGGCGTGGGCGTCCACGGCGAACGCCGCCACACCCTACGACCAGATCGCCATGCAGATGCTGCTGCTCGGTGGCGGCCTCGGCCTGACCGTTTCCCCGGCGACCGAGGCGATCATGGGGTCGCTGTCGGTGGACAAGGCCGGCGTCGGCTCGGCCGTCAACGACACCACGCGCGAACTCGGCGGCACGCTCGGGGTGGCCATCGCCGGCAGCATCTTCGCGTCGGTGTATTCCGGGCATCTCGGGGCGGATGCCTTGACCGGGCTGCCCGCCGAGCCGATGCGGCACTCGATGGCGCTGGCGCACAGGGTGATTCAGCAACTGCCCCCGCCACAAGCCGGCTATGTCCGCGGCGTCGTCGATCACGCGTTCCTCGACGGTCTGCGGGTGAGCTCGCTGGTATGCGCCGGCATCGCACTGGGCGCCGCAATCGTCGTCGGCTGGTTGTTGCCGGCGCGTCAAACCGAAAGGGAAGTGTCATGAACGGCAGCACGTATGTTCTCGGCCACGCCGACGCGGAGGTGCGGCGGCTGCTCCTGCAGGGCAGGCTCTACAACGACTACACCGAGCACGCGCTGCGCCTCGCCGGCCTGCGCCCGGGGATGCGGGTGCTCGACATCGGCAGCGGGCCCGGCGACGTCTCGTTCATCGCGGCCCGGCTGGTCGGCCCGACCGGGAGCGTCCTGGGGGTGGACGCCGCACCCGAGATGGTCGAGCTGGCCCGCGCCCGTGCGGCCGAACAGGGCCTGGGCACAGTACGTTTCATCCACTCCGCAATTGACGCGATCGAGCTGCACGAGCCCGTCGACGCGATCGTCGGCCGGTTGATCCTCATGCACCTGCCCGATCCGGCGACCGCCCTCGGCCGGCTCAGCTCGTTCGTGCGCCCCGGCGGCGTGATCGCGTTCTCCGAGAACGACATTGCCGCTGCGCGCAGCGTCCCGGAGATACCGCTATTCGGTCAGGTGATATCGGGGATCGTGCGGGCCTTCGAGGCCATGGGCCTGTCCGCGCGGTTCGGCACCACGCTGCACACGATCTTCGCCGACGCCGGCCTGGGCTCGCCGAGGCTCACCATCGGCGCGCCGATCGGGACGGCCGCCGACGCCGACATCCTGGCGTACGGCGCGGAAGTCTGGCGGCTGGTCTCCCCCATCGCACAACAGGGCGGCTTCGCCATCGACGAGGTCGCCGCGATCGGCAACTTCGTGCCGCTCTTCCGCGAGCAGGCGATCGCGGCCGACGCCCTCATCATGATGCCGCCCATCATCACGGCCTGGGTGCAGAAGTGAACGACACGATTGCGAGCCAGTACTCGACCGGCCTGTCGCGCGGCCAGATCGAGCGGGCGCTGATCTCGGCCGGTAAGGACCTGGACCGGCTGGCCCCGGCTGACCTGGGCCTGCTGGAGGACTTCCACACGATGGGCCGCGTGGCGACCGGACAGCTGGTGGACCTGGTGGGGATCACCGGTGACAGCGAGGTGCTCGATGCCGGCAGCGGCGTCGGCGGCACCGCCCGCTACGTCGCCGACCGCTACGGCTGCCACGTCACCGCGGTGGATCTCACCGCCGAATATTGCGAAACGCACCGCTGGCTCAATCGGCTCGTCGGGCTCGACGGCCGGATCTCCGTCCACCAATCCGACGTCACCGAACTCCCGTTCGCCGACGGCACTTTCGACGTCGTCATCAGCCAGCACGTCCAGATGAACGTGGCCGACAAGGCGCGCCTCTATTCCGAGGCGCACCGAGTGCTCAAGGACGGCGGACGGCTTGGCTTGTGGGACATCACAACCGCCGGAGCGGGTGCGCTCGACTTTCCCCTGCCGTGGGCCGACGCGCCCGCGCGCAGCCATCTGGTGACGCCCGGCGCGCTCCGCGCCGCCGTGCAGTCGGCGGGGTTCGTCGTCGAGCAGTGGAACGATCTCACCGACCAGGCCAGCGCGTTGATGCAGGCGATCCTCGCCCAGCCGTTTAGCCCGCTGGGGCTGCACGCCTTCGTCACCGACTTCGACCGCAAGGCCGGCAACCTCACCCGGGCGCTGGCCGACGGACGGCTTCGCGCCATCCAGGCGGTGTGTGTGAGGTGAAACCGGCGGGCCAGGTGGCGCGCTGATTGCTCGGCGTGGTGGAGTGGGTATCGCTTAACTAGTCGTCTTCAGACCAGGAAGCGAGGTCCGCCCGTGCTGGGTCTGCCCGAGAAGGTGCACGCCTGTCTGTTCGACCTCGACGGGGTGCTCACCGACACCGCGAGCGTGCACACCAAGGCCTGGAAGGCCATGTTCGACGACTACCTGGCGGAGCGGGCCAAGCGCACCGGCGACGAATTCGTCCCCTTCGACGCGGCCGCCGACTACCGCCAATACGTGGACGGCAAGAAGCGCGAGGACGGCGTCCGGTCGTTCCTGCAGAGCCGCGGGATCGAGCTACCCGACGGCAGTCCCGACGACCCGGCGGACGACGAGACGGTGTACGGCCTGGGCAACCGCAAGAACGACATGTTCCAGAAGGTATTGCGCGAGGACGGCGTCGAGGTGTTCGAAGGCTCACGCCGCTACCTGGAGGCGGTCTCGGCCGCGGGCCTGGGAATCGCCGTGGTGTCCTCGAGCGCCAACACCCGCGACGTGCTGGAGATCACCGGCCTGGTCCGGTTCATCCAGCAGCGGGTCGACGGCGTCACGCTGCGCGACGAGAACATCGCCGGCAAGCCGGCGCCGGACTCCTACCTGCGGGGGGCCGAGCTGCTCGGCGTCGACGCCGACGCGGCGGCGGTGTTCGAGGACGCCATCTCGGGCGTGCAGGCCGGCCACGCCGGCAACTTCGGCTACGTGGTCGGCGTCGACCGGGTGGGCCAGGCCGACGATCTGCGCCGCAACGGCGCCGACGTGGTGGTCACCGACCTCGCCGAGCTGCTGCCCTCATGATCACCGACGAATCGTTTCCCGTTGATCCATGGCACGTCAGCGAAACCCAGCTCGACCTGAACATCCTGGCCCAGTCGGAGTCGTTGTTCACCTTGTCCAACGGGCACATCGGGCTGCGCGGCAACCTCGACGAGGGTGAGCCCTACGGCCTGCCCGGCACCTACCTGAACTCCTTCTACGAGATCCGGCCGCTGCCCTACGCCGAGGCCGGCTACGGCTACCCGGAGGCCGGCCAGACGATCGTCGACGTCACCAACGGCAAGATCATCCGCCTGCTGGTCGAGGACGAGCCCTTCGACGTCCGCTACGGCGAATTGCTCTCCCACGAACGGGATCTCGACATGCGCGCCGGGACGATGACCCGCCGCACGCACTGGCGCTCCCCCGCGGGCAAGGAGATCCGGCTGGTGTCCACCCGGCTGGTGTCGCTGGTGCAGCGCGGTGTAGCCGCCATCGAATACGTCGTGGAAGCGGTCGGCGACTTCGTCCGCGTGACGGTGCAATCCGAACTCGTCACCAACGAGGACCAACCGCAGACCTCGGGCGACCCGCGGGTGTCGGCCATCCTGGAGAACCCACTGGTGGCCGTCGACCACGAAAACACCGACACCGGGGCGCTTCTCATGCACCGCACCCGCAGCAGCGCGCTGATGATGGCGGCCGCGATGGACCACGAGATCGACGTCCCCGGGCGCGTCGAGTTCAGCACCGACGCCCGCGAAGATCTGGCGCGGACCACCGTGATCTGCGGGCTGCGGGCCGGGCAGAAGCTGCGCATCGTCAAGTACCTGGCGTACGGCTGGTCGAGCATGCGCTCCCGCCCGGCGCTGCGCGACCAGGCCGCCGCCGCCATCCACAGCGCCCGCTACAGCGGATGGCAGGGACTGCTGGAAGCGCAGCGCGCCTACCTGGACGACTTCTGGGACTGCGCCGACGTCGAGGTCGAGGGCGACCCCGAATCCCAGCAGGCGGTGCGGTTCGGGCTGTTTCACCTGTTGCAGGCCAGCGCGCGCGCCGAGCGCCGTGCGATCGCGGCCAAGGGGCTCACCGGAACCGGTTACGACGGCCACGCCTTCTGGGACACCGAGGGTTACGTGCTGCCGGTGCTGACCTACACCGCCCCGCATGCGGTCGCCGACGCGCTGCGGTGGCGGGCGTCGACGCTGGATCTCGCCAAGGAGCGGGCGGCCGAACTCGGCCTCGAGGGCGCCAGCTTCCCCTGGCGCACCATCCGCGGGCAGGAATGCTCGGCGTACTGGCCGGCCGGCACCGCGGCCTGGCACATCAACGCCGACATCGCCATGGCCTTCGAGCGCTACCGCATCGTCACCGGCGACGATGAGCTCGAAAAGCATTGCGGTCTCAAGGTTCTCGTCGAAACGGCGCGGCTGTGGGTGTCGCTCGGTCACCACGATCGGCACGGCGTCTGGCACCTCGACGGCGTCACCGGCCCCGACGAGTACACCGCGATCGTGCGGGACAACGTCTTCACCAACCTGATGGCCGCGCACAATCTGCGCACCGCGGCCGAGGCCTGCAACCGCCATCCCGAGGCGGCGGAGGACCTGGGGGTCACCACCGAGGAGACGGCGTCCTGGCGCGACGCGGCCGACGCCGCCAACATCCCCTACGACGCCGGCCTGGGGGTGCATCAGCAGTGCGAGGGGTTCACCACTTTGACGGAGTGGGATTTCCAGGAGAACCACTCCTATCCGTTGCTGCTGCATGACCCGTACGTGCGGCTCTACCCCGCGCAGGTGATCAAGCAGGCCGACCTGGTGCTGGCGATGCAGTGGCACAGCCACGCGTTCACCCCCGAACAGAAGGCCCGCAACGTCGACTACTACGAGCGGCGCATGGTGCGCGACTCGTCGCTGTCGGCCTGCACCCAGGCGGTGATGTGCGCCGAGGTCGGCCACCTGGAATTGGCGCACGACTACGCCTACGAGGCCGGGCTGATCGACCTGCGCGATCTGCACCACAACACCCGCGACGGCCTGCACATGGCCTCGCTGGCCGGCGCCTGGACGGCGCTGGTCGGCGGCTTCGGCGGGCTGCGCGACGACGAGGGCATCCTGTCGCTGGATCCCGCACTGCCCGACGGCATTTCGCGGTTGCGGTTCCGGCTGCGGTGGCGCGATTTTCGCGTCACGGTCGACGTCAACCATTCCGACGTCACCTACACGGTGCGCGACGGGCCGGGCGGCCAGCTCACCATCCGGCATGCGGGTGAAGAGGTCACCCTGAGCACCGATACGCCCAAAACCATCGCGGTGCGGCCGCGCAAGCCTCTGCTGGCGCCCCCGCAGCAGCCCCCGGGCCGCGAGCCGCTGCACCGCCGGGCGCTGACCCGCAACAAGTAAGGGTTAGCCCGGGTTGAGGATCCGGGCCACCTCGGCCCGCACGGCCTCGCGTATTTCGTCGTCCGTCAGCTCGTCGAGCCCGGTGGCCGAGCGCAGGATCGGCGCGAACAGCCGCCACCCGAACTGCAGCGCCAGCGCGTTCGCCACGGCGAGCCGCGCCTGGGTCTCGTTGTCGTGCAGCGGCAGGACCCAGTCGAGGAAGGTGGCGACGGTGGGAAAACGCGTCTGCAGCTGTCCCGCCGGATATCCGTCGAGCACGGTCCGGGCCATCACGCGCATCTGCCTGTCCAGGGCCCGGTCCAGCACGTCGGCGGCCGGCTCGGCGCTCAGCAGGGCACTCAGGTCGGCACCCAGGTGATCGAGCACGGCGCCCACGAGCTTGTCCTTGGTACCGAAATGACGGAACACCAGCCCGTGGTTGACGTTGGATCGCGCGGCGATGTCGCGGATCGACGTCGCCGCCGGGCCCCGCTCGGCGAACAGGTCGGTGGCGGCCTCCAGGATCGCCGCCGCGACCTCCTCGCGCCCGGTGGGCACTTTTCCGCGGCCCCTTGCGGGCACTGTAGTCATGTGTCTACACTACCGGATGTAGTCAGTTGACTACACACCTTTCACGCGAGGACTGATGAAAATGATTGGCCAGATAACCGTCACCAAGCTGGGAAGCCGCATCGGCGCGCGGGTCGACGGGGTGCGCCTCGGGGGCGACCTCGACCCGGCCGCGGTCGACAAGATCCACCAGGCGCTGTTGACCCACAAGGTGATCTTCTTCCGCCACCAGCACCACCTCGATGACGCGCAGCAACTGGCGTTCGCCGACCTGCTGGGCACGCCCGTCGGCCACCCGGCCGCCGAGCTGCTCGCCGCCAAGAACGCGCCGGTCATCACCCCGATCAACTCCGAGTACGGCAAGGCGAACCGCTGGCACACCGACGTCACGTTCGTCGCGAACTACCCCGCGGCCTCGATCCTGCGCGCCGTCACCCTGCCCCGGTACGGCGGATCGACGCTGTGGACCAACACCGCGGCCGCGTATGACGACCTGCCCGAGCCGCTCACGTGGCTCGTCGACGACCTGTGGGCGCTGCACACCAACCGCTACGACTACATCGCCCCCGAGGCGTTGACCGACGCGCAGCGCGCGTTCCGGCAGGCCTTCGAAAAGCCGGACTTCCGGACCGAGCACCCGGTGGTGCGGGTGCACCCGGAGACCGGCGAGCGCACGCTGCTGCTGGGAGACTTCGTGCGCGGGTTCGTTGGCCTGGACAGCTACGAATCAAGCGTGCTCTTCGAAATGCTGCAACGACGAATCACCAAGCCGGAGAACACCATTCGCTGGAACTGGGCGCCGGGCGACGTTGCCATCTGGGACAACCGGGCCACCCAGCACCGGGCGGTCGACGACTACGACGACCAGCCGCGGCTGATGCACCGGGTCACGCTGATGGGCGACGTGCCCTTCAACATCCACCGGGAACGCAGCCGGGTGGTCAGTGGCGCCCCGCTCGAGGCGATCGCCAGCTAGCCGGCCGAGGTCACCGGGGTGATCGGCAACCAGCGCAGCGCGCCCGGCGCGGTGGCCGGCACCACCGGGTGCTCCGGGGCGATCGGGTCCAGCCGGCGGTAGTCGTCACCCTGCGGCGGGCGCTGATCGCTCTCGCCCTTGTTCGGCCACAAGGAGGCGGCCCGCTCGGCCTGCGCGGTGATGGACAGCGACGGGTTGACACCCAGGTTCGCCGAGATCGCGGCGCCGTCGACCACGAACAACGTCGGGTAGCCGTAAACCCGGTGGTAGGGGTCGATGACCCCGTGTTCGGGGCTGTCGCCGATCGCCGCGCCCCCGAGGAAGTGCGCGGTCAGCGGGATGTTGAACAGCTCGCCCCAGGTGCCGCCGGCCACGCCGTCGACCTTTTCGGCGATGCGCCGGGTGACCCTGTTGCCGACGGGGTTCCAGGCCGGGTTCGGGTCCCCGTGCCCCTGCTTGCTGGTGTACCAGCGGATGCCCAGCTTGCCGCGCTTGGTGTAGGTGGTGATCGAGTTGTCCAGGTGCTGCATCACCAGGGCGATCAGGGTGCGTTCGCTCCACTGGTGGACGTTGAGCATCCGCATCATGCGGCGCGGATCCTCACGCGCCTGGTCCAGCAGCTGCTTCCAGCGCGGCACGTCGGTGCCCTCCGGGCCGGTGCCGTCGGTCATCAGCGTCTGCAGCAGGCCCATCGCGTTGGATCCCTTGCCGTAACGGCACGGTTCGACGTGGGTGTCCGACGTCGGGTGGATCGATGACGTGATGGCCACGCCGTGCGTCAGGTCCAGGTTCGGGTCGACCTCGAGCTTGCCGGCGCCGACGATCGACTCGGAGTTGGTGCGGGTCAGCACGCCGAGGCGCTCGGACAGCCGCGGCAACTTGCCCCGGTCGCGCATCTTGAACAGCAGATGCTGGGTTCCCCAGGTACCCGCGGCCAGGATCAGGTGCGTCGCGGTGAAGGTGCGCCGGTCCCGGCGCAGCCAGCTTCCGGTGCGCACGGTGCGGACCTCCCACAGCCCGTCGGACCGCTGCTGGAAACCCTTCACGGTTGTCATCGGAATGACCTGCGCCCCAGCCGATTCGGCGAGGCCGAGGTAGTTCTTCAACAGCGTGTTCTTGGCGCCGTAACGACAGCCCGTCATGCAGCACCCGCACTCCAGGCAGCCGGTGCGCTCCGGTCCCGCGCCGCCGAAATACGGGTCCGGCACGGTCTTGCCGGGCGTCTTGGTGCCCTCGGGCCCGAAGAACACGCCCACCGGGGTGGGCACGAAGGTGTCACCGCAGCCCATCTCGTCGGCGACCTCCTTCAGGACGCGGTCGGCGTCGGTGAAGGTCGGGTTCGTCACCACCCCGAGCATCCGCTTGGCCTGCTCGTAGTGCGGCATCAGCTCGTCGCGCCAGTCGGTGATGTGTGACCACTGCCGGTCTTTGAAGAACGGCTCCGGCGGCACGTACAGCGTGTTGGCATAGTTCAGGGAGCCGCCGCCCACCCCGGCGCCGGCCAGGATCAGCACGTTCTTCAGGGGATGGATCCGCTGAATGCCGTAGCAACCCAGCCGGGGGGCCCAGAGGAACTTGCGCAGGTCCCACGACGTCTCGGCGAAATCCTCGTCGGCGAAGCGGCGCCCGGCCTCCAATACGCCTACCCGGTAGCCCTTTTCGGTCAGCCGCAGCGCGCTGACGCTGCCCCCGAACCCCGAACCGATGATCAGAACGTCGTAATCCGGCCTCATCGCACCAGTATGGCCTTACCGGCCGGTAATAAACCAGCTGCCCCGAACCCCGTCGCGCCAGTGTGCGGCTAGGTGCACACTCGGCGCCGAACGTGCGGCTAGCTTCATACTCGCGGCGACGCCGCGGCGATCAGCTTCCGGTGGTCAGCCCGACCTTCTGGAACTCCTTGAGGTCGCAGTAGCCGGCCTTGGCCATCGATCGGCGCAGACCACCGACCAGGTTCAGCGAACCGAACGGGTCGTCGGACGGCCCGTTGAGCACCCGTTCCAGCGGCGGCCGCTCGCCCAGGGCGATCTGCAGCAACGCCCCGCGCGGCAACGACGGGTGCGCCGCCGCGGCCGGCCAGAACCAGCCCTCGCCCAGCGCCTCGGCGGCCTCGGCGAGCGGCGTGCCGAGCACCACCGCGTCCGCCCCGCAGGCGATCGCCTTGGCCAGCTCGCCGGAGGTGTGGATGTCGCCGTCGGCCAGCACGTGCACGTAGCGGCCGCCGGTCTCGTCGAGGTATTCGCGCCGCGCCGCGGCGGCGTCGGCGATCGCGGTGGCCATCGGCACGCTGATGCCCAACACCTCGTCGCTGGTGGTGACGCCGCGGGTGGAGCCGTAGCCGACGATCACCCCGGCGGCCCCGGTGCGCATCAGGTGCAGCGCGGTGCGGTGGTCGAGCACCCCGCCGGCCACCACCGGGATGTCGAGCTCGGAGATGAAGGTCTTGAGGTTCAGCGGCTCGCCGTCGCTGGCCACTCTTTCCGCGGAGACGATCGTGCCCTGGATGACCAGCAGGTCGATGCCGGCCTGCAGCAGCACCGGGGTCAGCGCCTGGGCGTTCTGCGGGCTGACCCGCACCGCCGTGGTCACCCCGGCCTCCCGGATGCGCGCGACCGCGGCTCCCAGCAGGTCGGGATTCAGCGGCGCGGCGTGCAGTTCCTGCAGCAGCCGGATCGACGCCGACGGTTCGGGTTCCTTGGTGGCGGCCTCGACGAGCTGGGCGATCTTGCCCTGCACGTCGGCGTGCCGGCCGATCAGGCCCTCACCGTTGAGCACGCCCAGCCCGCCGAGGCGGCCGAGCTCGATGGCGAACTCCGGCGACACCAGCGCGTCGGTCGGGTGGGCCACCACCGGGATCTCGAAGCGGTAGGCGTCCAGCTGCCAGGCCGTGGACACGTCCTGGGAGGACCGGGTGCGCCGCGAGGGCACGATGCTGACTTCGCTCAGTTCATAGGTGCGACGGGCGTTGCGGCCCATCCCGATTTCGACCATGCCGGGCTCAGCGCGCGAAGTAGTTGGGCGCTTCGACGGTCATGGCGACGTCGTGCGGATGGCTTTCGCGCAGCCCGGCGGAGGTGATCCGGACGAACTGCGCCTGTTGCAGCGCCTCGATGGTGGGCGAGCCGGTGTAGCCCATCGCGGCGCGCAGGCCGCCGGTGAGCTGGTGGATCACCGAGGACAGCGGTCCGCGGAACGGCACCCGGCCCTCGATTCCCTCAGGCACCAGCTTGTCCTCGCTCAACGCGTCGTCGGCGAAGTAGCGGTCCTTGGAGTACGACTTCCCCCCGCCGCGGCCCTGCATGGCGCCCAGCGACCCCATGCCGCGGTAGCTCTTGAACTGCTTGCCGTTGACGAAGATCAGCTCGCCGGGCGCTTCGGCCGTGCCGGCCAGCAGCGAGCCCAGCATCGCCGTCGAGGCGCCGGCCGCCAGGGCCTTGGCGATGTCGCCGGAGTACTGCAGCCCGCCGTCGGCGATCACCGGCACGCCCGCGGGCCCGCAGGCCGCGACCGCCTCCAGGATCGCCGTGATTTGTGGCGCGCCGACCCCGGCCACCACCCGGGTGGTGCAGATCGAGCCCGGCCCGACGCCGACCTTGACCGCGTCGGCGCCCGCGTCGACCAGCGCCAGGGCCGCGGACCGGGTGGCGACGTTCCCGCCGATCACCTCGACCTTCTCGCCCACCTCCGCCTTGAGCTTGCCGACCATGTCGAGCACCAGCCGGTTGTGCGCGTGGGCGGTGTCCACGATCAGGACGTCGGCCCCGGCGTCGACCAGCATCATCGCGCGGACCCAGGCGTCGCCGCCGACGCCGACGGCGGCGCCGACCAGCAGCCGGCCGTCGCTGTCCTTGGTGGCCAGCGGGTGCTGCTCGGTCTTGACGAAGTCCTTGACGGTGATCAGGCCGGTGAGCCGGCCGTGGCCGTCGACGACGGGCAGCTTCTCGATCTTGTTGCGGCGCAACAGGCCCAGCGCGGCGTCCGCGCTCACCCCCTCCTGGGCGGTGATCAGCGGTGCCTTGGTCATCACCTCGGCGACCTTGCGGGTCTGGTCGACCTCGAACCGCATGTCGCGGTTGGTGATGATGCCGACCAGCGCCCCGGTGTCATCGACCACCGGCAGACCCGAGATCCGGAACCGGGCGCACAGCGCGTCGACCTGCGCCAAGGTGTTGTCCGGGCGGCAGGTGACCGGGTCGGTGACCATGCCGGCCTCCGATCGTTTGACCATCTCGACCTGGCCGGCCTGCTCGGCGACGGGCAGGTTGCGGTGCAGCACGCCCATGCCGCCCGCCCGGGCCATCGCGATGGCCATCCGCGACTCGGTGACCGTGTCCATGGCCGAGCTGACCAGCGGAACCTTGAGCCTGATCTTCTTGGTGAGCTGGCTGGACGTGTCCGCCGTGGCGGGAACCACATCGGATGCGGCCGGCAGCAGCAAGACGTCGTCGAAGGTGAGCCCCAGCATCGCGACCTTGTGCGGGTTGTCACCCCCGGTGGGCACCGCGTCGTCGACCAGCCCGCCAACGCGCACGTAGGGGCTGCCGACGAGGTCGGAGCTGTCTTCCAGGTGGGACATGCCACGGGTCATCGGCGGGGCCCTCCATACGATGCGGCGTGAGAACACCATCCTATCGGCACGCGCGCCCCTCGAGCCGCTGGCCGGGGCGCGCCGCGGGCGGCAAACGGTGCGGAAACGACGGGCGGCTTCCCTGCTGGCGTTATCCCGGCCGGGCTGCGTAGGCTAGTGTGCGTGCGCGATCACCTCCCACCGGGTTTGCCACCCGATCCTTTCGCCGACGACCCCTGCGATCCGTCGGCTGCGCTGGAAGCCGTAGAGCCGGGGCAACCGCTGGACGCCCAAGAGCGGATGGCGGTCGAGGCGGACCTGGCCGACCTGGCGGTTTATGAGGCCCTGTTGGCGCACAAGGGCATTCGCGGGCTGGTGGTGTGCTGCGACGAATGCCAGCAGGATCACTATCACGACTGGGACATGCTGCGGGCGAACCTGTTGCAGCTGCTGATCGACGGCACCGTACGCCCGCACGAGCCGGCCTACGACCCGGAACCGGATGCCTACGTCACGTGGGATTACTGCCGGGGATACGCCGACGCGTCACTGAACGAGGCCACCTCTTCCGACGCCGACGGATACCGCCGCTAGGGATTGTCCGGCGTGACCGCCGACGGCGCGGCCGTCTGGCCGTGATGCCGGTGCTTGCTCCATGACTGACTCGGCGACGGCGTGACCGACGGACCGGGGGAAGCGTCCGAGGGCGCCGGCGCCGCCGTCGGGACCGGGGTGGTCGGGGTCGACCACGCCGACGGGGTGTTCGCCGGCAGCGTCGCATTCGGGTTCCGCGATTGCACCTTGGCGTTCAACAGGTTCAGCTGATTCGTCAGCTCCTGTTTGCTGGCCGGGTCTTCGATCGACTGGACCAAGCTGCTCACCTCGGTCAGCTGATTGCGGGCCTGGTCCCACTCACCCCGGTCGATCGACTCCTGCACCTTGGCCAGATCGGCCCGGGCGGACAGCAAGGCCTGATGCTTCTCGTTGACGCGCGGCTGGTCGAAGAACATCGCGTGCAGCCCGTAGAGCGTCGTGCCGGGGCGGGCCTCGACCACCATGGCGCCGAAGCCGCTCATCACCAACAGCGCCGCGGCGACCGACCCGATCGTCGCGAGGCCCCGACGGCTGCGGCGGCGCTCGGCCAATCCGGCGCGCAGGGCGCCGACGGCCTCCTCGGCCGACACCAGCGCGCTGGCCGGTGGCCAGCGCAGGTTGTCGCGCCAGTCCTCCAGCAGGGTGGCCATCGCGTCGGTGTCGGGATCGCCGACGTGCACCGGCCGCCGCTCGGCGAGCGCGTCGAGAAGCAGATCGGTGCGGGCGAATTCGTCCAGGGATTCAGGCACAGTCACCTGCCGCGATCATCTCGGATTTGAGGCGGGACAGCGCGCGGTGCTGGGCCACCCGGACGGCTCCGGTGGTGCTGCCCACGGCGGACGCGGTCTCCTCGGCGGACAGGCCGACGACGACGCGCAGGATCAGGATCTCGCGCTGCTTGGCGGGCAGGATCTCGAGCAGTTCGCTCATCCGGCTGACCGAATCGGCTTCGATGGCCCGCTGTTCCGGGCCGGCATCCGAAGACCAGCGCTCGGGGATCACTTCGGTGGGGTAGGACAGATCGCGGCCGGCGGCGCGATGGGCGTCGGCGACCTTGTGGGCCGCGATGCCGTAGAGGAAAGCGAGAAAGGGGCGTCCCCGATCCCGGTAACGCGGCAGCGCCGTGATAGTCGCCAAGCACACCTCCTGTGCCACGTCATCCGCTGACAGGCCGCCCCGCTCGACTGTCCCGACCCGCGCGCGGCAATAGCGCACGACAATCGGACGGATGGTCTCCAGCACCTCCCGTAGTGCGTTACTGTCCCCCGCCACGGCCTTGGCAACCACAGCGTCGAGACGATCCCCTTGAATTGTCATCGACGGCGGTATCTCCAACGTTACGAACCGGACACATCGCGGGCTAACCGGGCTAACTAACGAACTGACAATAACGGGCGCAAGGCCATTTCAAGCGGAACGCCACGTCGCACCGGCGCGCCGCACGTGGCCTGCGGAGACATCACGAATTTCCCGCAGCTGTTGTGTCGAAAAGGTGACGCTTCCGAGATCAATCAGCAAGCACGCCAACGCCCACCGCAGCGGGACCAGCCCGAGCGCCCCGGTCGCGTCGAGCGCGCCCTCGGCCACCGCTCGGGCCCGCTCGACGGCCCCGGCGCTGCAGAGGGCGGCCGCCAGCACGACTTGGCTCTTCACCGCGTGCCGCGCGGACGCCACGGCCATGGCGCCGGCCAGGTCCACCGCTTCGTTCGCATGGCGGACGGCCGTTTCGCCATCGCCCTGAGCCATCGCCAGCTCGGCGCACACCCACCGTCGCCGTATCGGCAGCCGGTCGGGTATCGGTCCGGCGCCGCCCAGCACGGAATCCGCGCGCCGCAACAACGTCGCGGCGGCCGGGAAGCGGCCGACGCCCAGCGCGTCGGCCGCCAATCCGATGAGGGCGTCGCCGCACGCCTCGGGGTCCCCACCCGCCAGCGCCAGGGCGCGACCGTCCCAGCCCCGCGCCAGATCGTGCCAACCGAGTTGGCGCAGAAAGGATCCCTGCGTGCTGTGGGCCAGCGAGACCAGCCGCCCGGCGGGGGCGCTCCGCCGCAGCTCCGCCAGATCGCGGTAGGCGTTGCCGTAGCGGCCCTGTCCGCCGGCGGCGACGGCGCGCAGCCACAGATCGTCGGGGGTGACCGCCGTCGGCAGCGGCCACGTGCCGGGCCGGTCGCCGAAGGCGGCGGCCGCCAACGCCCGGCCAATCACGAAAGTGTGACGAGTTTCAATCACGGCGATGGTAGTAAACAGTTTGTGCTGTTCGCGTTACCGAACTGTTAATCACAACGGGCCCTGTACTAATCGCGGCCGACCCTCCCCTGCCCCGTGAACTGGGAAATCTCGATTCGGTCAAGTGCCTGGTAGCACGGAGCGTGTTTCGCCAATGGTTGACGTATGAACGCGACGTTAATTCTTTTATAACCATTACATACTTTGCCGGGCTAAGTGGCTATTGACGCAAATTCGCCGTCACCCCTAACGTCTACGCATGACGGGTAGTCATCGGTGACGCCGCTTCATTTCAGTTGCACAATCGCTTCGCGAACCTGACCTTACTGGGCGTGCCGTGCAGAGAGGGAGACACCAATGCCACAGCCGGAGCAGCTACCTGGACCCAACGCCGACATCTGGAACTGGCAACTGCAGGGCTTGTGCCGCGGCGTTGACTCGTCGATGTTCTTCCATCCCGACGGTGAGCGCGGCCGCGCCCGCATGCAGCGCGAGCAGCGCGCGAAAGAGATGTGCCGCCAGTGCCCGGTCATCCAGGAGTGCCGTTCGCACGCCCTGGAAGTTGGTGAGCCGTACGGGGTTTGGGGTGGCCTCTCGGAATCCGAGCGCGACCTGCTGCTGAAGGGCGACATCGGCCGCACGCGCGGCATTCGCCGCTCGGCCTAGGCGCGCACACCTCGGTTGAACGAATCGCCGTCGCGGCTGCTCGACGCGCTGGGCGACCGAATGGTCGAGCGCATCGGCCGATTGCGGCAGTCCACCATCAACAAGCTTCGCGTCCGCGGCCGGGCCGCCTTGCTGAGTTCGCTGTAGTCGTTTCAACCGCGACCAATTGGGGTAGGCCCGGCCCATGAACAAGGGCGTATCCCTCGCGGCCGTGGCGCTCGCCGCGACCATCGCACCATTGGCAGCATGCGCAAACCAGCAGGGTGGCCAGTCCGGCACGTCGACGTCCTCCAGCGCGCCTCCGGGCACGGAGCGGATGACCACGCAGCTCAAGAGCACCGACGGAAACCAGGTCGGCACCGCCACCATCGATTTCGCGAACGGGTACGCGACGGTGACCGTGGAGGCCGGACCCAACCAGGTGCTGAGCCCGGGTTTCCACGCGCTGATGATCCACGCGGTCGGCAAATGCGAGGGGGACTTCGAGTCCGCGGGACCGGTTTACCAGGCGCAGGGGCACACGGGTTTCCCCGCCAGCGGTGACCTGACCGCCTTGCAGGTGCGCAACGACGGCTCGGCGAAACTCACCACCACCACCAGCTTGCTCACGGCCTCGGACCTGAGAAACAGCTCGGGCACCGCGCTGATCGTGCACCAGAACGCCGACAACCTGAGCGGGGCTTCGACCGGTGAGTCGGGCAAGCGGGTGGCCTGCGGGGTGCTCGCCGCGGCGTCCGCGACGACGACGTCGTCCACCTCGACGACGACCTCCGTCACGACGATCACGACTACTACCGAAGTGCCGCCGCCGTCGACCAGCACCAGCACCAGCACCAGCACCGTCACCGTCACCAGCAGCCCGAGCTACACGTCGACACTGCCGACCACGACCGTGACGACGCCGCCCAGCCTTCCGCCCGGAACCCGCTGACCCGGCACCGGCGCGGTCACGAGCCGCCACGACACATAAATCTCTGCGACGACACGCCGAGAACGCCCGCAGCCGTTTATGTCTCGCGAGGCAAGCAGATCGCGATAACGGCACACGCGCAGCTCCCGGGCCCCTAGTGTGCTGACATGCAGACGGTGCTGTTCACGCTCGGGCTGGTCCTGTTCTTGATCGGCCTGCTGACCGGGTTCGCGGTCGCGGCGCTGAAGAATCCGCGTATGGCGCTGTCGAGCCACCTCGAGGCCGTCCTCAACGGCATGTTCCTCGTGCTGATCGGTCTGCTCTGGCCGCACCTGCACCTGCCCCACGCCTGGGGGGTTACGGCCGTCGCGCTGATCGTGTATGCCGCCTACGCGAACTGGCTCGCGACCCTGCTCGCGGCGGCGTGGGGCGCGGGCCGCAGGCTCGCGCCGATCGCGGCGGCCGACCACGAGGCCTCGGCGGCCAAGGAGTGGGTGGTCAGCTTCCTGTTGTTGTCTCTGGCCGTGGCCGTCATCGCGGGCGTGATCATCGTCATCGTCGGGCTTCAAACGTGAACGACGAAGGGCGCGAGCGCTTGTCGGTGCGACGTTTCAACTGATCTGTGTGATCAGCGCGGCCATGTCGACGAGGTCCCACACCTCCGCGAACTTGCCCTCCTCGACGCGGTAGAGGGTGAATTCGGAAATGCTCACCCGCCGACCGGTCGCCTCGATTCCCTGGAACGTTCCCCGGTGGGTGCCGGTGACCTCGAAGTGCACCACGATGTTCTCCTCGTCGACGACGATGTGCCTCATCTCCCAGTGCCAGTCGGGGAACGCGGAGATCACGGGCGCGAATTGGTCGGTAACCGAGGCCGGATCCATGGGGACGCCGTTGACCTTGATGGTGGGCGTGTAGAACGAGGCCATCGAATCGAAATCGTGCTCGTTGCAGTGTTCGAGATAGGACTTGTACAGGGATCGGTAGTCGTCAGGCTGCGTCACCGCACCATGATCCACTGCCGGCCGGTTCGGTGTACAGCCAGAACGCGCTCACCGATTACCGGTGGGCGAACTCGGCGAGCTTCGCATCGACCGCCGCGGCATCCGGTTCCGCGTACATCTTCGGATCGCGCTTTTTGACCCACAGCAGGAACGGGCAGCTGGCCGCGGGACCGTCCACCGGTCCCAGTTGTTCGATGTGCTTGCCGGTCCTGGCTTCGCGAAGCTCGATGTCGTACTGCACGGCGTAGTAATCGACGGTCACGTGTTCGCCTGCGTCGGTCTGGAAATTGCAGGTGAGTGCCTTCACCTCGGTTCCGGGTTTACGGGTAAGGCAGGCAACAACATTCGCCGACTGGAAGTCATCGGGGCTGACGTGGTAATCGGCACGGGGATCGAGCGCAAGTTGGCTCCAATGATCGGATGTCACTTGGCTCATCGGGTTCGGCCGCTCGTCCGGACCGAACGCCACGATCTTGTACGGCTTCCCGTACGTGGCGGCGTTGCTGATTGACCCGCGATCGCACACCACATCGAAGGCCGAGAGGGTCGTGGCTTTCTTGATTCCGCCGCGCCCGTCGAGACCGTCGCGGGCCACGTCGCGGATCACGAAAAAACCGACCACCGCCGCCGGTATGAGAACGACGAGCGCGGCGACCGTAAGCACAACGATCAGCACGACATTGGTCTTGCGCGGCGGGGGCGCCGGCGGCGGGTACGGCGGAGGCCATTGCCTGGGGTACTGCGGTGGTTGCGGTGGCCACTGCTGCGGATAACTCACGCTCACGCCCCCCACGTCATGGTGCGGTCAGCTTAGCAATCGGCACGATCGGGCACAGCTTGCCCACGACCGCCGCGACCGAAGGCACGCCGCGCGGGGCGGCCGTAGCGAAGAGTGGCTTCGAATTCGCCGGAAACGAGATATCAAAACGTGAAGCAGTACTACGGTTCAGGTCGGGGCCTGAAGCCAGCCGCAGCTTTGATTCTGGTGGTGAAGACATGTCATCGACAATGCCTACTCAGCGCGATGAACGGAATACGGTCGCATTTCACACGGCTGATGAGTATCGCGAAGGACGCGCCGGCGTCGAAGTGAGAAGACGCTCACAATGAAAGAGTCCATCGGCAAGACAATCAAACTCCTTGTGGCACCGGGGGTTACGTTGTGGGCAATCCTCAACGCCCCCACGGCCTGGGCCGGGCCGGGCGGCAACATCCCTGGCCCCGGGGTCTGCGACTATCCCGGTGTCGGCGGAAGTACTTTCGAGGCTGGGGCAACGACGTACTACTGCGATTTCCCCGTCGAGGAGAACAGCACCCACTGGCACTGCGAGTATGGCGGGTGGAACATGGGTGGCCCGGGTGGCAACTCGATCATCGGTGGAAGTTTCATGGGTTTCGGATTGACCATTCCGGCAGGCGATTTCGGGGGTGCTTCCGGTGGCTGTTCATGGCGCTGGCCGGATAACACGGTCGGCCCTGCCCCGAACCCACCGGGCGCGTGGAGAAACTACCTGGTGCCCAAGCCGCCACCGCCCGAACATCGGGCACAGCCGACTCCCCCGGGTGAGCCGGAGTCCGGACCAGCGCCAGTCGAGACTCCGAGTCTCGGCCAGGAGCCCGAGACGCCGGCCTACACCAACCCGGCATTTCCGAATCCCGGCAGGACGCAGAACCCGCCGAGTTGACGCGTGTCGCGGCCCTACCGGCGCCGCGGATCACCGGGACGGCAGGCGTCAGGCAATTCAGCCGGGGCGATGAGAACCAATGCCAGCGGCGAACCCGAAGACCCGGGTAGTGGCTGACTTGCCCTTCAGGGCATGTGATCCACGATCGGCTAGCCCCGGCGGTCGGGAAACCAACGCGTCGGCGGTTTGCTGAGTCAGCAGGATCACGTCACCGGTGTTTTTGGTGAGCTGCTCGACGCGGGCCGCCACATTGACGGCGTCACCGATGAGGGTGAACTCGAGTTTGCCTCCGCCGCCGATGGTTCCGGCGATCACCACACCGGTGTTGATGCCGATGCCGATGCGGAGCTCCCCGCCGAATCGCTCGGCGGCGAGGCTGCTGATCGACGCCGCGGCGCTCAGCGCGGCGTCGGCATGCATGGCAAGCTCGTTGGGAGCGCCGAAGACGGCCAGCGCGCCGTCGCCGAGAAACTTGTTCACGTGGCCGCCGGCCTCGACGACGACGGGCACGACGATCTCGAACAATGCGTTGAGATGGGCGACGGTCTCCTCGGCGGTGTGCGCCTCGGCGAACGGCGTGAAATCGCGAATGTCGACGAACATCACGCTCACTTCGCGACGCTCACCGGTGAACACGTCGTCGCCCTGCTCGAGCAGCCGTGCCGCCAAGGCCGGGTCGACGTAGCTCCCGAACGCGGCGTGAAGCCGTTGCCGCTCGGCCAGACCGGCCTGCATGCGGTTGAACGACCCCGCCAACGCGCCGAGGTCGTCGTCTTGGACCACCGGCAGGCGTCGCGAGTAGTCCCCGGCCGCAACGCGTTTGGTGCCTTCGGCAAGCTCCCGGATCGGCTGCAGGGAGGGCGCGAAGACGCTGATGACGGTGATCGGCACGGCGAGCCCCAGGGTCAGCACGCAGGCGATGCCCACCCACAACATGGGAGATTGCCGGGCCCGGTCGAACTCACCGGCGACCATCGCGCCCCCCATGGAGAAACCGAACGCGACCGCGAGGATGGCCAGGTTCGACCACGCGGCGAAGCTGGGGCGAGACCGGGGCAGGGTGTCACCGATCGCCGAGTCGCCGGCGATGGCGGCCCGAACCGGCCGCATCGGCCCTTCCGGCACGCTGTGCACGCCGACCAGGTGTGAAACGGCGCCGACGAGGCCACCCAGGACCGCATACTCGGCCAGCCGCGGTCCGGCCGCGCCGACAATCACCCCGACGGCGACCGACAGCCCGGCGCCGCACGCGGTGACGACCGCCAACCCCCGGGCGACGGCACGGCGCGACCAGGTGTAGGTGGCCCGCAGTGCGCTCTCCGGATCCACCGCCTTACCGGCCGCCCATCGCTCGGCGAGCCGCCATGCGCCCTGGCCGGGCAGCACGATTCCGTACGCCAACACCAACATGGTGACCGCAGTGGCGGCCACCGCGTCGGGGTAGCGATCCGATCTCTCGAATGCCACCTGGGCACAAGACAAGAACAGATATATCGGCGACGGCACCAGGATGGAGACCCCGAAGACCACCCACGAATACCGCGTGCCGAACCGGTCCCACGCCCACTGCACGAAGCGGTCCATGGCGCGAGATTAGACGCCGATGGCGGCCCCGCGACGAAAACGCCCCGGCCGGTGACCGGGGACGTCGGCTCTAGGGGCACATGAAGCTGATCGGCGGGCAATGCCTGATGGTGATCGCCTCGATCGGCGGGTTGTCGCCGTCCCAGATCGAGGTCGGCCGGCCCTGCATGGTGACGTTGCCCATCCCGTATTGGGTCGGGTACCAGGTGTGGCACACGTTCCAGTCCCAGTCGATGTACTGGTTCACGACGTAGGGCATCTGTTTCGGATTGCCCGGGCACCAGCGGTGCGGTTCCATCGTGTCCGCGTGCGCGGTGCCCACACCCACCCTGTGAGCGCGGTACCCCCCGCGAGCAGTGCGGCCGCGATGAGACTCTTCGTCATGTGGGCAAGTGGCATGATGACCGTCCTCTCCTGGTGCCGTTCCCTGGCAACCAGTGCACTAGCCCCGCCTTGCTACCGATCCCAACAAGCCGAGTGCGGGGAATCAAGCCCCTGCGCTCAGTCGTCGTCCTCGACGATCGCGGCGACTTGTATCTCGACGCGCATCTGTGGACCCGCCAGCGCGGCGACGCCGAGGCACGTCCACAGCGGTGCGCGGTCACCCGTGCGGAGGCGGAGCTGTTCGACCATGGTGTCGAGGTGCTCACGACCGATCCGGCCGTTCGGATCCGGCAGGTGATACGAGTGCACGGTTACCACTTGCCGCCACGAGGCTCCCGCTGTCGCCAGCGTCCGCTCGACGTTGTCGAAGGCCTGAATGATTTCGTCACGCACTGACTCCGGATAACGCCGGTCGTCGTCCCACCCGCCCTGCCCGGCGGTCTCTACCCGGTCGCCATACCGGACGACCTGTGAGTAGTGAAAGTCCCGTAGCTGGCGCTCCCCGTAGCCGGGAGTGACCGAAAAGATGGGCATGTCCATGAGTGCCATCTTCACGGCGTCTACTGTTCGGCGGAAGCGGTGAACCGAGTGAGAAGATCCGTCAGTCGTTCCGCCTCGCCCGGGCCCAACACCGATACCAGGCGCGCAGCCAGTGGCTCGGCCGCGCCGTGCGCGGCGTCGAAAACCTTCAACCCCTTCGGGGTGATCTCGACCGCTCGCACCCGGCGGTCGTTCGGGACGGATTTGCGGACGGCGAGCCCCTTGCGTTCGAGATCGTCCACGACGCGCATGATGCCCGCCTTGTCCGAACCCGTCGCCTCGACCAGGTCCCGTTGCTCCGTGGGCCCGCGGTTGACGAGGACGAGCAGCACGGCGAAATGTCGCAAATCGATGTCCAGAGGCCGAAGCGCCTCCGACATCACCGCGGCTGCGCGCCAGTGCGCCCGGCGCAGAAGCAAGCCGAGAGCGAATGGCGACGGATCGCCGGGGCGGTCGGTCGCACGCGCGGGGGTGGCATGCCCAGAAGCGTCACCGGTCATCGTGCGCGCATCCTTCATCCAATGCGAACACCGGACTCGGCCCGGATGGAATGTTCAACCTTGCGGGGACCGGCCGACTCGTCGTCGACGAATGTGACCGTTTCATCCAGCGGTGCCCGGCCCGTGCGCGCATACTTCACCGCCGGGTCCTCGAACCCGATCGACATGCCGCAGAACAGGATCAGTCCATCCGGCGGGGACAGGACCTCCGCGACTGTTTCGCGGACCTGCGACCACGCCATCTGTGGGCAGCTGTGCAACCCCTCCGCGCGTAGTAGCAGCATGATCGTCTGCAAATACATGCCGACATCGGCCCACTGGGCCACGCCAAGGTCGCGGTCGATGTAGCAGAACAGCGCGGCAGGGGCACCGAAACAGTTCCAGTTCGCGATGGCCGCCCGCTGGCGTGCCTCCCAATCCTCGCGCGCGATGCCGAGCGCGCTGTACCGCTCCTTGCCGAAGGCGGACCGGCGGTCGCTGTACGGCGACTTCATTGCGGGCGGGTACATCTGGTACTCCCGCTCGTCCCAGGGATCGCCGTGGGCGACGCGCTCGACGGCGCGCGTCTTGAGCTCGTCCAGCAGCGTTCCGGTCACCACATACGAGTTCCACGGCTGGATGTTCGCCCCCGAAGGCGACCATGCCGCAACGGACAGCACACGCTCCAGCACATCTCTCGGAACGGGCTGGTCGGTGAATCCGCGCACCGCCCGTCGGCTTGTGACTGCCTCGTATACGTCCATGGTCGCCTACCTATCCTGGTTCCAATTTCCGTTTCAGATCATACTGTATCGATTGATACTATCTGCTCCGGGGCGATCGGACTGGTCTTCGGGGGCCGCGGCGAGGCCAAAGCGAAGGCCCCCGTTCCGAAGGGGATACGGGGGCCTCGCTGATCTACCGACTAGTGGTGGTGATGGCCGTGGCCGTGGTCGTCGTGCTCGTCGGCGGGCTTGTCGACGATCGCCGTCTCGGTGGTCAGCACCATGCGCGCCACCGACGCCGCGTTGACCACCGCGGACCGGGTCACCTTGACGGGGTCGATCACGCCGTCGCCGATCAGGTCGCCGTAGGTGAGCTTGTCCGCGTTGAGCCCGTGCCCGGCCGGCAACTCGCTGACCTTGCTCACCGCAACCGCGCCGTCCAGGCCGGCGTTGGTGGCGATCCAGTACAGCGGCGCGGCCAGCGCCTCGGCGAACACGTCAACGCCGGCGGCCTGATCGCCGGACAGCGATCCGCGCAGCTCCTTCAGCGCGTTGCGTGCCCCGATGAGGGCCGAGCCGCCGCCCGCGACGATGCCCTCCTCGACGGCGGCCTTGGCCGCCGCGACCGCGTCCTCGACGCTTTCCTTGCGTTCCTTGAGCGCCGTTTCGGTCGCGGCCCCCACCTTGATCACGGCCACGCCGCCCGCCAGCTTGGCAAGCCGCTCCTGCAGCTTCTCGCGGTCCCAGTCGGAGTCACTCGCCTCGATCTCGGCGCGCAGCTGCTTGATGCGCGCGTCGACCGCGTCCTTGGAGCCGCCGCCGTCGACGATGATGGTGTCGTCCTTGCTGACCACCACACGCCGGGCCGAGCCCAGCACATCGGTGCCGACCTCGCGCAGCAGCAGGCCGGCGTCGGGGTTGATCACCTGCCCGCCGGTCACCACCGCCAGGTCCTCGAGGAAGGCCTTGCGCCGGTCGCCGAAGAACGGCGCCTTGACCGCAACCGCCTTGAGCGTCTTGCGGATCGAGTTGACCACGAGCGTCGCCAGGGCCTCACCCTCGATGTCCTCGGCGATGATCAGCAGCGGCTTGCCCGACTCGGCGACCTTCTCCAGCATGGGCAGCAGGTCGGGCAGCGAGCTGATCTTCTCCTGGTGCAGCAGGATCAGCGGCTCGTCCAGCACGGCTTCCTGCGCATCGAAGTCGGTGACGAAATACGCCGACAGGAAACCCTTGTCGAAGCCGACGCCCTCGGTGAACTCCAGCTCGGTGCTCAGGGTCGAGGACTCTTCGACGCTGACCACGCCGTCGGCACCGACCTTGGTCATCGCCTCGCCGACCAGCTCGCCGAGCCTCTCGTCACGCGACGACACCGTCGCCACCTGAGCGATGCCGTCCTTGCCGGACACCGGGGTGGCCGCGGCCAGCAGCGCCTCGGACGCCGCGTCGGCCGCCTTCGAAATTCCGATGCCGAGCTCGATCGGGTTGGCGCCGGCCGCAACCAGGCGCAGGCCGCCCTTGACCAGGGCCTGCGCCAGCACGGTCGCGGTGGTGGTGCCGTCGCCCGCCACGTCGTTGGTCTTGGTGGCCACCGACTTGACCAGCTGGGCGCCCAGGTTCTCGAACGGGTCTTCCAGCTCGATCTCGCGCGCGACGGTCACGCCGTCGTTGGTGACCGCGGGCCCGCCAAAGGCCTTGGCCAGCACCACATGCCGGCCGCGCGGCCCCAGGGTCACCCGCACCGCGTCGGCGAGCGCGTTGACGCCGGCCTCGATCGCGCGGCGCGCGGTCTCGTCGTACTCAATAACCTTGCTCATCAGGCTCCTCGTTTGAATGGTGGCGACCCGCTTCGCCCGGCTCCGCCGCGCTTGCGATCACCACGACGTTCAAATGGCGGCGACCCGCTTCGCCCGGCTCCGCCGCGCTTGCGATCACCACGACGTTCAAATGGTGGCGACCCGCTTCGCCCGGCTCCGCCGCGCTTGCGATCACCACGACGTTCAAATGGCGCCGCCCCGGAAATCACCCGCGGCCATGCGCGGGGATCGCCGGGGCGGGCCACGGTGCTTACTTCGATACGACGGCCAGCACGTCGCGCGCCGACAGGATCAGGTACTCCTCGCCGTTGTACTTGATCTCGGTGCCGCCGTACTTGCTGTAGATGACGGTGTCGCCTTCCGAGACGTCGAGCGGAATCCGCTTCTCGCCGTCCTCGTCCCAGCGGCCGGGACCGACTGCGACGACGGTGCCTTCCTGCGGCTTCTCCTTGGCGGTGTCAGGAATGACCAGACCGGACGCGGTCGTGGTCTCGGCCTCGTTGGCCTGCACGAGAATCTTGTCCTCGAGTGGCTTGATGTTCACCTTCGCCACGATTGGAGCCCTCCACTAGTTAGATCGGGTCCGGGGCGGGGTGCCCCAGAATTATCAAGGGATTCGGCAGTCGTCCGTGCCCGAGCGCCGTCGTCGCGGGTGCCGGCACAGGGTTTGGCCGATTGCCACCTAGCACTCTATACACGAGAGTGCTAGCACTCAAGGGCGCCCCGCTGCGTACCGGGTATTCGCTATAAGCGATCACGTCACCTGGGCTTTTACCACCGGCAGGCCCGGGTCGCTGGGCGCGTCCAGCGGTGACTGCCGCGCCCCGGCGGCCACCAGGTGCGCGGCGAAGGACGCGATCATTGCCCCGTTGTCCGTGCAGAGCCGGGGGCGGGGGACCCGCAGCGTCAGCCCGGCCGCCGCGCACCGCTGCTCGGCCAGCTCCCGCAGCCGCGAGTTGGCGGCCACGCCGCCGGCGATCAGCAGGGTCGAGACACCGAGCCCCGTCGCGGCGCGCACGGCCTTCATGGTCAGCACGTCGGCGACGGCCTCCTGGAACCCCGCGGCCACGTCGGCGTTCACCGCGTCCGGGTGGCTCTCCAGGTGGCGGGCGACGGCCGTCTTGAGCCCCGAGAAGCTGAAGGAGTACGGGTCGTCGCCCGGTCCCGTCATGCCGCGCGGGAACGTGACCGCGTCGCGGTCGCCGGTGCGGGCCAGGTCGTCGAGCACCTTGCCGCCCGGGTAGCCCAGCCCCAGCAGACGGGCCACCTTGTCGTAGGCCTCGCCGGCTGCGTCGTCGACGGTGCTGCCGAGCTCGACGATCGGTTCGCCGAGCGAACGCACGTGCAGCAGGTGGGTGTGTCCACCGGACACCAGCAGCGCCACGCATTCGGGCAGCGGCCCGTGTTCGTAGACGTCGGCGGCCAGATGCCCGCCCAGGTGGTTGACGGCGTAAAACGGCACCCCCCACGCGGCCGAATAGGCCTTGGCGGCAGCCACGCCCACAAGCAGCGCGCCGGCCAGGCCGGGCCCGATCGTGGCGGCGACGATGTCGGGCTTGCGCACGCCGGCCGCCTCTAGCGCGCGGCGCATGGCGGGGCCGAGGGCCTCCAGGTGCGCCCGGGAGGCGATCTCCGGGACCACGCCGCCGAAGCGGACGTGCTCGTCGACGCTGGAGGCCACCTCGTCGGCCAGCAGCGTCACGGTGCCGTCGGCGTCCAGCCGGGCGATGCCGACTCCCGTTTCGTCGCAAGAGGTTTCGATGGCCAGAATCGTCCTCATCAGCGGGCCCCCCGGCGCATCGTGTAGGCGTCGGCGCCGCTGGCGCGGTAGTAGCGCCTGCGCAGGCCGATCTGTTCGAAGCCCACGCTGCGGTACAGCCCGATGGCCGCCTCGTTGTCGGTGCGCACCTCCAGGAAGACGACGCCCCCGTCGGCGAAGACCAGCAGCTCGTCGAGCAACCGGCGCCCGATGCCCTGTCCCTGATACGCGGGGTCGACGCCGATGGTGTGGACCTCGTACTCGAACGGCGGGGTGCGGCCCAGCCGCGAGATTCCCGCGTACCCGACCAGGGTGCCGCCGGCGCGCGCGCCGACGTAATGGTTGTGGAGGCTGGCCAGTTCCCGGTTGAACGCCGCGGCGGGCCACGGGTCGTCGCCGTCGAACAGTTGGCGTTCCAGCTCGGCGCAGCGAGTCGCGTCGGCGGCGGTAAGCGCGCCGAGCGTCACGGGCTCACGGGTGGCGGTCACTGCCGCGCCGCCATCGGCTTGGCGTCCGGGCGGCGAAGATACAGCGCCACCAACGGCAGCGGGGGCTGCGACCAGTCGGGCACCGCGGCGACGAGCCCGGCCGGCGTGGGGTAGACGGGCCCGCGCTGCGGCAATCCGAACAGGGCGGCGTGCTCCTTCGAGCCGGCCACCGCCTGGGCCGGGCCCGGGTCGACGTCGGCCGGGGCGTTGACCCCGGGTCCTTCCATCCGGAACCCGTCGCGGTAACGGGCCCAGTAGATCTCGCGCCGCCGGGCGTCGGTGACCACCAGCGTCTCGCCGGTGGTCCGCACCCCGATCGCGTCCAGGCTGCACACGCCGCGCACCGGGATGTCCAGCGCGTGTCCGTAGGCGGATGCGGTCGCCATTCCGGCCCGCAGGCCGGTGAACGGGCCGGGGCCGCAGCCGACCACGACGGCCTCCAGATCGCTCATCGTCAGCCCCGCGTCGGCGAGGGCGGCCACCACGTTCGGGGTCAGCCGTTCGGCGTGCGCCCGGGCGTCGACGGTGACCCGCTCGGCCAGCACGCTCAGGTCGTCGCGCCGCACGATCCCGGCCGTCACGGCCGGGGTCGCGGTGTCGAGCGCCAGAACGATACTCACGACCGAACCCACTGCCACGAGGCGATCCGCACGTCCGAACCGCTGAGGCGTTCCAGACGAACGTCGAGGTGCCGCTCGGCGAGTCGCTCGACGATGCCCTCGCCCCACTCCACGACCACCACCGCGCCGTCGAGGTCGGTGTCGAGGTCGAGCGAGTCGAGCTCGCCGAGCAGGTCGGCGCCGTCGTGGTCCAAAAGCCGGTACATGTCGACATGAATCATCGTCGGTGTCCCCGGCCGCCGCGGCGGGTGCACCCGCGCCAGCACGTACGACGGCGAGGTGACCGGGCCGTCGACGTCCATCGCCGCGGCAATCCCCTTGGCCAGGACGGTCTTTCCCGCGCCGAGCGGGCCGGTGAGCACCACGACGTCCCCCGCCTTCAGCTGCTCGCCCAGCCGAGACCCCAGGGCGACGGTGTCCTCGACCCGTTCGAGGGTGGCCGTGCCCGCGTCATCCGCCTGCGGTGATCGCAAGCGCGGCGAAGCCGGGCGCGGCGGGTCACCGCCATCCGCCTGCGGTGATCGCAAGCGCGGCGAAGCCGGGCGCGGCGGGTCACCGCCATCCGGGCTAGCCACGGCGCCGCAGCCTTTCCCGCATCCACCGGGCGGTCAGGGCGACGCGGCCCGGGGTGGCCCGCTTGACCAGCCGGACCAACCCGTCGTTGATCGCCTCGGGCTTGTCCAGCAGCGCGAGGTGGCTGGCCCCGCGAACGATGACCAGCTCGGATTGCGGCAGCGAGGCCGCCATCTTGCGGGAGTATTCGTCCGGTGTCAGCAGGTCGTGGTCACCGCAGGCGATCAGCGTGGGGATGCGCAGCAGGGTCCACAGGCCGGCGGTCTCGTCGTGGGCTTCCAGGGCATCCAGGAACTCGACCATGGTCGGGATCGGTGTGCCGTTCATCATCCGCTGCGAGAAGGCGTCCAGGCTGCGGCTGACGTGCAGGTCGCTGTAGGAGGCGGCCCGCAGGACCGGCCCGATCAGCGAACGCGACATGTTGCGGCCGCGGTGCATCAGCTTGGGCGCGGAGCGTGCGGTGAACCGAAATGCTTCCAACGCAGGGTTTTTCAGGATCTCGCCGAGCGGGGACCTGGCGACGCCCTCGGCCGCTGAGGAGATCAACGCGGCGCCGACGATCCGGCGCCCGTACTGGTCGGGGAATTGGCGGGCGTGCGACAACACCGTCATGCCGCCCATGGAGTGCCCGACCAGCACGACCATTCCGCGCGGCGCCACCACCTGGAGCACGCTTTCCAGGTCCCTACCGAGTTGGGTCAGCGTGTAGCTCTGGGGCGGCGCCTCGTCGGATTGCCCGTGCCCGCGCTGGTCGTAGAAGACCATCCGGACGCCTGGGCCCAGATGCTGGGGCAGCCGCGTCCGCTGGAAATGAAAGGCGCCCATCCGCAGGCAGAACCCGTGGACGAAGACCATGGTCAGCGGGGCGTCCGCGGGGCCGGCCTCGCGAATCGCCAACGACACCCCGTCCGGGGTGGTCACCACGGAGCGGCGGTCGTCGTCGATCCTGTCGAAATCCTCGTCGGCGTAAGGGTCTTCGACGCCACGGGTGCGCTGGACCATCGAGCGGCGGGCCGAGGCTCCCACGATGGTGGCGAGGGCCGTCACCCCCGCCCCTCCCGCGAACCAAGCCCTCCCCCGTTGGCGCCTGCGAGTTCTCTCACGGCTCAATGGTTTGCGCCTCGCGGTAGGTCCGGGTGATCCGCCCGCGCGGGCTGGTCACCACTTCGTAGTGGATGGTGCCGAGCAGGTCGGCCCAGTCCTGCGCGGTGGGTTCCCCGCCGGTGCCGGGCCCGAACAAGATCGCCTCGTCACCCTCGGTCACGTCGGTGCGGCCGGGGCCGAGGTCGACGACGAACTGGTCCATGCAGATCCGGCCGACGCCCGGGCGGCGCTTGCCGTTGATCAACACCTCCAATCGTCCCCCCAGCGAACGGAACACGCCGTCCGCGTAACCGACGGGCAGCAGGGCCAGAGTGGTGTCGCGCTCCGCGGTCCAGGTGTGCCCGTACGACACGCTCTCCCCGGCGCGGATCGACTTCACCAGCGCGACAGGGCATTTCACCGTCATCGCCGGGATCAGCCCCATGTCGCCGAGCTCGGGCACCGGGCTCAGGCCGTACACCGCGACACCGGGCCGCACCAGGTCGAAGGCAAGGTCGGGACGCGACATGGTGGCCGATGAGTTCGCCAGGTGCGCGACCTCGAACCCCACCCCCTGTGCGCCCGCCTGCGCCAGCATGTCGCTGAACCGTTGGGCCTGAAGGTCATTGACGGGGTTGGCCGGTTGATCGGCGAACACCATGTGTGACATCAGCCCGCGCAGGCGGATGGCCTCCTCGGCGACGGCGCGGCGCAGCGCGGCCAGCATCGACGGGTACCGCGACGGGTGGACGCCGTTGCGGTTCAGCCCCGTATCCACCTTCACCGAGACGGTCGCGGCCCGGCCGGTGCGGCGCGCCGCGTCCAGCAGCTCGTCGAGCTGGCGCTCCGAGGACACGGCGATCTCGACGTCGGCCAGCAGCGCGGGCCCGAAGTCGATGCCGGGCGGGTGCAGCCACGCCAGCACCGGTGCGCCGATGCCGTCGGCGCGCAGCGCCAGCGCCTCGGCGACCGTGGCGACGCCCAGCTCGGCGGCACCGCCGGCCAGCGCCGCGCGGGCGGCCCGGGTGGCGCCGTGGCCGTAACCGTCGGCCTTGACGACGGCCATCACCTGCGCGCGGCCGGCGTGCTCGCACAGCAACCGCACGTTGTGTTCGATGGCGCCCAGGTCGACCAGGGCCTCGGCGACGAGGCCCGGCGTCAGGGAGATCGGCGCAACGGCCCGCCCATTCATGGCCGCCATTGTCCCAGAATCGGCCGCAGGCGCGGCCCGCCGCAGGCCCAGCCTTGCCCCATTCGTCACAGTGGCCACATAACTCCCCCGTTCTGACCGCGCCCGATGTGCCCGCCTCCGAGCGACAAGCGACGACGTCAGCGCCGGAAGGCGCCCCGTCTCGGCGCCGGAAGGCGCCGCGTCTCCCCCGCGGGCGGCGCGCTGTCGCTGTGAGGCGGGCAACACGCGCATTCCGTCCGCGGCGGCAGCCGGCCCATCGCTCAGTGCGCGAAGTGCTGCGCCTCGTAATGGCCGCCAGGCTTGAGCTTGTCCAGCGAGGTCAGCGCCGAGACGGCGTCGTCGTGCAGCGCGCGGGCCAGGTCGGCCGAAAGCCCCTCGCGCACCACGATGCGCAGCACCGACACGTCGGTGGCGTTGTCGGGCATGGTGTAGGCGGGCACCTGCCAGCCGTAGGTGCGCAGCTCGTGCGAGACGTCGAACTCGGTGTAGCCGCGATCCCCGGCGAGCCGGAAGGCGACCACCGGGATCGCCGACCCGTCGGAGATCAGCTCGCAACGCTCGCTCACCCGCAACTGCTCGCCCAGCCACCGCGCCGTCCCGGACAGCGCCTGCATCACCTTGGTGTAGCCGTCGCGGCCCAGCCGCAGGAAGTTGTAGTACTGGCCGACCACCTGGTTGCCGGGCCGGGAGAAGTTCAGCGTGAAGGTGGGCATGTCGCCGCCGAGGTAATTGACCCGGAACACCAGTTCCTCGGGCAGGTACTCCTTGCTGCGCCACACCACGAACCCCACACCGGGATAGGTCAGCCCGTACTTGTGCCCGCTGACGTTGATCGACACCACCCGGGGCAGCCGGAAATCCCACTTCAGCTCGGGGTGCAGGAAGGGCACCACGAACCCGCCGCTGGCGGCGTCGACGTGCACCGGGACGTCCACGCCCCCGCCGGCCGCCAGCTTGTCCAGCGCGCCGCAGATGTCGGCGACGGGTTCCAGCTCACCGGTGTAGGTGGTGCCCAGGATCGCCACCACGCCGATGGTGTCCTCGTCGACGGCGTCGATGACCTGTTCGGGGGTGATGACGTAGCGCCCCTCCTCCATGGGCAGGTAGCGGGGTTCGACGTCGAAGTAGCGGCAGAACTTCTCCCAGACCACCTGCACGTTGGAGCCCATCACCAGGTTGGGGGTGCGGCCCTTCCAGTCCTTGCCGACCTTCTGCCGCCAGCGCCATTTCATGGCCAGGCCGCCGAGCATGACGGCCTCGCTGGAGCCGATCGTGGACACCCCGCACGCGCTGTAGGGGTCGGCGTCGTCGAGGCCGTCCGCGTGGAACAGGTCGGCCACCATGCACACGCAGCGCTGCTCGATCGCGGCGGTCGCCGGGTATTCGTCCTTGTCGATCATGTTCTTGTCGAACGTCTCGGCCATCAGCCGGCCGGCCTCGGGGTCCATCCAGGTGGTCACGAAGGTCGCCAGGTTCAGCCGGGAACTGCCGTCGAGCATCAGCTCGTCGTGGATGAAGCGGTAGGCGGCCTCGGGGTCCATCGATTCGTCGGGCATCCGCAGCGCCGGGACGGGCGCGGTGAACAGGCGGCCGGTGTAGGCCGGGGCGATCGAGTGCGCGGGCAGCGACGGGTGTTGGGGCACGGGTGAGAATCCTTCCTAGAGGGCGGCCAGCGCCGCCCTGATGTGCGGAACCATGCGGGACGATGACGTCGGCGCGTCACCGGGGCCCGGGTCGGCGGCCGACAACGCCGCCGCCCGCGCGTGGACGAACGCGGCCGCCGCGGCCGCCTCGACCGCCGGCAGGCCCGCCGCGAGCAGCGCGCCGATCATGCCGGACAGCACGTCACCGGAGCCGGCGGTGGCCGCCCAGGATTGCCCGGCCGGGTTGAGGTATACCGGACCGCCCGGATCGGCGACGACGGTGACGTTCCCCTTCAGCAGCACGGTGGCGCCGAAGGTGTCGGCCAATTTCCGGCATGCGCCCACGCGGTCGTCCCCGGGGGGACTGCCCGCCAGGCGGGCGAATTCACCGGCGTGGGGCGTCAGCACCGTCGGTGCGGTGCGGTTGGCGGCCAACTCCGGGTGCGCCGCCAGGATGGTCAGCCCGTCGGCGTCCACGATCACCGGCAGGTCGGTCTCCAGCGCGAACCACAATGCGGCGGCCCCGGCGTCGTCGGTGCCCAATCCCGGCCCGACGACCCAGGATTGGACCCGCCCGGCCGACGCGGGTGTGGGTGACGCGATCACCTCCGGCCAGTGCGCCAGCACCTCACGGTGCGCGCTGCCGGCGTAGCGGACCATGCCGGAGGTCGCCGCGACGGCCGCCCCGGTGCACAGCACCGCCGCCCCGGGATACGTCGAGGAGCCGGCCATCACACCGGTCACACCCTGGGTGTACTTGTCGTCGTGGGGTCCGGGCACCGGCCAGCGCGCGGCCACGTCGGCCGCCTCGAAGCCCAGCACGTCCGTCTCCGGCAGATCCAGCCCGATGTCGATCAGCGTGACGCGCCCGCAGTCGCCGAGCGCGTGCACGGGCTTGAGGCCGCCGAAGGTCACGGTCACCGCGGCGCGCACCGCGGGCCCCGTCACCGCCCCGGTCGCCACGTCGACCCCGCTGGGGATGTCGACCGCGACCACCGGGATGCCGGCATCGTCGACCGCCGCGAACACCTCGGCCGCGGCCGGGCGTAACGGCCCGGAGCCGGAGATGCCCACCACCCCGTCGATGACGAGATCGGTTGCCGGCGAGACGCTTTCGACGATCCGGCCGCCGGCCTTCCGGAACGCCGCCAGCCCCTTGCGGTGCGTGCGTTCCGGGTTGAGCAGCACCGCGTCGGCGGCCGCGCCGCGACGGCGCAAAAAGGTGGCGGCCCACAGCGCGTCACCACCGTTGTCGCCGGAGCCGACGACCGCGCACACCCGGCGGCCGGCCACCCCGCCGGTGCGAGCGCGCAACTCGGCGACGATCTCCGCGGCGAGGCCGAACGCGGCCCGCCTCATCAGGGCCCCGTCGGGCAGGCTGGCCAGCAGCGGAGCCTCGGCCTGGCGGATCGCGTCTACGGAGTAGTAGTGCCGCACCTTAGCCACATTACGGGTCAGCGGCCGCGCCGCTCAGGCCGATGCCTCGGGCGACCGGCGGCGCCGCGCCATGGCCCGCAGGCGCGCCGGGCTCAGCTGCCTCGGGTCCTGGTGGCGCGTCATCGGGTAGAAGCAGAGGCCGACCAGGATCGAGGTGAAATGACCGATTGCGGTGAAGTTCAGCTCAATCCGGTCCATCGTGATCAACGGGAAACCGAAGATGATGAAGAGCACGCCCAGATAGCCCCAGCGCCATGGTCGCGCGATGTGATAGGCGAGCACGGCCATCACCCCGACCAAAAAGTAGCTGACGCCGATGTCGCGGGCGTGCACCAGCCGTTCCGAGGCGTCGTGTTGCTCGATGGCGAAATACAGCAGCCCCTCGCTGAAATAGGTCGACAGGATGTGGGCACTCAATCCGACTGTGAGCCAGCGCAACTGGCCCAGCCAGTGTTCGGCCGGCGCCAGGAACAACGAGAAGAGGATCAGGTACGGGGTCAGGTTGTCGCCGTCGATCCACAGCAGGCTGGAGAACAGGACGTCGAGCGGGTCGCGCGCCAGTCCGTGGATGTTGGTGGAATGGTGCATCAGCATCGAGTGCAGCTGCCGCTGGGGCAGCCAGTGCTGGATGAGCGTGGTGATGAACAGGACGAGCAACCAGCCGTACGTCAGCGGCGCGCTGCTGACGTAGTGCCAGACCGCCAGTCCCATGCTGCGCAGTCGGGACCGCACCGGTGCGTTCGTCACGTCCTTACCTTCGCACGCGGACCGTTGGGTTGCCGCACCTAAGCGGGGGGCGCGCCGGGCTGCGGAGGGTCGGGCCGCAGATGCCTCCACCAGCAGGCGACGTAGAGCAGCATCGATATCACCAACACGACGAGCACCCAGAGAACAATGGTGATGTCGATCCAGCCGCCGAAGGGCGGCGAGCCGGGTAGCGCGTTGCGCAACGGCACAACCGCGAAAAGCATTGCCGCGTACCACGTCGTCATCGGCGGCTGAAACTTCCGCCGGTCACGCAGCGTCTGGACCGCGACGAACAGGCCGACCCCGGCGATGGCGATGAGTACGCCGCAGATGACGATGCCGAACGCCGCCGCGCTCAGGGAGCGCCGCAGAGTGACTCGGTAGGGACCGAGCCCTCCGCCGTTGTCGGCGGTGACCTGCCAGCCCGGAAGGTGGTTGACGAACGTCGCGGGCAGGCGCTCGGGCACGCCTCCCTCACCGCCGTGCAGGAGTTCGACCTCGATCGGCCCGGACTCGTAGCGATCGAAGGGCCAGCGTTCTATCTCCCCGGCAATCGTCACCGGGACGGGAAACACACCGGGCAGCATGCCCTTGGTCCAGCTCCGGCGGGTGGGTGTCGCCGCGGATCGGACCCACAGGCTGAGGTCTTCGTTGAGGTGCTGCGTCTGGGGATCCAGTAGGGCCGATCCGGGCGAAATGGCGAGGTTGATGACGACGACGCTGTAGTTGGACTGAACGTCTTCGACCGTGAACGTCGCGATGCTGCTGCCGCCCGCGGCCGGGACTTCCGCCCGGTGATTCGCGGTGCGGCTGTGCGCGTACAGCGCGACCGACGCGACGTATGCCGCAAGGACGGACACGATGAGTCCTACGACGGCGAACCTCATAACGGATTCGCCGGCGCCGCAGGGACGTCGGGCCTCAGATGCCGCCACCAGCAGGCGATGTAGAGCAGCATCGACACCACCAGGACGACGAGCACCCACAACACGAGGGTGATGTCGATCCAGCCGCCGAAGGGCGGGGAGCCGGGCAGCGCATTGCGCAACGGCACCACCGCGAACAGCATCGCCGCGTACCACGTCGTCATCGGCGGCTGAAACTTCCGGCGGTTGCGCAACGTCTGAACGGCGACGAACAGGCCCAGCCCGGCGATGGCGACCAGCACGGCGCAGATGACGATGCCGAACGCCGCCGCGCTCAGGGAGCGGTGCACGCTCACCCGGTACGGACCCGGTCCGTCGGCGGACACCTGCCAACCGGAAAGGTGATTGACGAAGGTCACCGGCAGCCGCTCGGCGACGGTGTCGCTGCCGCCGCGCATGAGCTCGATCTCTATCGGCCCCGAACCGTAACGGTCGAAGGGCCAATTCTCGATCTCCCCCGCGATGGTCAGCGGGACGGGGAAGACGCCGGGGAGCATGCCCTTGGTCCAGGTGCGGCGGGTCGGCGTCGCCACGGATCGCACGCGGAGGCCGAGGTCTTGGTTGAGATGCCCGGTTTGCGGATCCAGCAGGCCCGACCCCGGCGAGATGGACAGGTTCGCCATCAGCACGCTGTAGTTCGACTGGATGTCCTCGACGACCAACGTCGCCGTGCTGCGGTCACCCCCGGCCACCGCCTGTTGGTGGTGATGGTGACCCCCACTGTTGGCGTACAGCGCCACCGAGGCGACGTAGGCCCCGACGACGCCCACGATCAACGCTATGACGCCGTACCTCACGACCCCCCCTACTCGATAACGAAATGTGTTGAAGCGAAAGGGGTATCAGCCCGATGACGCCGGGACCGGATCCGCCGTCGGCGCGACGACCTGAGGCTCCGGCCTCAGGTGGCGCCACCAGCAGACGATGTACAGCAGCATCGCCGTCACCAACGCGACGATCACCCACAGCACGATGGTCACGTCGATCCACGCCCCGAACGGGGGTAGGCCGGGAAGCGCGTTGCGCAGGGGCACCACCGCGAAGAGCATCGCGGCGTACCACGTCGTCATCGGGGGCTGGAACTTGCGCCGGTTGCGCAGCGTCTGGACCGCGACGACAACGGCGAGGCCGGCGATCGCGATGAGCACGCCGCAAATGACCATCCCGAACACCGCGGTGCTCAGCGCGCGCCGCACGTGCATGCGGTACGCCTCCTGGCCCGGGATCTTGCTCATGGAGACCTTGAAGCCCGACAAATGGTCGATGAGTCGCACCGGGATGAGTGTGGGCGGCTTCGTCGTATCGCCCCCGGGGAAGAGCTGCACCTCGATCGGACCCGACGTGTAGCTGTCGAACGGCCAGCGCTCCACGTGACCCGCGATGGTCAGCGGGAGCGGGAAGACGCCGGGAAGCATGCCCGGCGAATAGTCCTTGCGACTGGGCTGGGCCGAAGATCGAACGCGCAGCACGAGATCTTCCTTGAGGCGGTGGGTGACCGGGTCCAGCAGCGCGGGCCCCGGCGCGACGGCCACGTTGGCGACGACGGCGCTGTAGTTGGACTGCATCTCCTCCACGGTCAAGGTGGCCATGCTCTGGGCGGCCGTCTCCGGATTGTCGCTCAGGGTGCCGGGGGCGGACCCTTCGACGGTGTCCTTGTAGAGGCCCACCAACGCTATGTATGTCCCGAGAATGAGCACGATGACGCCCACCGTGGCGAGTCTTGTGACCGCCGATCGCATGCTGCTCCTACCCCGTGGAGTGGCTTGTTACCCGAGAGCAATCTAACGGAACCGCCGCGGATCACGCGGCGTTACGGCCGAAGCGGCGGAACTACTCCGCGGTGACGGACGTGGCCGGCGCAGGGGCGTCGGCTAGGCGGCTTCGGGTCGCAGATGCCGCCACCAGCACGAGATGTAGAGCCCCATCGATATCCCCAACACGACGATCACCCACACCACGATCGTGATGTCGATCCAGCTTCCGAATGGCGGCGCGTCGGGCAGAGCATTGCGCAGCGGCATCACCGCGAACAACATCGCCGCATACCAGGTCGTCATCGGCGGCTGGAATTTACGCCGGTCGCGCGACGTCTGGACGGCGACGAACGCGCCCAGGCCGGCGAGCCCGATCAGGACGCACAGGATGGCGACCCCGAAAACCACCGTGCTCGAAGTCCTGGACAGGTCCACCCGGAACGGGCCGGTCGGGTCGGCGTCGTTGACGCGGGTCACGTCGACTTTCCAACCGAGCAGCCGGTCGACCAGGGTCACCGTCGCGGGCACCGGTGTGTTCTCCGGACCGGACGACAGTTGGGCGACGACGGGCCCCGAGTGGTATTCGTCGAGCGGCCAGTCCGCGACCTCGCCGGTGAGGACGAGCGACACCCGAAACACGGTGGGCAGCGTGCCTTTCGGCCACGTTTGCCTGCTGCTCGTCGCGGTCGAGGCGGCGAAGATGTGGAGGTCGTCCTTGAGGGTGTGGGTGCGGGGGTCCAGCAGCCCGGGGCCAGGCTGCACGGTGATGTTGGCGATCAGAACGCTGTTGTGCGACTGGATCTCTTCGACGTCGTTCGTCAACATCGTCCCGTCTCCCGCCTGCGTACCCTGCACCACGACATGGGGATGACCCATGCCGCTGTCGACGTACAGCGCGATCGAACCGATGTAGGCGCCGATCAGGAGCACGACACCCAAGGCGGCCAGCCTCAGGCGGCGGCTACTCCACGGTGACGGACTTGGCGAGGTTGCGGGGTTTGTCAACGTCGTAACCTCGGGCCTGGGCAACTGACGCGGCGAACACCTGAAGCGGGATGGTCGACAGCAGCGGCTGCAAAAGGGTTGAGACCGATGGGATTTCGATCAGGTGGTCCGCGTAGGGCCGCACGGTGTCGTCACCCTCCTCGGCGATCACGATGGTGATCGCCCCGCGCGCCTGGATCTCCCGGATGTTGGACAGCAGCTTGGCGTGCAGCGTGGCCTGGCCCTTTGGCGAGGGCATGACGACGATGACGGGAAGGTCGTCCTCGATCAGCGCGATCGGGCCGTGTTTGAGCTCGCCGGCGGCGAACCCCTCGGCGTGCATGTAGGCCAGTTCCTTGAGCTTGAGCGCGCCTTCCAACGCCACCGGGTAGCCCACGTGGCGGCCCAGGAACAGCACGGTCGAGGACTGGGCGAACCGATGCGCAAGCGCGGCCACCGGCTCGATCATCGCAAGCACCCGCGCGACCAGGTCCGGCATGGCCTCCAGCTCCCGGTACTCCCGCTCGACCTCGTCGGGGTACTTGGTGCCGCGGGCCTGCGCCAGCGCCAGGCCCACCAGGTAATTGGCGGCGATCTGCGCCAGGAATGTCTTGGTGGAGGCGACGCCGATCTCGGGCCCGGCGCGGGTGTAAAGCACGGCGTCGCATTCGCGGGGGATCTGCGAGCCGTTGGTGTTGCAGATGGCCAGCACCTTGGCCTTCTGCTCCTTCGCGTGCCGGACGGCCTCCAGGGTGTCGGCGGTCTCCCCGGACTGCGAGATCGCGACCACCAGGGTGCTGCGGTCCAGCACCGGGTCGCGGTAGCGGAATTCGCTGGCCAGCTCCACTTCCACGGGCAGCCGGGTCCAGTGCTCGATGGCGTACTTCGCGAGCAGCCCGGAGTGATACGCGGTGCCACACGCCACGACGAACACCTTGTCGATCTCGCGCAGTTCCTGGTCGGAGAGCCGCTGCTCGTCGAGCACCACCCGCCCGTCGATGAAGTGCCCGAGCAGGGTGTCGGCCACCGCGGCGGGCTGCTCGGCGATCTCCTTGAGCATGAAGTACTCGTAGCCGCCCTTTTCCGCGGCGGCCAGGTCCCAGTCGATGTGGAATTCGCGGTACTCGACGTCGGCGTTGCCGTCGAAGTCGGTGATGCGGTAGCCGTCCGCGGTGATCACCACGGCCTGGTCCTGCCCGAGCTCGATGGCGTTGCGGGTGTGCGGGATGAACGCCGCGACGTCGGAGCCGACGAACATCTCGCCGTCGCCGATCCCGATGACCAGGGGGGTGGAGCGACGGGCGGCCACGATGGTGCCGGGCTCGTCGGCGTTGGTGAACACCAGCGTGAAGTGGCCCTCCAGCCGGCGCAGCACGGCCAGCACCGAGGCCGCGAAGTCGCCGGCGGTCGGCCCGTGCCGGTAGGCCTGCGCCACCAGGTGCACCGCCACCTCGGTGTCGGTGTCGCTGGTGAACTCCACGCCGTAGGCCTCGAGCTCGTGGCGCAGGCCAGGGTAGTTCTCGATGATGCCGTTGTGGACGACGGCGATCTTGCCGGCGGCGTCGCGGTGGGGGTGCGCGTTGCGGTCGGTCGGGCGCCCGTGGGTGGCCCAGCGGGTGTGACCCAGGCCGGTGGTGCCGCCCATCGACTCCGGCGGCATCTGCGCGACCGCGTCCTCCAGGTTGGCGAGCCGGCCGGCGCGGCGGCACACGGTGAGCGTTCCCGCGCCGTTGACCAGTGCGATGCCCGACGAGTCGTAGCCGCGATACTCCATCCGGCGCAGCGCATCCATGACGACCTGGCAGGCAGGCTGCTGCCCGACGTAGCCGACGATTCCGCACATTCGAACCAGGGTAGTGCAGGCGCACCCCCAACCCCGCACGCCGAGGCTATGGTTAGGCCGCCCACCTGCGCAGGAAGGTTTGTTGTGACCGACCCGTACCGTCAGTTCTCCGTCCGGCTCATCGAGCACATCGGCGCAGTCATCTTCTGGCAGCAGCGCAGCTACGCCGTCACGGGCACCCTCGAGCAGTGCGAGCGGGCATACCGGTCCGCGCAGACGCAAAACCTGCTGGCCGGCTGGTGGAGCCTGCTCTCGCTGCTGGTGTTGAACTGGGTCGCGCTGGTCTCCAACTGGAACGCGATGCGGCAGGTTCGCAAGTTGGCCGCGCTGCCACCCGGCGCCGCCCACGTCCCCGCCCCGCCCCCGGCCGCCGGTCCGCCGCCGGGCTGGTACGGCGACCCGTCGGGGCCCGGGCACCGGTATTGGGACGGAGTCAGGTGGACACCGTGGACCAATCCACCCGGGTTTCCGGCCCAGGGCCGCTGACCATCCCCTTTACATCGTCTTCATAAACGATAGAAACGCTTTTCACCTGATGTATTTGTGGCGTTTTCGTTTGCGTCATCGCTGAACCAATCTGCCTACTTAGAATTCTGGAATCGGCTACAACCGGCAACCGTCGGAGCCACCAGAAAGGACAGCTCGTTGACGCCCGCCTGATCACTACCGCCTGGCGAGCCATGCGGCTCAACAGTGTAAATGCGCAGAGCGCGACCATATCTTCGTAGCAATAGAACCTTTATGCAGACATCAATGATGATAGTCCAGCTACCCGGAAACTGCGTTAGACGGCCGACTAATTATTTGGCTTAAAAATAACTGCCCAGATAATGCGTAAGCCGCCGGATAGCTAACCGTTAGTAAATGTTAATCCGAAATTCCGCACCGCTTCTTTTAGGAGAGAATCATGACCGCTGTTCTGTTCGACGATGTGATGACCGAGCTGCCCGTGCCCAGCCTGACGCTCGCGCCGGCGCGCGCCCCCAAGCCCGCCCCCAAGCCCGCGCCCCGGCGGCGTCATCGCGAGCCGATCGCCAGTGGCGACCCGATGGTCGACACGGCCGCGAAGTTACTGAGCTTCCCGCTGCGCCACATGTATGCGGCGCTGTGGCGGGTGGGCGTCATCGAGGTCATGGCCTGACCGGGATGCGCTAACGTCGACGCGTGGCCCGCACCCGCAAGCTGTTCGCAGCGCTCAACCGCCGTGGTCCGCATCGGGTTTTGCGGGGTGACCTGGCGTTCGCCGGGCTCCCCGGGGTGGTCTACACCCCGGAGGCGGGGCTGGGTCTGCCCGGCGTCGCGTTCGGGCACGACTGGCTGACCAAGGCCGGCCGCTATGCGGGTCTGCTCGAACACCTGGCGTCCTGGGGCATCGTGGCCGGCGCTCCCGACACCGAGCGCGGCCTGGCCCCTTCCGTCCTGAACTTCGCCTTCGACCTCGGCACCGCGCTGGACATCGTCTCTGGGGTGCGGCTCGGGCCGGGCAAGATCAGCGTGAATCCGGCCAAGCTCGGCGTGGTCGGACACGGTTTCGGCGGCTCGGCGGCGGTGTTCGCCGCGGCCGGCATGCCGAACAAGCCGGCCGCCGCGGCGGCGTTGTTTCCCGCGGTCACCAGCCCCCCGGCCGAGGCACCGGCGGCGACGCTCAAGCTGCCGGGGTTGATCCTGACCGCGCCGGGCGATCCGAAGTCGCTGACGTCGAACGCGCTGTCGCTGTCCCGGGCGTGGGACGCGGCCACGCTGCGGGTCGTCAGCAAGGCCCAGCCCGGCGGCCTGGTGGAGGGCCGACGGCTAACAAAGGTGTTCGGCCTGGCCAGCCCGCACCGGCGCACGCAGCGGACGGTGCGCGCGCTGCTCACCGGCTACCTGCTCTACACGCTGGGCGGCGACAAGACCTACCGCGATTTCGCCGATCCCGACGTGGCGCTGCCCAAGACGGAACCGCTGGATGCCGAGGCCGCCCCCGTCGCGCTCGAGGAGAAGATCGTCGCGCTGTTGAAGTGACGCGGCAACGGGGTAATTGCCCACTGTGTCGACCGTGCGCGCGCTCTACGAACGCTGGATCACCGAGCTCTGGGCGGGCCGGCCCGTCGCGTCCGAGATCGTGATGGTCGACTTCGTGGGTCACTGGCCCGGCCGGGACGTCCACGGTCCCGAGGAGCTTGCGCGGGTCGTCGACGAGACCCGAAACATGATGGCCGACTTGACCTTTGCCATCCAACTGGGACCCTTCGCCGAGGGCGACCTCGTGGCGGGTCGCTGGGTCGGCACGGGCCGCGGGCCCGACGGACCGGTGTCCTTCACCGGCAACGACATCCTGCGGCTGTCGGCAGACGGTCGACGGTTCGCGGAGTACTGGACGGGCAACTCGGCCGGCTGAACTCCGAGCGGCCGCGGCGCCGGGGTGCCGTCGTGGTATCTGTCGTTGATGCGAATCGGGATCGCCCTGGATTATTCGGGCGGCTTTCACCAGGCCGTGGACCGCGTGGTGGAGCTCGAGAAGGCCGGCATCGACATCGCCGTGGTGGCCGAGGCGTACGCCTTCGACGCCGTCAGCCAGCTCGGGTACCTGGCGGCCAAGACGAACACCGTCGAGTTGGCCTCGGGGGTGTTCCCCATCTACATCCGCACCCCCTCGCTGCTGGCGATGACGGCCGCGGGGCTGGATTTCGTGTCCGACGGGCGCTTCCGGCTGGGGATCGGCACGTCGGGGCCGCAGGTGATCGAGGGCTTTCACGGCGTCGAGTTCGACGCGCCGCTGGGCCGCACCCGCGAGATCGTGGAGATCTGCCGCAAGGTGTGGCGGCGGGAACGCCTGCAGCACAACGGCAAGCACTACCAGATCCCGCTGCCGCCCGACCGCGGGACGGGGCTGGGCAAATCGCTGCAGCTCATCAATCATCCCGTGCGCGAACGCATTCCGATCACGATCGCCGCGCTGGGCCCGAAGAACGTCGAGCTGACCGCCGAGATCGCCGAAGGCTGGCAGCCGGTCTTCTACCTGCCGGACAAGGCCGCGTCGGTGTGGGGGGACGCGCTGGCGGCCGGGGCCGCCAAGCGCGATCCCGCGCTGGGGCCGCTGGACGTCATGGTGCACGCGTCGGTGGCGATAGGCGAGGACGTGGACGAGCGGCTGGCGTGGGTCAAGCCGCAGCTGGGCCTCTACCTCGGCGGGATGGGCGCCAAGGGCCGCAATTTCTATCACGCCCTGGCGACGCGCTACGGGTTCGGCGAGGTCGCCGACCGCATCCAGGAGCTGTACCTGTCCGGCCGCAAAAAGGAGGCCATCGACGCGGTGCCGGACGAGCTGGTGCGCGGCATGTCGCTGGTCGGCCCGCGCGGTTACGTCACCGAGCGCCTGGCCGCCTTCGCCGAGGCCGGTGTGACGACGCTGCTGCTCAGCCCGCTGGCCACCGACCGCGCCGAATCCGTGCGCTTCGTCGAGGACGTGCTGCAAATCCGCCCGGCCTGAGCCATCACTGCCCCGCCTGCGGCAGCTGGTCCGCGGCGACCTCGCAGGGCGTCTTCCCATCGGTCGCCGGCGGCACGGGCCCGCCCGCCGCGGGCGGGGCAACCGGTGGCGGTGGGTTGGCCGGCGCTTCGACGGGTGGCGCCGGCGTATCCGCCGGCTGCGGCGCCGCCCGCGGCTGAGCCGCCACGTCGGGCTCGGATCCTCCGGTGTCCGCGGCGTTTTCGCTGTCCTCGGTCCTGATGGGCTCGTCGTCCTCGTCGTCGGGCTTGAAGGGGTCCTCGTCGAGGGCGTCGCCCTCGTCGAAGGGATCGCCAGCGCCCGCCTCGTCGCCGGCCGAGCCGATCAGCCCACCGACCGCGTCGACGATCCTGCCGGCCAACCCCAGCAGACCCGCACCACCACCACCGGCGCCACCACCGAGCCCACCGCCCAGATCGCCCGCCGGCATGACGCCCGCGTCGCCGAGCGCGGATCCCCAATCAGGTTGCGGCGCGGCGGGAACCGGAGCCGGCGCGAGCGTGGCCGCCGTCGGCGCCGGATCCGGCGGCGGGCTCGGGATCGCGGCCGCGGGCACCACCGCGACGGGCGCGACGGCGGGCGGCGCCGCCCGCACCGGCTGGTAGCCGGGTCCCAGATCCCCGGGGGTCTCGAAGCGCACCATCGGCGCGGCGGCCATCCGTTCGGTGACCATGTCGTAGGCGGTGTCGATACCGTCGCGCGTCGACCGCATCGTCGTCAGCCAGTCGTCGCGAATCTCGTTGTCCACGTAGGGCATCACCTGCCCGCGCACCATCTCCTCGGCGGCGTGCCGGTCCCCCGCCCCGGCCGTGACCGTGGCGGCGGCGGCCAGCCACGCCGGCCGCTGCGACCGGGTGCCGTCGTCGACCGAGATGGCCGTCGCGACCTTCGAATCGACCAGGTACCACAGGTTGTCGCGCAGCGACTCGCACCGCTGGGCGGCCGCGCGCAGTTCGGTGGCGACCGCCCCGGCGGCGTCGCAGTGGCGTTCGACAAACCGCACCGCGGCGTCGCCGGCGGGCCCGACCCACGCCGCGGCCAACTCGGCCATCTGGGCGCGCTGCACCCGCAACGCCTCGGCGACCGTGTCGCCCGCCGCCCGCAGCTCCGCGCAGTCGCGGTCGAGGGCGCGCAGATCGAGGCCGTCTTCGGTGGCATACCAGTCGCGGATCTGCGCGGGATGCGCCGTCAGGTCGGGATGTTGGTAGCCAAGGGCATGGCAGGCCCGCACGTACAGCTCGGTGTGCTCGACGGCGGGCAGGCCCTCGGCGAGGCGCCCGGCGACATCCAACCGCTCGGCCACGCTCAGGCGATCCGTTCCGCGGCGTACGCCTCGGCGTCGGCGTAGCGGTCGGCGCTGACGCGCAGGGCGCTGGCGATCTCGGCGGACGCGCGCGACCACTGTGCCACTTCGGCGGTCAGCCGCTCCAACTCGACGCGCAGCGCGTCGCCGCGCGCGGTGTGCGCCCGGCCGGCGGCGGCCCCGCCGAAAGCCAGCCTGCCCAGCTGATCGCTGAGGGCGCGGTCGAGAAGGTCGGCGGCGGCGCGGAACTGGTCTGCCACGCGGTGCGTCGCCGCGACGTCGACCTCGGTGCGGGCCACGGTGACGGGTCGTGTTCCCCTGTCGAATCTCATGCCTAATCCGACGCCCGGGCACGCGCCCCGGTTCCGGGGAGATTCAGTGCGCGGAGCTGACCGCCTCGGCGACCCGATTCGCCACGCGCTGGGCGACGTCCGCCTCGGGCGCTTCCACCATGACGCGGATGACGGGCTCGGTTCCGGAGGGGCGCAACAGGATTCGGCCGGTGTCACCGAGCTCGGCCTCGGCGTCGCCGACCGCGGTGCGCACGGCGGGCGCGGCGGCGGCGGTGTCCTTGTCGGCCACCCGGACGTTGATCAGCACCTGCGGCAGCGTCTGCATCGGCGCGGCGAGCTCGGTCAGCGACGAGCCGGTCTGCACCATGCGCGTCATCAGCCGCAGCCCGGTGACGATGCCGTCCCCGGTGGAGCCCAGGGCCGGCATCACGATGTGGCCGGACTGCTCGCCGCCGAGGCTGTAGTCGCCGGCCCGCAGCTCCTCGAGGACGTAGCGGTCGCCGACCCCGGTGGTGCGCACGGTGATACCGGCGGCGCGCATGGCCAGGTGCAGGCCGAGGTTGCTCATCACGGTGGCCACCAGCGTGTCGGAGGCCAGCTCGCCGGCCTCGCGCATGGCCAGCGCGAGCACGACCATGATCGCGTCGCCGTCGACGAGCTCGCCGTTGGCGTCGATGGCCAGGCAGCGGTCGGCGTCCCCGTCGTGGGCCAGCCCCAGGTCCGCGCGGTGGTCGATGACCGCGGCGCGCAGCGAATCCAGGTGGGTGGAGCCGCAGTTGTCGTTGATGTTCAGGCCGTTGGGGTCGGCGTTGATCGCGATGACCCGGGCCCCGGCCGCGCGGTAGGCGCGCGGCGCCACCGACGAGGCCGCGCCGTGCGCGCAGTCGACCACCACGGTCAGGCCGTCGAGCCGCAGCGTGCTGGCCTTGCTCAGGTGGCGCAGGTAGCGGTCGTCGGCGTCCTCGGCGTCGATGACGCGGCCGATCCCGGCGCCGACGGGGCGCATCCCGATTTCCGCGGTGACCAGCGCCTCGATCCGATCTTCGGTTTCGTCGTCGAGCTTGCGGCCGCCGGGGCCGAAGATCTTGATGCCGTTGTCGGGCATCGGGTTGTGTGACGCCGAGATCATCACGCCGAAGTCGGCGTCGTACGCGCCGGTCAGGTAGGCCACCGCGGGCGTGGGCAGGACCCCGACCCGCAGCGCGTCGACGCCCTGGCTGGTCAGCCCGGCGATCACCGCGGCTTCCAGCATCTCGCCGCTGGCCCGGGGGTCGCGCCCGATCACGGCGACGCGCCGCCCGGGTCCGCCCGCGCTGGCCAGGTGCCGCGCGGCCGCGGCGCCCAGTTCCAGCGCCAGCTCCGCGGTCAACTCGCGATTGGCGACCCCGCGGACACCGTCGGTGCCGAATAGTCGACCCATGCGGAAAAACCTCTCACAGTTGGCGGTCGTTCACCTAACGTGCCCGTTCTTTTCTGACCGAAACGGGGCGCGTTTGGGCGCAGACACGCCGATACAAGCGCGGAACGTCCCAGTTTGACGCCCCGTTGCGGCCAGAAAGTGATGGTCGATCAGCGCTTGCTGTACTGAGGCGCCTTGCGGGCCTTCTTCAGGCCGTACTTCTTGCGCTCGGTGGCGCGCGGGTCACGGGTGAGGAAGCCGGCCTTCTTCAGCGCGGGCCGGTCCTCGGGCTGCGCCACGATCAGCGCCCGGGCGATGCCCAGCCGCAGCGCCCCGGCCTGGCCCGACGGGCCGCCGCCGTGCAGCAGGGCGAAGATGTCGAAGCTCTCCACCCGGTCCACCGTGACCAGCGGGGCCTTGATCAGCTGCTGGTGCACCTTGTTGGGGAAGTAATCCTCCAGGCTGCGGCCGTTCAGGTCGAACTTGCCGGTGCCGGGCACCAGGCGCACCCTCACCACGGCCTCCTTGCGGCGGCCGACGGTCTGGATGGGCCGGTCGAAGACGAAGGCTTCGGCGGCCGCGGGGGCGGGCGCCTCGGCCGGGACGTCGGGGGTTTCCGGGGTGGCCGTGGTTTCCAGGGCCTCGGTCGTTTCGGTCACTGGGCCACCTGCTTGATCTCGTACGGAACCGGCTTCTGAGCGGCGTGCGGGTGCTCCGGGCCGGCGTAGACGTGGAGTTTGCGCTGGATCTGACGGCTGAGTTTGTTCTTGGGCAGCATGCCGACGATCGCCTTCTCGACGACGCGGTCGGGGTGCTTTTCCATCAGCTCGCCGGTGGTGCGCGAGTGCAGGCCGCCGGGATACCCCGAGTGGCGGTAAGCCAGCTTGCTCTGCAGTTTGTCGCCGGAGAGGGCGACCTTGTCGGCGTTGATGACGATGACGAAGTCACCGCCGTCGACATTGGGGGCGAACGTCGGCTTGTGCTTGCCGCGCAGCAGGGTGGCTGCCGCGACGGCAAGGCGGCCAAGCACCACGTCCGTGGCGTCGATGACGTACCACGACCGCGTGGTGTCACCCGCCTTTGGCGCGTAGGTGGGCACAGCGCTTACCTTTTCTTTCTCGAGGTGGATCCCGGGTCGAGCCGGGTGCCGGTCAGGCGTTTGCGGTGAGGTGTTTCTCGGCGACCGACATTGACCCGAGACCCCGGCGTACCGCACGCCAACCGAGCAGCTTACCGATGAGCGTCCCCGCAGGTCAAAACGACTGCGTGGTCCCAGCGGCTCTCCTCCGCCGGGACCACACAGACGACTGTGGGTGCGGCTAGCGTCCCCAGGCGCTCGCCGCCCGCCGGTCGGCGTTCGCCACCTCGTCCGCGCCGTCGCGCACCGCGTTGCCGAGATCGACCAGAATCTCGTTGAGTGCGCTCGCCGCCTGGTGCCACTTCTGCTGCTCAACCTGGTAGGCGGCCGCAGCCTCGCGCGTCCAGAGCTGCTGCAGCGGGGCGATCTGGGCCCGGAGTTCATCCAGCGCGGCGTTCAGGCGGGCCGATGTGGTGTGGATTTCCTGCCGCACCGAATACTCGATCTCACCGAAGTTGTAGGACAACGCTGATTCCACTGAAGATCCCCCGATCACAGGTTTCCGCCGGCGGCGGCGATGTGGGCCGCGTGGTCATGGCCGGCCTCCTGCAGGGTGGCCGCGTTCTGCCGAATGGTCTCGCCGATCGCGTGCAGGACGTGATAGAGCCGCAACGACTCGGCATTCCAGCGATCCACCACATCCCTGAACCGCGCGGCCGCCGCCCCGCCCCACACCGACGCGGGCACCGCACCCATGCGGCCGATGAACGCCTGCAGCATGGCCCGGATCTCCTCATTGCGGGCGTCCGTGCTGCCCGCGACCGACCGCATCAAGTCGAAGTCGGTGCTCAGTGTGTTGGGTGCACTCATACCAAGTTCGACCCGGACAACGCTCATTTGGTTCCACCGAATTTTCGGGGTTCATCCGACCGCGTGGGCCGAGCGCACGGCCTGCTCGCAGGCGCCGCGTACGGCCTCTTCGCCGCCGGGCCGGCTCTGGCATCCGAGGCTGATCCGCACCGGGCCGTCCAGCAGCACCGTCCACCGCACGTGATGGGCGGCGCGCACTTCGCGATAGGTCACCGCTGGCCTGCCTGCGCTGATGCCGGAGGGGTTGAAGTCGACGAACACCCCCGCGGGCTCGGCGTCGATCGCCTGCTGCAACCGCTCGGCGGTGCCACTCAGCGTCTCGCCCACCACCGGTGACTGCGTGACGTGCAACGCCACTTCGGGGTCGGACGGGGAGGTGACCTGGATCCGCGCCGACCCGGGCCCGGCGACCACCCGTTGGGTGGGCCAATCCGCCGGCACCGCCACCGCCACCCGGCCTTCCACCAGAAACGTGGTCGGCACGGCCTGGACCGTCGGCGCGGTCACCGGACGGTGCCGGTCGGCGCTGATCCCGGCCGGGGCCGCGGCGGCCAGCACGATGCCGGCCGCGCCGATGCCGGCGAGCGTCCGCGCACGGGGTCGGCCACGATCGTCGCCCGGCTTGGCTGGCCGATCGAGATCGGACACCGCCAGCCGGGCGAGCCGGGCCAGCCGGGCGGCACCGATTCGCACCACCGTCCGCCCGTTGCCGCCCGCCACGGCGGCGATCGCCGCAGCCAGCGTCGACGACCCGGCGATGGTGCTCGGCTCGTCGATCAGCAGGACGCCCGCGGGGCGGCCCGCTACCGCGGCGATCACCTCGTCGGCGACGGCGCACGGTTGCGCCCCGCGCCGGATGGCGACGGCGGCGTCACCCACCACCACCATCCGCTCGGCGATCTCCACCACGGTCGCCGCGTCCGCATCGGGGCCGCCGGCCCGCTTCAGCAACCACGACCGGGGCCGCGCCAGCACGTCGTCGGACACGCTGGCGGCCGCGCGGCTCACGACCCCGACGCGCAAGGACGACCACCAGGACGGGTGTAGCACGACCATGCCCTTGCCGCCCGTACAGGCGACGGAGCGCAGCGCGTCCGCCCACAGCGACGCAACGGCTATCGGTCGCCCGCCCACCAACGCGACCCGATCGTCGATCGCACTCAGCGCGGCCGCGATGATCTCGGAGGTCTGCTCGTCGGCGACGGCGCTTGTCCGGCAACATAATCGGCGGATCGCGCCGGGACCCACTTCGATGATGGCGCGGTGTGTGTTCACGGAGCGCTCCAGGCCACCTGGACGAGTTGTTCGTCGCCCGGGCGGGTGAGCAGGACGCCGCGGCCGGGCGGCAACGGCGCGGGCCGACCCGAGCCGAAGGGCGCACCGTCGGCGGCGAATCCGTTCATCATCAGGGTCATGCAGCCGAGCTCACGCACGCCCGCCAGCAGGGGCTCGAAAAATGCGCGCTCGGCGCCGCCGCTTCGGCGCGCGATGGCCATGTGCAAGCCCAGATCCGTTGCAAAGGGCAGGTATTCGGTGAGCGGAGCCAGCGGGTTGGCGGACGGGCCGGCGACCAGGTCGTAATCGTCGACCACGACGTAGATCTCAGGCCCGCACCACCAGGACCCGGCTCGCAGCTGCGCCTGGCTCGCGTCGGCCGGGGGCATTCGCCGCTCCAGCAGGTCGAGCAGATCCGGCAGCGTGCCGGCCAGCGAGCCCGGCGACACGGCATACCCGCCGAGGTGCTCCGACTCGACCACGCCGAGCAGGGAGCGCCGAAAGTCGACGATGACGAGGCGCGCTTGCGCCGGCGTCTTCGTTCGGACGATCTCGCGGCATAGCGTTCGCAGGGTCGACGTCTTGCCGCATCCCTTGTCGCCGAGCACGAGAAGATGGGCCCACCGGTCGAACTCGCACGGCACGGGCTGCAGTCGGCGCTCCTCGAGGCCGAGCAGGATACGTTGGCCGAGGCCGGGACCCGCCGCCTCCACGACCGTGTGACGCTCGATCAGCGCGGGCAGCAACGGTATCGGCGGCGCGACCGATTCAGCGCTGCCGATCTCGGCCGTCGGCAGGGCGATCATCATGTGCGAGCCGTCGCCGGAAAGACCGCGACCCGGTTTGCCACGCGGAACGTGTTGGGCCGCTTTCCGGTCCAGCTCGGAATCGGCGGGATCACCCAGCCTCAGCTCGATGCGTGTGCCGATCTGGTCGCGTAGCGCCGGCCTGATCTCGGCCCACCGCGATGCGGACAACACCACGTGTACGCCGAAGGAAAGCCCCTGGGAGGCAACTGCGGTCACCGAAGGCTCCAGCGCACCGAATTCCTGGCACAGGCTCGCCCAGCCGTCGACGACGAGGAAGACATCCCCGAACGGATCGGCGTCCGGCGCCGCGCCCTGCGCGCGCAGCCGGCGGTACTCGGTGATCGATCCGACACCACGGTCGCCGAAAAAGGTCTCGCGTGAACGAATGACCGACTCGCATTCGGCGACGATCCGGGCGACGAGGCGCGGTTCGGCCCTCCCAGCGACCGCGCCGACATGGGGAATTGTCCGTGTCGACGTCAGCGCCCCGCCGCCGAAGTCGAGGCAGTAGATCTGCACCTGCCGCGGGGAGTGGGTGGCCGCAAGCGCGGTGATCACCGTGCGGATCGCCGTCGACTTGCCCGACTGTGGCGCCCCGACGACCGCGACATTGCCTGCGGCGCCGCGCAAGTCGGCCAGCAACGGCGTCCGCCGCTGCTCGAAGGGCCGGTCGACGACGCCGAGCGGAATCGTCAGGACGCCTCGTTCGGGCGCACCGGCATCGAGCAGGGTTTGCAGAGCGGGCGCCGGGCCCAGCGGTGGCAGCCAGACCTGGTGCGCGGCCGGGCCATGCCCGCACAGCCGGTCCAGGACGGCGTGCAGCGTCGTCCGCGGCGACGACGCACCGGCCTCGACCCTTCGGGTGATGGCGCCGACGCTTCGGGTTCCGAACGTGCGCACGGACGGATTCGCCACGGATGCCGTGGTCGGCACGCCGGACGCCGCCGGGCCCGAAACGTAAGCGGCGCAGAAGCGGATGAGCTCTCCCCCGCTCGTACGCAGGTAACCCAAGCCGGGTTTGTTGGGCAATTCGTACGCGTCCGAGGTCCCCAGCACGGCACGTGATTCGGCGGCCGACAGGGTCTTCAAGCAGATCCGATAGGACAGGTGGGCGTCGAGCCCGCGCAGTCGGCCCTCGTCGAGCCGCTGGCTCGCCAGTAGCAGGTGCATGCCCAACGATCGGCCGAGCCGCCCGATCGCCACGAACATGTCGGTGAAATCCGGATGCTGAGTGAGCAACTCGGAGAACTCGTCGACGATGATGAACAGGCTGGGCAGGGCGGCCGACCTGGCGCCCGCCCGGCGGGCTTGCTCGTACGCCGCCACGCTGATATGGCCGGACGCCCGCAGCAGCCGTTGCCGGCGATTCATCTCACCGGCCAGGGCGTCGCGCATCCTGGCGACCAACGGCGCCTCGTCGGCGAGGTTCGTGATGACCGCGGCCACGTGTGGGGCCCGCGCATAGTCGAGAAATGTTGCGCCGCCTTTGAAGTCGATGAGCAGCAGATTGAGCACTTCGGGAGAGTTGCGCACCATCATGCCCAGTGCGATCGTGCGCAACAGCTCCGACTTGCCGGAGCCGGTGGCCCCGACGCACAGCCCGTGTGGGCCCACGCCGGCGTCCGCGGCCTCCTTGATGTCCAGCTCCACCCGTACGCCGTCGGCTTGGCTTCCGATCGGGGTGCGGAGCCGATCGCGGTGATCTCGGGCATCCCACACTGTGATCGGGTCGAAACCGTCCACATCGTCAATCCCCGTCAGGACCGGCCACCCCGCCCCGTCGCCGCCGCGACGGCCCGTGCCCACCCGGTGTATCGCCAGCCGGCGGGCGCATACCAGCGCCTCCTGGGGGTCCAACCGGTCGGGGCGCGCCGGGCTCTGGGTTTCGCCGGCACCGGTGATCGTCACCGGCGCGTCATCGCGGCCCCGGCCGAGTTGAAGGACGGTCGCGCCCGCGAGCCCTTCGACGTCGCGGTCCAAGTCAGCGACCACCACCGTGTGCGCCGGACGCACGCAGGTCAGCGCGGCCCGCGCCTCGTCCATGTCGCGGTACACCATCCGCGCCGGCCCCGCCCCGTCGGCCGCCGTCGGATGCTGGTTGTGCGGAAGCCATTTCAGCCATTCCCATTGCCAACGGTCTCGGTCGCCGATCACGCCGACGATCAGCAACTGATCCGGAGGGTGCAAGACGGCGAGTTGGCAGATGATCGCGCGCAACGTTCCGCGGGCGCCGGTCGGGTCGCCGTCGATGGTGACGCACGGACTTTCGCGCAGGGGGACGGCGATCGGCCCGACGATCGTCGCATGCGTGCGCAGGAAGCGATCCAATGCGGTGGCGGTGACGGGGTCGGTGATGTCCGCGGGCTGGGGCGCGACCAACCTTGTGGCGAGCGGCCGGGGCCCGGTACCGACGCGGACAAGGCAGAAGTCGGGGTCGGTCGCCCGCCGTTCCCACATCCGCCGACCCCCGATCAGTGTCCACAACGTGTCCGGGTCGGGGTGGTCCCACGTCAGTGAGTAACCCTGTGCGGCAGCCGTTTCGAGGACGGTATTGCGCAGCCGGCTGAGGTATGCGAGGTAGCCGAGACGATCGGCGTCGACCCCGCCGCCACGGCGGCGGCCGCGTCCGGAAAGTGCTGTCACCAGCGTCGAGGCCAGCAGCATGACGGGGAAGGTCACGAACATGGGTGTGCGGGCGCCGCCCGAGCCCGACGCGAACGCCGCAACCATGACGCCCATTCCGGCGACCGCCAACACGGCGGGCAGCCACCGGGACAGCAGGCCAGGCGCCGCCGGTGACGGCGGTTCAGGCGGTGCATCGACGACGAGGTCCGCGGTCGGCACCGCCGGCGGCCGCCGGCGCCCTTCCGGCACGAAGTCCTGGGCCATCTCGTCCCTCCCGTTCGACGACCGTAGGCAGCACCCCATTCGACGACAAGTCACCTGTGGACAGCGGCACACCCGGCTGCCGGATGGTCGCTATGTTCTCAGCATTACGACTGAAGGGGTCACGTTTGCCTGCAACCGATTTGGGGCTGTGCCGGGTGTCAATCCATGCCGGCTCCGCCGTCGCGGACCTGGCCCTCCCGGCCGAGGTCCCCGTCGGCGTCCTGACGCCGTCGATCGTCGACATCCTGCAGGCCCGGGACGGCGACGACGGTCTGACCGCGAAGCGCTACCACCTTTCACCCCCCGGCTCGTCCGCTCTGGACCCGTCGAAAACGCTGGCGCAGAACGGCATCGGAGACGGCGCGGTTCTGTTACTGAGCCAGGGTTCTCCACCGCCGCCGCGCTTCCTGCACCACGATCCGGCGGAGGCCGTGTCCGAGGCGCTGGCGGGTTCCGGCGCTTCGACGAATACCGGGCACCGGTTCGCGGTACGGCTCGCCGGCGCGGTGGCGGCGAACGCCCTGACCGTCGTCGGCATGTTCGCCCTGACCCGAAACACGCTCAGCGGCGGCGCCGACCGTGATCGCCATGCGACGGTGGCCGTGTTGGTGATCTTGGCCGCGATCGCCCTCGTGTCGGCCGCCTTGACGCACCGGTTCCGCCGCGATGCGGTCGCCGGGCTGGCGCTCAACGCGATGGCAACGACATTCGCGGCGGTTGGCGGCTTTTTGGCGGTGCCCGGCGGGCCGGGGGTATGCAACGTGTTGCTGGCCGCGACGGCGGCGGCGGCCACCTGCGTGCTGGCGATCCGGGCCTCGCGTTGCGCCGTCGTCGTGCTGACCGCCGTGTCGTGCGCCGCGACGATCGTCGCGATCGCCGCTTTGGTGGGGGCGATCACCGGCGCACCGCCGTACGCGGTCGGCGCGGCATCGGCGCTGACATCGCTTGGCCTGCTTGGAGTAGCGGCGCGGCTGTCGATCGTGCTGGCGGGGCTATCGCCCCGGGTGCGGCCGATGGCTGGATCCGACGAGACCGAAGCAAACGGGACGCACCTGGTGGCGCGCGCACTCCGCGCCGACGCCTGGGCGTCGAGCCTGCTTGCCGCGTTCGCGTCGTCGGCGGCCGTCGGCGCCGTCGTCACCGTCCTGGCCGGCGCACCGCGCTTGTCTTGCATCGCGTTTGGCAGCATCACCGGCGCGTTGCTACTGCTGCGTGCGCGTACTAGTGATAACGCCAGAATGCTGACGCTGGTGATCGCCGGAATCGCCGTCGTAGGAACGACGTTCGGTGTAGCCGTCTCGAGCGCGCCGGGGCGCGGGCCTGGGGTGGCCGCGGCGACGGCAACGCTGGCAGCCGGGGCCGTCTATTTCGGCTTCGTCGCGCCCGCTATCTCCAGTCCACGCGTATTGTGCCGAGCCGCCGACGCCCTGGAGTGGCTCGCGCTGGTTGCCACCGCCCCGCTGACCTGCTGGATCTGCGGACTGTACGGGGCCGTCCGGGGATTGCATTTCCGGTGAGGGCGTCTCCCATCGCGTGCCTCCCGTTGGTCTGGGCGCTGGTGTCGCCGCTTGCAGCACCGACCGCGCAGGCGGTTTCGCCGCCGCAGATCGACGACAAATGGTTACCGAAGCCGGCGCGACCCGCGGCCGCGTTTCCGACGGTGCAACGCGAGGTGTGCGCGGCCGTGACGACGGGACCGGCACCCAACCGGCCGCCCGACATCCTCGACCTGTCGCGGGTCTGGCCGCTGACCCGCGGCGCCGGGCAACGGGTCGCGGTCATCGACACCGGCGTTTCGCCGCAGCGAGCGCTGCCGAACGTGGTGCCGGGCGGTGACTACGTCTCCAACGGCGACGGCACCCAGGATTGCGACGCGCACGGCACCCTGGTCGCCGGAATCGTTGCAGCGGAACGGGATTCGAGCGTGTCCGGATTCAGCGGCGTTGCGCCCGAAGCCACCCTGATCAGCATTCGCCAGTCCAGCGCGAAGTTCTCCCCCGCCAGCGATCGGTCCCGCACCGGCGTCGGCGACGTCGAGACCATGGCGAAGGCCGTCCGCACCGCCGCGGATCTGGGTGCCTCGGTGATCAACATCTCCTCGGTCGCCTGCGTTCCGGCTGCCGCGACGCTCGATGACCGCGCGCTCGGCGCCGCGCTGGCCTACGCAGTAGACATCAAGAACGCGGTCGTCGTCGCCGCGGCCGGCAACACGGGCAGCGCCGCGCAGTGCCCTCCGCAGCGCTTGGACGCCACTTGGGAAACCGTCACGGTCGCGGTCAGTCCGGCGTGGTACGACGACTATGTGCTCACCGTCGGTTCGGTGAACGACGAGGGGGCGCCGTCGGCATTCACCCTCGCCGGGCCCTGGGTCGACGTCGCCGCCCCCGGCGAGGCGGTCACGCCGCTGGGCTCGGCGCCGGTGTCCGGCACCAGTTATGCCGCGCCGGTCGTCAGTGGGCTGGCCGCCCTGATCCGGGCCCGGTTTCCGGTGCTGACCGCCCGGCAGGTGATGCAGCGCATCGAGTCGACGGCGCATCACCCGCCGGCCGGGTGGGATCCGCTCGTCGGTCACGGCACGATCGACGCCCTGGCGGCGGTGAGCACCGATGTCGTTGCGCCGGAGTCCACGCCGACGCCGGACCCGGCGCCTATCGCCGCGCCCCCGGCGGGCGCGCCGCCGAACGCGCGCGCCCGGCACACCGCACTGCGCGGCGTCGTCGCCTGCCTCGCGGGATTGGGCATCGCGCTGGCCGTCGGTGTGGCGAGGGGCCGACTAAGGGGCCGGGACGAAGTCGCGGGCGGTTGACGCCTGTTGTCTGCTGAGCTCGGGGCCGGCGGGAAGGGTCTGCAGGATCGGCCACGGCGCCGGGATCGCCGCCGGCAGCCCAAGGTCCCGCGCGGCGTCGTCGTCGTGGATCGGGAACCGCGCTCCGGTGTCGGTGACCAGGTACCGCGTGCCGACTCGCACGTAGGCGCTCCGGCCGGGCGGCACGTACACGGCGTCCAGCGCGGGGCCGGGCCCGTCGGCCCGTGACAAGGTCACCGGCGCCTGACCGGGCGGCAACGGCACTCGGTTGCCGGTGAGAAGCGCGGCACCGGCCTGGCCGGATGGCGCCGCCTGCCATGAGACGCACAACGTGCCGTTGTCGTCCGGCAGTGTCGGCGCCCGGTCGGGGAAGCTACCCACCGGCAGCGCGTCGACGATCGGAGCGGCGCGGATCGCGTCGGGTGCGACCGTCACGGCGTTGCTGGTGCGCTGCGGGTTGCTGAAGCGCAGGAGATCGGCAGCCAGTTGTCCGATGCGCTGAATCCCGGCGGCGAGCACCGCGTAATACTCGTCACCGCCGGCCCGCGTGATGCGCACCACGCTGCCGATCGTGAACCCCGGCAATCCCGCCGCCTTCTCGCCCGCGCCCCGGATCCGCGGCGCGCTGATCGGTGGCGCCTCGGGGATGGCGCCCAGCAACGCCGGCGAAACGGGTCGCGGCGCGCGGCGCTCAAGCCGGAAAGCGCGCGTCACCGCGGAGTCGGCGAGGTCCAGCACGGCCCGCTGCCCGTTATAGAGCAGGTAGGCGGGCGAACCCGGGCCGGACGCGACCAGGACGGCCTCGCCGGCGCTCAAGCGGCGGGCCGCCGCGTCGTCCGTGCGGCCCACGAGGACGGTCGTGGTGCCGGCGTGGTCCGTATCGCAGATCGCCCAGGACGACTCGTCCGCCTTCAACGGCTCCCCGATCAGCTGCGGCGCGCCCGGGATACCCAGCGGCGGTCCGCGTTTGGCGCGGGCCAGGTCCGCTTCCGGCACAGGCTGGGGTTTGGCCGCCGTCGCCGCGATCAACCGCGCCGACGCTAGGTTCAGCACCGGATGCCAGGTGTCGCCCACCCGCACGTAGAGAGCCCCGGACTCTTGTCCCATCACCAGTTGCGCGCCATCCAGCGCCACCCGGGGCCGCAGCAAAGCAAGGGCCGCGGCCGCCGCGACGGCGATCGCGGCCAGGATGCACCCGATCGTCAGCGCCGGCGTTCGCGCCCGCGTGCGATCGCTGAGGGTGTGGACATCCCCGCCCAGCAACGCGCATTCAAGGCGACGCAGCAGGAATAGGTAGCCGCTGACCTGCAGCCCGGTGGTCGGCTGACGCGGCACTGGTCCCCCTACCCTGCGCAGCGACCTATCCGGTGAGAAAACACGCCGTAACTTTACCTACCCTAAGCACGGTTCGAAAGTTCGCTGGCCTGTGGATCAATTAAGCGGCCCGACCTATGCCCGCTTTAGCGTGTGTGCAACAACTGCGCAGGGTAGGGGGACCAGTGCCGCGTCAGCCGACCACCGGGCTGCAGGTCAGCGGCTACCTATTCCTGCTGCG
>NZ_LZJN01000164.1 GCF_001667735.1 Mycobacterium sp. E183
GCGGCGGCCTGCGGGGCCGCGGTCGTCGTGGCGGTGGTGGCCGCCTTTTGCGCGACGTTGGCCGCGTTGCCGGCGGAAGTGTTGGCCGCCGCGTTGGCCACCGTGCTGGCCTGGGTGGTGGTGCCCGCGTCGTTGGTCACCTTCGGGGCGGCCTGGAACTGGGTGATGCCCTTGGTCGCCGCCGTGGACTGCACCGAGTAGTTGGCCATCGCCCCGGCATCCTGGGCCCAAAACTCGCCGTACTGGGCCTCCAACTGCGCGATCGCCCCGGTGTTCTGCCCGATCACGTTGGTGGCCTGCAACTGCTGCACCAACGCCCGGTTGGCCGCGATCACCGGCGGAGGCACCACCGCGGCGAACGCCGCCTCATAAGCCGCCGCCGCCGCGGCGGCCTGCACCGCGGCCTGCTCGGCCTGCGCCGCCGTGCTGGCCAGCCACTCCGCATACGGGGTGGCCGCGGCCGCCATCGCCGCCGAGGCCGTGCCCGCCCACTCCTCACTGGCCAGCTGGGTCACCACATTCTGATAACTCAACGCAGCCGACTGCAGCTCCGCGGCGATCGCATTCCACGCCGACGCCGCCGTCATCAACGACCCCGACCCCGGACCGGCATAAATCCGCGCCGAATTAACCTCCGGCGGAAGCGCCCCAAAACGGTTCC
>NZ_LZJN01000165.1 GCF_001667735.1 Mycobacterium sp. E183
CAGCCGGTTCTCACCCCGCGATGTCTGCGGGATCTGCGGCCAGCGCGACCGCCGTGGCGACCGCGTGCCCGACGCGCAGGTCCAGCGGGCTGGGGACGATCCGGTCGAAAGCCAGGTCATCGCTGACGACCGAGAAGATCGCCTCGGCCGCGGCCACCATCATCTTTTCGGTGATCCTGCGCGCGCCGGCATCCAGCGCCCCGCGGAATACACCGGGGAAGGCCAGCACGTTGTTGATCTGGTTGGGGAAGTCGCTGCGCCCCGTGGCCACCACGGCGGCGTACCTGGCCGCGATCTGCGGGTGGATCTCCGGATCGGGGTTGGACAGCGCGAAGACGATCGCGCTCGGCGCCATCGTGGCGATCATCTCCTCGGGCACCACGCCCCCGGACACGCCGAGAAACACGTCGGCGCCGCGCAGGGCTTCCGCCATGCTGCCGGTGAGACCGTCCGGGTTCGTCCGCTGCGCCAGCAAGCTCTTGACGCTGTTCATGTCGTCGCGCCCGGTGTGCAGAATCCCGCGCGAGTCGAGCACGGTGATATCCGAAACACCCATCGCCAGAAGCAGATTCGTGCACGCGATGCCCGCTGCCCCGGCGCCGGAGACCACCACCCGCAACGACGTCATATCCCGACCGAGCAGCTTGGTGGCGCCCATGAGCGCCGCCAATGCGACGATCGCCGTGCCGTGCTGGTCGTCGTGCATCACCGGACAGTCCAGCGCCTCGATCACTCGCCGTTCGATCTCGAAGCAGCGTGGCGCCGAGATGTCCTCCAAGTTGACGGCGCCGAACGTGGGGCGCAGTCGCACCAGGGTTTCCACGATCTCGTCGGGATCCTTGGTGTCCAGCACGATGGGGATCGCGTTCAGCCCGCCGTAGGCCTGGAACAGGGCGCACTTGCCCTCCATCACCGGCAGCGACGCCGCGGGTCCGATGTCGCCGAGGCCCAGCACCGCGCTGCCGTCGCTGACGACGGCGACGAGCCGGCTCGCCCACGTGTACCGGGCGGCCTGGCTGGGATCGGCGGCTATCGCGCGACTGACCTGCGCCACGCCCGGGGTATAGGCGATGGACAACGCGCGCTGGGTGTCCAGCGGCGCCGTCGGGCCTACGGACAGCTTGCCGCCTACGTGTGCCTGGAAGATCTCCGCGTCGGTGATCGCGCCGTGCTCGGCGCGCGTCTGTATCGATTCAATCAACTCGGACACGCGCCCCAGGGTACTGACTACCGATTAGTAGACCTAATCCTTTCGGGAAGGATTTCGGCGGTGGGATCAGATCAAACCGAGCTCGGTCACCGCGTTGCGCTCGTCGACCAGCTCGGCGGTCGACTTGTCGATGCGACCGCGGGAGAAGTCGTCGATGTCGAGCCCCTGCACGATCGACCAGTCGCCGTCCTTGGTGGTCACCGGGAACGACGAGACGATGCCTTCGGGCACGCCGTAGGAGCCGTCGGAGAAGACCGCCATCGACACCCAGTCACCCTCGGGACTGCCCAGCAGCCACGAGCGGGCGGCGTCGATGGTCGCCGACGCGGCCGAGGCGGCCGAGGAGGCGCCGCGCGCGTCGATGATCGCGGCACCGCGCTTGGCGACCGTCGGGATGAAGTCGTTCTCGATCCAGTTCTGGTCGTTGACCACCTCGGCGGCGTTCTTGCCACCGACCTCGGCGTGGAAGATGTCGGGGTACTGGGTGGCGGAGTGGTTGCCCCAGATCGTCATCTTCTTGATGTCGGTGACCTTGGCGCCGGTCTTCTTGGCCAGCTGCGAGATGGCCCGGTTGTGGTCCAGGCGGGTCAGGGCGGAGAACCGCTCCTTGGGGATGTCGGGGGCGTTGCTCAGCGCGATCAGCGCGTTGGTGTTGGCCGGGTTACCGGTCACGCCGATCCGAACGTCGTCGGCGGCGACGGAGTTCAGCGCCTTGCCCTGCGCGGTGAAGATCGCGCCGTTGGCCTCCAGCAGGTCGCTGCGCTCCATGCCCGGGCCCCGCGGCCGCGCGCCGACCAGCAGCGCCAGGTTCACACCGTCGAAGATCTTGTTCGCGTCCGCACCGATTTCGACCCCGGCCAGCAGCGGGAACGCGCAGTCGTCGAGCTCCATCACGACGCCCTCGAGCGCCTTGAGCGCCGGCTCGATCTCGAGCAGACGCAGCTCGATCGGGCGGTCGGGGCCCAGCAGCGAACCGCTCGCCAGGCGGAACAACAGGCTGTAGCCGATCTGGCCGGCGGCGCCGGTGACGGCAACCTTGAGTGGACTTGCGCTCACGTCGAAATGCTCCTTGTGGAGGTAGTCATGCTGTTCGGGTCTCGGCACGAAACTAGCGCACCGTTGCGGGCTGCCAATCTCCGGTCCAATACCCGACCGTTTTCCGCGCAAACGGATCGTCGCCCTTCGGCAAGCCGGGACGCGTACCATGGAGCACCGCCTGGTCAGACCTGCGCTGCGATCGGAGGTGGATGTGTTCCAGGGTTTTGACGCATTGCCCGAGGCGCTTCGACCGCTCGCGCAGGAACCGCGCCCCCCGCAACCCGAGCCGCAGCCGCGCTCCCCGAACGAGACGTTGGTCGACTGCGCCGTGTACGCCGACGGCCACCGGCTGCCCGGGAAATTCAGCTATGACGCCGCGCGCGACAAAGTGCGCCAGATCGAAATGCTCGGGCACGACGCGTTCGTCTGGGTCGGCCTGCGCGAGCCGGACCTCGCCGAGATGCAGGAAGTCGCGGACCTTTTCGGGATGCACCCGCTGGCCGTCGAGGACGCCGTCTGTGCGCACCAGCGGCCCAAGCTGGAGCGCTACGACGACACGGTGTTCTTCGTCCTCAAGACGGTCACCTACGTCCCGCACGAGTCGGTGGTGGCCGCCCGGCAGATCGTCGAGACCGGCGAGATCATGGTTTTCGTCGGCAAGGACTTCGTGATCACCGTGCGCCACGGGGAGCACGGCGGCCTCTCCGAGGTGCGCAAGCGGATGGACGCCGATCCCGAGCAGCTGCGGCTGGGCCCGTTCGCGGTAATGCACGCCATCGCCGACGACGTGGTGGACCACTACCTCCAGGTGAGCAGCCTGATCGAATCCGACATCGACAGCATCGAGGAGGTGGCGTTCGCGCCGGGCAGCAAGATCGACGTCGAACCGATCTATCTGCTCAAGCGCGAGGTCGTCGAACTGCGCCGCTGCGTCAGCCCGCTGTCCGTGGCATTCCACCGCATTCAGGTGGAGAACAAGGACCTCATTTCCAAAGAGGTGCGGCGTTACCTGCGAGACGTCTCCGACCATCAATCGCAGGCCGCAGACCAGATCTCGAGCTACGACGACATGCTCAACTCGCTGATCCAGGCGGCGCTGGCCCGGGTCGGGATGCAGCAGAACAACGACATGCGCAAGATGGCAGCCTGGGCCGGCATCTTGGCGGTGCCCACCATGGTCGCCGCCATCTACGGGATGAACTTCCACTTCATGCCCGAGTTGAACTGGACGTGGGGTTACCCGGGAATCATGGCCGCGATGACACTGGCCTGTCTGGCGCTGTACTTCCAGTTCCGGCGCAACAACTGGCTCTAGCCGCGTTTGCTCTGCGCTCTAAGGTGCGTTCCAGGGCGGCGAGTTCGTGACCGTTCAACGCGGTTGTGCGGCAGGGCGATTCGGGTTCAGCACGTCGACGCCGTCGTTCTGCCAGGCCTGTCGCATGGCGTCGGCGCCCTTGAGCCGCACCCAGGCCGCCTCGGTCGCCGTGATGGGCGTCGCCGAGAGGAATTGCACCGGATCGCGCGGCGGTTCCAGCGGCAGATCTTCGATGTCGCTGGGGCCCAACAACACCGCGGTGAACGGTACCCGTCCGGCGGCCCGCGCCCACAGCGGCGTGCCGAGGTCGACCAACGCGTCGGCCGTGAGCACCAGACCCTCGACGGCCGGCGTTGCGGCCAGCACCGCCAGGCTGCGGGCGATGCCGGTGACGGGTCCCGGATCACGCAGGCGCAGGACGACCTCGGCGCGGGGGCCCCGCGTCTGGTCGTCGACGAGCTGCTTGGGGTCGGTCATCGGGTAGCGCGAACAGCCCAGCGACACGTACTGCACCAACCCGTCGCCGCCGCGGAAACGCAACACCTCGATGGGTTCGGCGCCCAGGAAAGTCACGCTCGCCGAATCGGGTTCGCTGTCGGCGAAGTGGCGACGCAGGTGCGTTCGCACCTGGTCCAGAATCGGGGTCACTGCTCCTCAGAAGGCGCAACGGTGAGGTTCGCCCCCGAGCCTGCGTCGAAGACGGCCAACTTCGTGGTGTCGAACGCCAACTCGATCGACCGCCCGATCGCCGCCTTGGATTCCGCGGGAACTCTTGCCACGAACTGGTTTTCGTGCGCCTCACCCTGGGCGGCCAGCTCGTCCAATTGCGCGGAGTGCGCCGTCCACCCCGCCGTGGAGAAGTACACGAACTTGTCGGCGCCCAACGACTCGACCAAGTCGACCTTCACCTCGAAGGTGAGCGCCCTGATCCGCTGGTATCCGTCGATCAACGCCGCGTCGTGCAGATGCTCGGGCCGCACCCCGACGATGACGTTCTCCGGCGCCGGGTGCCGCGAGATCAGCTGTTGGACTTCGGGGGCCAGCATCACTTCCCCGAACGGCAGTTTCAGCCCGATGCCGGTCAAGGTGGCCGGGAAGAAGTTCATCGCCGGTGAACCGATGAACCCCGCGACGAACAGGTTGGCCGGGTGTTCGTATAGCTCGTCCGGGGTGCCGATCTGCTGCGCGACGCCGCCGTGCATCACCACCACCCGGTCGCCCAGCGTCATCGCCTCGGTCTGATCATGGGTGACATACACGGTGGTGGTGCCCAGCCGTTTCTGCAGGCGGGCTATCTCGCCGCGCATCTGGACGCGCAGCTTGGCGTCCAGGTTCGACAGCGGCTCGTCCATCAAGAAGGCCTTGGGGTGGCGCACGATCGCCCGGCCCATCGCGACCCGCTGTCGCTGCCCGCCCGACAGTTGGGCCGGCTTACGGTCCAGCAGTTCGGTCAGGTCAAGGGTTTTGGCGGTCTCCGCCACCTTCTGGGCGATCTCCGCCTTCTTCATCTTGGCCAGCGTCAGGGGGAACGCGATGTTCTGCCGCACGGTCATGTGCGGGTACAGCGCGTACGACTGGAAGACCATCGCGATGTCGCGGTCCCTGGGCGCCTTCTCGTTCACGCGCTCGCCGCCGATGCGCAGCTCCCCGGAGGAGATGTCCTCGAGGCCGGCAATCATGTTCAGCGTCGTCGTCTTGCCGCAGCCCGAAGGTCCCACCAGGATGAGGAATTCGCCGTCGGCGATGGTGATGCTGAGGTCTTGCACCGCCACGGCGCCGTCGGGGTAGCTCTTGCTGACATGGTCCAGCACAATCTCGGCCATCGCGCTATCCCTTCACCGCGCCAGAGGTCAACCCGGCGATGATTCGTCGTTGGAAGATTAGAACAAACAGGATGATCGGGACCGTGATCACGACCGCACCGGCCGCGATCGATCCGGTCGGCTCCTCGAATTGCGAACTGCCACCGAAGTTCGCGATCGCCACCGGCGCCGTGATCGCCGCCTTGGTGGCGGTCAGCGACAGCGCCAGCAGGAGGTCGTTCCAGGCGAAGATGAACACCAGGATGGCGGCGGTCACCACCCCGGGTGCGGCCAGCGGGGCGATCACCTTGCGGAATGCCTGGGCCGGTGTGGCGCCGTCCATTTTCGCCGCCTTTTCCAGGTCCCACGGAATCTCCCGGAAGAACGCCGACAACGTGTAGATGGCAAGCGGCAGAGCGAATGTGATGTAGGGCAGGATCAAGCCCGGCCAGGTGTCGAACAACCCTACGAAGCGTTCGATGTTGAACAGCGGGGTGACCAGCGAGATGGCGGGGAACATCGTAACCAGCAGGGTCGCGCCGATCAGCACGCGCTTGCCGGGGAAGCTGAGCCGCGCGATCGCGTAGGCGGCCATCGCGCCGAGCACCACCGCGATCGCGGTGGTGGTCAAACCGATTCCGATCGAGTTCACCAACGCCGCACCGAACAAGTCGCCGCGGAAGATGCCGCGGTAGTTCTCGAACGACACCGACGACGGAAACAGCTTGCCGTCCTTGACCGTTGACGTGGGCTTGAGCGAGAGGCTGACGATCCACAACACCGGTACAAGTGCGTACACCACGACCACGGCGTCTACCACGGCCCAGACCGCCGCCCGCCGGGCGCCTCCCCGCGCCCATGCCTGGTCAGCGGCCATCGAGGTCACCACCGGGCGCGGCCGCGCCGAACACCTTGATGTAAACCAGCGCGATGATGCCCACACAGACGAAGATCAGCACGCTGATCGCCGAACCCAGTCCGACATTGAATCCCTTGAACAGGTTGTCGTAGCCCAGGATTGACACCGAATCGGTGTTGTTGGCGCCGTCGGTGAGCACGTAGATGTTGTCGAAGATGCGGAAAGCGTCCAGCGTACGGAACAGCAACGCGACAATGACCGCCGGCTTGATGATGGGCAAGGTGACGCGCATCAGCCGCCGCCACGGCCCGGCGCCGTCGACTTGGGCCGCCTTGAGCAGGTCCTCGGGCACCATCGCCAGGCCGGCCAACAGCAGCAGCGACATGAACGGCGTCGTCTTCCAGACCTCGGCGAGGACGACGATGCCCAGCGACGGAATCTGCTGGGTCAACGGCGCGCTGCCGTGCGGCAACAGGTTTGCCAGGTAACCGGTGCCCGGCGTCCACGCGTAGTACCAGCTGTAGGACGCGACAACGGTGACGATGCCGTACGGGATGAGCACCGCGGTACGCACCAGGCCCTTGCCGACCAGGGTGCGATGCATCACCAACGCCAGCGCCAGCCCCAACACGAACTCGAGCGACACGGAAACCGCTGTGATGCCCAGGGTTACCGCAAGCGCGGTCCACCAATACCGGTCGGTCAGGATGGTTTGGTAGTTGCTCAAACCGACGAACGCGGTGTCGTTGGGGGTGGCGAGGTTGTTGCGCTGCAGGCTCAGCCATACCGCGTACCCGATCGGGTAGGCGGTCACCGCCAGCATCAGCATGGCCGCGGGCGCGACGAGCGCGAAGGCAAGTCGCCGCTCCGACAGCCGGTTTCGGCTCCGGGTCCGCGGGGCGACGGCGGCCTCATGCGGCTGCACGGCGGTGGCGGTCACGGTAACAGCCCCTTGCCGTCGATGGCCTTCTGCGCCTGCGCGGCGAGCTCGTCGGCCGTCCGCTCCGGGTCGATCCGTGTGACGGGGCTCAACGTGGCGGACAGCCGCAGCGACAACGCCTGATAGACCGGCGTCGCCGGCCGGACGGCGGCGTCGGTGAGCTGCCGGCGAATGACCGTGTACATCGGATACTTGGCCTGGAACTGCGGGTCGGAGTACAACGACGTCCGCACCGCGGGCAGCCCGCCTTGCATCGAAACGTACTTCTGGCTCTGCGGGCTGCGCAGGCAGCGCACCGCCTCGAATGCCTCCGCGCGGTGGCGGGTGGTGCTGGCCACCGCCAGGTTGAGCCCCCCGATCGTCACCTTGGCGGGCCGGGGCGGCGCCACGCTGGGATACGGCGCGAAACCAAAGACCTTCCGGCTGGCGTCGTAGGCGATGCGGAACTGCTCGTCGCTGGGCACGAACATCCCGACGTCGTTGATGCTGCCGGCCAGCGCCGGATCGGCGTTCAGCGGCAGGAAGGGGACACCGCCCTTCACCGCGTTTTCCAGCATGGAGGCCAGCACGTAGGGCCAGTTGACCTCCAGTGCGGCCTTGCCCTGCTCGACCGCGAGCCGCGCCGTGCCCTCGTCGGTCCGGGTGATCGAGGGATCGGCGCCGGGGGCGGTGGCCACCGCCCTCAGGATGCGCAACGCGTTGACTGTCGCGGCCCGGTGCGCGGGGGTGTCGGTCAAGGTGACCTGGCGGCCGTCCTCGGAGAGCACCTGACCGCCGCCGCTGACCAGCAGCGTGTTGAACCACACCACCAGACCCTCGCCCTCGTTCGCCTGCACCGCTATCCAGGCGGGCTGCCCCTCGGCGTGCAGCCGTGCGGCCTCGGCCACCATCGCATCCCAGTCTGGCGGCGGTTGGTGCACCAAATCTGGCCGGTACCAAAGTAATTCGGTATTGGTGGCGACGGGTGCGGCATACAGCCGGTGCTTCCAACGCGCCGTTGCCAACGGACCCGGCAGGGTGTCAGCGCCGGCGTCGGCGTCGGCCCGCCCCTCGGGATCGTCCGACAGCGGCAGCGCCCAACCCGCCTCGGCGAACTCCGCGGTCCACACCACGTCCAGCGCCATCACATCCAGGCCGCGGTCGTGAGCGCTGAGCCGCCGCGCCAGCTGCACCCGCTGCTCGCCCGGCCCCCTGGGCAGGCTCACGTGCTGGATGGCGAACCGGCCTGCCAGTTGCTTGGTGCACTCCTGGGCGACGGCGGTGAAGGCGGCCGAATCGGTGGCCGGCGTGAAAAACGTGATCACCACCCCGGTGCCGGAGTTCCCGCACGCCGGCACCGCCGTGGTGAGGGTGAGCGTCGCCAACGCGATGGCGGCCGCCCGTCGCAGGCGCCGACGACGATTCACCACTGGATTCACACCTCTCGCGCGCGGCCTCAAATCGCTAAGCGCGCCAACAGGTCCCGCGCCTTCTCCGCGTTCTGCGGATCGCAGAGCACGTCGTAGCGGCCGGCCACCAATTGCATCGTCGAGCTGAAATCCCTTGTGCCGCGGGCCATCGCGTACGGCACGGCGGAGGTGATCAGCCCGAAGAAGACCCCGGCGACCAGACCCGTGGCCAGCGCCGCCCACGGATTCGGGCTGAAGAAGCCGAGCACCAACCCGATGAACAAACCCAGCCAGGCGCCGCTCAGCACACCACCGCCGAGGACCTTGGGCCACGTCAGCCTGCCGGTGACGCGTTCGACCTGCATCAGGTCGACGCCGACGATGATCACCTGCTGAACCGGGAACTGCTGCTCGGAGAGATAGTCGACGGCGCGCTGCGCCTCGGCGTAGGTGGGATACGACCCGACCGGCCAACCCTTGGGCGGCGTCGGTAGTCCGGGGACGCCGCGGCGGCCCGCCGCCGCGCCCGGGGGGGTGGCGCCGGGAACTTGACCGGGCTGGAAAGGACTAGTCATTGGTGCTCATTCTCCTCCGCCACGGCCAACGGCACATCTCGGGCCCTTTTAGCCTATCCAGCGACCGCTCGCCAACCTGCGAAAACAGGTCGCCCCCGGCCCGGCGGCCGGCGGCGATTCGCGCCCGATTCGCCGATTTCGCATCGGCTAGGTTGAACAGCATGACAGCGCCCGGCGATGGCTTCGGCGAACGCTCCCACGACGACCAGGCCAAACCGTTCCCCGCCGGCGGCGACGCCCCGGACGCGCCGCAGCCGCCGTGGGAACCGCCGCCATCGGGGGCGGCGCCCGAATATCCGCCGCCGGCATACCCGCCGCCGGGCTATCCCACCGAATACCACCCCGGTTACGCGGCCCAATACCCGCCGCCTCCGGGCTATGGGCCGCCGCCCGGATATGACCAGCCGTCCGGTTATGGCGCGCCGCCGTACCAAGCCGGGCCGGCCCAATTCGGTGGGCCGCCCGGAGGCTACGGACCGCCGCCCTACCCGGGCGGCTATTACCCGGCCCCGGACTACCTCGGCGGCTACGGATCACCGAGCGGACTGAAACCGGGGACGAACAAGCTCGCCATCGCGTCGCTCATCTCGTCGTTCACCGGCGTGTTCTGTTGCTGCGTCGGCTCGATCGTCGCCATCGTGCTGGGCGTGGTCGCGATGAACGAAATCAAGCGCACCCAGCAAGACGGCTACGGCCTCGCGGTTGCCGGCATCGTCATCGGCATCGCGACCTTGGTGGTGAGCCTGATCGTCTTCATGTTCGCGCTGCACTCGCGTTAGCAGCTGCGCCGTAGCCGATCCACCACCGCCGCCATCCACCGCGTCGACGGCGGCTGCCTAGGCTTTCCCCATGGCATCGGTCAACAGGGTTTACATCGCCCGGCTCTCGCGGATGTTGGTGCTGGGTCCGCTCGGCGAATCCTTCGGCCGGATCCGCGATGTCGTGATCGGCATCAGCATCGTGCGTCAGCAACCCCGCGTCCTGGGTCTGGTCGTCGACCTGGCGACGCGGCGCAGCATCTTCATCCCGATGCTGCGGGTCGCCGCGATCGAGCCGGAGGCCGTCACCCTGAACACCGGGAGCGTCTCCCTGCGCCACTTCGAGCAGCGCCCGGGCGAGGTGCTGGCGATCGGCCAGGTGCTCGACACCCAGGTGAAGGTCAACGATCCCGCGCTTCCGGAGCTGGCCGGCCTGGACGTCGTCATCACGGACCTGGGCATCGAACAGACGCGGACCCGCGACTGGATGGTGAGCCGGGTCGCCGTCCGCAGCCAGCGGCGGCTCGGCCGGCGTGGCCCCGTGCACGTCGTGGATTGGTACCACGTGCAGGGCCTGAGCCCGTCGGCGCTGGCGCTGCCGGGCCAGGGGGTGGCGCAGCTGCTGAGCCAGTTCGAGGGCTGGAAGGCGGTGGACGTCGCCGACGCCATCCGCGGCCTGCCGCCCAAGCGGCGCTACGAGGTGCTCAAAGCGCTCGACGACGACCGGCTGGCGGACGTCCTGCAGGAACTGCCCGAGCTGGACCAGGCCGACGTGCTGTCCGAGCTGGGCACCGACCGCTCCGCCGACGTCCTCGAGGAGATGGACCCCGACGACGCCGCCGACCTGCTCGGCGTGCTCAATCCGACGGACGCCGAGATGCTGCTGACGCGGATGGACCCCGACGATTCGGCCCCGGTGCGCCGGCTGCTGGCGCACTCGCCGGACACCGCGGGCGGCCTGATGACCTCCGATCCGGTGGTGTTGACGCCCGACACGTCGGTCGCCGAGGCGTTGGCCCGGGTCCGCGATCCGGACCTCACCCCGGCCCTGTCGTCCATGGTGTTCGTGGTGCGGCCGCCCACGGCCACCCCCACCGGCCGCTACTTGGGCTGCGTGCAGCTGCAGCGGCTGCTTCGCGAACCGCCGGCCGAGCTGGTCGGCGGGATCGTCGACAACGACCTGCTCACCCTGACCCCGGAGACGCCGCTGGGGGCGGTGACGCGCTACCTGGCGGCGTACAACCTGGTGTGCGGGCCGGTACTCGATGATCAGAACCATCTGTTGGGCGCGGTGACGGTGGACGATCTGCTCGATCACCTGCTGCCGCACGACTGGCGCGTGGATGTGCAGGCGCTCGACGCCGCCGGCCGGCTGGAAGAACTGGGAGGATCCGCGTGAGCAAGTCCCCGGCCCCGCGCCGGCTCTACACCCCGCGGACGTCGCGCAGGTACTCGCCACGCCTGGACCCCGAGGCCGTCGGCCAGATCACCGAGTCCATCGCCCGTTTCTTCGGCACCGGCCGCTACCTGCTGGTGCAGACGATCATCGTGTTCGCGTGGATCGCGGTGAACCTGTTCGCCGTGGGGCTGCGCTGGGACCCGTATCCGTTCATCTTGCTCAACCTGGCCTTCTCCACGCAGGCCGCCTACGCGGCGCCGCTGATTCTGCTCGCCCAGAATCGTCAGGAAAACCGGGACCGCGTCGCGCTCGAACAGGACCGCCACCGCGCCTCCCAGACCAAAGCCGACACCGAGTTCCTGGCGCGCGAGCTCGCGGCGGTCCGGCTCGCGGTCGGCGAGGTCGTGACCCGCGAGTATCTGCGCCACGAGCTCGAGGATCTGCGCTCGCTGCTGGCCGGTTTGGACCCCGAATCCGAGCACTCCGGGGGCGCGCCGGGCGGTGACGGCGCGGACCGCGCGACTAAGAAATCGGGTTGAGAACCAGTTCCGACCATTGCGCCACTCTGGTCACAAGAGTTATGTATGGTGATCTAGTTCACGGCTGAGAAGCAGTTGACCAGCTCACATACCTAGGACGGTCGAGTGCGCATTGGGGGACGCCGGGGTCCACGCCCGGCCGCCGCGGCGGAGCGGCAACGGGCTCTTCAGGTGACGCGCACGCGCGCCTTCGGCGTAGCCACTATCACTCCCCTGGTTTTCGCGGGCGCCGTAAGCGGTGCCGCGCCCTCTCTCCCCGAGAAGCTCCCCCCGGTGCACGCGAACGTGGCGCCGGTGGCCGCCGTCTCCCCCGCCTTCCCCGACCTCTCGGGGCCGGCCGTCGTGTCCATCGACCGCTCGCCGAACGCGTTCCACGTCGCCGAGCCGGCCTTGTCGGCTCCCCCGAAGCCGATGATCGTCAATGCGCCGGGCGCGCTTGGCATTCCGAGCATCGCGCTCGCGGCCTATCGCAACGCCGAACAGAAGATGGCCGTGGCCGCGCCGGGCTGCGGGGTCAGCTGGAACCTGCTGGCCGGCATCGGGCGCATCGAGTCGGGCCATGCGGGCGGAGGAGCGGTTGACGCCCGCGGCACCGCGGTCGTCCCGATCTATGGACCGGCGCTGGACGGCACGCTGCCGGGCAACGAGATCATCCTCCAGAGCAGCACCGGCAATCGCCCCACCTACGCCCGCGCGATGGGGCCGATGCAGTTCCTGCCCGGCACCTGGGCGCGCTACGCGTCCGACGGTAAAGGCGACGGCGTTGCCGATCCGCAGAACCTGTTCGACTCCACGCTGGCGGCGGCCCGGTACCTGTGCAGCGGCGGCCTCAACCTCCGCGACCCGTCGCAGGTGATGGCCGCGATCCTGCGCTACAACAACTCGATGGCGTACGCGCAGAACGTGCTCGGGTGGGCCTCGGCGTACGCCACCGGCGTGGTTCCGGTCGACCTGCCTCCGATGACGGGCCCGCCGCCTCCGCTCGCCGACGCGCACCTGGAGCATGCCGAGGGACTCGGCCCCAACCTGCCGATGAACATCAACGGTCTGCCGTCGGACGACCCCCTGGCGCGCATGCCGCTGATCGACCTCACCTCGCCGCAGAGCCCCGGTCAGCAGCCGATGTTCCCGTGGATGGCCCCGACCCCACAGCAGGCCCCGTCGCGCCTGTCCGGCTGCACCGTCATCTGCGTCGGCCCCCAGAGCCCACCGCCGAACGCCGTCCCGCCATGGGGTCAGCCGCCCGCGACGGGACCCGGCGGCTTCGGCGTCGCCGCGTTCGGCGGGCCGGCCGGTTTGGGTGCAGGCGACGCGGGGGCCGGAGGCGCGGGGGGTGCGGCCGCCGGGTCGCGCCAGGGGTCGTCGAGTTCGT
>NZ_LZJN01000166.1 GCF_001667735.1 Mycobacterium sp. E183
CTCCTCCATCTCCGGCCTCACCGGTTCGCGGTGGCTGGCCCACTACACCGCCACCAGCGGCTACCTGGACGCCCTGGCGTACGCGCGGCACGTGATGGGATTGTCGGCGACGACGGTCAACTGGGGACTGTGGAAATCCCTGTCCGACGCCGAGCACCAATTCGGCCAGGTCAGCATGGGTTCGGGGCTGGTGCCCATGAACGACGAGGTCGCCATCGGCGCTCTGCCGCGCACGGTGTGGAGGTTGGTGCGGAAGGTGATGGTGTCGTCGGTATCGCGTTGCAGGGTGCCGGCGCTGACGTATTTGCTTCCGTGCTGGGCGGTGTGCAGGGTGTCGAGTATGGCTTGGGTGAGCAGGGGGTGTGCGCTGATTTCGATGAAGGTGTGGTGGTCGGTGCCGGCGTGGGCGATGGCTTGGTGGAAGTGGACGGGGTTGCGCATGTTGGTGGCCCAGTGGTCGGCGTCGAAGACCGGGCGGGTGTCGAGGTCGGGGTAGGTGGTGGAGATGATCGGGATGCGTGGCGGTTGGGGGGTCAGGTCGGCCAGTTCCGCGCGCATCGGGGGTTGCAGGGGGTCCATGGCCGGGTTGTGCGGGGAGACTTCGATGTTGACCCGGCTGGCGAACCGGTTGTGGGCGCGGACCTCGGCGATGAGCTGATCGATCTGGTCGGTGGGTCCGGCGATGACGGTTTGGCGGGGGGAGTTGTAGATGCCCAGGGTGATTTCGGGGTGCTCGGCGATCAGCGCCTCGGTGGCGGGCGCGTCGAGCTCCAGCAGGGCCATGCCGCCGTGCCCGGACAGCGGGGCCATCAACCGCGATCGCGTCGCGGTCACCCGCAATCCCTGGGCGGGCGTGAGCGCACCGGCCACCACGGCGGCGGCGACTTCGCCCATGGAGTGGCCGATGACCAGGTCGGGGGTGATGCCGTGGGCGCGCCACAGCGCGGTCAGCGCCAGCTGCATGCCGATCAGGCCCAGCTGGATCTGTTCGATGCCGACCAGTTCGCTGCCGGTGGCGATCACCTCGCGCAGCGAAAACCCGGCCTGGGCAACGAAATCGGGCTCCAACTCGTCGACCGCCGCGGCGAAGGCCGGCTCGTCGGCCAGCAGCAGGCGGCCCATGCCGGCCCACTGCGACCCGCGCCCGGAGTAGACGAACACCGTGCCCGGCCCGACCGCGCCCTCGCGGGGCAACACCACCCCGGGGGCGTGCTGGCCACCCCCCAGTGCCCGCAGCCCGGCCACCGCCTGGGCACGGTCGCGGGCGACCACCGTGCCAAATCGCGCCTGCCGGGCCCGGTGATGGTTGAGGGTGTGCGCCACATCGCCGAGGGCGACCCCGGCCCCGCCACCCTGCATCCACTCGGCCAGCACCGACGCCGTCGCCGCCACCCGCCGCGCCGTCTTACCCGACACCACCAACGTCGACACCCCGCCGTCGGGGCCGGCGTCGTCGACCGGCGCCAACCCAGGGCCCTGCTCGACGATGGCGTGCGCGTTCGTCCCGCCGAGACCGAACGACGACACCGCCGCCCGGCGAGGACCCGCATCGGACGGCCATTCGATGTTCTCGACGGGCACGAAGAGCCGGGTCGACGACGCGTCGATCGCCGGATTCCACTGCGAGAAGTGCAGGTTCGGCGGGATCTGCCCGCGCTGCACCGCCAGCACCGCCTTGATGAACCCGGCCACCCCGGACGCCGCCTCCAGGTGGCCGATGTTGGTCTTCACCGCGCCGAGCGCGCACGAGCCCGGGCCGCGCCCGTAAGTGGCTGCCAGCGCTTCGAATTCGATCGGATCCCCGAGCGCCGTCCCCGTTCCGTGGGCCTCCACGTAGTTGACGCTTTCCGGTGCGATGTCGGCCGACCGCAACGCGTCGGCGATCACATCGCATTGGGCGGCCGTGTTGGGCGCGGTGATGCCGTTGGAGCGCCCGTCCTGGTTGACCGCCGAACCCCGCACCACGGCCAGCACTCGATCGCCGTCGCGCACCGCGTCGGTCAGCCGCTTGAGCACCACGACCCCCGCGCCCTCGCCGCGGACGAACCCGTCCGCCGCCGCGTCGAACGTCGCGCACCTACCCTGCGGCGACAACAATCCCCAAGCCGAGATGGCGATCTGGGTCTCGGGCCGCAGCGTCGCGCTGACCCCGCCGGCCAGCGCCAGGTCGCTCTCGCGGGACCGCAGGCTCTGGCAGGCCAGGTGGATCGCCGCCAACGACGACGAGCAGGCGGTGTCCACCGCCACCGCAGGCCCACGCAACCCCAACAGGTAGGAGATCCGGCCCGCGGTGATGCTGTGGGAGTTGCCGGTTCCGGTATAGGCGTCCACCTGCTCCGGGCCGGCCGCCAGCATGGACTGGTATTCGTTGAAGTAGGCGCCGATCATCACGCCTGTTCGGGTGTCGGCCAGTGAATCCGTTGGAATGCCGGCATGTTCGAGCGCCTCCCAGGCGACCTCGAGCACCATCCGCTGCTGCGGGTCCATCGATGCGGCTTCGCGCGGGGTGATGCCGAAGAACTCGGCGTCGAACCCCGCGATGTCGGGCACGAAGCCGCCCCACTTGGTCGTCATGTGACCGGGCGTCAAGGGGTCGGGGCTGTAGAAGGCCTCGGCGTCCCACCGATCCGACGGGATCCCGGAGATCGCATTCCGGCCCTCGACCAACAACTCCCAGAAGCTGTCCGGTCCGGTCACCTCGCCGGGGAATCGGCAACCGATCCCCACCACAGCGATGGGTTCGGCCGTCACGGTGCGGGCGGCACGGGCGAATTCTTCGGACAGAGCGGTGCGCTGCTGCGCCGTCATGTCCGAGACGCGGCTGAAGAGACTGCGCATTACGCGGGCTCCTCGGCGGTGACGGAGGACGACTCGATGCGGTCGAACAAACTGTCCAGCGTGCTTCCCGCCGAGGCGGACAACGCCGCGATCTCGTCATGTCCCGAATCCCCTTCGGGCGCGACCATTTTGGTGAGCTGGTCCGCCAGCGCGGCGACGGTGGGGTGATTGAACAGCATGGTGGTCGAGATTTCAACACCCACCAAGGTCTCCGCCTCCCGGCGAATCGCCATGGCGCCCAGCGAGTTCAGGCCGAGCTCGGCGAGTGGCCGATCGCTTTCCAGCTCCGGTTCGGGAATCCGCAGTTCCCGGGCGACGATGCCGCGCAGCCCGCTTTCCAGCTCCCGGCGCACCTGCGCAGGTGTCAGGTGCGACCAGTCCTTCGCCGGGATCAGGGCGGCGCCCGCCGAGTCCGGAAGCAGGTCGTCGACGATGTGCAGTGCGCCGCGGATCCGATAGGCCTCCGCCAGCAGCGGCCAATCCGCGTCTACCACAACCGAATGCGCCCCGGCGGCGGGACTCGACACCAGGGGAAGTGCCGTGATGGCGGTCTCGTCGTCCATGGGCACCAGGCCGGTTCCGACGCTGACCTGACCGGCATCACCGTCGCTGTCGGCCAGTAATTTCCACAATCCCCAGTTGACCGTGGTGGCCGCGAGCCCCAGGCTGCGCCGGGCGTACACCAGGGCGTCCAGGTAGCCGCTGGTGGCGGTGTAGTGGGCCAGCCACCGCGAACCGGTGAGGCCGGAGATGGAGGAG
>NZ_LZJN01000167.1 GCF_001667735.1 Mycobacterium sp. E183
GGACGAAGTGCCGTCGCCCGGGCTCCCACCCGTCGAACTTCGGGTGGTGATGGGCCCGGTCCAGGGTCCCGGGCGGGGGTCGATCCCGACCAGGTCCCCGAAGCCGACAAGGCCGGCCTGGCCGCGTCCGCACCGGAGATCGTCGCGGCGGTCAAACGGATGCTCGACGGCGTGCGCGACGGGGAGTTGGCCCCGTCGCCGCCCGAGCCTGTCGCCGCGGCCCGCACCGGCTGGCTCTGAGCTCTCGAGTTCGGTTGCCCGGCAACGGCTACCGGGAGTCTTCCGCGGAAAAGACGTCGATCGCCCGCACGGGCGTCAACATCACCAGCGGGATCTGACGGCTGGTTGACTGCTGATAGGTGAGGTACGGCGGATACAGGTGCGCCATGTACGCCCACACCTGGTGGCGTTCCTCGGCCTCGGGCTCCCGCCAAGTGGCCTCGAACGCTTGAGTCGCGATCTGGACGCCGATCGTGTTGCTCTGCAAGACGTTCAAGTACCACTGCGGGTGCGTGTCGGCACCGCCCTTGGACGCGACGACCACGATCTCGCCACCGACGTTGCCGTAGATCAACGGCCTGACGTAGCTCTTCCCCGACTTGCGGCCCATACACCTGATCAGGCAGTGGGTGGTCATCGCCCTGCCCCCGACCGCGCTCACGTCCATGATGTGGCCGCGCGCGCCGCCGGAGGTCAGATACGTCTCGAGGTGCTCGGCGATCCAGTCGCTGCGTGCGGCTCGGATAGATGCGGCGTCGGCGTCGCTCATCGGTGACTCCTAACGTAAGCGAGGCGAGGGCCTTTGGATGACGGCTTCCGTCGCCCGACTATGCCAGGCGGACCGGTCAGCCGTGCGCCGACCCAACCCGGTGCCGTTAGCCGCTCGTCACCTTTTCGGCCAGCGCAGCCAACTTGGCGTCCAGTTGCTCCGCGGCGCTCAGTAATTCGGGATTGGGTTCGACGACCATCAGCGATGACGGCTTGACGTAGGTCAGGCTGCTGCCGGCCGGCTCGTCGGTGATCAAGACTTCGACCGGGGCGAACAGGCCCGCGGTCGGGTCGTGCCGCAGCATCGTGATCGCGATCAACGGGTTGCCGAGGATTACGCGAATCACCTTGCGGTCGATGCCGGCCTTGGGGATCCACGCGCCGTGGTCGAACAACCCGAACAACATGAATCCGCTGGGGCCGACGTGTGGTTCGACGGCCTGCCGGTAAGAATCCCAGTTGTCGCTAGTTGCCGCGATGTCGTTGATCGCGACGGCTCGCTCGCCGATGTCCGCGAGCAACGCGGCGAGCAGTTCGTCGTAGCTCTTCGTGCTGTCGTGGCGCACCCGCACGCCGTTGAAAACCGTCTCGGTCATAATCTTCCTGTCCTTCGGTCCTCGCCGATCTTGAGGATCGGGGTCCGGTTCTCCGGTTGCACCCTGTCCCACAAGCCGCCCTTGCCCAGTTCTCGTCCCAACTGCTCTTCGCGGCGGAACCACTCCTCGGCAGTCTTGATCCGATTCGGGTGGATCTCGTCGAGCAGGCCGTAATCGCGCTTGATCACCTCGTATTTCCACAAGTTCCAGAATCCGGTGAAGTTGTCGCGGATGTTCATCGTGCTCTTGTCCTTGGGGTCCGCGTTGTAACCGGCGGGCGCATCCGCGGCCCCGCTAAGTGGGCCCTCGCGCCAGTAGGTGTCCAGGTCGGTGTCGATGTACCGCGCCGGATGCCCGGTGACCGCCTCGAACGCCGCGGCGAGGTCGGCGTAGCGAATCTGGTCGACGGCGACTTCGAGATCCATGCCATTCGCGCGCTCGGGGTGGTCGAAAAGCCAGCGGACGTAATAGCCGCAGTCTTCGAGGGCCACATGGGGCACGGCCCCGTCGCCGAGCGGAACCCGCCAGGTCACCACGCCATCCTCGATGGTGGGGGCCATCGGTGTGCCGGGCGAAATCACCATCTCGATGTAGGGGCCCGACGTGAAGACCGCCGCGCCCATCCGATCGGCGTTCACCTGATTCTGGAACAGGATCCACTCACCCACGCGGCCCTTGCCGTCGTAATGGCCGGTGCGGAATCGCGAGTCATAGCCCGCTTTCTTGAGCCCGTAGTCGAGGTTGCCATACACGAAGAACTTGATTCCCTCTTCGATCGCTATCTCGTAGCTGCGGATGGCCCAATACATTTCGGTCTTCTCGCCCGTGTTGAATCCGTCGATGTTGACGAATGCCGCTTCACAACCGCGGAACCCTTCCCGCAGCTTCGCCTCGTCGGCGAATGAGCCTTCCAACACGGACACGTTGTCGAGGGCGAGCAGCTCCTTGGCTCGCCGGGAGCCGGGGTCTCGGCTGAGGAAGCGGATGGAATACTTGTCGTCGGCGACCAGGGCACGAATGATCGGCATGCCCTGGGCGCCGGTGCCGCCGACGACGAAGATCTTCTGGGACATCGTCGTCAGCCCAGCCGCTCGATGATGGTGGCGTTGGCCATGCCGCCGCCCTCGCACATCGTCTGCAGCCCGTACCGGCCGCCGCGCTGCTCCAAAGCGTTGACGAGCGTGGTCATGATGCGGGCGCCGCTGGCCCCCAGCGGATGGCCGATCGCGATGGCGCCGCCGTTGACATTCGTCTTGGCCAGATCGGCGCCGGTGTCGTGCGCCCAGGCGAGCACGACGGGCGCGAAGGCCTCGTTGACCTCGAACAGGTCGATGTCAGCCAGCGTCAATCCCGCACGGTGGAGCACCTTTTCGGTGGCCGGGATGACCCCGGTCAGCATGTACAGCGGATCCGAGCCCACGACGGTGGTGGTGTGGATGCGCGCCAGCGGGCGCAGGCCGAGCTTCTTGGCGACGTCGCTGGTGGTGATCAGCACGGCGGCGCTGCCGTCCGAGAGTGGCGAGGAGTTGCCGGCGGTGATCTCCCAATTGATCTGTGGGAAACGGGCTTTCATCGCCTCGCTGTAGAACGCGGGCCGCAAACCGGCCAGCGTCTCGACCGTCGTGCCGGGCCGGATGAATTCGTCGGCGGACAGCCCGGCGATCGGGATCAGCTCGTTGTCGAAGAGCCCATCCTTGGTGGCGCGCGCGGCCTTGTCGTGGCTGCCCGCGGAGAACTCGTCGAGCTGGGTGCGCGAGAAGCCCCACCGCGCCGCGATCAGTTCGGCGCTGATGCCCTGCGGCACCAGCCCGTCGGGATAGCGCCGCGTCATGTCGTCGCCGAAGGGATTGCTGCCCGGCAGCACCGAGGTGCCCATCGGGACGCGGCCCATCGACTCCACGCCGGCGGCGACGACGAGGTCGTAGGCGCCGGAGAGCACGCCCTGGGCGGCGAAGCTGATGGCCTGCTGGCTGCTGCCGCACTGCCGGTCGATCGTGACCCCGGGAACCGACTCGGGGAATCCGGCGCCGAGCAGCGCATTGCGGGCGATGTTGACCGCCTGGTCGCCGACCTGGGCGACGGCGCCGGCGATGACGTCGTCGATCTGCGCCGGGTCTACGCCGGTGCGCGCCACCAGCTCCCGCAGGCTGTGTGCCAGCAGGTCGGCGGGCAAGACGTCGTGCAGCGCACCGCTGGGCTTGCCCTTGCCGATGGGGGTGCGGACGGCTCCGACGATGACGGCGTCGCGATTCATGGCTCCTCCTTGAGTCCGACGATCTAGGTATAGACAGCTGTACCCAGGTAAACATCTAGGTACACTAAAAGCAACCCAGCCGGAAGGGTGATTTATGACACTGCTACAGGGGCCGCTCGCCGACCGCGATACCTGGTCGGCCGTCGGCGAGTGCGCGATCGAGAAGACCATGGCGGTGGTGGGCACCAAATCCGCGATGCTCATCATGCGCGAGGCCTACTACGGCACCACGCGCTTCGACGACTTCGCCCGCCGGGTGGGCATCACCAAGGCCGCCACCTCGGCCAGGCTGTCCGAACTGGTCGAGCTGGGGCTGCTGAAGCGGCAGCCCTACCACGAGCCGGGGCAGCGCCGGCGTGAGGAATACGTGCTCACGGAGGCCGGCATCGACTTCATGCCGGTGGTGTGGGCGATGTTCGAGTGGGGCCGGCGCCACCTGCCGGGCCGCCACCGGCTTCGCCTGACCCACCTCGGCTGTGGCGCCGATGCGGAGGTCCAAATGCGTTGCACCGAGGGGCATCTGGTGCCACCGGACGAGCTCGGCGTGCGGCTGGCTAAGTCTGGTTGAGCGCGGCCAGCAGCCGGCGGGCCGCGGCCACGCGGCGGGCGGCGGGGCCCGACAACGCGTCCAGGGCGCATTCGGGGTCGGCCGGCGGCCCCATGTGCCCGCAGCCGCGCGGGCAGTCCTCGATCGCCCCGGCGAGATCCGAGAAGGCCATCAGCACGTCGTCGGGTTGGATGTGTGCCAGCCCGAAGGACCGGATGCCCGGGGTGTCGATCACCCAGCCGGAGGTCGCCAGGGGCTTGCTCAAAGGGAAGGCGACGGACTGGGTGGAGGTGTGCCGGCCGCGGCCGATGTCGGTGACCTCGCCGACGGCCCGTTCCGCCTCGGGGACAAGGCGATTCACCAAGGTCGACTTGCCGACGCCGGAGTGCCCGAGCAGCACGGTGATCTTGCCGCCGAGCAGGTCGGCCACCGCGAGTAGCGGGTCGTCGCGGCCCGCGGCCACCACCGTGAGGTCCAGGTCGACGAACTGCTCGGCGAACGGCTCCGGCGGCGCCAGGTCGGTCTTGGTCAGGCACAGGATGGGCGTCAGGCCGCCGGCGTAGGCGGCGATCAGCGCCCGGTCCACCAGGCCGGTGCGCGGCGGCGGGTCGGCCAGCGCCACCACGATCAGCAACTGGTCGGCGTTGGCCACCACCACCCGTTCGGTCGGATCGGTGTCATCGGCGGTGCGGCGCAGGACCGTTCGCCGCTCAGCGCGCCGGACGATGCGGGCCAGGGTGTCCAGCCGCCCGGACAGATCGCCCACCACGTAGACGTCGTCGCCGACCACGATCGGGGTGCGGCCGAGTTCCCGCGCCCGCATGGCGGTGATCCGGCGTTCGGGGTCGCCGCCCAGCACGCACCCCCAGCGGCCACGGTCGACGCTGACCACCATCGCGGCCTCGGCGTCGGCGTGCTCGGGACGAGTCTTGGTGCGCGGTCGCGAACCCCTGCCGGAGCGGACCTTGACGTCGGACTCGTCGTAATCGCCGGGCCTCAAATATCGGACCCCAGCATGTGTGCCCACAGCTCCGGAAACTCCGGCAGTGTCTTGGAGGTGGAGCCGATGTCGTCGACCACGAGCCCGGCCACCCGCAGCCCGATGATCGCGCCCGCCATCGCCATCCGGTGGTCGGCGTAGGCCCGCCAGACGCCGGGGTGCAGCGGTGTCGCGGTGATAACCAGGCCGTCGGGCGTCTCGGTGCAGTCGCCGCCGAGGTTGGTGATCTCGGTGCGCAGCGCGGCGAGGCGGTCGGTCTCGTGGCCCCGCAGGTGACCGATGCCGGAGAGGCGCGACACGGACCCCGGGGTCGCCAGCGCGGCCAGCGCCGCCACCGACGGGGTCAGCTCGCCGACGTCGCGCAGGTCGACGTCGAAGCCGTCATAGCCGGCCGATCCGCGCACCTCCAGGTACGAACCATCTTGGTCGACAACGGCATTCAGCTTGCCCAGCACCGCCAGGATGTGCTCGGCCGGTTGCACGCTCGCCTCCGGCCAGCCGGTGATGCGCACCGTTCCGCCGCTGACCACGGCGGCTGCCAGGAAGGGGACGGCGTTGGTCAGGTCCGGTTCGACCTGCCAATGCCGGGCCGCGACCGGGCCGGGTTGCACCCGCCAGGTGTTGCGAACCGAGTCGTCGACCGCAACCCCGGCCTGGCGCAGCATCACCACCGTCATGGCGATGTGCGGCGCCGACGGCAGCGTCGCCCCGGTGTGCCGCACGGTCAGGCCCTCGGTGAACGACGGCGCGCACAACAGCAGCCCCGACACGAACTGCGAGGACGCCGACGCGTCGATGTCCACGGTCCCGCCGGCCACCGACCCGCCGCCGTGCACGCGGAAGGGCAGGCCCGAGCCCTCGATCGGCACGCCCAGGCCGCGCAGCGCGTCGAGCAGCGGCGCGATCGGCCGCGCCCGGGCCTGCTCGTCGCCGTCGAACTCGACCACCGCCTCGGCCAGCGCCGCCAGCGGCGGGACGAACCGCAGCACCGTCCCGGCCAGGCCGCAATCCACCGTTGCCTCGGGCCCCGGGGCGATCCGGCCACCGACCCTGAGCTCGGACCCGGTGCCGTCGACGCGCAAGCCGAGGGTGCGCAGCGCGCCGATCATCAGATCGGTGTCCCGGCTGCGCAGCGCCCCGCTGATGGTCGGGGCGCCGTGCCCCTGGGCGGCGGCCAACGCGGCCAGCACCAGCGCCCGATTGGTCTGCGACTTCGAGCCCGGAACGGTCACGGTCGCGTGCACCGGTTCCGGCGCGCTGGGGGCCGTCCACATACTCACCGGTCCATCATGGCGTGTCACCGAGCAATGCCACTATGGGACTTATGTGTGGACGGTTCGCGGTCACCACCGATCCGGCGCTGCTGGCCCAGAAGATCAAGGCGATCGATGAGGCCACCGGCGCCTCCGAGAGCGCCGGCACGCCCAACTACAACGTGGCGCCGACGTCGACGATCGCCGCCGTCGTGAGCCGCCACACCGATCCCGATGACGAGCCCACCCGCCGGGTGCGGCTGATGCGCTGGGGCCTGGTCCCGCCCTGGGTCAAGGCCGATGCCGACGGGGCGCCCGAGACCAAGGGCCCGATGCTGATCAACGCCCGCGCCGACAAGGTCACCACGTCGCCCGCGTTCCGGTCGAGCGCGAAGTCGAAGCGTTGTCTGATCCCGATGGACGGCTACTACGAATGGCGCGTCAACCCCGACGCGGCCGGCGGCAAGAAGTCCCGCAAGACGCCCTTCTTCATGTTCCGCCAGGACGGCGAGCCGCTGTTCATGGCGGGGCTGTGGTCGGTCTGGAAGCCGGCCAAGGCGGGCTCGCCGCTGCTGAGCTGCACCATCATCACCACCGACGCGCCCGGCGAGCTGGCCGAGATCCATGACCGGATGCCTCTGGTGGTGCCGGAAGGGGAGTGGGACCGCTGGCTGGACCCCGACGCCCCGATCGACGAAAAGCTGCTCACCCGGCCGCCCGACGTGAGCGGCATTCGAATGCGCGAGGTCTCGACCCTGGTCAACAACGTCCGCAACAACGGGCCCCAGTTACTCGAGCCGGCCGACCCGGAGCCCGAGCAGGCGACCCTGCTTTAGGGTGCTCACCGAGGCGGCGCTTCGCGGTTGTACGCGCGAGACAACATCCGGGCCACCTTTGTGGTTCGGCGACGGATCCGCGGGGTCCACGTGCGCTTTACCATGCATGGGTGACCGGCTCGTACACCCACACCTTCGAGGAGATCCGTGACCGCCCGGTGGCGGTGATCGGGGCGGGTACGCTCGGGCGCCGCATCGCGCTGATGTTCGCCAGCCGCGGCGGGACGGTGCGGATCTTCGCGCCCCGCGCCGAACAGCGCGCCTCGGCGGTCGACTTCGTCGCGCAGAACCTGCCAAAGTTGTTGCAGGAGCGTGGTTTTGGTGAGATCGGTCAGGCGGTCGCGACGGGCTCGCTGGAAGAGGCGCTCGACGGCGCATGGCTGGTGGTCGAGTCGGTTCCAGAAAAGCTCGAGGTCAAGATCGCCGCCTGGGACCAGATCGACCAGGCGGCGCCGGCGGATACGATCTTCGCCACCAATTCGTCGTCGTACCCGTCGCGCCTGATGGCAACGTACGTGAAGGACAAGTCGCGGCTGTGCAACATGCACTTCTATATGCCTCCGGCCTCCATCGGCGTGGATCTGATGTCCGACGGTCAGACCGATCGGGGACTACTCGACACCCTGCTGACCGTCCTGCCGGAGTTCGGCGTCCATCCCTTCGAGGCGCGCAAGGAATGCACCGGCTTCATCTTCAATCGCATCTGGGCCGCCATCAAACGCGAGTCGCTGGCGGTGGTAGCGGAGGGGGTGGCCCGTCCCGAGGACGTCGACGGCATGTTCAAGGTCAACCTCGGCGTGCCGGCCGGTCCGTTTCAGATGATGGACGCCGTGGGCCTCGACGTCGTGCTCGACATCGAAAACCACTATGCCCAGGAGTTCCCGCACCTTCCCGAACACGTGCGTGAGTTGCTGCAGTCCTACGTCGACGCCGGCAAGCTCGGCATCAAGTCCGGCGAGGGCTTCTACACGTACTAGGACGCGCCCTTGGCCCGGTCGCCGTCAGTTGCTCAAGACCAGGCGCCAACTTCCGGCGATCAAACGGTCCGGCACGCACCAGAAGTTGTTCCAGTTTCCCGGCGTCGTGGCCTTGACCCCCGGCCCGGCGTCCTGACATGCCTCCCGGGTCGGATAGTTGCCCTCGGTTTGGATCGTCTCGGCCTTGCCGACGCCGACGCCGACGGTCAGCAGCCCGGTGAAAGCCAGCAGGCCCGCGGCGACGATGGCCCTCGGGTCGATTGACCGCTTTGCGTCCATGCGCTCCTCCTATGTGATGCACCGCTGATGAGCGAAGGGTGTCAGATGGGCGCGCCGCGCACAACACGTGGGTGATGCCGAATTGTGGCCAAAGGGCCCTTATCTTCGACATCGGAACTGGCAAATCATATGGTCATGACAACTACCGACCGGACCGTTTTTGAAGGTCCATTGCAACAGCTGGCGCGCAGCGCGTGGCAGCTGCTTCTGCTCATCGGCGTGCTGGCGGTGGCACTCGGTGTCATCGTGCTGGCCTGGCCGGGCAAGACACTCTTCGTCGCGGGTGTCCTGTTCGGGATCTACCTGGTGGCTTCCGGCATCGGCTACGTGTTCACGGCCTTTGGCACAGACGTGGGCGCCGCTATGCGGGTGCTCACGTTCCTCACCGGCGTCGTGTCAATCGTGCTGGGGTTCTTCTGTTTTCGCGACAAATTCGAGGCCGTCACGCTGCTGGCGATCTGGATCGGCGTCAGCTGGCTGTTCCGCGGGATGACCATCCTGGCCGCGGCGCTGTCGTTCGACCACATGCCCGGCCGCGGCTGGCAGGTGCTCTCCGGCTTGATCATCGTGGTCGGCGGGGCCGTGCTGATCGTCTCGCCGTTGGATTCGATCGCGATCCTGACCCTCGTCGCGGGTTGCTGGTTGATCGCCATCGGCATCGTCGACATCATCAACGCCATCCAGGTTCGCAACCGCGCCAAGCACGTTGTGGACACACTGGCCCGGCCCGCCGCCTAGGCGGGGCACCCGGGCCATCTAGTCAGGGCGGACCGACTTTCGGCGCCGAGATTGCGGCGGCGGTTGTGCTCCACGGGCAAACCACGACCCCCACGGCAATCTCGGCGACGGCGGTGCCCGTCAGGGCAGCCGCCGCTCGGCCTCGAACGCCAGGCACAGCTCGGCGAGATCCCGCGGTCGCGACACAGAGCGGCCCGTCAGCTCTTCGATGCGGCGCAGCCGGTGCCGCACCGTATTGGGATGACAGAAGATCTTCGCCGCGGCGTCGTTCGCGGAACCGTCCGCGTCGAGCCAGGCCTGAAATGTGTTGAGCAGGATCGAGCGCTCATCCGCGGCCAACTCGTTAAGCCGCTGCAACAGCAGGGACTTGATCTTGCCCATCACCTCGGGTGCGCTGACGGCCGCCAACGCGAGTGGAGTGTCATCGAACACCGACACGAGCGAGTCCCCTGATTGCTTACTGCCGGCCGCCGCCCGGGCTAACCGCAAGGCGTCGCCGGTGTCGGTCAGGCTCCGAAACGGCGGACTGATGCCGACCCGCGCAGTCGCGGCCTGACCGAGCACCTCGACCAAGATTCTCAAAGGGGCGGAAACCCGCGGGCCTTTGAGCGCAACGATCCCGACCTGGAGGTCCGGGGAGAGCCGCCACGCCGAACGGATGTCGCGGGCGGACAGCTTGTTCTCGATCGCCGGGAGGCCCAAACGCCCAACGGCCGGCAGCTTCGCGGCCACCACGACGTAGGGCCCAGACGCCGGTAACCGCAGTAAATCCGCTGCCTCCCAAAGGCTCTGCTTGTCAGTCATCCGCTGCGACAGCAGCGCCTCGACCAAAGCCGACCGCTCTTCTTCACGCTCGAGGAGCTGTGTGGTGAGCTGCTGGCGGTAGGCCGTGGCCATCGCCTGGGTGAAAGTCTCCTGCGCGAAGAAGATGCGTGCGGTGGCATCCAGGATGGCGTCGGTCGGTATCGCCGCGGCGCGGGCGACGGCCAGGGTCTCCTCCCACATGAACCGGAAACCGATGCGGTAGGCGGTCATGACCGCCGGCAGCGGCACCCCGGCGGTCGCCCGCTCGGTGCCGGTGCGCTCGGCGGGCGAGACGTCGACATCGTCCTCGCCGGTGAGCGAATGAAAGATGAAAGCCACGTTCGCCACGCAACTCTCGGCCACCTGACCCTTCGTGACGACGGTGTCGTCGCGGTAGGCGTCGATGTCCCGGCAAAGCACGTCGGCCATGGCCCTGCCCAGCGCGGGCGCGCGCGCCAGCATGAGCTTGCTGAGCTCCACCACATGCGGGTCAACCGCCACGCCGCCCATAACGCGAACCTTATTCCTGACCGCCGGCGAATGTGACCGGTCACAGTCAACCGGGCGCGGTGTTGTTTCGGCGAACATTGTGATCGGAGGTTGCCGGGATGACGCTGGAAGCACGCCCGAAGAACTCGTCCCGGAGGCACACCATGGCGGCACTGAGCGCCCACCTGATCGCGTCGAAGGACCGTCACCCCGAACGCATCGCGCTGCGTTGCGACGACCTGACATTCACCTTCGCCGAACTCGACGCCGCCGCGGCGCGGGTGGCGACGCTGCTGGAACGGGCGGGGATCCGGCCCGGCGACCGGGTCGGTGTGATGCTGCCCAACACACCGGCCTTCGCGGTCGCGTTCTACGGCATCATGTATCGGGGCGCCGTCGCGGTCCCGATGAACCCGCTGCTGAAAGAGCGGGAGATCGCCTACTACCTCTCGAACAGCGGCGCCACGGCGCTCTTTGCGACGCCGGCTTTCGCCGACGAGGTCATCCCGGCGGCGGCCCGTGGCGGGGCGCGATGCTGGCTCGTCGATGACGCGGACCTGATGAAGCTCGTCGCGGACCTGCCGGAGCAGACCACCGCGATACAGCGCAGCGACGACGATGTCGCGGTCATCTTGCACACCTCCGGGACCACCGGAAAACCGAAGGGCGCCATGCTTACTCATGGGAGCCTCCGGCGCATCGCCGAGGTCGGCGTTCGCACCCTGCTCGGGGCGGGGCCGGCCGATGTGGTGATGGGCTGCTTGCCCCTCTTCCATGTTTTCGGACTCACCTGCGGGCTCAACGTTTCCGTTCTTGCGGGCGCGATGCTGACACTCATCCCTCGGTTCGACCCGCTCAAGGCGCTCCAGGTGATCGAGCGTGACACCGTCACGATCTTCGAGGGGGTGCCGACCATGTACTCGGCGTTGCTCGGCGTGGCCGATCAGGCCTCGACGGGCGCGACGCGGAGCTTGCGGACCTGCGCCTCCGGCGGCGCCGCACTGCCCGTCCAGGTCCTCGCCGACTTTGAAAAGACGTTCCAGTGCACCGTTTTGGAGGGGTACGGGCTTTCCGAGAGCACGGCGGTCGCGGCGTTCAATCATCCCGATCGCCCCCGCAAGGCGGGCTCGATCGGCACCCCGATCGAGGGTGTCGAGATGCGGGTCGTCGACTTCGGTGGCGCCGAGGTCCCGCGGGGCCAGACCGGAGAGATTCAGATCCGCGGCCATAACGTGATGAAGGGCTACTGGAACCTGCCGGAGGCGACGCGGGCCACCATCACACCCGACGGGTGGCTGAACACTGGCGACGTCGGCCGCGTCGACGAGGACGGCTACTTCTACATCGTCGACCGCACAAAGGACTTGATCATCCGCGGCGGGTACAACGTCTATCCCCGCGAGGTCGAGGAAGTGCTCTATGAGCATCCGGCGGTGGCCGAAGCCGCCGTCGTCGGTATTCCGCACGACTCCCTCGGTGAGGAGGTCGGCGCCGCCGTCGCGCTCAAGGAGGGCGCTTCCGCGGCGCCGGAGGAACTGCGCGAATACGTGAAGCGGCGCGTGGCCGCCTACAAGTACCCGCGTTTGGTGTGGCTCGTCGACGCGCTGCCCAAGGGGCCCACCGGCAAGGTCCAGAAGCGCGACATCAACATCCCCGCAGTAGAAAGCATGCGATAACCATGGTCACCCAAACCGCCAGAGCCGAAGAGCTCGCCGCACCCCTCGACCTGCTCTTGACGAGCGCCACCAAGCCGTTCGCCGGCCGGATGATGCCCGACGACACCTGGACCCGATTCGCCGTCGGCCTCGCCAAGCAGCCCGGCGCGGTGGCCGGCCGGATCGGGGCTCTCACCCGCGAGCTCGGCGCCGTCGCGGCCGGCAACTCACACCGGGTGCCGGCGCGCGCCGACAAGCGATTCGCCGACCCGGCCTGGGAGCAGAACCCGGTGCTGCACCGGATCATGCAGGCCTATCTCGCCGGCGCGGAGACCGCCGAGGGGCTGCTCGCCGACGCCGGGCTGGACTGGCGCGACCAGGAGAGGATGCGGTTCGTCGTCGACAATCTGGTCGAGGGTCTGGCCCCCAGTAACAACCCGCTGATCAGCCCGCTCGGCTGGAAGGCGATGATCGACACCGGCGGCCTGAGCGCGGTGCGGGGCCTGAAAGCGTTTGCGCGGGACATGCTTTCGAAGCCCCGGGTGCCCGCGATGGTCGAGCCCGACGCCTACGCGGTGGGCGAGACCTTGGCCCTCACCAAGGGAGCGGTCGTGCTGCGCACGTCCATGTTCGAACTGATCCAATACGCGCCGCAGACCGCGAAGGTCCGTGAGGTCCCGCTGCTGTTGGTGCCGCCGGTGATCAACAAGTACTACATCATGGACATCGCGCCCGGCCGCAGCATGATCGAGTACTTCGTCGCCCAGGGGCAGCAGGTGTTCGTCGTCTCCTGGCGCAATCCGCAGAAGCGCCATCGGGATTGGGGCTTCGACGCGTACGGCGCGGCGATCATCGAGGCGATGGACGCGGTGGAGAAGATCAGCGGGACCGACCGCACCCACCTGCTAGCCACCTGCTCGGGCGGAATCCTGGCCGCGATGACGGCGGCCCACCTGGCCGAGATCGGCCGCGGTGACCGGGTGGCCGGCCTCAACCTGTCCGTCACCGTGCTGGACGAGAACCGGGCGGGCCTGGCTGCCGCGGTGATGAGCGATCGCGCGGCCCAGGCGGCGATCCGGGTCTCGGCCCGAAAGGGCTACCTGGACGGTCGGGACATGGCCGAGATGTTCGCCTGGCTGCGGCCCACCGACCTGGTGTGGCGGTACTGGGTGAACAACTACGTCCAGGGACGCAAGCCGGCGCCGTTCGACGTGCTGTTCTGGAACGCCGACACCACCCGGATGACGGCCGCGCTGCACCGCGACATGGTGCTGATGGCCGTGCGCAACGCCCTCGTCACCCCCGGCGGGGTCGAGATGCTCGGCACCCCGGTGGACCTGTCGAAGGTCACCGCCGACGCCTACGTCGTCGGCGGCGTCGCCGACCACATCTCGCCGTGGCAGGCCACGTACCGCAGCGCACGGCTGCTCGGCAGCAAGGACAACCGGTACGTGCTGTCCACCAGCGGCCACATCGCGGCTCTGGTCAACCCGCCGGGCAACCCGAAGGCTTCGTACCGGACCGGACCGGTCGAGGCGGAGGATCCGCAAGAGTGGCTGCAGTCGTCGCAGCAGTCCAAGGACTCCTGGTGGCCGGACTACGTGGAGTGGCTCGCCGAGCGCAGCGGGCCGGAGGTCGATGCCCCGAAAGCCCTTGGCGGCGAGGGACTCCCGCCGCTCGGACCCGCTCCCGGCGGCTATGTGATGGAGAAGTGAGTGAGGCGCAGCCCACAACAACAGCGGCGCCTGCGGGTGGTCCAGCCGAGCACGGTGGGCCACGAGCGTTACGTTAGCGCCGGCGGGCAGCGGATCCGGGTCAACATCCGTCGGGGAACCGGAGTGCCGCTCGTGCTCTGCAACGGCATCGGCGCCAGCCTGGAGGTGCTCGACCCGCTGGTCGAGCAGCTGCCGATGACGGTCGTGAGGTTCGATGTGCCGGGTACCGGGGGGTCGCCGACCTCGCCCCTGCCCTACGGGTTTCCCTATCTGGCCTGGGTGTTGGGCCGGGTGTTGTCCAAACTCGGCATCGGGGTCGTCGACATCTTCGGGCTGTCCTGGGGCGGGGCGCTGGCGCAGCAGTTCGCGTTCCAGAATCCACGCCGATGCAGGCGCATGGTATTGGTGGCGACGGGCACCGGCATCCTCATGGTGCCGGCCAGCCCCTTCGTGCTGGCGAAAATGGCCACCCCGCGCCGGTTCTCGGATCCCAACTACGCCGCTTCGATCGCCGGTGACCTCTACGGCGGCACCGTCCGCGCCCACGGCGAAGACGTGGCGAAGCTGTTCGTGCGGCAGTTACACGCCGGCTCGAAGATGGGCTACCTGCATCAACTGCTCGCCGGGTCGGTCTGGACGAGCCTGTTCGCGCTGCCCGCGGTGCGGCAGGAGACGCTGATCGTCTCGGGCACCGACGACCCGATCATCCCGGTGGCCAACGCCCACCTCCTGCACCGGTTGCTGCCCCATGCGGTTCTCCACCTGCATTCGGGCGGTCACATCGACATCGTGCACAACGCGACCGAGCTCGCCCCCGTGATCGAGGGTTTTCTGAGCGAGGCGGGCGAACGGGCCTAGCCGCGGATGTCCGCGGTGACCGCATTCGTCAACCGGATCAGGTCCTGTGGCGAAACGCCGACGTCCCAGCCTCGCCTGCCCGCGCTGCAGTACACCCGCTCGAAGTCCAGCGCGCCCGCGTCCACGACCGTCGGCAGGGTCTTGCGCTGCCCGAACGGCGACACGGCGCCCACCAGGTAGCCGGTGGCCCGCTCGGCGGCGGCGGACTCGGCCATGACCGCTTTGGCCACCCCCAGCGCCGCGGCGCTCGCCTTCAGCGAAAGCCGCTCCGGCACAGGCAGTATCGCGACGGCCAGCGCGCCGGGCACCGCGATGACGAGGGTCTTGAAGACCTGTTCGGGTGCGATGCCGCGCTCGGTCAGCGCGTGGACCGCCTCGGCGCCGAACGAGCGCTCGCGCGGATCGTGGTCGAACGTGACAACCTCATGCGGCACACCGGCTTTCACCAGCGCGGCGAGCGCGGGCGTGGCGGCGCGAGGCATCAGGGCCCGGCCCGGCTAGGGGCCCGAGTACCCCGGCGGGTTCACGCCGTCGACCCAGAAGTCGACACCGAGCTGCCCGCCCGGCACGCAGTTGTAGACCGACAGGTCGGTGACGCCGGACTCCAGCAGCACGTCCTCACACAGCAGGGTGTTGCCGGTGTACTCGCGGGCGGGCTTGTTGAGGATCACGTACGCGGCGTCGGAGTACACCTCCGGCTTGCGGGCGCGGCCCATCGCCTCGTCACCCCCGAGCAGGTTCTGCACCGCGGCGGTGGCCACCAGCGTGCGCGGCCACAGCGTGTTCGACGCGATGCCCGCCTCGCGCATCTCCTCGGCGATGCCCAGCGCGCACAGCGTCATGCCGAACTTGGCCATCATGTACGCGGTCGGCTTCAGCCACTCCTTGCCGAGCAGCACGGGCGGAGACAGCGTCAGGATGTGCGGGTTGTCCCCCTTCTTCAGGTGCGGGATGCAGGCCTGCGACACCGCGTACGTGCCGCGCACCTGGATGCCGTTCATCAGGTCGAACCGCTTCATCGGCACCTCGGTGATGGACCCCAGGTTGATCGCCGACGCGTTGTTGACGCAGATGTCGATGCCGCCGAACTGCTCGACGGCCTTGGCCACCGCGGCCTCCACGGACTCCGGGTCCCGGACGTCCCCCACGATCGGCAGGGCCTGCCCACCCGCCTCCTCCAGCTCCTTGGCGGCGGTGTACACCGTGCCCGGCAGCTTGGGGTGGGGCTCGGCGGTCTTGGCGATCAGGGCGATGTTGGCGCCGTCTTGGGCGGCGCGCTTGGCGATCGCCAGGCCGATACCGCGGCTGGCGCCGGAGATGAACATGGTCTTGCCGTTCAGGGACATGGCGTCACATTAACGTCCTGCCGCTCCCGCCCGGACCGGGGGACGGGCGGCGACGGACTCCGCCGGGAAATAGCACGTCGGCCCCCGCTGTTGACTCAATCGGTCTCTGAAGTTACGTAGGCGCACCCAGGCAGACACTGTCGGTGGCAGCCTCTAGATTGGGAGGAGCGGTTTGGTGTCAGCGGCGACGAGCCTGTTGGACCGTCCAACGGGTGCCGACCAGTTGGCTTGCTTTCTGGCAAGCCCGGTGGCGCTTGCAGCGCCGTCCGGCGACACCGCAGCGGAAGGGACCGGGGTAATCGACATGGCCGACACAGACGGCGCGACAGCACAGGAGATTCCCGATCCCGGCCCGCCCGAGACGGACGCGGAGCTGATGGCGCGCTTCGAGCGCGACGCGATCCCCCTGCTGGACCAGCTGTACGGCGGTGCCCTGCGCATGACCCGCAATCCCGCCGACGCGGAAGACCTGCTGCAAGAGACGATGGTCAAGGCTTATGCGGGCTTCCGCTCGTTCAGGGCCGGCACCAACCTCAAGGCGTGGCTGTACCGGATCCTGACCAACACCTACATCAACAGCTACCGCAAGAGGCAGCGCCAGCCGGCCGAGTACCCCACCGAGGAGATCACCGACTGGCAGCTGGCGTCCAACGCCGAGCACTCGTCCACCGGGCTGCGCTCGGCCGAGGTCGAGGCGCTGGAGGCGCTGCCGGATAACGAGATCAAGGAAGCGCTGCAGGCGTTGCCGGAGGAATTCCGGATGGCCGTCTACTACGCCGATGTCGAGGGTTTTCCGTACAAGGAAATCGCGGAAATCATGGATACGCCCATCGGGACGGTAATGTCACGGCTGCACCGCGGCCGCCGTCAACTGCGGTCGCTGCTGGCTGACGTGGCCAAGGAGCGGGGTTTCAACCGCGGCCACCAGGCGCACGAGGAGGTGTCGTCATGAGCGAGTTGTCGGGCCCCGGCGACACGTGCCCCAACGACGACGCTCACGGCGCCGTCGGCTGTGCCGAGGTGATTCGCCAGGTCTGGCTGCTGCTCGACGGCGAATGCACGCCGGAGTCCCGCGACCAGCTGCGCCGCCACCTCGAGGCGTGCCCCGGCTGCTTCAAGCACTACGGCCTCGAGGAGCGCATCAAGGCGTTGATCGCCACCAAGTGCAAAGGCGAGAAGGCCCCCGAGGGCCTGCGCGAGCGGCTACGGCTGGAGATCCGCCGGACCACCATCATCCGAGAGACGCGGTAGCGGGCCTCAGGCGTTGGGCCGCTTGCCGTGGTTGGCCTTGCTGTGCTTGCGGTCGCGCTTCTTGCGGCCCCGTTTGGCCATTTCGGAAAACCTCCGTTGATTGATCGAAACCGGGCGCCCGGCGCCCGTTAGCTTGCCTCACATTCTCGCACGGCCTGTCGGGGCCCCGTGCGCCGCGGTGGGCCGGGGGCCTGTGGTTCGATATACACCGAGCCTGACGGAAGCTAGATGGACCAGCAGCCAGCCTGCGCAATGGCCGAAACGAGTGGGGTGAAGATGGCCGAGGATGTGCGCGCCGAGATCGTGGCCAGCGTGCTCGAAGTCGTAGTCAACGAGGGTGACCAGATCGGCAAAGGCGATGTCGTGGTGCTGCTGGAGTCGATGAAGATGGAGATCCCGGTCCTGGCTGAGGTCGACGGCACGGTGAGCAAGGTGAGCGTCTCGGTGGGCGATGTCATCCAGGCGGGCGACCTGATTGCCGTGATCAGCTAAACCTTGAAGCCTTTCTTGTCCGCTGCCGGGGAATTGCCCGGGGAGTGAGCGATGTCGACTCTCGGTGACCTGCTTGCCGAACACACCGTGCTGCCCGGCAACGCCGTGGATCACCTGCACGCGGTGGTGGGGGAGTGGCAGCTGCTGGCGGACCTGTCCTTCGCCGACTACCTGATGTGGGTTCGCCGCGACGACGGCATGTTGGTGTGCGTGGCGCAGTGCCGGCCGAACACCGCGCCCACGGTGCTGCTGACCGACTCGGTCGGCAGCGTCGTCGCCGCCGACCGGCTGGCGCTCGTCGCCGAGACCTTCGATTCCGGCCTGGCGCAGCGGGATGGCGAAGCGGCGCAAGAGGATTCGTGGCTGCCCGGCCCGCACGTCGAGGCGTCCCCGGTGCGGTACGGGGGGCAGGTGGTGGCCGTGCTGACCCGGCATCAGACCGCCGTCGCGGCCGACCGCGCGTCCGGCCACCTGGAGACGGCCTACCGGGACTGCGCCCGGGATCTGGTCGCCATGCTCGCCGAGGGCACCTTCCCCGACGTGGGCGACGTGGTCATGTCGCGCTCCACGCCGCGGGCCGGCGACGGCTTCATCCGGTTGGACGTCAACGGCGTCGTCGCCTACGCCAGTCCCAACGCGGTTTCGGCCTACCACCGGATGGGCCTGACCACCGAGCTGGAGGGCCGCAACCTGGTCAAGGTCACGCGGCCGCTGGTCTCCGACCCGTTCGAGGCGCAGGAGCTGGCGGAGCACGTGCTCGACCTGCTGGCCGGCGGGCGCAGCATGCGCATGGAGGTGGACGCCGGCGGCGCCACGGTGCTGTTGCGCACGCTGCCGCTGGTGGTCGACGGCGCCAGCGCCGGCGCCGCGGTGCTGATCCGCGACGTCACGGAGGTGAAGCGCCGCGACCGGGCCCTGATCTCCAAGGACGCGACGATCCGGGAAATCCACCACCGGGTGAAGAACAACCTGCAGACGGTGGCGGCGCTGCTGCGGCTGCAGGCCCGCCGGACGGCCAACGCCGAAGGCCGGGAGGCCCTGATCGAGTCGGTGCGCCGGGTCTCGTCCATCGCCTTGGTGCACGACGCGCTGTCGATGTCGGTGGACGAGCAGGTCAACCTCGACGAGGTGATCGACCGGATCCTGCCGATCATGAACGACGTCGCGTCGGTCGACCGGCCGATCCGGATCAACCGGGTCGGCGACCTGGGCGTGCTGGACTCCGACCGCGCGACCGCCCTGATCATGGTGATCACCGAACTGGTTCAGAACGCGATCGAGCACGCTTTCGACCCCGCCGCCGAGGAGGGCTCGGTGACCATCCGCGCCGAGCGTTCGGCGCGCTGGCTCGACGTCGTCGTGCACGACGACGGCCGTGGTTTGCCGGAAGGCTTCAGCCTGGAGACGTCCGACAGCCTCGGCCTGCAGATCGTGCGGACGCTGGTGTCGGCCGAGCTGGACGGCACGCTGGGCATGCGTCAGGCCCCGTCCCGCGGCACCGACGTGGTGCTGCGGGTGCCCATCGGCCGGCGAACCCGATTGGTGTTGTAGGTGTGCGGCCGACACAACAGCGCGGCCCCGACTTTCGTCGAGGCCGCGCTGTGTGGTCTAAACCAGTCAGACTCCGCTACGGGCCTTCGTCCGGGCGTTGCGACGCTTGAGTGCGCGCCGCTCGTCTTCACTCATGCCGCCCCAGACGCCCGAATCCTGGCCGGTATTCAGGGCCCAGGAAAGGCAGTCTGTGGTTACCGGGCACCGATTGCAGACCAGTTTCGCGTCAGCGATCTGCGCGAGCGCCGGGCCGCTGTTCCCTACCGGGAAGAACAGCTCCGGGTCTTCGTCGCGACAGACCGCCTTGTGGCGCCAATCCATAAGTTGTTACTCCTCACTGAGTGCGCAGCAAGGCGCACGGCCAATTTTCTTCGGCTGTTAACGCGTGCACAAGAAAAGGGTCCGTACCCCTATCTAACTTTCTGCATGCAACCTTTCGATCGTTTCACAGGCCCAACAGAAGTCAATAGCGTGCGTTACCTCGTGGGCAATCTCACTTTGACCGTTCCGTAGCCGGGCCATTACTCCGTTGTACTACACTGACTGGCCGATCTCGGAGAAAATATTCACCGCCCGGCCCCTTGGCGCTTCGTTATCGCAGCTCAGAGTGATTTTTTAGCGGAGGCGCGACGACGGCCAGCGCGTCCGGGACCGCCCGGAACGTCATGCTTTCGCGCACGCCGAGGTAATCGCCGTCGAACTGGCAGGCGACCGGGCCCCCGGCCGAGGTCACCCGCAAACAGGGCACGTCGTCCTCGGTGACGAGGTGGTCGAACGCGAACTTGGGCCGTTTGGCGAACATCTGCCGCACGATGCGCAGCGTCGGGATCGTCTTCATGCTCTTCGGCGCGAACACTCCCAGGCCCGACTCGAAGGTGCAGCCGGGATTGGTCCATACCGGCCGATCGTTGGCGAACGTCCAGGGGCTGGAGTTGGAGACGAAGACGAAGCTCACCCCCGGGATGGGTTCGCGGCCGGGCAATTCGAGCTGCAGCATCGGCTCGCGGCGCGTGTAGCCCCACACGGCGGGCACCGCCGCGCGGATGTAGCGCCACGCCGTGACCTTGCCGCCCTTGTCGCGTTCGGCCTCGACCGCGGCGACCACCTCCGCGTCGACCCCCATCCCGGTGTTGAAGACCGCCCACCGCTCACCGCAGTCGATCAGCCCTATCCGGCGCCAGGTGTGGTGGCGGCGATAGTCGTCGATCAGCTGGATGAGCTGGTTGGTCGCGGCCACCGGGTCCCGCGAGATCCCCAGCGAGCGCGCCAGCACGTTCGCCGAACCGCCGGGAACCACCGCGACCGCAGGCACCGGGCCGGTGGGCCCGGAATTCGAGCCCGGACGGCCGAGCAGGCCGTTGACCACACCGCTGACCGTGCCGTCGCCGCCGTGCACCACGACCAGGTCGACGCCGTCCGCGACCGCCTTCTCCGCGAGTTCGGTGCCGTGACCTCGGTGGTGGGTGTGTTCGACGGTGAGCTCCAGGCGGCTCTTGAGCGCGTGCGCCAGCAGGTCGCGACCGGCCGGGGTCGTGGAGGTGGCGGTCGGGTTCACGATCAGCACGGCGCGCATGATGCACGAGCTTATGCGGGCCGGTTAAGGCCGTGCTGTGGGGAACTCCCCCCGCGGCGGGGTGACTACGCTGACGCGGGTGACAGTCTTCCGCCGCAACCCCGGGGCCGCCCCGGCCGCCGTGCGCGGCGCCGGGCTGCTCGTGGCGTTGCAGGGGGCGGCCGGGCTGGTCATGGCGGTGGTGCTGGTGGTGCGGGGTGCCGCCGGGGCAGATCAGCGCGTGGTCAACGGCCTGGGCACGGCGGTCTTCTTCGTCGTGGTCGGGGCCGTGGTGTTGGCTGCCGGACGTGCGCTCATCCTCGGCAAGCGCTGGGGGCGCGGGCTGGCCGTGATCACCCAGCTGCTGTTGCTCCCCGTGGCGTGGTACCTGGCGGTCGACTCGCACCGGCCCGGCTTCGGGATTCCCGCGGGGTGCGCGGCGCTGGCCGTGCTCGGCCTGCTCTTCAGCCCCGCCGGCGTGCGGTGGGCCGGTGGCGGCGATCAGCGCGACTCGGCCAGGTCGGCCAACCGCGGGCCCGACAGCCGGTAGGTGGTCCACTCGCTCTGCGGTTCACCGCCGACGCCGTCGTACAGGGCGATCGCGTCGGTGTTCCAATTCAGCACCGCCCAGGACAACCGCGTGTAGCCCTTGGCAAGGCATTCGGCCGCCAGCGTCGCCAGCAGCGCGCGCGCCAGGCCGCGACGGCGAAAGCGCGGATGCACGAACAGGTCTTCGAGGTAGATGCCGGCCGCGCCGTCCCAGGTGGAGAAGTTGAGAAACCACAGCGCCATCGCGGCGACCTCGCCGTCGGCTTCCGCGACGTGTCCGTGCAATATCGGGCTAGGGTCGAAAAGGGCTGCGGTGATTTGTTTTTCGGTGACGGTACATTGGTCGGCGGCATTTTCGAATTCGGCCAGCGCGCGAATCATTTCGATGATGGCGGCGGCGTCTTCGGGTTTGGCGCGGCGAATGGTCATCGCTTTACGTCCAATGCGTTGAGGATCGTGGCGAATTTCGTTGTGGTTTCCGCGACTTCCTCGTCGGGATCGGATTCGGCGACGATGCCGCCCCCGGAGCGGGCCAACGCGCTGCGCCGGTCCGCCGACAGCTGCGCGCAGCGGATGGCCACCACCCAGCGGCCGTCGCCCCGGGCGTCGCACCAGCCCGCCGCCCCCGCGTAGAACCCGCGGTCGCCTTCCAGCTCGGCGATGAGCTCGACCGCGGCCTTGGTGGGCACGCCGCCCACCGCGGGGGTGGGATGCAGCGCCAGTGCCAAATCGATTGCGGTGGTTGAGGTGTCGCGCAGGCGGCCGCTGATCGGCGTGCACAGGTGCCACACCGCCGCGGTGCGGCTCAACTCGGGCTCGGCGGCGATCGTCAGCTCGTCGCACAGCGGCTCCAGGGCGGCCCGGATCGTCTCGATCACCAGCTGGTGCTCGTGCCGGTCCTTGGCCGAGCCGGCCAGCGCGGCGCCGTTCGCCGCGTCGGCGTCCGGATCGGCCGCGCGGGGGGCCGACCCGGCGAACGGCCGGCAGGTGACCCGGTCGCCGGAGCGCGCCACCAGCAGTTCGGGGCTGGCGCCCACCAGCGCCGCCCCGGCGTAATCGTCGCCTGCGGCGGTCAGGTCGACCAGGTAGCCGTAGGCGGCCGGATCGGCGGCGATGAGGCGGCGCAGGATGACGCGCGCGTCCAGGGGGGCGTCGGCGACCAGCCGCAGCGCGCGGGACAGCACCACCTTGCTCAGCAGGCTGTCGGGCGCGGTGAGCTGATCGCGAGCCCGGACGATGCGGCGGCGGTAGGCGTCCGGCGGCGGGTCGGCGGCGGCGATGCGCACCGGCGGCAGCGGGCCCGTCGGCCAGTCCGGGGGGACGTCGGTGCGGCGCACGGCCTCGGGCGTCAGCAGCGCCGCGGGCCGGTCGACGTCAAAAGGCAACGCACCCAGCACTATTGGGGCCAACCCTGACCTCAGGGCGTCCTGCGCCGCCGCCACGTCGCGGTAGCGCTCGCGCACCCCCTCGGCGAGCAGGGTTTGCTTCGGTCCGCACAGCGCGAACGGCGGTTGGGTGCTCACCCGGGTTTGATCGCCTGTGGCTGGGCGGTCAGGCCGAGCGCGGCGAGCTGACGCACCCCGTGCTCGAATCCGCACACCGCGAGGGAGCCGGCGAGCATCCAGAAGCGGCTGCCCTCGACGAGCGGCAGCTCCACCCAGCGGGTGATGACCGAACGCGAGAAGTGGCTGTGCCCAACGAACACCACGTCGCGCGAGTCCATGTGCTCCAACGCGAATGTGACGGCCTCATCGGCGCGGGCGCTGACCTGCGCCACGCTCTCGCCGCCGGGGCAGCCGTGCGTCCAGACCAGCCAGTCGGGCACGGATTCCTGGATCTGCGGGGTCGTCAGCCCCTCGTAGGCCCCGTAATCCCATTCGGCGAGCAGGGGAGAGACCTCGTCGACGGCCAGCCCGGCGAGCTTGGCCGTGGTCAGGGCCCGGATGCGCGGGCTGCTGACCACCAACGGGTCGGTGAGGTTGAGTTCGCGCAGGACGCGGCCGGCGAGCTCGGCCTGGACGCGGCCGGTGTCGGTGAGCTCGAGGTCGGTTCGGCTGGTGTGCTGGCCGGATTTCGACCACTCGGTCTGGCCGTGGCGGAGCAGTACAAATCGGTGGTTGTGCAGGCCCATATCGATCGATTCTGCCGGACGACACCCCGGGGCCCTCGGCCGCAGCGCGGGGCGATCGAACATGCCAGGATGGGCACTGTGACCGTGGCAACAAGGAGGGGCGGGCGCTAGTGAGAAAGACCCGGGTATTGGCGGTGGCCAACCAGAAGGGCGGCGTGGCCAAGACTACGACGGTTGCCTCGCTGGGGGCGGCGATGGTGGACGAGGGCCAGCGGGTGCTCCTGGTCGACCTGGATCCGCAGGGCTGCCTGACGTTCTCGCTGGGCCAGGATCCCGATAAGCTCCCGGTGTCGGTGCACGAGGTGCTGCTCGGTGAGGTCGAGCCGAACGCGGCGCTGGTCACGACGATGGAGGGCATGACGCTGCTGCCGGCCAACATCGACCTGGCCGGCGCCGAGGCGATGCTGTTGATGCGCGCCGGTCGCGAGTACGCGCTCAAGCGCGCGCTGGCCAAGGTCTCCGACGACTTCGACGTGGTCATCATCGACTGCCCGCCGTCGCTGGGGGTGCTCACCCTCAACGGGCTGACCGCCGCCGACGAGGTGATGGTGCCGCTGCAATGCGAAACGCTGGCGCACCGCGGCGTCGGCCAATTCCTGCGCACGGTCGCCGACGTCCAGCAGATCACGAACCCGGAACTGCGGCTGCTGGGCGCGTTGCCGACGCTGTACGACTCGCGGACCACCCACACCCGCGACGTTCTGATGGACGTCGCCGACCGCTACAACATGCCGGTGCTGGCCCCGCCGATCCCGCGGACGGTGCGCTTCGCCGAGGCCAGCGCCTCGGGCTCGTCGGTGATGTCCGGCCGCAAGAACAAGGGCTCGTCGGCCTACGGGGAGCTGGCGAAGGCGTTGCTCAAGCACTGGAAGACCGGCAAACCGCTGCCGACGTTCGCCGTCGAGGTCTAGTGGCTTTGATTGTGCGCGTCCGGCTTTGAGCGATGCGCCGCGCGCTTCGAGTGTGCGCCGATGGCGCGGCGCGACGGCGTGTCGCCGCCCAGAGCGCACTCGCGATGCCGTGAGCGCACACGCTTCGTCAGCCCAGGGCCACCACGGTGTCGCCGCGCTGCTCGAACACCCGGGGGCCCGCGACGGCCGGAACCACGGCCCGCCCGGGCACACTGGGCGCCCGGTTCACCGGGATGTAGCGCTCGCTGGCGCCGCTGACGGGGTCGTAGACACCGATCGCGCCGGTGACCGGGACCAGCAGGCGGCCGGCCATCATCGCGCCCGGCCCCAATGGCGCGGTCGTGTCGCCCGCGGCGATGGTGTAGCGCAGCGTCAGGTTGCCCGTCTCGAAGACCATGACGGAATCGCCTGTCCACCAAGTGATCAGGCTGCCCGCGTGCGAGACCGCCCCCGGGCCCGACGGGGCTTTGGGCAGCAGGTTGCTCGACACGGTGGTGCCGGTTTCGTCGATCACGTCGACCCGCGGCCGCGGGGAGGGCAGGTACACCGCGGTGTTGTTCTCCCACACGGTGAGCACCCGGGCGCCGGAGTCCGCCCTCACCCCGGGTTCGGCGACGATGCGTTGTTGGGGTTCGTCGTCGTCCTTGCCCGGCCGTAACAGCACCAACCGCAGGTCGGCCTCGTTCACGCAGCTTTCCAGCACCGACACCGCCGACGAGCTCGCCGCCGCCGACACCAGCTTGCAGCCGGAATGCAGGCCGCGTGCCGAGGGCTTCACCCGGGCGTCGGTCTCGCCGTAGGCCACCATGCGGACCATGTCCGAGCGCCAGAGCTCCAGCCGGGTGTCACCGGTCGACAACACCGTGGTGCCGTCTGAGGACAGCTGCACGCGCGGGTCGGCGTAACCGCTGCGGGCCGGCCCGCGGCGACCGGTGGACCCGTCGAGCGTGCTCACCTGCCCGCACCCGCGGTCGTCCCGATAAACGGCGACGGCGAAGTGATAGACCCAGGAGACCCCGCACAGGTCGGTGTCGCGCTGATAGCTCCACAGGGACTGGCCGGCACCGGGATCGCGCCCGTCGACCCGGCGGCCGTCGCCGGTGATGACCGTCCCGCCAACCGTTACCGGTGCGGTGGTGGCCGGGCTCGCCGCGGTCCACAGCTCCTTGAGCGCGGTCGGCACCTGGCGGGCGGGGTTCTGGTTAGGCGCAGGAACCCCGGCCGGCCGGCTGACGGTGGCCCGGGCGTCGCTGGTCCACCAGATCAGGCCAGCGACGACGGCGACGACGGCCGCGATGGCGACGGCGGCCACGACATCGCCCTTGGTCCGGCGTTCGGGTCTGACCATCTCCTCGGCGCGGGGCTCAGTTGGCGTGCGCGCCGGCTTCGGCGGGCTTGCGGCGCCGACGGCGACGCCGGCTGCTCCCGGACTTGCCGGACGCCTCCGCGGCGGCTTCGCCGCTGGCGCCGCCGGCCGCGGCGTTGCCGTCGGGGTGCCCGGTGACGGGCTGGCCGCCGCGGGTCCGTCGCCGTGGCGCGCCCGACCGGGCACGCCCCGTCCGCTCCGCCTTCTGGCCGTCACGCTCGCTGCTGCGGCGTTGGCCCTGCGGCTTCTTCGGGGTGCCGACGGTGCCGGCCGCCCCGCCGGGGATGCCCAGCTCCTCGTAGAGGTGCGGTGAGTTCGAGTAGGTCTCGGCGGGCTCGGGGTTCTCCAGACCCAGCGCCTTGTCGATCATCGACCAGCGGGGCAGCTCGTCCCAGTCCACCAGGGTGACCGCGATACCGGTCTTGCCGGCGCGGCCGGTGCGGCCGATCCGGTGCACGTAGGCCTGTTCGTCCTCGGGGATCTGGTAGTTGATGACGTGGGTGATGTCGTCGATGTCGATGCCGCGGGCGGCGACGTCGGTGGCCACCAGCACGTCGATGTCGCCGGTGCGGAAGGCCTTGAGCGCCTTCTCGCGGGCGATCTGCCCCAGGTCGCCGTGCACGGCGCCGACCTTGAAGCCGCGCTCGGCCAATTCGTCGGCGACCTTCTGCGCGGTGCGCTTGGTGCGGGTGAAGATCATCGTCGCGCCGCGGCCCTCGGCCTGCAGCACGCGGCTGACCAGCTCCACCTTGTCCAGCGCGTGGGCCCGGTAGACGAACTGCTCGGTGGTGTCGTGCGTGGCCGCCGAGTGCGGCGCCTCAGCCCGGATGTGGGTGGGCTGGTTCATGAAGGTGCGGGCCAGGGTGATGATCGGGCCCGGCATGGTGGCAGAGAACAGCATGGATTGCCGGTCCTCGGGGATCTGGCGCAGGATGCGCTCGATGTCGGGCAAAAAGCCCAGGTCGAGCATCTCGTCGGCCTCGTCGAGCACCAGCACCGACAGCCCGCCCAGCTGCAGGTGGCCCTGCTGGGCCAGGTCGAGCAGCCGACCCGGGGTGCCCACCACGACGTCGGCGCCGGCCCGCAGCGCCTCAATCTGCGGCTCGTAGGCGCGACCTCCGTAGATGGAGATCACGGAGAGCCGGCGGCCGCCCTCGGCCGTCAGGTACTTGGCCGCGGTGGCCAGGTCCTCGGTGACCTGCAGGCAGAGCTCGCGGGTCGGCACCACGATCAGGGCGCGCGGTGTGCCGTTGAGCTCCCGCACGCCGACTCCGGACGTGATGCGGTTCAGCAGCGGGACGCCGAACGCGAAGGTCTTGCCCATGCCGGTGCGGGCCTGGCCGATCAGGTCGTCGCCGGCGAGCGCCAGCGGCAGGGTCAGCTCTTGGATCGCGAACGGGCGCTCGATGCCCTTCTCCGCGAGGGCGCGGACGATTTCGTCGCGGACGCCGAGGCTGGCAAAGGTCATTTCAGTTGTGCTGTCGAGTGTGCTCATGCGTGGGTAGTAAGCCTTTCGGTGACATATCCGGTTGTGTCGGTGTTTCTCTGTCGCGGTCACGCGCGCACGAGTTCCGACTCCGAATACGTCGCCGAGTCGCGGGCCCCTGCTCAAATCGGTGGGCCAGCTGTGCACGCACATTTCGCCGATAGCGGCTTGGGAAGAAATACAGCCGCTATCTACGTACATGATAGCCGGTCGACGGCTGGCTCCCTTTTTGCGCCGGGTCAGCCGACTACAGTGTTGCCATGACCCGGCCCCCTTGCGAGCCCTCGGAAGCAGACCTGGACGCCGATCAGGCGGACGATTCGCCCGCCCCCCGGTTGTCGGCCGACCACCCGGGCGTCAACGAGTTGTTCGCGGTCCTGGCATACGGCGAGATCGCCGCGTTCTACCGGCTCACCGACGAGGCGCGGATGGCGCCTGACCTGCGCGGGCGGATCTCGATGGCGAGCATGGCCGCGGCCGAGATGCAGCACTACGAGCTGCTGCGCGACGCCCTGGAGCGCCGCGGCGTCGATGTGGTTCCGGCGATGTCGAAGTACGTCTCGGCGCTGGAGAACTACCACCGGCTGACGATGCCCAGCACCTGGCTGGAGGCCTTGGTGAAGACCTATGTCGGCGACGCCCTGGCCGCCGACTTGTATCTGGAGATCGCCGACGGGCTGCCCGACGAGATCGCCGGCGTGGTGCGGGCGGCGCTGTCGGAGACCGGGCACTCGCAGTTCGTGGTCGCCGAGGTGCGCGCCGCGGTGACGGCCAGCGGCAAGCAACGCAGCCGGCTGGCGTTGTGGTCGCGTCGGCTGTTCGGCGAGGCGCTCACGCAGGCCCAGTACCTGCTGGCCGACCACGACGAGCTGGTCGACCTGGTGATGTCAGGCGCCGGCGGCCTGGGCCAGCTCAACGCGTTCTTCGACCGGCTGCAGCAGACGCACGACCGGCGGATGCACGAGCTGGGCCTGAGCTGACGCCCGCCCGTGATCGCGAGCGCGGCGTAGCCGGGTCAAGGCGTCGGGCTCAGCGGGTGCAGGTCGCCAGGCTCGAGTTGGTGGTCGACGCGGCCACCAGTTGGCCGGCGGCGTTGACGATCGAGCAATTCAGCCGGCCGTAGAAGCTGGTGGCGACCACCGACGGGGTCTGAACGCCGGGGTTCAGGATCACCGCTTTGGTCCACGGCAGCGACACGTTGAACTCGGTCTGGGATGCGCCGCTGCCATCCGTGTAGACGATGTTCACCAGGTCCAGCAGCTGCTTGGTGCCGGTCACGCTGTAGACGACCGTGCGCGGGTTCAGCGCGGCGGGCGGCGGCGTCAGGGTCAGGGGCGGCGCCGCGGTGGGCGTTCCCGTCGGCGCCAGGCTCGGCGCGGCGCTGGGCGTCGTCACGGTGGTGACCGTCTCGGGCGGCAGTGGGGTGTTCGAGGGGCTGGGCTGCGCGCTGGGCGGGGCGGAGCTCCTCGTCGTGGCGGGCGCGGACGTCACCGGTTGGGGGGCCGGCGCCACGGTGGCTTTGGTCGAGGCGCTGTCGCCGCTGTTGATGATCACGGCGGTGGCGATCGCGCCGACGGCCACCACCGCGCCGATGATCGCCGTGAGGGGCCGCCAGCGCAGCTCGGTAGGCCAGCCGGTCCAGGTGTAGTCGCCCTCGGGGTAGGCCTCCGCGCCGTAGAGCTCGTCGGTCTCGTCGTCGGGGTAATCCCGCACCCTGTCGAGGTCGGCCAGTGTGGTACCCATGTTGCCGAAGTTAGCGATGTGAAAACACGGATCGCCCCTCCAACCCGGTTCTGGACCCAGCTGCAAGCGAATCGTTACCGCCCCGCGACCATCGTTTCGCTCAGCGCGAACCCCGCGGTGGGGGCTGTCTCGGATGCGGGCCCGCCGCGTCCACTAGCCTGCAGCTGACAGGTCTGTCGACTTCAATGCCTACGGAAGGGGTGACCGTGGAGGTCAAGATCGGTATTACGGACAGTCCGCGCGAGCTCGTCATCGCCAGCGCGCAGACGCCGGCCGAAGTCGAAGAGCTGGTCAGCGCCGCGCTGAGCGAGGCGGGCCTGCTGAGACTGAACGACGAGCGGGGACGTCGCTTCCTGGTTCACACCAGCAAGATCGCCTACGTCGAGATCGGTCCCGCGGACGGGCGCCGGGTCGGCTTCGGCATCGGCGCCGAGGTCACCAAACTCCCCGGCAAGGGCGCTAAAGGCGAGTAAGGGGCACGTGGGATAGCCCGCCCCAGGCGAACTGCACGGTGCCTTCGACGGCGTCCGCCTTGGAGATCGGGCGGTCGGAGTCGAGCCAGTAGCGGGCGCAGTCGACGCTGATGCCGACGAGGCCCACCGCGATCATCCGGGCGCGGTGCGGGTCCAGGCCCGAGTCCTCGCTGATCAACGCGAATACCGCGTCGATGCAGGATTCGGTGGCGACCCGCACCTGCGCGGCCACCTCGGGTTCGGTGACGTAGTCGTTCTCGAAGATCAGCCGGTAACCCTGGCTGTCGTGCTCGATGAAGTCGAAGAACGCCTGGACCGCCGCGTGCAGCCGGCGTCGGTTGTCGGTGGTGGTGTTCAAAGCCTGCTGCACGCCCGAGACCAGGTTCTCCACGTGCCGGGCCAGCACGGCCAGATACAACTCGAGCTTGCTCGAGAAGTGTTGATACAGAACCGGTTTGCTGACGCCCGCGCGGTCGGCGATCTCGTCCATGCCGGCGGCGTGGTAGCCGCGATCGACGAAGACGTCGCTGGCGACGATGAGCAATTGACCGCGGCGCTCATCGCGGGGCAATCGGTTGCCGCGCCGGCTCGAAGCCGCAATGCCGTCCCCGGGCCGACTGCGGTCGGCCGACCTCACGGCGCGCCGCGCCGCGGGTTTGGCGAGTTCGCTCATCGAGTCCTCATCTGATGCGTTGGCAACCGGCCGCCGGCACTGGAGGGCCGGCCGCGCGCGGCTCGTGGCACAGACATTACTACCCGCGCCGTTCCGGCGATCGTCGTCGCCGCCGTCGTCGCTGGCAGAAAGCGGTGTCGGGCGGTGCATTCGGGCGCGCCAAGGACGGCGCCGGTGCCGACTGTGTAATCCTGGGGAAATGACTTCCCAGCGGCCCTCGCGCGGCACCGGTCGCGTCCCGGTGCTGCGCGACGAGTGGCGGGAACCCCTGCGCGCCCTGCGCGACCCGATCGCCCGCGACGGCGGACGCACCCGCGCCGACCGGGAGCGGCCGCGCCAGTGGCGCAAGCAGACATGGCTGGGACGGTTCGTCTCCACCTACGGCTGGCGCGCGTACGCGTTGCCCGCGCTGTCGGTGCTCACCGCGGTCGTCGTCTACCAGACGATGACCGGCACCGCCGCGACGAAGCCCACGGCCAACCAGCCCATCCAGAGTCCGCAGGCGATGGAGGCCGTGGGCACCTCGATCATCGACGCGCCGCCGCGCGGGCTCGCCGCGTTCGATGCCAACCTGCCGGCCGGGACGCTGCCGGACGGCGGCCCGTTCACCGAAGCGGGCGAGAAGACGTGGCACATCGTCCCCGGCACGACGCCGCAGATCGGCCAGGGCACCGTCAGGGTGTTTCGGTACACCGTGGAGGTGGAGGACGGCATCGACCCCACAATGTTCGGCGGCGACAACGCTTTTGCCCAGATGGTCGACCAGACCCTCGCCAATCCCAAGGGCTGGACGCACAACCCGCAATTCGCGTTCATCCGGATCGACAACGGCAAGCCCGACTTTCGGATCTCCCTGGTGTCCCCGGTGACGGTCCGCGAGGGCTGCGGATACGAATTCCGTCTGGAAACCTCGTGCTACAACCCGTCCTTCGGCCAGGACCGGCAGTCGCGAGTCTTCATCAACGAGGCGCGCTGGGTGCGCGGAGCCGTCCCCTTCGAGGGGGACATCGGCTCCTACCGCCAATACGTGATCAATCACGAGGTCGGCCACGCCATCGGATACGTCCGCCACGAACCGTGCGAGCAGCAGGGCGCTTTGGCGCCGGTGATGATGCAGCAGACGTTCTCCACGTCCAATGACGATGCGGCCAAGTTCGACCCGGACTTCGTCAAGGCCGACGGGAAGACCTGCCGATTCAACCCCTGGCCGTTCCCGATCGCCTAGCCCGGTGACGATGCGCGCCGGGCAGCGGCGTGAGGAGGAGGCGGGCGGTCAAACCCAGCCCGGTGACGATGCGCGCCGGGCTGCGGCGGGTTGAATTCATTGCCGTCCACCACGGCGGCTGCTGTGATGGTGGTGGACGACAAACCGCGTTCGCGAGACCGAATAGGAGGATGTCCGGCCGTGTCGACGCCGCAGACAGCGCTGCCGCCCCTAGTGGAGCCGGCTGGCGAGCTCACCCGCGATGAGGTGGCCCGCTACAGCCGCCATCTGATCATTCCGGGCCTCGGCGTCGACGGGCAGAAGCGGCTGAAGAACGCTCGCGTGCTGGTGATCGGCGCCGGTGGGCTCGGCGCGCCGACGCTGCTGTACCTGGCCGCGGCCGGGGTCGGCACGATCGGCGTCGTCGACTTCGACATCGTCGACGAGTCCAACCTGCAGCGCCAGATCATCCACGGCGTCGCCGACGTCGGACGCCCCAAGGCCCGGTCAGCGCGCGAGTCGATCGAAGCGATCAACCCGTTGGTTCGGGTGCGGCTGCACGAGTTGCGGCTGGATTCGAGCAACGCCGTCGACCTGTTCGGGCAATACGACCTGATCATGGACGGCACCGACAACTTCGCCACCCGCTACCTGGTCAACGACGCCGCCGTGCTTGCGGGCAAGCCGTACGTCTGGGGGTCCATCTACCGCTTCGAGGGCCAGGTGTCGGTGTTCTGGGAGGACGCGCCCGGCGGGCGGGGCCTCAACTACCGCGACCTCTACCCGGAACCGCCGCCGCCCGGCACGGTGCCGTCGTGCGCGGAGGGCGGCGTGCTCGGCATCGTGTGCGCCTCCGTCGCGTCGGTGATGAGCACCGAGGCGATCAAACTCATCACCGGGATGGGCGAATCGCTGCTGGGCCGGCTCATGATCTACGACGCGCTCGAAATGTCCTACCGCACCATCACGATCCGCAAGGACCCGGCCGCGCCCGCGATCACCGGACTGGTCGACTACGAGGAGTTCTGCGGCGGGGCGCCCGGTGACCTCGCCGCGGAGTCGACGATCACCCCGCGTGAGTTGCGCGCGTTGCTGGACTCCGGCACGAAGCTGGCGCTGATCGACGTCCGCGAGCAGGTCGAGTGGGAGATCAATCACATCGATGGCGCCCAGCTGATCCCGCAGTCGTCGATCGACTCGGGTGAGGGTCTGGCAAAGCTGCCGCACGACCGCATCCCGGTGCTGTATTGCAAGACGGGGGTGCGTTCGGCCGAGGCGCTGGCGGCGGTGAAGAAGGCCGGATTCGCCGACGCCGTGCATCTGCAGGGCGGCATCGTGGCGTGGGCGCAGCAAATGCAACCCGACATGGTGATGTACTGACCCGATACGGCAGGTGGCCTCGTCTAGGCTACCCGTGTGAATGTCGAGCCACCGCCGGAGCATGTGCTGGCGGCGTTTGGTTTGGCCGGTGTCAAGCCCGTCTATCTGGGGGCTAGCTGGGAAGGCGGCTGGCGCTGCGGCGAGGTCGTCCTGTCGCTGGTGGCCGACCACGCCCGGGCGGCTTGGTCGGCCCGGGTGCGCGAGACGTTGTTCGTCGACGGCGTCCGGCTGGCCCGCCCGGTCCGCTCGACGGACGGACGGTACGTCGTTTCGGGGTGGCGGGCGGACACTTTCGTCGCCGGCACGCCCGAACCGCGGCACGACGAGGTGGTCTCGGCGGCGGTGCGCCTGCACGAGGCGACCGGCAAACTGGAGCGTCCCCGATTCCTGACGCAGGGCCCCACCGCGCCGTGGGGCGACGTGGACATCTTCATCGCCGCCGACCGCGCCGCCTGGGAGGAACGGCCGTTGGCCTCGGTGCCCCCTGGCGCGCGGACCGCCCCGCCGACGGCCGACGCCGAGCGGTCGGTGGAGCTGATCAATCAGCTGGCCACCCTGCGCCGGCCGACCAAGAGCCCGAACCAGCTGGTGCACGGAGACCTTTACGGCACAGTGCTTTTCGTTGGCACCGCCGCTCCGGGGATCACCGACATCACGCCGTACTGGCGCCCCGCGTCGTGGGCGGCCGGTGTCGTTGTCGTCGACGCCCTGTCCTGGGGCGAGGCCGACGACGGACTTATCGAACGCTGGAACGCGTTGCCGGAGTGGCCGCAGATGTTGTTGCGGGCCTTGATGTTTCGCCTCGCCGTCCATGCGCTGCACCCACGGTCGACCGCCGAGGCCTTTCCCGGCCTGGCCCGCACCGCGGCGCTGGTCCGGCTGATCCTTTAGCGCCCGAAGTCGTGGCGCACCTCGCGCAGCGCGATCTTGCCGTCGGTGGCCAGCACCCCTTCGGCGCGCAGCAGCTCGAGCTGCCGGGTGGTCAGATGACGCGCGGGGCGCCCGGAGGCGGTGATCACCCGGTGCCACGGCAGGTCCGAGGAGTCGGTCCGCATGATCCAGCCGACGATGCGCGGGCTGGAAAGACCTGCGACGTCGGCGATGTCGCCATAGGTGGCGACCCTGCCCGACGGGATCGCCGCGACCAGCGCGCGCACCCGCTCGACCTGCTCCTCGGTCACCGGCGCCACGGTCAGCGCGCCTCGAGCAACTCGCGCGTCAGCGCGGCGACTTCCCCGGGCGCGGCGTAGGGGACCATGTGGTTGCAGTCGAAATCAAGCAGCCGGAAATCCGGTCCCAACCGATCGTGCAGCCCGGCGATCAGTCGGTCGCTGACGTATGGCGGCGAGGTGCGCTTCGCGCGCACCAGGATCGTCGGCGTTCCGGCCGGCGGGAACACGATGTCCCGGGCCAGCTCGCTCCAGTACGACATCATCGCCGGCAGGCTGACGCGCCAGCCGTACCGGCCGCCCGGCAGCGCGATCAGATGCTCGCCGATCTCGGCGTCCAGCAGCGCCGGGTCGACGTCCGACCAGGAGCCGTGCACCTTCTCCAGGCGCGCCTCCTCGGCGTCGGGGTAGTCGGGCGAGGCCAACATCGCGTCCGCGATCTGGCGCATCCACTCGCCGTCCAGCCCGACCGCCGGGTCGAGCAGCAGCAGCGCCGCCACCAGGTCCGGTCGTGCCGCGGCCAGCTGCGTGGCGAGGCCGCCCCCGAAGGAGTGGCCCACCACCAGCGCCGGCGCCTCGGCCTGGTCGTCGAGCAGCGCGGCCATCGCCGCGACGTTGGCGTCGATGGTCCACGGCGCCGCCCAGGTCGACCTGCCGTGGCCGATCAGATCCGGTGCGGCGAAAGTCATTTCGGGGAGCAGGCCGGCCAACTGCTGCCAGCGCCGTCCGTGGCCGGTCAACCCGTGCAGCGCCAGCACCCGCACCGGTCCCGCCGGGCCGTAGCGGTGCACATGCAGATCAGCGGTCACGCGTCGATCGTGCCAGCCGCCGTCACGAGAGCTCGCGGGCGGCCGGCTCAGCGTCCGTCTTCCCACTCGTCCTCGGTGGGGACGATGTAGGCCTGCTCGATCACATCGGCCTCGTTCGCCTCGCGATCGGCCACGGTCAGGTATTCGGTGTCCAGGCCGGATTCGTCGTCGACGTCGACCGGTTGCAGTTGTTCCGCGGCGTCACCTTCGGGCGCTTCGTCGCTGGGAAAGACGTCCGTCACGATGTCTACCTCCTCAACCGTTCGTCGGGCTGTTCGCGGCCTCCAGCGTAGGGGCCCGCGGCCGCGCGGGTCGGGCCGACTTGTCAGACCCTGGTGATTCCATTGCAGCCATGTCGTTCACCTGGGACCCCGAGGCGCTTGCCCTGCTTGCGCCCGGCGTGCGCGGGCCGGTCCGGGTGCTGGGCGGGCCCGGCACCGGCAAGAGCAGTCTGCTCATCGAGGCCGCGGTCGCCCAGATAGACGCCGGCCTGGCCCCCGAATCGGTTCTGCTGCTTACCGGTTCGGGCCGGCTGGGGATGCGGGCGCGCAGCACGCTGACGACGGCCCTGCTGCGTCCGCGCTCCGCGGGGCCCGGCCGGGCCGCCGTGCGCGAACCGCTCGTCCGCACCGTGCACGGCTACGCGTACGCGGTGCTGCGCCGGGCCGCCGAGCGGGCCGGCGATGCGCCGCCGCGGCTGGTCACCAGCGCCGAACAGGACGCCATCATCCGGGAGCTGCTGGCCGGCGACCTCGAGGACGGGCCGCGCGCGGCGGTGGCGTGGCCCGCCCATCTGCGGCCCGCGCTGGCCACCGCGGGCTTCGCCACCGAACTGCGAAACATGTTGGCGCGCTGCGCCGAACGGGGTGTGGACCCGCAGGAGCTGGAGCGGCTGGGCCGTCGGTGCCGGCGTCCGGAATGGACCGCCGCCGGCCGGTTCGCGCGCCAGTACGAGCAGGTGATGCTGCTGCGGGCGGCGGTCGGCACCGCGGCGCCGCAGGCGACGACGCCGGCGCTGGGGGCCGCCGAACTGGTGGGTGCCGCCCTGGAAGCCTTCGCGGTCGATCCCGAGCTGCTGGCGGCCGAGCGGGGCCGGGTGCGGGTATTGCTGGTCGACGACGCCCAGCAGCTCGACCCGCAGGCGGCCCGGCTGGTCCGGGTGCTCGCGGCGGGCGCGGAGCTGGCGTTGATCGCCGGGGACGCCAATCAGGCGGTGTTCGGTTTTCGGGGCGGTGAATCCGCCGGGCTGTTGGACGGGGATTCGCCGTCGGTCACGTTGACGGCCTCGCATCGCTGCGCCCCGGCGGTGGCCCGCGCGGTCAGCGGCATCGCGCGCCGGCTGCCCGGCGGCAGCGCAGGCAGGCGGATCGAGGGCACCGGGCCTGAGCAGGGGTCGGTCAAAGTGCGCCTGGCCGCGTCCGCGCACGCGGAGGCGGCGATGATCGCGGACGCGCTGCGCCGGGCGCACCTGCTCGACGGCGTGCCGTGGTCGCGGATGGCGGTCATCGTCCGTTCGGTGCCGCGGGCCGGCGCCCGCTTGCCGCGCGCGCTGGCCGCCGCCGGGGTGCCGGTGGCCGCACCGGCGGCCAGCGGGTCGCTGTCCGACGAGCCTGCGGCCCGCGCCCTGCTGACCGTCCTGGCGGCCACCGCCGACGGGCTCGACGGCGACCGGGCCCTCGCGCTGCTGACCGGTCCGATCGGCCGAGTCGACCCGGTCTCGCTGCGGCAGCTGCGCCGAACGCTGCAGCGCGCCAACGCCGATCGCGCGCCGCGCGATTTCGCGGACCTGCTGGCCGACGCGCTGTCCGGCGCCGCGCCACTTTCGGGGCCGCAGCTTCGCCCGGTGCAGCGGGTGCGCGCGGTGCTGGACGCGGCCGCGCGCTGCCATCGTGCGGGCCAAGACCCGCGCTACACCCTCTGGGCGGCGTGGCAGCGTTGCGGCCTGCAGCGTCGCTGGCTGTCGGCGGCCGAGCGCGGCGGGCCCGCCGGCGCGCAGGCCGCCCGGGACCTGGAGGCGGTGACCGCGTTGTTCGACATCACCGACCAGTACGTGTCCCGGACCTCGGGCGCGTCGCTGCGCGGGCTCGTCGACCACGTCGGCGCGCTGCACCTGCCGAGCGTGAACCAGGAGCCGGTGTCGACGGTGGAGCAGGTGCGGGTGCTCAGCGCGCACGCCGCCCTGGGCCACGAATGGGACATGGTCGTCATCGCCGGGTTGCAGGAGGGGTTGTGGCCCAACACCGTCCCGCGTGGCGGGGTCCTGGCCACCCAGCGACTGCTGGACGTGCTGGACGGCGTCGCCGAGGAGGCGTCGGTGCGGGCGCCGCTGCTGGCCGAGGAGCGGCGGCTGCTTGTCGCCGCGATGGGCCGGGCCCGCCGGCGATTGTTGGTGACCGCCGTGGACAGCGATTCCGGGGGCGCGGATCAAGAGGCCGCGCTGCCGTCGGTGTTTTTCCACGAGCTCGCGCAGTGGGCCGACGGCGACGCCGATTCGGTTGGCGTGCAACCCATCGCGGCGCCACGGGTGTTGTCCGCTGCGGCGTTGGTGGGCCGGCTGCGCGGTGTCGTGTGCGCGCCCGACGGGGCGGTCGACGACGCCGCCCGCGCCTGTGCGGCAACGCAATTGGCGCGGCTCGCCCGGGCCGGCGTGCCGGGCGCCGACCCGGCCGGCTGGCACGGCCTGACCCCGGTCAGCACCAGCGAACCGCTGCACGGCGAAGGCGATGCCGTCACCCTGACCCCGTCGACCCTGCAGACGCTCAACGACTGCCCGCTGCGGTGGCTGGCCGAACGGCACGGTGGCACCAACCCGCGCGATCTGCGCTCGACCATTGGTTCGGTGGTGCACGCCCTGGTCGCCGAATCACGCAAAAGCGCAACGGAATTGCTGGCCGAGCTGGACCGCGCCTGGCGCCACCTGCCCTTCGAGGCGGAGTGGCATTCGGCCAACGAGCTGGCGCGGCACCGCGCGATGATCGAGGCCTTCGTCGAGTGGCGGGCGCAGACCCGCGGAGCGCTGACCGAGGTCGGCGTCGAGGTCGAGATCGACGGAACCCTGGCCGCGTCCCGCGATGGCGGTGGCGAAGTCCGGCTGCACGGCCGGGTCGACCGGTTGGAGCGCGACGCCGCCGGCCGGTTGGTGATCGTCGACGTCAAGACCGGTAAGACGCCGGTCAGCAAGGACGACGCCCAACAGCACGCCCAGCTCGCGATGTATCAGTTGGCGGTCGCCGAGGGCATGGTGGCGGCCGGCGAGGAGCCGGGCGGCGCGCGGCTGGTCTACGTCGGCAAGGCCGGGGCCTGCGGCGCGACGGAGCGCGAACAGGATCCGTTGACCCCGGCCGCCCGCGACGAATGGCGCCGGCTGGTGGTCCGCGCCGCCGAGGCGACCGCCGGGCCCCGGTTCATCGCCCGGCGCAACGACGGCTGCTCGCATTGCCCGATACGGCCCTCGTGCCCGGCCCACGCGGACGGGGCGGAACGGTGAACGCACGGTACAGCCCGGCCGAATTGGCCCGAGCGCTGGGGCTTTTCCCGCCCACCGACGAGCAGGCCGCCGTCATCGCGGCCCCGCCCGGCCCGTTGGTCGTGATCGCCGGCGCCGGCGCGGGCAAAACCGAGACCATGGCCGCGCGGGTGGTCTGGCTCGTCGCCAACGGCTACGCCGAACCCGGCCAGGTCCTCGGGTTGACGTTCACCCGTAAGGCCGCCGGCCAGTTGCTGCGCCGCGTGCGCTCCCGCCTCGCCCGGCTGGCCGGCGTCGGCGCCCCCGACGGTGCGGCTGCCGCGGAACCGGCGGGCAACCCGACGGTCAGCACCTACCACGCCTTCGCCGGTTCCTTGATCCGCGATTACGGGCTGCTGCTGCCCATCGAGCCCGACACCCGGCTGCTCGGCGAGACCGAGCTGTGGCAGCTGGCCTTCGACGTCGTCAGCCGCTACCGCGGGGAGCTGCACACCGACAAGACCCCCGCCGCGGTGACGTCGATGGTGCTGCGGCTGTGGGGTCAGCTGGCCGAACACCTGGTCGACACCCGGCTGCTCGGCGATACCCACGTGGAGCTGGAGCGGCTGATCCACACCCTGCCCGCGGGCCCCTATCAGCGCGACCGCGGCCCCAGCCAGTGGTTGCGACGGTTGTCGGACACCCAGACCCAGCGAGCCGAGCTGGGGCCGCTGCTCGACGCTTTGGGCGAGCGGATGCGGGCCGCCAAGGCGATGGACTTCGGCGTGCAGATGGCCTGCGCCGCACGGCTGGCGGCGGACTACCCGCGGGTCGGCGAGGAACTGCGCGGCCGCTACCGCGTGGTGCTACTCGACGAGTACCAGGACACCGGGCACGCGCAGCGGGTCGCCCTGTCGGCGTTGTTCGGCGGCGGTGTCGACGACGGGCTGGCGCTGACCGCCGTCGGCGACCCGATTCAGTCGATCTACGGTTGGCGCGGCGCCTCGGCGACCAACCTGCCACGCTTCACCACCGACTTCCCGCTGTCCGACGGCACACCGGCGCCGGTCCTGGAGCTGCGGACCAGCTGGCGCAACCCGCCGAGCACCCTGCGGCTGGCCAACGCGATCTCGGCGGAGGCGCGCCGCAGGTCCGTCGCGGTGCACGCGCTGCGGCCGCGCCCGGACGCGCCGGCCGGGACCGTCCGCTGCGCATTGCTGCCCGATGTGCAGGCCGAGCGGGAGTGGATCGCCGACGAGCTCGCCGCCCGGTACCGGGGGGCCGACGGCGGGAACCCGCCGACCGCCGCGGTCCTGGTGCGCCGCAACGCCGACGCCGCGCCCATCGCCGATGCGCTGCGCGCCCGGGGTGTCCCGGTCGAGGTCGTCGGGTTGGCCGGGCTGCTGTCGGTGCCGGAGGTCGCCGACGTCGTGGCCATGCTGCGGCTCGTGGCCGACCCGACCGCGGGCGCGGCGGCGATGCGGGTGCTCACGGGTCCGCGCTGGCGCCTCGGCGGCCGCGACGTGGCCGCGCTGTGGCGGCGCGCCCGGACCCTGTGCGACGGCGGGGGCGGGGCCGTCGCGCCGGAAGCGATCGCGATGGCGGCCGGCCCGGACGCCGACACCGCCTGCCTCGCGGACGCCATCGCGGATCCCGGCCCGGCGGAGTGCTATTCGGCCGCGGGGTATCAGCGCATCACCGCGCTGGGCGCCGAACTGCGCGCGCTGCGGGGCCACCTGCGCCATGCGCTGCCGGACCTTGTCGCCGAGGTGCGCCGGGTGCTCGGCGTCGACTGTGACGTCCGCGCCGCGGCGGGGGCGCAGTCCGGCTGGACCGGCACCGAACACCTGGACGCGTTCGCCGACGTCGTCGCCGGCTACGCCGAACGAGCGGACGCGGCCGACCGTTCGGCGACGGCGTCGGTGTCGGGGCTGTTGGCCTTCCTGGATGTGGCCGAGTCGGTCGAAAACGGCTTGCCGCCCGCCCCGTTGGTGGCCGCGCGCGATCGCGTGCAGGTGCTCACGGTGCACTCCGCGAAGGGGCTGGAGTGGCAGGTGGTCGCGGTGGCGCACCTGTCGGGCGGGATCTTTCCGTCGACCGCGTCCCGGAGCACCTGGCTCACCGACGCGGCGGAGCTGCCGCCGCTGCTGCGGGGCGACCGCGCCTCGACGGGCGCACTGGGCATCCCGGTGCTCGACACCTCGGATGTCACCAACCGAAAGCAGCTGTCCGACAAGATCTCCGAACATCGCCGACAACTTGAGCAGCGCCGCGTCGACGAGGAGCGGAGGCTGCTCTATGTCGCCATCACCCGCGCCGAGGACACCCTGCTGGTGTCCGGCCACCACTGGGGCGCCACGGGGATCAAACCGCGCGGGCCCTCGGATTTCCTGTGCGAGATCAAGGACGTCATCGACCGTTCGGCCTCGGCCGGTGACCCCTGCGGGGTGGTGGATCAATGGGCGTCCACCCCGGCCGACGGTGACCGGAACCCGTTGCGCGACAACACCGTCGAGGCCGTCTGGCCCGCCGATCCGCTGGCCGGCCGACGTGGTGATGTCGAGCGCGGTGCGGCGTTGGTGACCCGGGTGATGTCGAGCGACACCGGTGACGAAGGCGCCGACGTCGAGGGTTGGACCGCCGACGTCGACGCGCTGCTCGCCGAACGGGCGCGGGTGGCCCAACCGCCGTCCGGGGAGCTGCCCAGCCAGCTGTCGGTCAGCGGCCTGGTCGACCTGGCCCGCGACCCCGCGGCCGCGGCGCAGCGGCTGCGGTATCGGCTGCCGACGCGGCCCGACCCGCACGCGTTGCTGGGCAACGCGTTTCACGCGTGGGTCCAGCAGTTCTACGGCGCCGAGTGCCTGTTCGACCTCGCGGACCTGCCCGGTGCGGCGGATTCCGACGTCGGCGACACCCGGGAGTTGGCCGCGTTGCAGGCCGCGTTCACCGAATCGCCGTGGGCTGCGCGCACTCCGGTCGCCGTCGAGGTGCCCTTCGAGATGCCGATCGGCGACACCCTGGTGCGCGGCCGCATCGACGCGGTGTTCGCCGACCCCGACGGCGGCGCAACGGTCGTCGACTGGAAGACCGGAGAACCGCCGCACGGACCCGAAGCCATGCGGCAGGCCGCCGTCCAACTCGCCCTCTACCGCTTGGCGTGGGCCGCCCTGTCCGGTGTCCCGGCATCGTCGGTGCGCACGGCCTTCTATTACGTGCGCGCCCGCGCCACGGTCGCCCCCGACGATCTGCCCGCCCCCGCCGAACTGGCCGGGCTGCTGGGCGAGCCGGCCGTCGGGTGACCCGCGCTGCCCGGGTACCGGGGTGGCGATCGTGGTTACATTGAGGCGTGGGTGTCTCCTGCGCTGGCGTCGAGCCGATCACGGACCGCCGTGCGCAACGGTAGGTCGCGGCAACTGAGCGGTCTCGAAGAGACGCTGACCGCCCAGCGAGGCCACCAGTTGGTCGGCGTGGTGCGCATCCCCGAGGAGCACGCCAGCCCCATTCGGGTGATCACCCGCCGCGTGGCCATCGCGCTGGTGGTGCTGTTCGCGGCGGCCGTCATCGTCTACGCGGACCGCAACGGCTACCGCGATGTGCGGGGCCAGCCGCTGACCTTTCTGGACTGCGTGTACTTCTCCGCGGTGTCGCTGTCGACGACCGGCTACGGCGATATCACGCCATACACCGAAACCGCGCGTTTGGTTCACACCCTGATCTTCACCGCGCTGCGGATCGCGTTCCTGGCCGTATTGGTCGGCACGACCCTCGAGGTGCTCTCCGAGCGCTCCCGGCAGGGGTGGAAGATTCAGCGTTGGAGGAGCAGAGTGCGCAACCACACGATCGTGATCGGCTACGGCACTAAGGGCAAGACGGCCGTCGCGGCGATCCTCAGCGACGAGGCCGCCCAGGGCGAGGTCGTCGTCGTCGACACCGATCGCAGCACCCTCGAGCACGCCGCGACCGCGGGCCTGGTCACCGTGCACGGCGACGCCACCAAGGCCGACGTGCTTCGGCTGGCCGGGGCGCAACACGCGGCGTCGATCATCGTGGCCACCAGCCGCGACGACACCGCGGTGCTGGTCACGCTGACCGCCCGGGAGATCGCCCCCAACGCCAAGATCGTGGCGTCCATCCGAGAGGCCGAAAACCAGCACCTGCTACAGCAATCGGGCGCGGACTCGGTGGTGGTCTCCTCGGCGACCGCCGGCCGCCTGCTGGGGCTGGCCACCACCACGCCCAGCGTCGTGGAGATGATCGAAGACCTGCTGACACCGGACTTCGGGCTGGCGATCGCCGAGCGCGAGGTGGAGCCGGCCGAGGTCGGCGGCTCCCCGCGCCATCTGCGCGACATCGTGCTCGGCGTGGTGCGTGACGGCCACCTGCTGCGCATCGGCGCGCCCGAGGTGGACGCTGTCGAGGCCAACGACCGGCTGCTCTACATCCGGCACGCGGGGCACTAGTGGCGATCGCAAGAGCGGCAGAGCCGGTCGCGGCGGGTCGCCACGATGGCTGGGCGATCGCAAGAGCGGCGGAGCCGGTCGCGGCGGGTCGCCACGAAGGCTGGCTCTAGTGGGCATCGCGGACTTTCGGCTACGGAACGTGCCGTTGCTGTCGCGGGTCGGCGCCGACCGGGCCGACCAGCTGCGCACCGACGTCGAGGCGGCCGCCGCCGGCTGGGCGGACGCGGCGCTGCTGCGGGTGGATTCGCGCAGTCAGGTGCTGGTCGCCGACGGCCGGGTGGTGCTGGGCTCGGCGGCCAGGCTGGCCGACAAGCCGCCACCGGACGCGGTGTTCCTGGGCCGCATCGACAACGGGCGCCACGTGTGGGCGATCCGCGGCGCTCTGGAGGCGCCGGAGGACGAAGACGTGCACGCCGAGGTGGTGAACCTGCGCGGCCTGGGGTCGATCCTCGACGACACCAGCAGCCAACTGGTCTCGTCGGCCGTCGCGCTGCTCAATTGGCACGACTCGGCGCGGTTCAGCTCGGTCGACGGCTCGCCGACCCGCCCGGCGCGGGCGGGCTGGGCACGGGTCCACCCGGTCACCGGGCACGAGGAGTTTCCGCGCATCGACCCGGCCGTGATCTGCCTGGTCCACGACGGCGGCGACCGTGCGGTGCTGGCCCGCCAGGCGGTGTGGCCGGAGCGGATGTTCTCGCTGTTGGCCGGTTTCGTCGAGGCCGGTGAATCATTCGAGGTCTGCGTCGCCCGCGAGATCCGCGAGGAGATCGGCCTCACCGTCCGCGACGTCCGCTACCTGGGCAGCCAGCCGTGGCCGTTCCCGCGCTCGCTCATGGTCGGCTTCCACGCCGTCGCGGACCCCGGCGAGGAGTTCTCGTTCAACGACGGCGAGATCGCGGAGGCGGCGTGGTTCACCCGCGACGAGGTGCGCGCGGCGCTCGCGGCCGGTGACTGGTCCAGCTCGGCGGATTCGAAACTGCTGCTGCCCGGCTCGATCTCGATCGCGCGCGTGATCATCGAATCCTGGGCCGCGATCGACTGACCCGGCGCCGCTACTTGATGCGGTCCGTCACGGTCTGCAGCACGGCGCTGGCGACCTGATCGGTGGGTTCGATTCCCAGCACGCCGACGGAGACCAGCACCGATGACTTCACCGTGTAGAGGTGAATCCAGCCGTCGGAGTTCAGCTTCAACGTCAGGGAATCCGGCTTGTTCAGCGTGAAGTCATACGCGGTGTGGTGTAGGGAGGCGCACTGATCCAGCGTCGTGTGCAGCTGGTTGAGCGCCCCGCGGGCGACGTTGGCGTCCGGGTAGACGACGACGGCGTTGGTGACCTCGTTGATCGGGGCGATGCCGCCCGGCCTCAGGTCGTCGGTCGAGCCGGCGTAGGCGACAGAGCGGTATTCCTTCCAGCCCCCGGCGAAGGTGAGGTCCGTGGTTCCCACCGCCCGGCACGGCGCCGGCGGGTTGCCGATGGTCTCCTGTGGCGGATCGTGGCGGTCGGCATACGGATACGGTTGCAGGCCTTCGAAATTGGCGATGTGACGCGCATCGTCGAGGCTGATGACCAAGGAGTCGGCGTACACGTGCGGGCTCGGGTTCGCCGCCGTACGGGAGTGCGAGCATGCCGTCAGTACGGCGACGGCGATGACGGCCGAAGCCATGGCGGCCAGCGACAGGCGCCGAGGCAAGCGGCTCGACCGATCACTCGACGCCATGCTCGCCAATGTTAGGGCCGCGCTCGGCGGCAGGCAGAGCAGTTGGTGAACACCGGCGGCGTGTCGGCGCGCCCGGCCCTCTTTAGGCGCCGGCCTCGGCCAGCTTGGCCTTGACCTCGGCCGCGCTCGGGTTGGTCAGGGTGGATCCGTCGGCGAACTTCACCGTCGGGACCGTCCGATTGCCGCCGTTGACCGACCCGACGAATTCCGCCGCCGCGGGGTCGTGCTCAATGTCGACCGCCTGGTACGGAATTCCGTTGGACTTCAACACAGTCATGAGCCGATGGCAGTAGCCACACCATGAGGTCGTGTAGACGGTGATCGGGGCAGTGGTCATAGCTCGTTAACGTAGCCCGCAGGCGGTGTGTTCCGCGCCCGAACACCGCACCCATATCCCGACGCGCACCGGCCGGGGCCGCGGTTTGTCGGCCATCGCTGCCAAGATGGACGCCATGCCGATGGTCGCCGACGCCTTGACCGCCGGGCTGGACGACGAGCAGCGCGAGGCCGTCCTGGCTCCGCGCGGCCCGGTCTGCGTGCTTGCCGGGGCCGGAACGGGCAAGACCCGCACCATCACCCACCGGATCGCGCAGTTGGTGGCGAGCGGCCATGTGGCCGCCGGGCAGGTGCTGGCGGTCACGTTCACCCAGCGGGCGGCGGGGGAGATGCGTTCCCGGCTGCGCACGCTGGGCGCCGCAGCGGGCGCCGACACCGGCGTCGGCGGGGTGCAGGCCCTGACCTTTCACGCCGCGGCGCACCGGCAGCTGCGGTACTTCTGGCCGCGGGTGGTCGGTGACACCGGCTGGCAGCTGCTGGACACCAAGTTCGCCGTGGTGGCGCGGGCGGCCAGCCGCTCAAGGATCAACGCCAGTACCGACGACGTCCGCGACCTGGCGGGCGAGATCGAGTGGGCCAAGGCGTCGCTGATCACCCCCGAGGAGTATCCGGCCGCCGTGGCCGAGGCAGGGCGGGACATCCCGCTCGACGCCGCCCGGGTCGCGACCGTGTACGCCGCCTACGAGGCGCTGAAGGTCCGCGACGAATCGGTGACGCTGCTCGACTTCGACGACCTGCTGCTGCACACCGCGGCGGCGATCGAGAACGACGCCGCCGTGGCCGACGAATTCCGGGGCCGCTACCGCTGTTTCGTTGTCGACGAATACCAGGACGTCACACCGCTGCAGCAGCGGGTGCTGGCGGCGTGGCTGGGCGACCGGGACGACCTGACCGTCGTCGGTGACGCCAACCAGACCATCTACTCGTTCACCGGGGCCTCGCCGCGGTTCCTGCTGGACTTCTCGCGGCGCTATCCCGACGCCACAGTGGTCCGCCTGGAACGCGACTATCGCTCCACCCCGCAGGTGGTGTCGTTGGCCAACCAGGTGATCGCCGCGGCCCGCGGGCGGGTCGCCGGCAGCAAGCTGCACCTGTCCGGTCAGCGTCCGCCGGGCCCGGCGCCGTCGTTCCGCGAGCATCCCGACGAACCGGCCGAGGCCGCCGCTGTCGCGGCGTCGATCGCCCGGCTGATCGAAGCGGGCACCCCGGCGTCGGAGATCGCCGTGCTCTACCGGGTCAACGCGCAGTCCGAGGCCTACGAGGAGGCGCTGACCGAGGCCGGCATTCCCTATCAGGTTCGCGGCGGCGAGGGCTTTTTCACCCGGCAGGAGATCAAGCAGGCGCTGTTGGCGCTGCAGCGGGCCGCCGAGCGCGGCGCCGACGGGCCGCTGCCCGACGTCGTAAGAGCCGTCCTGGAACCGCTGGGTCTGACGGCCGAGCCGCCGGTGGGCGCCCGGGCCCGGGAGCGCTGGGACGCGCTGACCGCGCTGGCCGAGCTGGTCGACGCCGAGGTGGCCCAGCGCCCGCAGCTGGACCTCGCCGGCCTGTTGGCCGAGCTTCGGTTGCGCGCCGACGCGCGCCACCCGCCGGTGGTGCAGGGCGTGACGCTGGCCTCGTTGCACGCCGCCAAGGGGCTGGAGTGGGACGCGGTGTTCCTGGTCGGGCTGGCCGACGGCACGCTGCCCATCTCGCACGCGTTGGCGCACGGCCCCGAAAGCGAGGCGGTCGAGGAGGAGCGCCGGCTACTGTACGTCGGAATCACCAGGGCGCGAATCCATTTGACGCTCAGCTGGGCGCTGGCCCGCAACCCGGGCGGACGGCAGGGCCGCAAGCCGTCGCGGTTCCTCAACGGCATCGCGCCCCAGGCCCGCGCCGACGCCGCCCCCAACAAGTCCCGGCGCAACCGGGGACCCGCGGCGCGCTGCCGGATCTGCAACAAGGACCTGTCCACCGCCGCGGCGGTCATGCTGCGGCGGTGCGAGACGTGCGCGGCCGACGTCGACGAAGACTTGCTGCTGCGGCTCAAGGCGTGGCGGCTCGACGTCGCCAAGGAGCAGCAGGTGCCCGCGTATGTGGTCTTCACCGACAACACGCTGATCGCCATCGCGGAGCTGCGGCCCGGGGACGAGGACGCGCTGATCGCGATCCCCGGCATCGGCGCGCGCAAGCTGGAGCAGTACGGGCCCGACGTGCTGGAGTTGGTGCGCGGCGCCTAACCACACCGTCGAGCGTGGGGCTTGTGGACGAATTCGAGGCAATTGCCGTACTAGGGCCCACACTCGGTGAGGCTGTCGCCGATAAGCGCAGGTCAGAAAATAGTTTGTGCCGCGCGTCCGCGACGGTTTACCCTCGAAGCTGCGTTCTGGCACGACGAAGGGAGGTGGCCACGATGATCAACGACGCGTTCGGTGTGGACGTGGCCGCCGCGGCGGCCACGCTCAAGCATGCCGCCGCCGTGCCGGCGGCCGCGTTGAAGCATCGCGCCGCCGCCGCCGCGACGAACGCGTCCGCAGGACTCGAGGTCCACCGAATGGCTACGTAACTCCCCGGTCTCACCGGATGGCCACGGACCCGAAGTCAAGGATCCGTGGCCATAGTCTTTTCGGGCGCAAGCCCGCTCCCTGGTCCGGATCAGCGAAATCCGCAAGCCCCGACCAGGAAGCAGGTGAGCAGGACATGTCGGCCCTGACAGTCCCCAGACAGCCGTCGCCGGCGTTGCCGTGTCACGCCGGCGATCCCGACCTCTGGTTCGCCGAGACCCCGGCCGACCTCGAGCGCGCCAAGGCGCTCTGCGCGGGCTGCCCGATCCGGCGCGAGTGCCTGGCGTCCGCGCTGGAGCGGGCCGAGCCCTGGGGGGTGTGGGGCGGCGAGATCCTCGACCGCGGCGCCATCCTGAGCTTCAAACGGCCGCGCGGACGCCCCCGCAAGGACGAGGTCGCCGCCTAGATGGCCGCGCTGTCGGGCTCGGCGAAGCCGGGAATCAGCTCCTCGGAGAGGGCCTTGATCGGCACCCGCGCGTCCAGCTGGCACAGGATCGCCGCCACCGAGGCGATGACCCGCATCGGGATGGCCAGCTTGGGCGGCAGGTCCATCTGCCGGGCCGTCTTGATCTGGGACACCGACCGGTCGATCTGGCCGACGGTCATGCGCTGCAGCCATTTGCGCGTGTAGTGGAACTCGTCGACCTCGATGGGTTCGACATACTGGCGCAGCATTTCGTCGATGTCGCGCACCGACACCTGCTGGCCCTTCTGGATGAACCCGACCTTCTCCATCGTCGGCAGCAGCAGATCGTAGTTCTTGTCGCGGGCCAGGCGGATCGTCATCCCGAGCTCGATGGGGTAGCCGCCGGGCAGCGGTGCGACCGCGCCGAAGTCGATGACGCCCATGCGGTCGTCGGGCAGCAGCATGAAGTTGCCCGGGTGGGCGTCGCCGTGCAGCATCCCCAGCCGGCGCGGCGCGTCGAAGGTGAGCTCGAGCAGCCGGGTGCCGATCAGGTCGCGCTGCTCGCGGGTGCCGTCGCGGATGATCTCCGCCAGCGGCAGGCCGTCGATCCACTCCTGGACCACGACCTTGGGCGCGCTGGCGACGACGTGGGGTATCGCGAAGTGCGGGTGGCCCTCGTAGGCCTTGGCGAAGGCGCGCTGGTTGTCGGCCTCCAGCCGGTAGTCGAGCTCCATCTCGGTGCGCTCGACCAGCTCGTCGACGATGCCCTGGACGTCGGCGCCGGGGGCGAGCTGTTTGACCACGCCGACCATCCGCTGCATGGTCTTGAGGTCGGCGCGCAGCGCCTCGTCGGCGCCGGGGTATTGGATCTTGACGGCCACCGGGCGGCCGTCGGCCCAGACCGCCTTGTGCACCTGGCCGATGCTGGCCGAGGCGATGGGTTTGTCGTCGAACGAACTGAACCGTTCGCGCCACTTGGTGCCCAGCTGGGCGTCGAGCACCCGGTGCACCTTGTTGGCGGGTAGCGGCGGGGCGTCCTTTTGCAGCTTGGTCAGCGCCTCGCGGTAGGGCTCGCCGTATTCGTCCGGGATGGCGGCCTCCATGACCGACAAGGCCTGGCCGACCTTCATCGCCCCGCCCTTGAGCTCGCCCAAGACGGTGAACAGCTGGTTGGCGGCTTTCTCCATCAGCTCGGCCTGGACTTCGTCCCGCGATTTCCCGGTCAGCCGTTTGCCGAAGCCGAGCGCCGCCCGGCCGGCGAAGCCGACCGGGATGCTGGCCAGCTTCGCGTTGCGCGCCGCCCGGCCCCGTTTGATGTCTGCCACGTATCCATCATCCATGACGTTCCACGCGCCTCGCGCTTGATCTTCGCAACACCCGCTCGCGGGCGGCCGACGGGGAAGCGCCCTAGGTTGTCCCCCATGGCAGCCAAGCAATCACAACACGACGCCGCTGACTCCCTGTTCAGGGCGATCATCGAAACGCTGGACAAGCACCGCAACGACGGCACCCTGACCGCGGAGATCCTGCAACAGCTGGGGACCGCCTACGAGTCGGTGTCGTCGAACGTCCCGGATCAGGGCCGGCTCGGCTAGCTGGCCCGTCCGCACGAGCACAGCGGGTGCCGGGTCCAGCGCCGCGCGACGATGGCGCCGGCGTTGAGGTCGAATTCCAGCGTGGCGTTCAGCGTCTGGGGCGGCATCGCCTCCTGTTGGCGCACGGCGGCGATCACCCGGTTCACCTGGCTGAGCGCCAGCGCCGCGGTCGCCAGCAGCGTGGCCCGGTCGGCCACCCCGACGGTCTCCCGCAGCTGCGCGGAGATCGCGGGCCAGGCCGCGTCGCGGTCCCGCCGATGCAGGTCGGCGCAGCCCAGGCAGCTGGTCGTCCCGGGAATCACCAGCGGGCCGACCAGCCCGACGCCGTCGCGGACCCGCACCGGCAGGTGGGGCACGCCACGGGCGTGCAGGTCGCGGACCATGCGCGGGTCGGCGACCAGGTAATCGGACAGCACCACCAGGTCGACGACGGCGGCCGACACGGCCGCGTGCGGCTGGCTGCTGCGGGCGATCCGGGCGCCCGAGCAGCGCAGCGCCTCGGCGAGCAGCTCCGACAGCGGCCCGCGGCCGTGGATCCGGATGGACGGCGCCCGGCCGCGGGGCTTCCCGCATTCGGTCGCCACGCCCGCGCCGACCAGCTGGTCGACCAGGTCCGTCAGGCCCTCTGCGTCCCGCAGGCCGCGGTCGACGGCGCGCCGCCGCAGCTCGGCCAGCGGCGTGGGTGATCGCATGGTTCGCAGCAGCGCGGCCAGTTCCGCGGCGGGCAGGCCGCCCGGTGGCCGCACCAGCACGGCACGGCGGGGATCCCAGCCGACTTGGACGGCGCCGTCGGGCCGCAGCAGTACCGGCATGGCGGGGTCCAGCGCATAGGTGGAAAGCGTGGCCGGTGACACCGGTGCACTGTGCCACGCCGGGGGTGGGCGCCCCGGTCAGTTATCCACAGGGCCGCGGCCCGGATCCTCGGGGTTCTCCTCGAGCTTGGCGATCGCCTCGTCGATGCCGCTGGTGTCGCCCCCGATGACGCGGTCGATGAAGCCCGCCGGCTCGTCGAGGTCCTCGGCGGCGGGCAGCAGGTCGGGGTGTTGCCAGATGGCGTCGCGGGCGTCCACGCCGGCGGCCTCGGTGAGGCGCTCCCACAGCGCGGCGGCTTCGCGCATCTTGCGGGGCCTCAGCTCCAGGCCCACCAGCGTCGCGAAGGTCTGTTCGGCCGGGCCGCCGGTGGCGCGGCGGCGGCGCAGCGTCTCGCTGAGCGCGGCCGCCCCCGGAATCCGGTCGCCCAGGGCCGCGGTGACCACCACCTGCACCCAGCCCTCGATCAGCGCGAGCAGCGTCTCGAGGCGTTCCAGCGCCTGCGTCTGCGCCGGGGTGGCCTTGGGCTCGAAAACGCCTTGCCCCAGAAGGTTTTCGATGGCCGCCGGGTCCGACAGCGTCGCCGGGTTGAAGTCGCGGGCCAACTCCTCGATACCGCTCATGTCGATCTGCATGCCCATCGCGTAGGCCTCCACCGCGCCCAGCAGCTGGCTCGACAGCCACGGCACGTGGCTGAACAACCGGTGGTGGGCGGCCTCGCGCGCGGCCAGAAACGTCAGGATCTCGCTGCGGGGCTGCTCGAGCCCGGCCGCGAACGACTCCACGGCGTCGGGCAGGATCGCCGCAACGCCCTTGGGCCCCAACGGCAATCCGATGTCGGTGGAGGTGAGCACCTCGCGGGACAGCCGGCCCAGCGCCTGCCCCAGCTGCGAGCCGAAGGCCATGCCGCCCATCTGCGACATCATCGCCATCAGTGGGCCCGCCATGCTCTTGGCCTCCTCGGGCAGCGACGACGCCCACACCGTCGAAATCTGTTGTGCCATCGGGTCGCACAACCGCTTCCAGGTATCCAGGCTGTTGTCGACCCAGTCGGCCGGGCTCCAGCCCACCGCCTTGCTGGTGCCGGCGGGCAGCGCCGTGGCGCCGTCCAGCCAGGTCTCGGCCAGGTGTACCGCGTCGGCGATCGCCGAGTGCGTCGTGGCCGGGATGGGCGCCACGAACCCGATCGAGTTCGTGGCCACCCGGCGCGCCAGCTCGTAGTTGACCGGGCCCGACTGTCCGCCCCCGGCCATCCCGGTGCCCGCGCTGGAAAGCATCTGACCCAGCTGGGTGAAGATCTGCCCGAGGTCGCCCATGCCGAAATCGCCGCTCATGCCGAATGCGCCGAAGGGATCGGAGCCGCCGGAGCCCGAATTGGGATCTTTCTTCCCGGGTTTGTCGGGGTCTTCCCCGTGGGAGAAGCCGAAAGGCAGGTCAGCCATACCGTCAACGGTACTCACCGGGGGAATGGGGTGGGTGGTCTCGGGGTCAGCTTGTGGCTGAACCGGACCGACGGGCTCCGTCTAGTGTAATCGGCGTGAACAGGCGGATTCTGACCTTGATGGTCGCGCTGGTGCCGATCCTGGTCTTCGGCGTGTTGCTGGCGGTGGTGACGGTGCCGTTCGTCTCGCTGGGCCCGGGACCCACCTTCGACACGCTCGGCGAGGTCGACGGCAAGCAGGTGGTGGCGATCGAGGGCACCGCGACGCATCCGACCACCGGGCACCTGAACATGACGACGGTCTCCCAGCGGGACCAGCTGACCCTCGGCGAAGCGCTGACGCTGTGGCTTTCGGGGCAGGAGCAGTTGGTGCCGCGCGACCTGATCTACCCGCCGGGCAAGTCACGGGACGAGGTCGACAAGGCCAACAACGCGGACTTCAAGGAGTCCGAGGACAGCGCCGCCTACGCCGCGCTGGGCTACCTGAAATACCCGGCCGCGGTCACGGTCGCCAAGGTCACCGATCCGGGTCCGTCCGCGGGCAAGCTGAAGGACGGCGACGCCATCGACGCGGTCAACGGCGTCCCGGTGGCCGACGTCGACCAGTTCACCGGGCTGCTCAAGAACACCAAGCCGGGCCAGACGGTGACCATCGACTACCGGCGCAAGAACGAGCCGGCCGGGGTGGCCCAGATTACGCTGGGCGCGAACAAGGATCGCGACTACGGCTTCCTCGGTGTCGCCGTGCTCACCGCGCCCTGGGCGCCGTTCGTCGTCGACTTCAACCTGGCCAACGTCGGGGGGCCGTCGGCCGGCCTGATGTTCAGCCTGGCGGTGGTCGACAAGCTGACCACCGGTGACCTCACCGGGTCGAAGTTCATCGCGGGGACCGGCACCATCTCCGCCGATGGGAAGGTCGGCCAGATCGGCGGCATCACCCACAAGATGGTCGCCGCCCACGCGGCGGGCGCCACGGTCTTCCTGGTGCCGGCCAAGAACTGCTACGAGGCGAACTCGGACAATCCGTCCGGCCTGCGCCTGGTGAAGGTGGAGACCCTCAGCCAGGCGGTCGACGCCCTGCATGCGATCACGTCGGGGGGCCAGCCCCCGAGCTGTTAGAAGCTGAGCGAGCCAAATGGCGGGTCGCGCGATGCGTAGAGTTGTCACCGTCGATCAATCGAGCAGGGAGCGTAGCCAGTGGGGATGCGGCCCACCGCACGGATGCCGAAGCTGACCCGGCGCAGCCGGATTCTGATCCTGATCGCCCTGGGTGTGATCGCTTTGCTGCTCGCCGGCCCCCGGCTGATCGACGCGTACGTGGACTGGCTGTGGTTCGGCGAACTCGGCTACCGCTCAGTGTTCAGCACCGTCCTGGTCACCCGGTTCGTGGTCTTTCTGGTGGCCGGCCTGCTGGTGGGCGGCATCGTGTTCGCCGGTCTCGCGGTGGCCTACCGCACCCGCCCGGTGTTCGTGCCGAGCAACGACAACGATCCGGTCGCGCGGTACCGCGCCGTCGTGCTGTCCCGGTTGCGGTTGGTGGGCATCGGGGTGCCGGTCGCGATCGGCCTGCTGGCCGGCATCATCGCGCAGAGCTACTGGGTGCGCATCCAGCTGTTCATGCATGGCGGGGACTTCGGTATCCGGGATCCGCAGTTCGGCAAGGACCTCGGCTTCTACGCGTTCGACCTGCCGTTCTACCGGCTGCTGCTCAGCTATTTGTTCGTGGCCGTCTTCCTCGCGTTCGTTGCGAACCTGCTGGCGCACTACATCTTTGGCGGAATCCGGCTGTCCGGGCGCACCGGCGCGCTGAGCCGCTCGGCGCGCATCCAGCTGGTCACGGTGGTGGGGCTGCTGGTGCTGCTCAAGGCGGTCGCGTACTGGCTGGACCGCTACGAGTTGCTGTCGCACACCCGCGGCGGCAAGCCCTTCACCGGTGCGGGGTACACCGACATCAACGCGGTGCTGCCGGCCAAGCTGATCCTGATGGCGATCGCGCTGATCTGCGCCGCCGCGGTGTTCTCCGCGATCGTCCTGCGTGACTTGCGGATTCCGGCCATCGGCCTGGTTCTGCTGCTGCTGTCGTCGCTGATCGTGGGGGCCGGGTGGCCGTTGATCGTCGAGCAGATCAGCGTCAAACCCAATGCCGCGCAGAAGGAAAGCGAATACATCAGCCGCAGCATCGCGGCGACCCGGCAGGCGTACGGGCTGACGTCGGACGTCGTCACCTACCGCACCTACGCCGGTGACACGCAGGCCACCGCCCAGCAGGTCGCCGACGACCGCGCGACCACCTCCAACATCCGGCTGCTCGACCCGACCATCGTCAGCCCGGCGTTCACCCAGTTCCAGCAGGGCAAGAACTTCTACTACTTCCCCGACCAGCTGTCCATCGACCGCTACCTGGACCGCAACGGCTCACTGCGCGACTACGTCGTCGCGGCCCGCGAGCTCAACCCGGACCGGCTGATCGAGAACCAGCGCGACTGGATCAACCGGCACAGCGTCTACACGCACGGCAACGGGTTCATCGCCTCGCCGGCGAACACGGTGCGCGACAGCCAGTCCCCGACTGGAACTCCCCCGAGCCCGGTGTAGGTGTAGTTCTTGGTCTCGGCGCTGGTCTCGTAGTCGTATTCGCGGTCGGCGCCGTTGCGACCGACGATCGCGTAGTCGGCTGAGGTGTTGGCGATGACGGGCCCGTAGTAGATGCGCGGCTGGTCCAGCGGCGCGGGGCCGTCGGACACCACGTTGCCGTTGGCGCCGACGACGTTCACCAGGAACTCGGGATAGCCGCCGTTCTGGTTGGGGTCGTTGGCGACGCCGCGCACCGTGTTCGCCGGCGAGGCGATGAACCCGTTGCCGTGCGTGTAGACGCTGTGCCGGTTGATCCAGTCGAGC
>NZ_LZJN01000168.1 GCF_001667735.1 Mycobacterium sp. E183
CGCACTCGGCGGGGTGACGATATGTCCGACGACGCCGCTCAACGACCCCTTGGCCGGGATCGACCTGCCCGCCGGTTGCCAGAAAGTCAACGGCCGCAACGCCCTTGGATACGTCAGGACGCGCGCCACCCCACGAGCGGACCTGGACCGCATGGTCAATCAGCGGCAGTTTGTGGCCGCGCTGCTGCAGGCCGCAGGCCGCCCGGCGGTGTGGCTCAATCCGTGGCGCTGGTACGCGGTGCCGCGCGCCGTGGCCGACGCCCTGACCGTTGACCGCGGCGACCACGTGTGGGACCTGGCCCGCCTCGGCTGGGGGCTGCGCGGTTCCCCCGCGACGTTGACCGTCCCCATCGGCGAGTTCACCAACGGCGACGCCGGATCGGTGGTGGTGTGGAACCACGACGAAGCGAGCCGGCTGTTCGAGGCACTGGCCGCCGACGGGCCGGTGCCCATCAATCCGCCGGACTAACCGCCCGCGCGGCCGTTCTCCAAGTACGCCTTGGTACGGCCCGGGTGGTGGGTGGCGAGCCAGGCCACGCCGACGTCCCGGCAGAAGTCGAGGTCCTCGTACTCGTCGACGTTCCAGCAGTACACGGCGCGGCCCTGGGCTATCGCGCGATCGGCGAGTTGGGGATATTCCTTCAACGTCGCCAGCGACGGCCCGACGGCAGTGGCGCCGACGGCGGTGGCCGCGCCGCTGATCAAGTAGCGCGCCGTCTTGCCGAGCAGCACGGTCGGCAGCAGCGGCGCGGCTCGCCGGATCCGCCAGACCGCGGCCGCCGAAAAGGACATCACCACCGCGCGGGACCGGTCGGCGGAGGCCGGCGCGGCGATGCCGAACCGATGCAGTAGCGCGAGCAGCTTGGTTTCCACCAATGAGCCGTACCGCACCGGGTGCTTGGTCTCGATGAACAGCTTCACCGGCCGATGCCAATCCAGGACAAGCGACACCAGGGCGTCCAGCGTCAACAGGCTGGTGTCACCGTGCGTGCCGTCTTCACGCCAGCTGTCGTGCCACGCCCCATACTCGAGCTCACGCAACTCGGCGAGGGTCATGGTGCTGACCAGGCCGGCCCCGGTCGACGTCCGGTCCAACCGGCGGTCGTGGACGCAGACCAGGTGGCCGTCCCGGGTCAGCCGCACGTCGCATTCCACGCCGTCGGCGCCCTCTTTGAGCGCGAGATCGTAAGCGGCCAGCGTGTGTTCGGGCCGCGCCGCCGATGCGCCGCGGTGGGCCACCACAAAGGGATGCCCGGCGAGCACCTCCTCGGCCCACGTCATACGCGTAATGCTGCCGCTTCCTGCCCTTCGAACTCAACCGGACGCGGCGTCGGCGCCCGATCTTCGGAGACCACAACCCAGCGGTGCGCGGGCCGTTCGACGGGTTTGCGCTCGAACCCTTCGAAGACCCGGGCCGCCGCGGCCACCGTCACCGCCGCGAGCAAGTAGGCGAAAACCATCGTGATGGTGTTGTTCGCGATGCCCTGGGCGTCCCTGGCGAAGCTGGTCGCCATGGCGAAGACGGAGACCAGGTAGCTGGCGACCCACGCGATCCACCACTCGACGACGGAGCGGCGGATGCGGCCGTAGTGCTGCTCCAAAATCGCCAGCTCGATGACGAAAACCGGTGCCCACAGCAGGTTGGCCAGCGGCACCACACACCCTGCCCACAACACCCGCGTGGACCGCGGCTCCGGCAGGCCATGATGCGCGAACGCCGCCGCACGCCGGGCGATCAGCCACAGGATGAGGACCGCCCCGGAGGCCAGCGTGGCGGCGATCGCGGCCACGCTCGCCAGCACGCCGAGCCAGTCTGCACCGGCCGCGACCCACGAGTTCAACAATGTGTTCCGGTTGACGATCAGCAGCACGTAGCGCACGACGTAGACCAGGGCGGCGATGCCGAGGACGAGCACGCTCACGAACAACGTGGTGCGAATCGTCGGGGCCGATGGCCCCGGGCGGGTCGGGGCTCCGGCGGCCGCGGCCGTAGGTTCGACGCGATCTGCGAGGCTCCACCGCGGCATCACGGCGTAGCGCGGCGTCGGGCCCAGGGGACGCCGTCCACGCCGGGGAGGCGGCGCGGCGCCGGGGCGCACCGCGATCCAGCGAAAGCCCGGCGGCAGCCTTGGCGGGGTGCGCTGCCAGCCCCTGGCCGCGGGCGGTCGGCTCGCAGGCGCGGCGTTGTGTGAGCCCCACCGTGGGTCGGGCGCCGGCGCATCGGCCAGCGGCGCCATCAGGGCTCCCCGGCAACGTGGACACCATTCGCGCTGCCGTTCGCGGACGTTCCACCGAGTGCCGCATTGGGAGCACACCTGGATCACCGGACCAGCGTAGCCTCGCGGCGATCCGCTCCGCGTGCGGCGAGCGGTGGGGGTCCCGCGGATCGCTCGGGAATGGCTGGAGCCGAGTCGTCGGCTATCTCTTCAGCTATCCCGACTATCCACAGTTTCCACAGGTTTATCCACATGCGGGTTTTGGGTAAGGGAACCGTTACTACAGCTTTTCCGGCTAGCGGTGGTTCGACATGTGGATAACACCGCTGCGTTGACGCATGCGATAGACAGCCCAGAACGGTCGCCGAGCGAAATGGATTGTCTTGCTAAGCAACCGCGGGGCCCCCGCGATGGCGCCCTCGGCTGGGTCTGCCCGGCGTTCGGCGCCAACCCGCAGTTCAGAGAGTCATTTTCCAAGCCCGCCCCGAAGCGCTATGATCGCGTTCGCGCAAAAATTGTTGTGACTCACCTCACTGCCGCGAGGTGAGGGGCGGGTGAAAGGCGATTGATGGCCACGCATTCGTTCGGTCCGGGTTCACCGGCCCCATCGAAGTCGTACTCGGGCTCGCCCGCGTGGAATCACAGCTACAGCGTTGCCGCGTTGCGCGCCGGGCTCATCGCGCTGGCGTTGCTGGCCGTTCTCCTTCTCATCGTTCTGTCTTGAATCGACGCTGAACGGGTATTCGCCTTCCGGCTCATCGCGGTCATTCTTGCGGTCCGCGCAGTCATGGAGCAGGGTTGTCTACGGCTGGCTGCCGCTTGGCAGGCTTGCGAATGAGCGTTAGAAGACAATCGAAGAAAGGAACGCCGTGGCTGAATACACCCTGCCCGATTTGGACTGGGATTACGCAGCGTTGGAACCGCACATCTCGGGGCAGATCAACGAGATCCATCACAGTAAGCACCACGCCACGTACGTCAAAGGCGTGAACGACGCCGTCGCCAAACTCGAAGAGGCGCGCGCCAACGACGACCACGCCGCGATCTTCCTGAACGAAAAGAACTTGGCGTTTCACCTCGGCGGCCACGTGAACCACTCGATCTGGTGGAAGAACCTGTCGCCGGACGGCGGCGACAAGCCGACCGGCGAGCTCGCCGCCGCGATCGACGATGCGTTCGGGTCGTTCGACAAATTCCGCGCCCAGTTCAGTGCCGCCGCCAATGGACTTCAGGGTTCGGGTTGGGCGGTCCTGGGATATGACACCCTCGGCAACAGGCTGCTCACTTTCCAGCTGTACGACCAGCAGGCCAACGTCCCGCTTGGCATCATTCCGTTGCTGCAGGTGGACATGTGGGAGCACGCCTTCTACCTGCAGTACAAGAACGTCAAGGCGGACTACGTCAAGGCGTTCTGGAACGTCGTCAACTGGGCCGACGTGCAGAAGCGGTATGCGGCCGCCACGTCGAAGACCAATGGACTGATCTTCGGCTGAGTCCCACCTCGAATCGACACGGGCGTCGCGCGGCTTGCGCGGCGCCTTTGTCGTTTGCGCGGTCGCCGATTGGGCACTCCGAGAACATGTGCGCCTTTGGCCGTGTCGGGTTGCACGGCACCGAACCCGCAGGCATGCTTGGTTATTCGAGCTACCAGTGTGGTTAATCGGACGGAGGCGTCGCGCGGAGGTCGAAATGGAAACTGGGTCTGACCGCCCGATAGGGGTTTCCCCTTTCCATGCTCGTGGTGCCCTGAAAGGGTTCGTGATCTCCGGACGTTGGCCGGATTCGACCAAAGAGTGGGCCCAATTGCTCATGGTCGCGGTCCGGGTCGCGTCATTGCCCGGATTGCTCTCCACGACAACGGTGTTCGGCGCCCGCGAAGAACTGCCCGAGGAGCCCGAGCCGGGCACCGTCGGCCTGGTGCTTGCCGAAGGTACGGTCTTCGGCGAATCGGCAATCCAGCCAGGCTATTTCGCCGATCACCAGCCCCCGGCGCTGCTGATGCTGCACCCTCCATCGGAGACCACGCCGTCCTTGCCGGAATGCAACGGCGCGGCGTCGGGATGCGTCCTGCTCCCCGGATTGCCCTACCTGGGACTCGAGCATCGAGCGGCCTGGGTGGAGGCGGAAGCCGACGGCACGATCACATCGATGGTGAGCCGAGTCGGAGTCGACCCCATCAGCCATCCCGATACCGCCATCCTGGCGATGCTGCTTGCGGCATAGCCATTTACTTCGGCGTGAATTAGAAAACTCGGCTCGTTTTTGGCATCGATCGCCGCACCCGTGCGCTCGCCGGGTTTGGGCGTGCACGACGTCTGCACAACCGCCCCGCGGCCCCTTTGCGCACGCCGCCGGCGCACTCCCGCGCGCCATTCGCTTTCCCGCCCCCCGTTGCGGAAATGCCGGCGCGCGGGCGTCGCAGATGGGCCCGTCGCGACGGGCCGCCGAACACCGATTCACATATCCGGCACGTTTGCGAAGGGTGTTTTCCGGCCGCAACTGGCATTCGACAGCAAATAAGGCGTTAAGCAATCATAAATTGCTGCCCGGTTGCGGTGCGACCGCCCAGCACCTGCCCATCCTACACTTGACCCGCCCCGCCACCGACGGCCCGCCACCTTGCACCGGATGTCCAATTCTGCGGATAACCTGTGAGTTTCGCCGATTTAGTGGACACCCCAGCGAATCAGTTGGACGCTCGTCAAGTGCGGTATCGGCAAGCACCAGCTACGCCTGGACCGAATCCTGGGGGGTTTGCACCTGTTTCGGGACACAAACCCCCGCTACCATGGTCAGCAAATATACCTAGGTAATAGTTCACTTCTACAGCCCAGTGGAGGTCATATCCAATGAGCACGACGTTCGCTGCTCGCCTGAACCGCCTGTTCGACACGGTGTATCCCCCGGGACGGGGGCCCCACACCTCGGCTGAAGTGATCGCGGCGCTCAAGGCGGAGGGCATCACGATGTCGGCTCCCTACCTGTCGCAGTTGCGTTCGGGGAACCGCACCAACCCGTCGTCGGCGACCATGGCCGCGTTGGCCAACTTCTTCCGCATCAAGCCGGCCTACTTCACCGACGACGAGTACTACGAGAAGCTCGACAAAGAGCTGTCCATCCTCGCCACCATGCGCGACGACGGTGTGCGCCGCATCGCCCTGCGCGCATCCGAGTTGTCCCCCGAGGCGCAAGGCGAGGTCATGCAGCGGGTCAACGAGCTGCGTCGCGCCGAGCACCTGGACGCTTAGCGGACGCCCGCGCCCGCACCCAGCCGCCCGGCCCCGACCTGGAGGGCTCCCGCCCGCCCATTCCGATTAGGGTTGGCTCACGGGATCGCGCACGCCCGAGAGCGATAGTCCACGAGATACCGGGGAGGCGGCCGGGTATGGGCCTGTTCCGCAAGCGAAAGAGTCGCGCGACGCGTCGCGCCGAAGCCCGTGCGATCAAGGCCCGCGCGAAGCTGGAGGCCAAGCTCGCCGCCAAGAACGAGACTCGCCGGTACAAGGCCGCCCACCGGGCGGAGGCCCGAGCCCTCAGGGCGCAGATCAAGGCCCAGCGGGACAGCGACCGCAACGCGCTCAAGGTCGCCGAGGCCGAACTCAAAGCGGCGCGCGAAGGGAAGATCTTGTCGCCGACACGGATTCGTCGGGCGCTCACGGTGTCCCGGCTGCTTGCGCCCATCCTCACACCGGTCATCTACCGGGCCGCCGTCTCGGCGCGCGCCCTGATAGATCAGCGTCGCGCGGATCAACTCGGGATCCCCCTGGCGCAGATCGGGCAGTTCTCCGGCCACGGCGCGCAGCTGTCCGCCCGAATCGCCGGGGCGGAAAAGTCCCTGCGGGCGGTGCAGGACAAGAAGCCCAAGGACGCCGAAACGCGGCAGTTCGCGTCGGCCATCACCGAGCGGCTCACCGACCTGTCGGCGGCTGTCACCGCCGCGGAGAACATGCCGGCCACGCGCCGCCGGGCGGCGCACGCGGCGATCGCGGCGCAGCTCGACGGGATCGAGGCGGACCTGATGGCCCGGCTCGGGTTGAGCTGATCAACCGAATGCGGCGGCCCGGCATGTCGATCCGAGCGCGGGTTGCCCGCGTCCCGGTCGCGGTGGCCGCCGCCCTCACCCTCTACGCCGTCTCGGCCGCACAGCTTCCGGCGGCGTGGGCCCACGTCCACGCCAGCAGCGACAACGCGCTGCGCGGCGCCATGGCGATCGTCACCTTCCAGGTCCCCAACGAATCGAACACGGGCGCACTGACCACCGCGCTGAGCGTCGCCCTGCCCGACGTGGCCGCGGCCAGCACCGAAACCGCCCCGGGGTGGACGGCCAGGCTGGACCGTGACGCGGCATCGGGCGCCGTGCGCTCGGTGACGTGGACGGCCGCGCCAGGAGGCGGCATCGGGGCTGACCAGTTCGCGCTGTTCCGCGTCTCGATGAAGCTGCCCGATACCGACACCGTCAGTTTCCCGGCCACGCAGACCTATTCCGACGGCACGGTCGTCAAGTGGGACCAGCCGCCGCTGCCGGGCGGTGGTGAGCCGGAGCACCCGGCGCCCACGCTGACACTTGCCGTCGGACCGGCGGCATCCCACGGCCACCATCCGCCTTCTGTCGCGCCGGCCGACCAGGTGTCCGGGCCTCCGCCCAAACCCGCGGACAACACCGCCCGGATGTTGGGCGGCGGGGCCCTGGTCGTGGCCGCGCTGGGAGTCTGCCTCGGACTGATCCGCCGCCGGGCATGAGGCGGTTGGCGATTGCCGCATGCGTCGGTGCCCTCTGGCTGATCGCGACGATGACCGCGCCGGAGGCGTCGGCCCATGCCGCCCGGGTGGCCACCGATCCGGCCGACAACGCGGTCCTCGCGGCGGGGCCAGAGCGCGTGAGCGCCACGTTCAACGAACAGCTGCAGACCACGTTCGCGGCCATGACCGTCGTCGGGCCCGACGGCAACGTGTGGTCCGCCGGCGACCCGACGGTCCACGGCGCGGTCGTCGGCATCGGCTTGCGGCCGCTGGGCCCGGCCGGCACGTACACGGTGAACTATCGGGTCACGTCCGCGGACGGCCACGTGGTCTCCGGATCCTGGTCGTTTCGGTTGACGGTCTCCGGCACGGGCACGCCGGGACCACCGGCCGCAGGTGGCACGCCCGGGGGCCGGGACTCGGGGGTTCCGGTCTGGCCGTTCATCGTGGTGGCGGTGGCGCTCATCGCCGGAGGCGCCGTGTGGGCGGCGCGGCGTCGAGCGTGACCGGCGGCAAAAGCGCCCGCGTGCGTGCTGGCATGATGGGTTCGAAGAACCCGCGTGGGCTAGAGAACTACTGAAGATTGCTCGAGGAGCGGCCGCATGGCAGACCCGCAGGATCAACCCAATAGCGAGCCCGACGGCGATTCCACCCCGCCGCCGGAAAAGACGCCCCCGGCCAAGGCGGCCAAGAAAGCCCCGGCCAAGAAAGCCCCCGCGAAGAAAGCTCCCGCGAAAAAGGCGCCGGCCAAGAAAGCCCCGGCCAAGAAAGCCCCGGCCAAGAAGGCGCCCGCCAAGAGCGCCGAGCCTCCGGCAAAGGCCCCGGCACCGCCACTCGAGGTGCAGCAGCGAATCGAAAGCAACGGCGACCTCACGGCCGCCGCCAAAGACGCGGCCGCACAAGCGAAATCCACGGTGGACGCCGCCAACAACCCGGTATCGCCAGACGCTCCGATGGAGGTCCTGACCCAGTCCCGGCTGCCGTTGATCGTCGCCCTGGCGGTCAGCCTCCTGGCGATCCTGTTGATCCGGCAGCTGCGGCGCCGCTGACCCGCCACCGAGCCGCTACGGTGTCAGACGTGACCGTGTCATTCCAGCCAACCGCCGACCTCGTCGACGACATCGGCCCCGACGTACGCAGCTGCGACGTCCAGTTCCGCCAGTTCGGTGGCCGGTCCGAATTCGCCGGAGCCATCAGCACGGTGCGCTGCTTCGAAGACAACGCATTGCTGAAATCGGTTCTCTCCCAGCCAGGTGCGGGCGGGGTACTGGTCATCGACGGCGGCGGTTCCCTGCACTCGGCGCTGGTCGGAGACGTCATCGCCGAGCTGGCCCGCTCGAACGGCTGGGCGGGCCTCATCGTCAACGGTGCCGTGCGTGACGCGGCCGCGCTGCGCGGTCTCGACATCGGCATCAAGGCGCTGGGCACCAATCCCCGCAAGAGCAGCAAGACGGGCGCCGGTGAGCGCGATGTCGAGATCGCGCTCGGCGGCGTAACCTTCGTGCCCGGCGAGATCGCCTACAGCGACGACGACGGAATAGTCGTCGTCAAACCCTAAACCGCAACCGGCGCACGCTTCTTCGCGAATCGCAGGCCCTCGTCGGCAACCTTGCCGCGCCGGATCGTGCGCATGTCGAAGAGGTAGTTCTGCTTGAGCCGCCAAGGCGCCCGCGACCCCGACTTGGGCAGCATGTCCATCGCACGCTGGAAGTAGCCGGGGCTGAAGTCCATGAACGGCAGCTCGTCGACGTCGTCACCGGGATGCTGCGGCTCCACGAAGTCAAACCCGTTGGCGTCCATGTAGTTCAGCAACCGGCAGACGAATTCGGAGACCAGGTCGGCCTTGAGCGTCCACGACGCGTTGGTGTAGCCGAAGGTGATCGCGAAATTCGGCACACCGGAAAACATCAGGCCCTTGTACGTCATCAAGGACGTCAGCTCGATCGGCTCACCGTTCCTGGTGGGCTTCACGCCGCCGAGCAGCTGCATGTTCAAACCCGTTGCGGTGATGATGATGTCGGCCTGCAGCTCCTCACCCGAGGTGAGTTTGATGCCCGTCTTGGTGAACCGGTCGATCGTGTCGGTGACCACGTCGGCCTTGCCATGCCGGATCGTGCGGAAGAAGTCGCCGTCAGGCGCCAGGCACAGCCGCTGATCCCAGACGTTGTACCGCGGCCCGAAATGCTTCTCGACGTCGTAGCCCTCGGGTAGGCGACGCTTGGCCATCGTCATCAACGTCTTGCGCATGTAGGCGGGCGCCTTGCGAGACAGCTGGTACTGGAAGGTGCTGAATGCGATGGCTTTCCACCGATTCGCGATGTGCGCCAGGCGATCCGGAAGCAGCCGGTTGGCGCGTTCGGCGAACGGGTCCACCCCGGGCAGCGAGCCGATATAGGTCGGCGAGCGCTGCAGCATCGTGACGTGGCCCGAGCCCGAGTTCACCAGCGCCGGGATCAGGGTGATCGCCGTGGCTCCCGAGCCGATGACGATGATCTTCTTGCCCTGGTAATCGAGGTCCTCCGGCCAGTGCTGCGGGTGGACGATCCGGCCCTCGAAGTCGTCGGCGCCGGGGAAGGTGGGCGAATACCCCTCGTCGTAGTTGTAGTAGCCGGTGCACGCGAACAGGAACGAGCAAGTCATTTCGCGCTCCTGGCCGTCCGACTCGACGGTCAGGGTCCAGCGGTTGTCGGCGTCGGACCAGTCGGCGGCCAAGACGCGCTGGCGGTAGCGAATGTGCCGGTCGATCTTGTTCTCGACCGCTGCCTCCTTGACGTAGGCCTTGATGTCCGGGCCGTCGGCGATCGACTTCGCCGAGAGCCAGGGCTTGAACCGGAACCCGAGAGTGAACATGTCCGAGTCCGACCGGATGCCCGGGTATTTGAACAGGTCCCAGGTGCCGCCCAGGTCGTCGCGGCGTTCGAGGATCGCGTAGCTCTTGGTCGGGCAGCGGTCCTGGAGATGCCAGGCCGCGCTGATGCCCGAGATGCCGGCGCCCACGATGATCACGTCAAGGTGCTCAGTCATGTTGTCACGTTATCAACGGTCCGTCGACACAGTCAACAGGGTGTCGAATTTTTCGACACCGTGTAAAGTAGCGGCCGTGACTACCGCCGGCCAGACCCGCGCCCTGCGTGGCCGCCGTGCCATCCGGCCCTCGGGCGACGACCGCGAGCAGGCGATTCTCGCGACCGCCGAGCGGCTGCTGGAAGTGCGGTCGTTCGCCGACATCTCCGTCGACGACCTCGCCAAGGGTGCGGGCCTGTCCCGGCCGACGTTCTACTTCTATTTCAAGTCCAAGGAAGCGGTGCTGTTGTCGCTGCTGGAACCGGTGATCGCGCGCGCCGATTCGGAGTTCGACGGCGCGGTGCAGCGGCTACCGGAGGACCCCCGACGGGTGTGGCGAAACGGCATCAAGGCGTTCTTCACGGCGTTCAGCACGCACCGCCGGCTGGCCCGCGCCGCCACCGAGGCGCTGGCGACCAGCTCCGAGCTCCGCGTGGTGTGGTTGGGCTTCATGCAGAAGTGGATCGACCAGACCGCGGCCATGATCGCCGCGGAACGCGTGCGCGGCGCCGCGCCCGAGACCATTCCCGCCGTGGACCTGGCGACCTCGCTGAACCAGATGAACGAGCGCACCATGATGGCCGCTTTGTCCGCCGAGACGCCCGCGGTCGACGAGGACCGGGTGGTCGACACCCTCACCCACATCTGGGTGACCAGTATCTACGGCGAATCCAGCTAAGTGGCGATCGCAAGCGCGGCGTAGCCGGGCGAAGCGGGTCGCCACCATCGCATCAGTGGCGATCGCAAGCGCGGCGCAGCCGGGCGAAGCGGGTCGCCACCGATGCGATGGA
>NZ_LZJN01000169.1 GCF_001667735.1 Mycobacterium sp. E183
GGTCCTGTTCGTGCGGGCGGGCGACCTGCACCTGCGACCGGGCGCTGGCGGTATCGTCGTCGACGTCGACCCGGGAGACCCCCGTCAGGTGCAATCCGCGCGGGGCGTCCCGGAACATCTTCCCGATTCCCTCGTAGCCGGCGAAGACCCTTCCGTAGACCAGGAATTCGGCGTCGGGGGTGAACAGGTCCAGGCATTCGTCGATCTCGTTGGCGTCGAGGGCCAGGGCGTAGCCGGCGAGCAGCTCGCGAATCGCGGCCCGGTCATGCGTCATGCTTCGCCTCCCGCAGGTGCTCGGCGGCGCCGCGGCGCAGGGCGTGCGATTCGGCCGTCAGCGTAATCATCGACAGCCCCAGCTTCGCCATGGCCCGGCCCGTCGTGCCGTCCCCGGCGTGGATGCCGGTCACCAGCCCGGCCGCGGTGGCCGCGCGGTGGGTTCGCACGATGGCGTCCAGGACGGCCGGATGCCTGGTCGCGCCAACGACATCCACGCCCAGCGAGAGCGCCAGATCGGCGGGCCCGACGTAGAGCCCGGCGAGCCCGTCGACGGCGCAGATCTCCTCGAGGCCGGACAGCGCCGAGGCGGTCTCGACCATGGCGAACACGCTGACCCGGGATTCCAGCGCGGCGGTGTCGCGGCCCAGGCTGGCGCGCAGCGGGCCGAAGCTGCGGATGCCCGCGGGCTGGTAGCGGGTGGCTGCCACGGCAGCGGCGGCCTGGTCCGCCGACTCGACCATCGCGATGACGACGGCATCCGCGCCGGCGTCCAGCACGCGGCCGATCGGCGCCGCGTCGGCGTTGGGCAGCCGCACCACAGTGCCGATGGGCAGGTGTTCGATCCGGCGCAGCATGCCGGCGATGTCGGCGTCGTCGAGGTAGCCGTGCTGGGCGTCGAAACCCACGTAATCGTAGCCGGCGCCGGCGAATTCCTCCGGGCCGAGCAGTGTGGGACCGGTGATCCAGCCACCCCAGATCGGGCCGCCCCGGTGCAGCGCCCGCTGCAACGCGCTCCGCGAGTCGTCGGTCACGCTCACTCTCCGATCGCGATCTTGACGCGCTCGGGGACGGGGCGGCAGGCCAACTCGAAGGCGCCCTGCACGTCGTCCACGCCGAACGTGTGCGTCAGATAGGTGGCGAGCAGTCCGGCGTGTTCGGCGGCGAACTTACCGGCCAGCTCGAGCACCCGCCTCCGGTCCAGTGTCACACCGGATTTCAGCGTCAGGTTGTTGCGCAGCATGGCGCGCATGTTGATCGGATAGGCGTCGTCGTCGGCGACACCGAAGTAGAACACCGTGCCACCGGGCGCGGTGGCCTCGATGGCGTGGCCGAGCGTTGCGACCTGGTGACCGACGGCCTCGATGACGACATCGGCGCGGTCACCGGCGGCGAGTTGGCTCGTCCACCGGTCGCTGGTGGCGCGCACCGGGTCGTCGACGCCGAATGCGGTTGCCACGCTTGACCGGTCGACGGGGTCGACCCCGGTGACGCGCCGGGCCCCTGCCGCCTTGGCGACGTAGGAGAACAGCAGGCCGATCGATCCCTGCCCGATGATCGCCACGTGCCTGCCGGCCAGATCCGGCAGCTGCTCGCACGCATAGAGGACGCACGCCAGCGGCTGCAGGCCGACCGCCTGCGCCGGAGTCAGTACCGGGTCATACGGAGCCAGGCCATCGCCGTTGCTGACCACGCGTTCCATCATGCCGTCGAACCCGGAGGCCCAGCCGACAACCCGGTCGCCGGGGCGGTGCGCGGGGTGCCGGCTGGCGATCACCTCGCCGGCGACTTCATGGATGGGGAAGCCGTCCTTTTCGGCCGCGCTGGTCCCGTCGTCGCCCGGGAGACGACCGCGGGCGCCGCGAAAGGCCGGCAGGTCGCTGCCGCACACGCCGGCCGCCATGAACCGCAGCAGGACCTGGCCGTCGGCGAGGCACTCGGGAGTCTTCTCCGCGATCGCGGTCCGCTCGAACTGATAGGGGGCGATGATCCGGTAGGACCACACGTCAGACCTCCACCGGGATGTTGTTCCAACCCCACTGGAAGCTCGACGGCAACCGCCTGGCGGTGTCCGCCTGGATCTCGAACTCAGGAACCCGCCGCAGCCATTCCTGCAGCAGCACAGCGACCTCCAGCCGGGCGAGGTGGTAGCCGATGCAAAAGTGCTGGCCGCGGCCGAAGGCCAGCGAGCGGCGGATGGGCCGGTCCCAGATGAATTCGTCGGGCTCTGGATATTCGCGTTCGTCGCGGTTGGCGGAGGCGAGCAGCGTGATCACCCGCTGCCCGGGCCGAATGGTTTCGCCGTGGATGGTGAAGGGCTTGCGCGCGGTTCGGGCGAACCATTGCGCCGGCGCGCAAAACCGGATCATCTCCTCGCGGGCGACGGGCACGTTGTTGTCGGGGTCGGCACGCACCGCGGCCAGCTGGTCGGGCCGCTGGACGAGCTCCCATAGCCCGTGGGCGACGATCTTGGGCACCGTCTCGGTGCCACCGATGAAGATGCAGAGCATCTGGGTGGCGACTTCCACGTCGTCGAGCGGGCTGCCGTCGGGCAGGCGGTAGCCGAGCAGGCCGTCGAGGACGGCGAGCGGCTCGCCGGACTGGTCGGCTCGACGGCGCCGCACCGCGGGCAGCAGGTATTCGAAATAGTTGGGCCGCGCCTCGGCGGTGTCCACCCCGACACCGGGCTCGGCCAGGCTGCCTGCATTGACGGCGGCCAGCACCTCTGGCGCGAGGTCCGTTGAGATGCCGAGCAATTCGCATACGACGGACGCCACGACAATGCCGCCGTAGTCCTGGGTCAGATCGAACGAACCGCGTGGCAACAGTTCGTCGAGCCGGTCGTTGGCCAGCCGCCGGATCCGCGCCTCCCAGCCCGCGACCGACCTGGGGCGCAGCGGCTGGGAGTGTGCGCGCCGGATCTCCGCGTACAGGTCCGTGTCGAACACCGCGTGGAACGGCAGCGGATGCAACGGCGGGTCGTCGACCGGGCCGGTGTTGTGCTTGGCCAGGACGGAGGCCGCCGGCAGGGTGCCTTCCGACGCGACGAACGTACCGTCGTTGACCTCCAGCACCTGCCAGATGTCCTCGAAGCGCGATAGCGCGAAGGTGTCCCATTGCGGCATGTAGTAGACGGGATGGTGGTCGCGCAGGATTCGGTAGTACGGCAGCGGATTCGCCATCACCCGCGCGTCGAAGGGGTCGTAGGCGAAGTCGGTGAAGTCCAGGGCCGCTGGCTGCCCCGTCACTGCAGCGGTGAGGGCGGTAGGGCCTGCAGGATCGAGTCCTCCCAGCCCTCGCGTAGGGCGGGCGCCACGCTCATCCAGGTGACGATCTCGGCGGGCGGGCTGTCCTTCCACGAAGGGTAGTGGTTGGCGAAGCATTCCCAGCCGCCGTCCAACGCCCAGTAGTGGATCACCTCGTTGTAGCGGAAGGTCGTGGTGAACGAGCCCAGCCAGCGCTTGCCGGTGCGTTCCGACCAAGGGACGTAGAGGCGCTCGAGTTCACGGATGTAATCGTCTTGACGCCCCGGCTTGGTTTGCATGATCTCCTGAATCACCAGCGGCGCAGCGAAATTGGCCTCACGCAGTTGGGCGAGGGTCTTGTTGCTGGGCCCGGGGTACATGATTCGGCCCTCGCCGGCGGCGCCGATGTCGGCCAGGAAGGCCGACCATTTGCCCGCCGCGGCCTCGTGGCTGCCGCCGCGTGCCTGGGCGGCCCCGATCCGCGCGTAGTCGTCGAACCCGTCGATCTCCCAGATGATCGTGACCTGCGGCCAGTGGCCGTTGTAGGGCGTGGTCTCCCAGATCGCGAACAGGCGCGCGCCGAGCTCGACCATCATCGGCCGGTAGGTGTCGGAGAAGACCTCGGTGAAGTGGTCGGCGCGGCCGGTGCCCAGCGAAATGGTCTCGTGCAGGTAGAGCAGTGTGTGGCGAAAGTACTTCTTCATCAGTCGAGCCGGACCAACCCCGAGTCGCCGCGACCACAGGTTGCCAAGTCGCAGAGTAGCGTCTCGGTGGAATAGACCGTGGGGCAATCGATTCCGGCCGCCGCCAGCGCGTGGCCCTTGAATCTGAGCGCGGCCGCGCTGAGCCGGTACTGCGCACGGGCCACCCCGCGATCGACGCGCAGTGGCCATCCGGTCGGCGCCTGGCCCCACAACGCGACTTCGGTCATCCGGTCGTCCAGCGACTCCAGCACCTGTTCGCGCACCCGCGCGTCCGCCGCGAACGCCTCGGCGCTGACCGCCAGGCTCTCACTCGTCGCGGCCGGGTCCCTGGTGGCGAAGTACTCCTCCACGTCCAGCGCCTGCACGCCGAGAATCCGCAGTGATCGGGTGTCGCTGCCATCCGGCAGTAGCACGGTTACCCGCCAACCGGCCATCGCCCGGTCATAGAGCCACCCGCCGGCCGATTGGACGACGTCGCGGGCACTCGCCGCGATGACGTCGAGCCGATAGCGCAGACAATCGCCGTCCGCGCGGCCGCGGGCGGCCTTGACCCGGCCGCCATGGCTGATGTCGAACGTGGACGTGACCATTCAATCCGTTCCTCACCGCCGCACCGAAACTGGCGCTTACCGCAACGCTTGTCCTGGGCTGGGGCCGCCTCACGCGGCTCACCGGACAGCGTGACACTTGGGAGCAAATTTGTAAAGGCGCGACCGGTGGTCACGAGTCGCGTCGCGCCTTGAGTTCGGCCAGCACTTCCTCGGTATGCTGCCCGAGTTCCGGTGCCGCAGAACGCGGTGTCCAGGGTGTGCCGTGGAAATCGGCCGGGGTGGCCACCATCGCGACGCCGGCTTCCCCGTCCGGCACGTCGACGATGCCGCCGGCGGCGTGGAACTGCTCGTCGGCGACGACGTCCTCGAGGGCGTTCACCGGTGACCAGAAGAAGTCTGGTTCGGCCGCGAAGACGTGCGCCCATTCGTCGAGGGTCCGGGTGGCGAAGATGGCGTCCAACTCGGCGATCAATTCCGCCGCGTTGAAGAACCGCGCGTAGGCGTCTATGAACCGGGGATCCTCCAGCCATTCCGGATGGCCGACGGCGCGACAGAGCGGCGGCCAGTGCCGGTCGACGTCGAGCCCGACGATCCAGAACCGCCGCCCGTCGGCGGTCGCATAGTTGTTCATGCAGGGGTTGCCCATCGATTCCCGCTGCCCGATCGCGATCGGCTGGCCGGTCAGCAGGTAGGTGTTCAGGTCGAAGCTGACGGTGTAGGCGCCCTGGCGGTACAGCGAGGTGGTCACCAGCTGGCCGGTCCCGGTGCGCTGCCGCGCCACCAGCGCCGCGCAGATCGCCGCTGCCAGCGTCATGCCGGCCGAGTGATCTCCCATGCCGCCGCGCTGGAACGGCGGGGTGTCACCGGGGCGGGTCAGAAGGTGTGCCACGCCGGCGCGCGACCAGAAGGCCGCCACGTCGTAGGCGGCGCGGTCGGCGTCGGGCCCGGTTTCGCCGTAGCCGGTGATCAGGCCGTAGACCAGGCGGGGGTTGTGGGTCGCCACCGATTCGAAGTCCAGCCCCAGGCGTCGTAACGCGCCGGGCCGCAGATTGGTGACGAAAACGTCGGCGTCCGCGAGCAATTCGAACGCGGTGTCGCGGTCCGCCTCCTCCGCGAGGTCCAACACGATGCTGCGCTTGGAGCGGTTGTCCATTTCGAACGGCGGGTTGACGCCGAGGTCGCAGCCCAGCATCCGGCCGAACAGCCGCCCGGGGTCACCGCTCGGTGGTTCGATCTTGACGACGTCGGCGCCCCAGTCGGCCAGGATGCCGCCGGCCGCCGGCCCGGCCACCCATACCCCGAGCTCGATGACCCTGACACCCTCCATCGGTCCCGCCATGGCTGCGTTCCCACTCTCCGTTGTTCCAGCTGGGGCACCCCCGCTCGCGGGGGACACGCCAGCGTGACGCTGCACCGTGAGTGCCACGCTAGCGTGACACCCGGTGGGGTTTGCGCGCGAATGAGAGGACACCATGAGCCTGGTAGCCGGACGTGGTCCGCTCAGTAGTGATCCGGCCGGGCGGTTCTCGCCCCCGCTGCCCGACGACGTCGTTTTCATCGAGCCTCATCCGCGTCGCGTGCAGGCGTTCCAGGACGGGCGCGCGGTGATCGACACCGAAGGGGCGCTGCTGGTGCACCGGCGGGGGCGCCCGCTCAGCTACGTCTTCCGCGCCGAGGAGGTCAGCGACCTGCCCACCGAACCCGAGCCGGAGGCTCCGGGCTTCGTGCACGTGCCCTGGGGCGCCGTCGACACCTGGCTGGAAGAGGGCCGCGAACTCGTCCACTACCCGCCGAATCCCTACCACCGCGTGGACTGCCGCCCCACCCGGCGCCGCCTGCGCGTCTCGATCGCCGGCACGGTGCTGGCGGACACCGACGACACGGTGATCCTGTTCGAAACCTCGCTGGCGCCCAGGCTTTACGTCGATCCGGCGCACGTGCGCACCGACCTGCTGCGCCGGTCGGACACGGAGAGCTACTGCAATTACAAGGGATTCGCGACGTACTGGTCAGCGGGCGACGTCGAGGATGTGGCGTGGAGCTACCCCGACCCGCCGCCGGAAAGCCTGCCCATCAAGGGGCTTTTCAGCTTCGACGCCGCACGCGTCGATGTGATCGCGGAGCTGCCGTCCAGCCTCCGTAGCTAGGAGCGCCACGCACCGATTCAGCGGTCAACGCTTTGAGGTGCGTCGACTGTTCCGTTCCGTTCGAGATGCATCTGCGCGGGTCTGGATGCCGGCTAGCAGCATGTCGAGGGCGCGGTCGAAGTCCTCGGACATCGACGATCGCTGACTGGTCGATGCCAGGGCCGCCAGGTGGGGATGGCGATCCGCCGCCAGGCGTCCGATGCGGCCGGCGGCATCGATGTTGTCCTGCTCCGGGGCGCCCCCGGCCACCGGGCCGGCCAACTCCACTTGAGCGGCACCCATGATCAGGCTGAGCACTCCACGAAAGGCGGCCAACAGATCCTGGTCGGCAAGTCCGCCACGGACCAGTGCCGCGACGAGCTGTTCCGCTGGCGCGAAGCCCTCGTTCGAAACCGTGCGGCGGGTCAAGACGAGCGGGACAGCGTTACGGTGACGGCGCATTGATTCCCACACAGCGATTGCGATGGATTTCACGTCGGCAAGCCACTCTTCGGACGTGGGAGGTAGCTTCACGTCGGCCAGCACCGCCTCGGCGACCAAGGCTTCGAGTTCCTCTCGGTCTCTGACGTAGTTGTAGAGCGTCATTGGTCCGGTGCCCAGCGCGCTGGCCAGCGAGCGCATGTTCAGTGCGTTCAGCCCGTCGCGATCGACGATCTCCATTGCGTGGGCGCGGACTTCAGCGAGGGTGAATCGCGCTCGGATAGCTGACCTCCTGCTCGTTGCCGCTTGACACGTACAGCGTACCTAAAGTACACCATTACGTACAGCGTACGTATCTATCGAGGACGATTTCATGAGCACTCACACCACCACCGCGGTGACATTCACTTCACAAGGCGCTCGATGCGCGGGCTGGCTGACACTGCCGCGCGGCGCTGGGCCCCATCCGGGGGTCGTACTCTGCCACGGCCTCGGCGCGACGCACGGCATGGTGATGTCGCAATACGAGCACCACTTCGCAGATGCCGGCGTGGCGACACTGGCCTTCGACTACCGGCATACCGGTGCTTCGGACGGTTCACCACGCCAGCGCTTCAGCATGCGCCGCCACCAGCAGGACGTCGGAGCTGCGCTGACCTATCTGCGTTGCCACGACAGCATCGACCCCCAACGAGTCGGCTTGTGGGGCACCAGCCTTGGCGCGATGCACGTGCTGCGGGAGGCCGGAGCCCGACGCGATCTCGCAGCGGTGGTCGTGCAGTGTCCGATCGTCCATGGACCGGCAACACTGATCGGCGGCGGCTGGCGAGCCGCTATGCGCGCGACGCCGGCGATTCTCGACGACGTGCTTCGCCGGATGCGAGGCGCCGCCCCGCGATACGTCCCCATCGTCGGCGAACCGGGCAGTCTCGCTGCAGTCACCATCCCCGGTGCGCTCGACGGCTGGTACTCCACGGTCCCCGCCGGCACCAGCTTCGACAACCGCATCGCCGCCGCCGATGTCATCGGCATCGGCATGACCAGCGCCAAACACTGCGCCGCGAAGATTGCCGCTCCCCTGTTGGTATGCGTCTCCGCACGAGAGACCCTGATGAGCCCCCGCCACGCCGTCGATGTGGGGCGCCGCGCGCCAAACGGCGTCGTCCGTCACTACGACGGGGACCACTTCCAGATCTATCACCCGCCTCTGCTGGGCCAACTGCTCGCCGACCAGACCCGATTCCTTGTGGAGCACTTGAATGTCCAAAGCAGCTGATCCACTGCAGGACAACGACACTCGACTCGTCGCGTTCCTCAGCACTCTCAGTGCAGACCAGTGGGAACGGCCCAGCCTATGCACAGACTGGAGCAACCACGAAGTCCTGGCTCACCTCGTCGTCGGCTACTCGGCAACGTTGCCGTCGATCGCCGCCGCCATGCTGCGACATCGCGGTTCGTTCGACCGCACCAACTCCTCGATGGCCCGCGCGTTGGCCGCACAACGGGACCCGCACTCGCTGATCGACGACTTTGCGGCCTTGACACGGCAGGCGCGCGGTATCGGCCGCCTTTTCCCGCGGCGACTGCTGCTCGGCGATCACGTCATCCACCAGCTGGACATCACCTTCGCGCTCGGTGCCGAATCCACTATTCCCCCAACAATACTGGCCGCCGTTCTCGACACCGAGGTGCGAATTCCGAACCCATTCGTCCCGGCCTCCGCGCGCGCACGAGGCCTGAACCTCATCGCCACCGACACCACATGGTCACGCCCCAGCGCTGGGCCGACCGCCACCGGCGAAGCCGGTCACCTTGCCTCGGTGCTGGCCGGCCGTCCCTGGGCGCTCAGGCATTTGACCGGCGACGGAGTATCGGTACTCGCCACCCGTCTCCAGCCGTCGCGAAAGTCCATCCCGTTACGGCCATGACCGGTCATCGAGGGCCTCGACGTCTCGGTGTGCTTGCGGCCAATCACCAGTCGGCAACCGGCCACGATGACGCTCGATTGATCGTCCCGACAGCGAGTTGGCGCCGTGCGGTCACGTCCAGTTTGATGAATACCTTTCGCAAGTGGTACGCGACGGTGTTGGGACTGATGAACAGCTGGGCGCCGATCTCCGAGTTGGTGGCCCCGCCGGCGGCCAATACGGCGATCTGCGCCTCACGCGGAGTCAGAGCTGAATCTTTCGGGACGGCCGCCTTTCTCCGGACTCGTTCGCCTGTCGCTTCAAGCTCAAGCCGCGCGCGCCTGGCAAAGGCATCCATTCCGTTTTTCGTGAACGTTTCATAAGCCGGTCCTAGCTGCTTGCGTGCGTCTAGCGGCCGCCGTTCCCGACGCAGCCATTCCCCGTAGACAAGCCGTGCACGCGTGGCGGCCGGGAGCAGATTTGTGTGGTCCATCCGCTCGATCGCCTCGCGGTAGAACCGTTCCGCGGACCTGCCGCTGCTTACCAGCGCATGTGCGCATGCGTAAGTCCCTAGCGCCCAATCTGTTCCAGCCGTCTGCGTGCTCTCTCCAAGTGCGACAAGAGCGGCACGCGCATCGTTGATTTGCCCACAACGCGTTGCCGCCTCTATCAACTCGGGCAGCAAGAACGTCGTCCACAGTTCTTCGGTGTGCTCGCACCCGTGTCGGGCCGCCACCAAGGCCTGCTCGTAACGCCCCAGCCCGTTGCACAGTAGCGCCGTCGCCAATTCGATTGACGCCAAACCCATTCCCTCACCGCGGGCCACCGCATAGTGCTTACCCTGCTGCACCAATCGAGCAGTTTCGGCATGGTCGCCCCGCCAGGCCGCAAGCGGAAGCGCCGCGTAGGGAAAGACCGTGGTGACCGTCGAAGCGGCGATCGATTCGGCCTCGGTGATCAGCTGCCGGGCCGCTGTGAAATCCCCACTCCAAGTGAGCGCCGCCGCCAGCGAGTGCAACGCCACGGCCAACACGCGTTGGTCCTCCGCGGCGCGGGCGAGCTCGACTTGCCGAGCCGGCAGGTGCAACCACGCGCGATCGTCCCAAGCGATGATGGCGCCGTGGCAGGCAAGCCAAAGCCACCGCGTCCCGCCCTCGACACTTGGTCCGTCGGCGGCACAGAATCCGTCCAACGCGCTTCGAACCAGCCCGATACCTGCTCGGGGGCCACCGATGACCACGGCTGTCAACCCATCCAACAGGAGGTCTGCCGGTCGTTCCGGTCGACGGGCCGCAGGGGCGGCCGCCGCGGCCGTCGCCACTTCCAACACGCCGCCGCTGCCGGCGAGACGGCCCGCGAACAGCACCGCCGATAGCGCCTCGAGAAACAGTTCGCGCGCTGCCCGCGCATCGTGCGGCGCGCGCTCCCGGGCCAGCGCAGTCAAGGCGGCAGCGGCGTCGCTGCCACACTTCGAGGTGAACATCATCTCGCCGCGGAGCGCGGACGGTAGGGAACCGCTTCGCCCAAACAACGAGATCGGGTCCGCGGGGCGCATCAGTGCGCTCGCCGACGAAGCGGTGGCCGCGTGTCAGTCCGGCCGGTCGGCGGGGCGATAACACCGGACTTGATGACTTCGCGCCCGCCCCGGCTCCGGGCGTAAATCATGTCCGAAAGTGTATCGGCTGTGGGTGAAAAGCGCCCTGTCTGCGAATGCCGAACCGGCTCGCTGAGACGGCCACGAATGCACGACGACTACCAGGTCTTGAGGATTCCGCGTCGGGCAACCCCGAATCATCATCGACGTAGGCCGGGCGTAGGGGGTCCTCCCTTCGTGGAGCTTTGGAGGCAGCAGCATGACCACCGTTCGTGAGGCGATCCTCGACCTACTGCGCGCGCATCGCTTGACGACCGTCTTCGGCAATCCTGGCTCGTCGGAATTGGCTCTGTTGCAAGACTTCCCAGACGACTTCCGCTATGTGCTCGGGCTCCAGGAAATGGTGCCGGTCGGGATGGCCGATGCATACGCACAAATCACCCGGCGACCCGCGCTCGTCAATCTGCACACCGCCCCCGGGATGGGTAACGCGCAGGGCCAGATCTACAACGCATTCATCAACAAGACTCCGCTGATCGTGACCGCCGGAAATCAGCGCCGCACGATGCAGAACCAGTACTGCCTGCTGACGAACGTCGAGCCCGCTCTGGTGCCGAAGCCATTCGTGAAGTGGGCGGCAGAACCCGCGATCGCCAGCGAGGCCCCTGCCGTGTTGGCCCGTGCAATCCACCTGGCAACCACGCCGCCGATGGGTCCGGTATTCGTCTCGCTGCCGATGGATGACATGCCGGTCCAATTCGATGACACGCAGGCCACCGATGTCGCCGCCGTGCGCGACCGCTCGGTGACCCACACCGCGGGCTTTTCCCAGGACGTCGCCGAGCGGATCGGCGGCCGACTGGAGTCCGCGAAATCGCCGGCACTGATCGTGGGCGGCGACGTCGAACGCTATGGCGCGTGGGCGGCGGTGATCGCGTTGGCGGAGCGCACCCAGTCGGCCGTCTGGACGGCACCACTTACGGGGTGGAGCGGATTTCCGGAGAACCACCCGCTGTATCAAGGAATCCTGCCGCCCGGTGCCGGCTGGATCTCCGAGATGCTGGCCGGACACGACCTACTCCTGGTGATCGGCGCACCCGTCTTCCGGTACTACCCGTTGGTACCGGGACCGTATGTCCCCGCGGGCGCGAGCCTGATTCAGATCACCAATGACCCGGACGAGGCTGCGCGCGCCCCCGTCGGGGACGCGATCGTGGCCGACGTCGCCAGTGCGGCCGAAGCACTGCTCGCGGCGACCAACCCCACCCAGCGGCGGGCTCCAGCCGCCCGTGCGCCGATCCCGGACCTGGAAAATTCGCAAACGCCGCTGCGACCCGAAGCGCTATGGACGGCCGTGGGCCGAGGCGCGCCGCCGGACACGTTGTGGGTCAGCGAGGCGGGCAGCAATGAAGTCGCCATCACGAACAGCATTCGACCCGGCAATCCGTTCTCGCACCTATCGTCGGCGGGCGGCGGCCTGGGCTTCGGGCTACCCGCATCCGTCGGTGCTCAACTAGCCGCTCCCGACCGTCCCGTCGTCGCGTTGATGGGCGACGGTTCGATGCAATACGCGATTACCTCGCTCTGGACCGCTGTGCAGTACCAGATCCCGGTGACCATCGTGGTGGCCTCCAACGCCGAATACGGTGTGGTCAAAGAATTCGGCGGATGGGAGAAGACGCCGGGGGTACCCGGGCTCGACATACCCGGGCTCGACGTCGTCGCAACGGCGGCCAGCTACGGCGTCGACGCCTATGAAGCCCACACCACGGACGAGGTCACCGAACTGGTGAAAAGCGCTATCGCTGACCAGCGCCGCCCCACCCTCATCAACGCGCGTACGACTCCGGTCGAAGGCTGACATCACGGCGACCCGCGGGCGCGGGTCGGCGGCAAGGTCCTCCGAATAGATTGGAGCCGAATGCCTTTGGCGTGAAACCGGCTAGCTCGCCAGCCCGACGATCGCCAGCATGAACAGCACCCCGCCGAGTGTGCATGCCAGGGTCGCCGCGCTGCGATGGCCGGCATGTGCCCTCGGCAGGATGTCGGCGCTGGCCAAATACATCAGGAAGCCCGCGAAAAACCCGAGATACACCTCGAGCAGGCGATGGGGAATCGTCACCGCCAGCGTGAGAGCCGCCCCGGCCACCGGTGCCACGGCGTCGGCGCCGAGCAGGGTCAGGGCCCTCCGCCGGTCGTTGCCGTAGAGCGATGTGACGGTGTAGGTGTTGAAGCCGTCGGCGAAGTCGTGGCCGATCACCGCGACCGCCACCACCGCGCCCGCGGCCGCTCCCGCCTGGAATGCGGCGCCGATGGCGAATCCGTCCATGACGCTGTGGCCGATCAGACCCGACGCGGCGAGGATCCCGACGCCGGGCGCATCCGGCTCACCGGCATCCTCCGATCCGTCACCGCGATGGATGCCCACCGTGTGTTCGATGACGTGCAGGACCAGAAAGCCGAGGACGAACGTGAGCAGCGGAGCCGGTATGCCGAAGAGGACCCAGTACTGCCGGCTCAACGCTTCCGGCAGCAGGTCGAAGCCGACCGCGCCGAGCATCAACCCCGCCGCCAACCCCAGCACCAGATAGCGGTAGGAACCGATCCGCAACGCCGCATAACCACCCAGCAGCGTGGTGATGAACGAGCCGAGGGCCACGAGAACAACCACTGCGGGCCCACCTCTCTGCGACCGGTACCGGTGAAAAGGTAGCGCGACACCCGGCGATCGGCGACCCGGCGCACCCGCGAGTCGGGGCCGCGAAAGTGCCGCTAGCGAAGCGCTTCTGAGCTAGCCGCCGTAGCTGGGGCGTCCCAGCTTGAGCTCGTGCTGGGCGATCATGTTGCGGAAGACTTCCAGGGTGCCGCCGTAGATCCCCAGCGGCAGCGCCAGCCGGTAAAGATGTTCTGCCGCACCGTCGGTGGCCGAGCCCGCAGTTTCGGTGGGCAACGCCGACGCTGTCCCGAGGATGTCCATCAGGTCCGGCGTGACGTCGCGCATCGTCTGCGCGATTGCGACCCGCCCGAACATCCCGGGGGCGCTCAGCGCCGCCTCCATCCGGGCGACGTCGCGCCCGAGCCGGTATTTCACCGAGTCGTCATCCAGCGGCCGCCGGCCGTCGGGGCCGGGTTGAGCGGCGACCGCCACGACGGTGTCGACGACTTCGGCCATCAGGTCGCCGTGCGCCGACATCGCGGCAATGTATTGCAGGCCATGGTCTTCCGGGTCCACGATCCCGTGCTCGGAGTCCAGTGCCGCGCGCATCACCGTCCAACCGCCGTTCACCTCGCCGATGCGGTAGCGATCGTCGACGCGGACGTCGCTGTAGTAGACGATGTTGGTGCGGTCACCGTCCAGGGTGCGGATGCCCTGGATCTCGATCCCGGGCGAGTCCAGCGGCACCAGAAACATGGTGAGGTTCCTGTGTTTGCGCCCCTGCGGGTCGGTGTTGGTGAGCAGGAAGACGTACCGGGCGTTCTGGGCGTTCGACGTGAACATCTTGGAGCCGTTGATGATCCAGCCGTCGCCGTCGCGCGCGGCGCGGGTCTTGCAAGTCGCGACGTCGGAGCCGCCTTCGGGCTCGGTGTAGCCCAGGCAGAGCCGGATCTCGCCGGCGAGCACACCGGGCACCACCTGGTCGGCGAGCTCCGGCGCCCCGAATTGGCGCACCAGCCGCGCGACCACGGATGTGGTGCCCCAGTGATACCACGGCGTGTGGGCCCGGGCGATCTCGAGCTGGAAAATGCGCCGGCGGACCGGGCTGAACCCGCCCTCGGACTCCAGCTTCCAGTCCGATTCCAGGTAGCCTGCCTCGCCCAGCGCCAAATGCACGTGCTCGTCGAAGTTTTCGCCGAACTCCAGCTGACGATGGAGCACCTCGTCGGTGACATGCTTCGCGATGAACGCCCGGGTTTCGTCACGGAAGCTCTGGTCCTCGGGTGAGAGTTCGACGCGGGAGAAGTCCATCAGGCCGCGTCGATCACCAGGGTGCGGAAGCGGTCGAGGGTCTCGAGGGCATGGGCCATGCTGTCACCGGGCAGGTGGACGCTGACCCACGTCACGCCCAGCTTCGCCAGCTTGTCCAAACCGTCGAGGTAGGCGTCCGCGTTGAAGTCGTCGTCGGTGATGCTGCCACCCTCGAAGTTGGTGAAGGTGATGTCGATCGCCGACCAGTCCCGGCCCGCGGCATCGCAGCGCCGCCGCAGGTCCTCGATGCCCTCGCGCAGGCGTGCCGCCGAGTCGATGACGGCGGTTCCCGCAGTCTGGGCCAGTTGGGGCGGCGCCGGAAACGGGCACCAGCCGTCACCGTACTGCGCCACGCGCTGGCGTGCCGACGACGTGTTGCCCCCGATCCAGATCGGCGGATGCGGGTCGCTGACCGGCCGGGGGTGCGCGGTGATCCCGCGGGCACTGAAATGCCTTCCCTCGTAGGTGATGTCGTCTCCGGTCCAGACCGCCCGGATCAGCTGCAACGCTTCCTCGAACAGCTCGGCCCGCTCGTCGTAGCTCACGCCGAGCGCGGCGAACTCCCGCTTGAGGTACCCCACACCGACCGCGAGCGTGAACCGGCCGCCGGAGAGCAGATCCAGCGTGGCGCCAGACTTGGCCACCACGAACGGATTTCGATACGGCAGCACCACGATGTTGGGGATCAGCCGCAGCGTGTTCGTGGTGGCGGCCGCGAAACCCAGCGCGACGAAGGGATCGAGCGCGTCGTGTCCGCCGGCCTCCAGCCACCGCTGCGACGGCGCCGGGTGATCGGTGAAGCCGAACCCGTGGATGCCGGCCGCTTCGGTGGCGGCGGCCACCTTGCCGATGCCGTCGCCGCTCACCAGCTCCGGGTTGTACGGGTGGCTGTGCATCGGGTGGGTGATGGTGAAGCGCATGACCGGGACCAGCCGCTAGAACCGTGCGCGGGAGTCGATCGCCGTGTCGCTGGTGCGCAGCGGCCTGATCAGCGCCTCTTGGGCGAAGGAGCACAGCAGCTCGCCCTCCTCGGAATGCACCGTGCCACGCACGTAGGACATTCCCGCGCCGACCTGGGTGCTCTCGTGGGTGTAGAGCAGCCAGCCGTCCCAGCGGACCGGTTCGTGGAACGCCACCGAGATGCTCATCGGGGCGGTGGACACCGTCAGGTGGGCCTGCGCGGTGCCGATGCCCGGGTGCGCCCGCATTGTGGTGGAGATGCCCAGGTGGCCGGTGAAGTAGGCGAGCAGCGCCTTGGCCAGGTCGTCCCGTTCCGGAATCGGGTCGTAGTGCAGCCACGCGTGCAGTTCCGGGGGCCCGACCTCGTCGGGGCTGTTGACGTCGACGACGTCGACCAGGCGCAGTTCGCGCCCGACCATCGGCATGGGCGAGGGGTTGGCGCCGGCGGGCCCGGTCACGTCGGGGCGCGGCAGGTGATGGCGGATGACGTCGCCGGTCGGGACGTCGGCCAGCGCCGTGATGCTCAGGCAGCGCCGCCCGTTCTGCTGCACGGCGACAACCGCGGTGGCGGTGGACCGGCCCTCAGCGACGACGTCGAGGACGAGCTCGATGGGCGGACCGACGGTCACGGCGCGGGAGAACACCGCGTGCGCCGAGCGCACCGACTTGTCCGGGAATCGCTTGGCAACCGCGACAATCGCCTGGGCGAGCACCTGGGTGCCTTCCACCACCTGCCGTTCGTCGCCGCCGGCTATACCGGTGTCGCCGGTGAACCGGTCCTGCCCGTCGGCCTGCACGTCGAACAGATCCAGCAGGCCCTGCACCGTCCACTCAGTCTGCTCAGAATCCGTGGTCAAGTCCCGCTCCACCTCTCGCGCTAGCAGCTTTGGGCTCAGCGTGACACTTTGAGTAGGATTTGTAAAGCTTGGCTAATTAGGCCGCGGCACGACGCGTCGACGCACCGACGGAACACACACGGAGGCAACGCAATTGGGCATCGTGACCAGCACCTCGGAGACCGCATTCACCCAGTCCGCCGAGACCGTCTACGACTTTGTCACGAATCCGCAGAATTGGACCAAAACCTATCCCGGCAGCGCGCACATCGGCGGCCTCCCGGAGCTCCCCCTGCGGGTCGGCGACACCTGGGAGGAGGCGGGACCGGACAGTGACCGGATCTTCACCTGGCAACTGGCGGCCGCCGTGCGCCCGACGCTCTTCGTGTTCACCTCGATCGGGCGACTGGGGCACGACCGGGACGGGAACGGCGGCATGGAGGGCCGTATCACGGTGGCGTACCGGTTCACCAGGCCGGGGCAGGACGTCACGCTGTTCTCGCGGACGATGACGATCGAGGCGTTCAAGCACGCCCCGCTGCCGGATCAGCTCTTTCAGCAGGTCAATCCCGCGAAGATCGACGCGTACCACAAGGCCGTCGCGCGCGAACTCGCCAAGTCGCGAGATTGACACCGATACCCGCGGTGCATGACACTTTGGCGGTGTTTTGTAAAGCGGTAGAGGGGGTGCGCGGATGATTCCCGAACCGCTGGCCAACAGCTTCTGCTTCGGCGAGGGCCCGCGCTGGTTCGAGGGGCTGCTGTGGTTCTCCGACATGCTGGGCGAGGCCGTGCACACCTCGACCATGGGCGGGTCGGTGACCACGCTGCCGCTGCCCGGGCACTCGCCGTCGGGACTGGGTTTCCGGCCCGACGGATCGCTGCTGATCGTCTCGGCCGAAGACCGCAAGGTGCTCCGCTACGACGGTGAGACGGTCGACGTCATCGCCGATCTCGCCGACCTGGCGCCGGCCAACCTCGGCGACATGGTCATCGACGACGCGGGCCGGGCCTACATCGGGTGCCAGGCGCTGCGCGGCGGTTGCATCATCCGGCTGGACCCGGACGACAGCGCCCGCGTCGTCGCCGAAGACCTCGACTTTCCCAACGGCATGGTGATCACGCCCGATCGCCGGACCCTGATCGTCGCCGAGTCGATCGGCCGTCGGCTGACCGCGTTCACGATCGATGAGGACGGCGGGCTGGCCGACCGCCGCGTTTTCGCCGAGGGCCTCGACGGTCCGCCCGACGGCATCGCGCTCGACGCCGACGGCGCTGTGTGGGCGTCGATGACGCTGGCCCACCAATTCGAGCGGATCATCGAGGGCGGCGCCGTCACCGACCGCATCGACATGGGTGAGCGCGTCGCCATCGCCTGCGCTCTCGGCGGCCCCGAGCGCCGGACGCTGTTCTTGTTGTCCAGCACGGACGCCTATCCCCAGCGCCTGGTCGGGACCCGGCTGTCCCGGCTGGACGCCGTCACCGTGACCACCCCCGGCGCCGGCCTGCCCTGACGAGAGATTGAGGATGACCGACTCCTACTACGAGCTCGTCGACGGCGCCGACCCGCTGGGGGAGAAGTTCCGGGCCACCGACCTGGCGCGCGGCACCTGGTCGGCCGCGATCCAGCACGGCGGGCCGGTGTCCGCGCTGCTGGTCCGCGCCCTGGAGCGGTGCGAACAGCGCGACGACACCCGCCTGTCCCGCGTCGTCATCGACCTGCTGGGCGGGGTTCCCGCCGAGGGTGACCTGTGGGTCAACGCGCGGGTGCAGCGCGGGGGCAAGCAGATCGAACTGGTCGGGGCCGAGATGCTGGCGCCCGGTCCCGACGGGGAGCCCCGCCCGGTGGCGCGCGCCAGCGGCTGGCGGTTGCAGACGCTGGACACCCGGGAGGTGGCCCACGCCGCGCCCGACATGCCCGCGCCGCGCAGCGAGGCACGCGACCGCAACCTGACGGCGCGGGACTGGGACCGCAACTACGTGCACAGCCTCGACTGGCTGTGGCTGACGGAACCGCTCAGCGAGGGCCCGGGCGAGTCGTGGATTCACCCGACCGTGGACCTGGTGACCGGCGAGAGCATGACACCGCTGGAGCGCCTGTTCGCCGTCGCCGACTGCGCCAACGGCATCGGCAGCAAGCTGGACATCAGCCGATGGACCTTCCTCAACACCGATCTGGCCGTGCACGTGTTCCGGGTTCCCGACGGGGACTGGATCGGCATCCGCGCCGAGACGAGTTACGGCCCGGACGGCGTCGGCACCACGGTCGGCACATTGTTCGACGAGCAGGGCGCGGTCGGGGCCATCCAGCAGTCCGTCCTGGTGCGCCCGCGCCCGCCCAAGTCCGGCCGGGGAGCGAAATGACCTTCCACCACTTCGTAGAGTTGCAGATATGAGCCGGCCGGCCCAGACCGCAGAACCTGACACCTCGACGCGTCAGCGGATCCTCGACGCCACCGCCGAGGTGCTCGGCCGCAACGGCAAGACCAAACTCAGCCTTTCCGACGTCGCCGCCCAGGCGGGGGTTTCCCGCCCGACGCTCTACCGCTGGTTCGCGTCCAAAGAGGAACTGCTGTCCGCCTTTTCGAGCTACGAGCGGCAGATCTTCGAGAGCGGCCTGGTGCGGGCCACCGCGGGCCTGAAGGGGGTCGACAAGCTCGACGCCGTGCTGCGGTTCATCGTCGAGTACCAGCACTCGTACTCCGGCGTCCGCATGGTCGACGTCGAGCCCGAGCACACCATCGCCCAGTTCTCCGGGGTCATCCCGCAGATGCGGGAGGGCCTCCAGCGCCACCTGCCCGGACCCAACGCCGCGGTGAAGGCGGCGACCGTCATCCGGATCGCGATCTCGCACTACATCGTCCCCAGCGACGACGCCGATCAGTTCCTGGCGCAGCTGCGGCACGCGGTCGGCATCAAGCCGCCGTCCGATTAGTCGAGCTGCACCGCGACCTTGACGCGGCCCTTCTCGTCTCGGCTGGCGCTCGCGTGTCCGGTCCGGTCCGCGCCGTCGAAGTTGAGCAGCGTGATCGGACCGCCCTCGCCGAGAAAGTTCCGCCACCAGGTCTTGTTATCGGGCGACATGACGTTGATGACGATGCCGTCACCGGAGCGGCGGTAGCCGACCGGGGTCTGGATCGTCTTGCCCGAACGCCTGCCGACGTAGCGAATCTTGATCAGCCCGCGTCGTACCAGTCGCCCGACGACGGGCGCGTCGATCATGCCGTTGAACAAGTTGTTGACGACTCCGACGATGGGCGTGTCGAAGATCCCGGATGCCATGGATCCCAGCTTATGTCAGGCGGCGCAAGAACGATCAGTCGAACAGGACCGCGGCGTTCAGGTAGCCGGTCGGGTCCAGCGCGGCCTTGATCGTGCGCATCGCCGCGACGTCCGCGGGCTCGCGGGACATGCCCAGGTAACCCCGCTTGCGGGTGCCGACGCCGTGTTCGGAGCTGACGTTGCCGCCGGATCGCGCGATCAGTTCCATCATCGGCCTGTACAGCGCCTCCTCCCTCTCGACTTGGCAGCGCAACACGTTGAGGTGCAGGTTGCCCTCGCCGATGTGGCCGAACAGCACGGGCAGCGCCTCCGGCGCGTGGGCGTCGATCAAATCGACTGCCTCCGCAGCGAATTCGTCGATCGACGACAGTGGTAGGGAGACGTCGAACTTCAGCGGCGGCCCGTACACGCCGAGCACCTCGACGAGTGATTCACGCACCTGCCACAACCGCTGCTGCGCGGCGACATCCACGCCAACCGCGGGTTCGGAGGACATTCGCGCGCCGTCGAGCAGGTCCGCGAGCCGGTCGGTCTGGTCGTGGTCGGCGGCCAGTTCCACCAGCAGCAGCCAGTCGCCGTCGACCGGTGAGCCGACCCCGAGGTGCTCGCCGGTCAGCGCGGCGGCCCGGCCGTCGATCAGTTCCAGCGCCGCGATGCCGTCGACGTCCCGGAACGTCCGGCCGGCATCGATCAGCGCCGCCAGGTCGTCGAACCCGCAGATCGCCGTCACCCGCCGCGCCGGGGTGGGGTGCAGGCGCAACTCCAGCGCGGTGATCACCCCCAGGGTGCCTTCGGCGCCGACGAACAGCGCCGACAGGTCGTAGCCGGTGTTGTCCCGGCGCACCCGGCTGTGGCGGCGCAGCAGCGAGCCGTCGGGCAGCGCCACCTCGAGGCCGACGACCTGTTCGCCCATGTTGCCGTAGCGGACCGTGCGCAGCCCGCCGGCGTTCGTCGACGCCATCCCCCCGACCGTCGCCGTGTCCCGCGCGGCCAGGTCCACGCCGAACAGCAGGCCGGCGACCCCCGCGGCCCGTTGCACCGCGGCCAGAGTCGCGCCCGCGCCCACCTGAATGCGGCGCTCGACGGTGTCGACAGGGTCGAGGGCGTGCAGCCGCTCGGTGGACAGCAGGACATCGTCGTGCTCGGGGACGGTGCCCGCCACCAGCGACGTGCGCCCGCCCTGCACGGTCACGTGGGACCCGGCATCCCGGCAGACCCGCAGCACCTCGGCGGCCTGTTCGGCCGAGCCGGGGCGCACCAGCGCACTGGCCCGGCCCCGATAGCGGCCGGTGTGGTCGACGCTGCGGCCCGCGAGCACATCGGGATCGGTGACGACGTGGTTCGATCCCACTACCTCGGCCAGGCTGCGCAGCATGCTCGCGGTTATAGCACCTCACGCCGGGGCACGGAAACAGCCCTCGAAATGACCGTTTTCAATCCCGACGGTATGCATGAACGAGTGGGCGACCACGGGTCCGACCATCCGAAAACCCGCTTCTCGCAACGCTGTTGACAGCTGGCGCGATTCCGGACTCACCAGCCGGCCATCGCTGAAGGTTCGGAGCCGATGGTGGCTGTGGGGTCGATGCTGCCAGGCCAGACGCGACAACGAGTGCGTCGATAACAGGCGGGCGTTGTGTAGCGTGGCTTCGATCTTGCGGCGATGGCGAATGATCGACGCATCGGTCATCAACCTTTGCACGTCGCCGGGCGTCATTGCTGCGACCGCCGCCGGGTTGAAGCCGTGGAACGCCTTGCGCAGGTTGTCCCGCTTGTCGAACACGGTCGCCCACGACAGGCCGTTCTCGAAGTAAGTCAGCACCAGCGCCTCGAAGAGCAAGGCCTCGTCGTGTGTCGGTGTTCCCCACTCGTGATCGTGATACGCGGTCAGATCGCGGCCCGTTTGGGTGGCCCACCGGCAGCGGGTGACGCCGTCGGGACCGGGTATCACGCTGGCAAGGTGGGTCGGCACGCCGACGCCGGCCATCGCCCTCACGACACGACCCTAGCCCCGAGGTACCTCGGCGAATCCCGGTTCACCCGCGTCGACGACGGAATTGAACCGGATCCGAGTTTCCAGACGTTCGTTGATCTCTTGGATCGCGCTGTCGGGAAGCGTTGTGACATCAAAGTTCTCGCGGATGCGCGGCGGTGAAACCGATGCGGTCAGAACCGCGCTGCCGCGCTGGATGCCCCAGGCCAGCAGCACTTGGGCGGGCGTCTTGCCGAGCCGCCGCGCGATCGATACGACGAGAGGGTCCTCAAGCAGCCGCGGTTCGAGTGCGTGCCCGAGTGAGGCGAAGGCCAACAAGATGATGCCGTCGGTCTCGCGCAGCTGGTGCAGCTCCCATTGGGGGTGGTACGGGTGCGACTCGACTTCCACGACCGCCGGCTTGATGCGCGCGGTCTCGATGATCTTTCTGGTGCCGTCGGCGTCGATGTCCGAGAGGCCTATTGCCCGCGTAAGGCCCTCGTCGACAAGGTCTTCCATCGCCGCCCAGGTTTCCGCCAGGGTGACCCCGTCGTCGTAGACGACGGCCCCGTGAATGTCACGGGGGTCTTGGTCGTCGCCCGGCTTGAAAGCGAACGGGGTGTGCACCAAATACAGATCGACCGCGTCGAGCCCGAGCCTGTCCAGGCTGGCTCGCAGGGCGGGCCGCACCCGCTCCGGTCGATGGTTGTTGTTCCACAACTTGGTGGTCACGAACAATTCCTCGCGGCGGACCGCTCGTTGCGCGAACAGATCTTTGAGGGCCGCACCGACCTCGGCTTCGTTCCGATACCGCTCGGCGGCGTCGAGGTGACGGAACCCCGCTTGGACCGCGGTCTTTACGGCATCACGCGTCTTGGTGTTGTCGGACAGCGAGGTGCCGAACCCGAGCGCCGGGATCGCGCCGCTCCCGTCGTTCAGCACGAACCTGCGTTGACTGAGACTTTCATTCGGTGCCATGGCGTTCGGACTCCTTTGTTTTCGACGGATCTACCGGGTTGGTCAGCAGGGCGACGGCTTCGGACGTGGTCCAAACGGCGCTGGCGAGGAATCGGAAATTCACCAAAGCGGCGAGGTAGCCGTCACATTCGGGCAGGCGCGGGCCGGCCGTGGCATCCTTGACGACGGCCACCTCGAAGCCCTGCTCGATGAGTTCGCGGAGATGGCCTTCGACGCACAGGTTGGCGGCCATCCCCGCCAGGACGACCTGGCTGACCCCGCGCTTGCGCAGCTGAAGCACCAGGTCATTCGATTCCGGGCCTACGATCTTGTGGGGTGAGGCGATGACGGTCCGGCCGTCGTGAATGTGGTTGCGGTAGGCCGGCAGGAAATCGGCGCCGGAGCCCACGAATCCGTCTGCCGCGTAGGCGCTTTGGCGCGCGAACATGCCGGCGGAGTCCATGAACTTCTCCAGCGGATCACCGAACCGCCACTGCTTGTCGGTGGGAAAGAAGTAGTGCGGCGACACCGCGACGGTGATGCCCGCCCGTTTCGCGGCGTCGAGCAACTCGCCGATATGGGCGACGACGTCGTTGTCCCGGACGCCGTCGCCGAACACCTGCCATGCGGCGCCCGCCGGGCTCAGGAAATCGATCTGCGGATCGATGAGAACCAGCGCGGCGCGGTCGAGGTCGAGCTCGAAGCCGGAAGCGGGCAGCCCAGGCGTCTGGGGGTCGGCGTCTCTGGTTGGCTCCGGCATGGCGCGTCCTCGGGGTCGGAAGGGGTGGTCCCTCGATAATAAATGACCAGTCGTCTATTTAACAAGCGGCGCCCGTGAACGATTCCGCCGCCGACCACATCAGTGCAGAAGCGCCTGGACCGTCGTCGCCTCGAATCGGTCGTACGGGGCCCTACTGCGGGTCACCTTCCCCCGCAGGGCCGCACCTTCCCACGCCTCGATCAGTTGGGAGGCGAGTTCGGGAGCGGCGAGGTCGCGACGGACGCCACCGGAGCGCCGCTGCCCGGACCGCACACACTCGGTGAGGGCGGCGCCCCAGCGATCGAGAATGCGCACGAGTTCGGCGCGCACCGGCTCGCTCGAACCGCCCAGCTCGAGCGACAGGTTGCCGATCAGGCAGCCAAGCAGGAAATCGCCGGCCTCGTGCTCGTCGGCAAGGGCATGGAAGAAGCGGGTGATCCGGTCCTGTGCCGGACCGGCTTCGTCGAGGATCGGCAGCAGGCGCGCCTCGATGTCGGCCCAGTAATGCTCGAGGATCGCCGCCGCGAACGCTTCCTTGCTTGGGAAATACGCGTAGAACGACCCCTTCGGGACGCCCGCCGCGTCGGTGATGTCCTTGACACCACTCGCGGAAAATCCCCGAGCGTGCACCAGTTCGAGCCCCGCGGCAAGGAGGCGACGGCGCACCTCGGGATTCGGCGGACGCGGCATTCCTCGATGGTAGCCGACCGGTCGCCTATCTTCGACGGTCTAGAACGCCTTGTGCGGCACGTCGGTCACCAGCCCGCCGTCCATGACGAACTCGCTGCCAGTCGAGTAGGACGACTCGTCGCTGGCCAGGAACAGGATGAACGTCGACACCTCCCGCGACTCGGCCGGGCGGCCGAGCGGGATCGTCACCATGTCGTCGGGCAGGTGCTGTGTCATCGGGGTGCGGATGAAGCCGGGGTGCACCGAGTTGACGCGGATGTTGTGCGGCGCCAGCTCCAAAGCCGCGGACTTCGCCAGGCCGCGCACCCCCCACTTGGAGGCGACGTACGGGTGCACCATTGGCGCGCCGCGCAGCCCCTCGATGGAGGACACGTTGATGATCGACCCGCCGCCCGCGGCGATCATCGGCTCGACGGCCGCCCGCATGCCCAGGAAGGTTCCGGTCAGGTTGACGTCAATCACCTTCTGCCACTTGGCCAGATCGAAACTCTTCAGCGGTCCGAGCGCGACGGTCCCGGCGTTGTTGACCAACACGTTGAGCTTGCCGAATTCGCTGACCGCGGTCTCGACGGCGGCCTCCCACTGGTCGGGCTGGGTCACGTCGAGGTGGACATAGCGAACGGCGTCACCGATTTCGTCGGCGACGGCCTTGCCCTCGTCGTCGAGGATGTCGCCGATCACCACCTTGGCGCCCTCGGACGCCAGCAGCCGCGCATGCTCGGCGCCCATCCCCCGGGCGCCCCCGCTGATCAGCGCAACCTTGCCATCTACCCGTCCCACAGGGACTCCTTTCGATTTAAGTGCTCACCAAAGTGGTTGGTGCGTAAAGGCCTTTGCCGGTGACCAACGGCAGGTCGAGCGTGGTCCGAATGCCGGGCGGTGCCGCGATGACCGCGGGGATCGCATTGACGATGCGGCCCGCGGCGCCGGCGATCGCCGCGTGGTTGTGATCGCCCTTGCGGCTGCTCGGGATGATGTCGACGGCGTACGACGGCTCCCCGGTGATCTCGACGCGGTAGGAGCCGTCGCCCGCGGCGGGCTGAGGCAGGTCCGGCCGCAAGTCGGGCCGCAGCCGGGTGACGTGCTCGATGACGATCGCGGGGTGGCCCTTGACCATGCCGCGGATCTCGAACTGCAGCACCGCCACGGTGCCCTTGGCGACCCGGCCCACCGCGATATCGAAGTCCTCCGGCGCCGGCTCCCGCTGGTAGGACTCGGTGATCTCGTCGACCTCGATGCCCAGGCCGGCGGCCAGCTGACGGATCGCAGTGCCCCAGGCGATGCTGAGGATGCCCGGTTGCAGCAGCATCGGGATCTCGTCCATCGGACGGCCAAACCCCATGTAGTGCATCACCTCTGCGCCGTCGTAACTCGCGTAGTCGTGAATCTCCATGCAGCGCACCTGCTCGACGCGCTGGCAGGTCCCGGCGAGGGCGAACGGGATCAGGTCGTTGGCGAATCCCGGGTCGACACCGCTGATGAAGATGCTCGAATTGCCTTGCTTGGCAGCGTCTTCGACGCGGCCGATGTACTTGTCGGGCATCACGCCCCACGGGTATTGCAGCAGCCCGGGCGAAGAGCCGACGACGTTGACACCGGCGGCCAGGATGCGCATGACGTCGGCCATCGCCTCGGGCAGCCGGGTGTCGCCCATCGCGCAGTAGACGACGCACTCGGGCCGGGTGGCCAGCAGCGCGTCGAGGTCCGAGACGGCCGTCACCCCGGTGACCACACCGGGTTCCAGGGCGACGCCGCAGAGTTCACCGGCGACCTTGCCGACCTTCTCCGGGGTGGACACGCACACGCCCGTCAGCTCGAACTGCGGATTGGTGATCAGCTCGGCCAGGGCCAACCCTCCGACGTTTCCGGTACCGACATGCGCGACGCGGATCGCCATGAGAGTCTCCGTCCGTTGAGCGCTCCAAACGTTTCTAGACAGTAGTCCATAAAATCTTTGCCGCATACCGGCGGACGGGTCGCGATCACCCGGGGCAGAATGGCTGGCTGATGACACAACGCGAAGACGTCCGATTCCCCTCCGGTGGCGATCTGATCAGCGCCTGGCTCTACCGGCCGGAGGGCGGAGAACGCGCGCCCCTGCTGGTGATGGCGCACGGCCTGGGCGGGGTGCGAACCATGCGGCTGGACGCGTACGCCGAACGGTTCAGCGCGGCCGGGTACGCCTGCCTGGTGTTCGACTACCGCAACTTCGGCGACAGCGAGGGCCGGCCCCGCCAGGTGCTCGATGTCGGACTGCAGCTCGCCGACTGGGCGGCGGCGGTCGCCTACGCGCGCACCCTGCCCGGGATCGACCCCGACCGAATCGCGTTGTGGGGCACCTCGTTTGCCGGCGGCCACGTGATCGCCACGGCGGCCCGGCTGCCGGGCATCGCGGCCGCGATCGCCCAATGCCCCTTCACCGACGGCATTGCGTCGGCGCGCACCATCAGCAACCCGCTGGTCTTCGCTCAAGTCGGTCTGCTGGCGGCGCGTGACCTGCTGGCCGCCCGGATGCGCAAGCCCCCGGTGATGGTGCCGACGGTCGGGAGACCGGGCGACGTCGCGCTGATGACCACGCCCGACGCCTACCCCGGCTACCTCAGGCTCGTCCCCGCGGGTGAGGAACTGACCAACGAGGTGGCGGCCCGCATCGCGTTGACGATCATGGCCTACCGTCCCGGCCGCGACACCGCGAAGATTCCCTGCCCGATCCTGTTCTGCGTGTGCGAAGCCGACTCGGTCGCACCGGCGGCGCCGACGTTGCGCTACGCGGCCAAGGCCCCGCGCGGCGAGGTCAAGCTGTACCCCGAGGGCCATTTCGCGATCTACGTCGACGAGGCGTTCGAGCGTGTCGTCGCCGACCAGCTCGCCTTCCTCGACAGACACCTCAAGGGTGTGAGTCCTTAGGGACCGAGCGGGGAGCTCGTGCGGATCGCTTCGTCACGGATCAGGCCGCGCAGCAGCGCGGTGCTGAATTCCGCGGCGATCTCCTTGGCGCTGCGACGTCCACTGGGGCGCAACCACCGGTAGGCACCGAGTGTCATGCCGATGTAGCCGAGCGCCAGGACGTGCGAATCGCACTGGTAGAACTCGCCGCTGGCGATCCCCCGATCGATGAGGCCGTGGACGTGTTCGTAAACCTGGGTCTCCTTCTCGCGGACCGCGGCGACCTGCTCCTCGGAGAACCACTCGGTGATGTAGGGCTGCTCCTGGAAGTAGACGGCCGCGCCCTCGGGGTTGGCGGCGATCTGGTCCAGCAGCCGCACGGTGTACTGATACAGCGCCTCGCGGGCGGTCATCGACGGATCGTCGTGAACGGCGGCCAGCGTCCGCTCGGCGGCCTGCTGGTAGATGTCGTACAGGATCAGGGACTTGCTGGCGTAGTAGTGGTAGACCGTCGCCTTGTTCAGGCCGATCACGTCCGCGACGTCGTCCATCCGGGTGCCGTGGTAGCCGCGCGCGGCGAACAGCTTGGTGGCGACAGCCAGCAGCTCCTCGCGTCGCGTTAGTCCGTTCTCGGATGGCATCTGCCCTCGCTATCGTCACTGCCGGGCGGGACCTAGGGTGCCGGGCAAGGCCAATTATCAATCAACTGGTTGGACAGTTTAGGCAAACGCCAGGTGTCGCCCCGACACGGATGGGACTAGACTCGCTGTCACAAAGCTCAAGTCGCGACTGGAGGGGTGGCCTCATGGATCCGAGTCCGGACTACGACGCTAGCGACGAGATCGAGTTCTTCTTCCGCTACGTCCCGTGGGGGCTGCGCGGGGTGGTCGACGGCAACGGCTACCCGCCGCCCGCCTACCCGCCCGTCTAGCGACCCTGGTGGCGACCCGCAGCGCCCGGTTCCGCCGCGCTCGCGATCGCCACGGCCGTCTGGCCCTTAAAGCGCCTTCAGTTCCTCGGCGACCTCGGTCACCGACTTCTTCGCGTCCCCGAACAGCATCGTCGTGCCCTCGGCGTAGAACAGCGGGTTGTCGATGCCCGCGAACCCGGAGTTCATCGACCGCTTGAGCACGATCACCGACTTGGCCTTGTCGACGTTGAGAATGGGCATGCCGTAGATCGGACTGGATTGCTCGTTGCGCGCCGCCGGGTTGGTGACGTCGTTGGCGCCGATGACGATCGCCACGTCGGTGCGGGCGAACTCGTCGTTGATGTCGTCCATGTCCTTCATGGCGTCGTAGTCGACCTCGGCCTCGGCCAGCAGCACGTTCATGTGGCCGGGCATGCGGCCGGCGACCGGGTGGATCGCGTACTTGACCGGGACGCCCTTGTCCTCCAGCAGCGACGCCATGTCCTTGACCGCGTGTTGGGCCTGCGCGACCGCCAGACCGTAGCCGGGAACCACGATCACCTGGTTGGCGTAGGCCATCTGGATCGCCGCGTCGGCGGCCGACGTGGCCTTGACGTGCTTGTCGCCGCCGCCGTCCCCACTGGGCGCGACGCCGCCGCCGCCGAAGCCGCCCGCGACGATCGCCGGGATGGAGCGGTTCATCGCCTTGGCCATGAGGTTGGTCAGGATCGAACCGGAGGCGCCGACGATCATGCCCGCCACGATCATCGCGGTGTTGTTCAGCGCCAGGCCGGCCGCCGCGGCCGACAGCCCGGTCATCGCGTTGAGCAGGGAGATGACCACCGGCATGTCGGCGCCGCCGATCGGCAGCACCACCATCAGGCCGAGCACACCGGCGGCGGCCAGCAGGCCGATCATCCACCACAACGGCACCCCACCGGTGCCGGGATGCGCGTGCAGGCCGATGACCACCGCGGCGGCCACCGCGGCGGCCAGCAGCAGCAGGTTGATCGGCTGTTGCGCCCTGCCGAAGCCGATCGGCGCCCCGGAGATGATCTCCTGCAGCTTGCCGAACGCGATGATCGATCCCCAGAACGAGATCGAGCCGATGATCGCGGCGAAGAGCGACGCCACCACGATGTGCACGGTCGGCGACTCCCCGTGCTGGAAGGCCGAGAAGCCGCTGGTCTCAATGAATTCCGACAGCGCGATCAGCGCGACGGTACCGCCGCCCACGCCGTTGAAGAAGGCCACCAGCTGCGGCATGGCGGTCATCTTGGTCAGCCGGGCGGGCGGAACGCCGAGCACCACGCCCACGACCAGGCCGGCGATGATCAGCACCCAGGACTCGGTATGGCGGATCTTGATCAGCGTCGCGCCCACGGCGATGGCCATGCCGACCGCGGCGATCAGGTTGCCCCGCACCGCGGTCTTGGGCCCGGTCAGGCCCATCAAGCCATAGATGAAGAGGGCGAACGAGATGATGTAGAGGACGGTGACCAGGTAGTTCATTTCGCCGCCAGGTCTTCGGTCTTCACGGGCACGGCCTTCTTCTTGCCCTTGAACATCCCGAGCATCCGGTCGGTGACGATGAAGCCGCCGATGACGTTGAGCGTCCCGAACACCACCGCGACGAACAGGATGATCTGCACCGCCAGCGAGGGGTGCTCCACCTCGCCGAAGACCACCAGCGCCCCCAGCACCACGATGCCGTGAATCGCGTTGGTCCCCGACATCAACGGCGTGTGCAGGGTGTTGGGCACCTTGGAGATGACGGCGAACCCGACGAACCCGGACAGCACCAGGATCGCCAGATTGGCCAATAACTCGTCGTACATGTAGTCCTCTCAGGCCCGCGTGACACAGGAGGCCGCAACGACCTCGTCGTCGAAGTCGGGGGCCAGCTTGCCATCGGTGATCAACAGGTCCAGTAGCGCCGTGATGTTCTTGCTGTACAGCTCGCTCGCGTGCTCGGGCATCGTCGCCGGCAGGTTCAGCGGCGAGGCGATGGTCACGTCGTGCTTGACGACCGTCTTCCCGGGCTCGGTGAGTTCGCAGTTGCCTCCGGTCTCCCCGGCCAGGTCGACGACGACGCTGCCGGGCTTCATCGACTCCACCGCCGCGGCGGTCACCAGGCGCGGCGCGGGACGCCCCGGGACGAGCGCGGTAGTGATCACGACGTCGAACCCGGCGATCGCCTTCTCCAGCGACTCCTGCTGCTCGGCGCGTTCGGACTCGGTGAGCTCGCGGGCGTATCCGCCCTCACCGGCCGCGTCGATGCCGAGGTCCAGCCACTGCGCCCCCACCGAGCGGACCTGGTCGGCCACCTCCGGGCGCACGTCGTAACCGGAGGTGCGCGCGCCCAGCCGCTTGGCCGTCGCAAGCGCTTGCAGGCCGGCCACCCCGACGCCGAGCACCAGCACGCTGGCCGGCTTCACGGTGCCGGCCGCCGTGGTCAACATGGGGAAGAACCGCGTCGACTCCGACGCGGCCAGCAGGACGGCCTTATAGCCGGCCACGTTGGCCTGCGACGAGAGCGCGTCCATCACCTGGGCCCGCGAGATGCGCGGAATGGCCTCGAGTGCGAACGCCTGCACCCCGGCCTCGGTCAGCGCGCCGATCGAGTTGTCGGCGTTGCGCGGTGCCAGGAACCCGATGAGCGTCTGCCCGCGGCGCAGCCTGCCGACCTCTTCTTTGGTCGGCGGCGCCACCTTCACGACGATGTCGGCGGTCCAGGCGTCCCCGATGCTCGCGCCGGCCTCGGTGTAGAGCTGGTCGGGCAGCAACGCCTTTTCGCCCGCCCCCGACTCGACCACCACCGCCACACCGCTGCTGATCAGCGACGCCACCGCCTTGGGGACCAGCGCGACCCGTCGTTCGTCGGCCCCGGACTCCGCGACCACCCCTACCGTCGTCTGCGCATCTGTCATGGCGCGTACATCTGCTTTCCCGTTTCCTGCCGTTTGGATGTGCCGCTGGCTGGCCGCACGCTTCGCTACCTTAACGCCTGCCGGTTTTCGGCCCGGACGTGCGATCGACCGGGGCGGGATGCCCCCGAGCGGCCGATCGACTCCCGTCGATGGTTCGTCACCCGAGGCGCACGCAGTACCGGCCGCCGTGTTGTGGAGTCACACCAAGGCGTTGTGGCCGCGGCGGGTTACCAGAGCGGGATGTCCCGGCCGTGCTGGTCGGCGGGCCGCGGGCCAAAGTAGCGGCGCTCGGACTCGTCGATGCGCACGTCGTTGATGCTGGCCTCGCGACGCGCCATCAACCCCGACGGGGAGAACTCCCACAGCTCGTTACCGTAGCTGCGGTACCACTGGCCGCCCGCGTCGCGGCATTCGTATTGGAACCGAACGGCGATGCGGTTGTCGTGAAAGTCCCACAAGCTTTTCCGCAACGCGTAGTCGAGCTCGCGCTGCCACTTACGGGTCAGGAACGCCACGATCGCATCGCGGCCGACGACGTGTTCGTCGCGGTTTCGCCACTGCGAGTCGGGCGTGTAGGCCAGGCTGACCTGGTGCGGGTCGCGCGTGTTCCACGCGTCCTCGGCGGCCTGCACCTTCTGCAGCGCCTTCTCGTAGGTGAACGGGGGTAACGGCGGACGGGACTCGGTCATGGCGTCCATGGTGCTCGACGGCAATCGCGACACATAAACGTCTGCGACGACACGCCGCAGCCGAACGCAATGGGTTATGTCTCGCGGACCCGCGACCACTCGCCCTACCGCGAGGCCGCAACCACGCACACCCGTCGCGGCGTGCCGTGTCCGAGGTTTCAGTGTCGCGCGGGTGAACCAAAGCACTCGCCATATGGGCCCACCCCACACGTGTCCTATCGTGGCGGCATGGACTTCGCGATGTCGGACAAAGCCAACGACTACCACAAGCGACTGTCCGACTTCATGACCGAGTACGTCTTCCCGGCCGAGGCCGACTACGAGAAGTACCGGCACGAGGCCGGCCCGAACGATCACACCGTCCCGCCGATCATCGAGGAACTCAAGACCAAGGCCAAAGCGGCCGGGTTGTGGAACCTGTTCCTGCCCGCCGAGTCGGGCCTGACCAACCTCGAATACGCGCCGCTGGCCGAGCTCACCGGCTGGAGCCTGGAGATCGCGCCGGAGGCGCTCAATTGCGCGGCACCGGATACCGGCAACATGGAGACCCTGCACCTGTTCGCCACCGAGGAACAGCGCAAGCAGTGGCTGGAGCCGTTGCTGGCCGGCGAAATCCGCAGCGCCTTCTCGATGACCGAGCCCGCGGTCGCCAGCAGCGACGCGCGCAACATCGAGACGTCCATCCTCCGCGACGGCGGGGACTACGTGATCAACGGGCGCAAGTGGTGGACGTCCGGCGCGTCGGACCCGCGCTGCAAGATCCTGATCGTGATGGGGCGCACCAACCCCGAGGCGGCCAGCCATCAGCAACAGTCGATGGTGCTGGTGCCCATCGACACCCCCGGCGTGACCGTGGTCCGCTCGACCACCGTCTTCGGTTACCAGGACCAGCCCGGGCACTGCGAGATCATCTACGACAACGTCCGGGTGCCGGTCACCAACCTGCTCGGCGAGGAGGGCGGCGGCTTCGCGATCGCCCAGGCCCGGCTGGGACCGGGCCGCATCCACCACTGCATGCGCGCACTCGGTGGCGCCGAACGCGCGCTGGCCCTGATGGTGGACCGCGCCAGCAAGCGGGTGGCATTCGGCCGCCCGCTGGCCGAGCAGGGCGTGGTTCGGGAGGCAATCGCTAAGTCGCGCAACGAGATCGACCAGGCCCGCCTGCTGTGCCATAAGGCGGCGTGGACCATCGACCAGCACGGCAACAAGGCCGCCCACACGCTCGTCTCGCAGATCAAGGCGGTGGCGCCGCAGGTGGCCTGCGACGTGATCGACCGCGCGATCCAGGTGCACGGCGCCGCCGGGGTCAGCGAGGACACGGTGCTGGCCCGGTCGTACGGCTGGCACCGGGCCATGCGCCTCTTCGACGGCCCCGACGAGGTGCACATGCGGACCATCGCACGCGCCGAACTCGGCCGGGAGAAATCTCCGCTCGCTGCGGCGGTCACCTCGCATGACTGACACGCTGCGAGAGCTGTCCGGCGCGTGGAACTTTCGCGACGTCGCCGACAGCGCCGGCGGGTTGAAACCCGGACGGCTGTTCCGCTCCGGTGAGCTCAGCCGCCTCGATGACGAGGGACGGGACACGCTGCGCCAGTTAGGGATTACCGACGTCGCCGATCTGCGTGCCGCGCGCGAGGTCGCCCGGCGCGGCCCGGGACTGGTTCCCGACAGCGTCGAAATCCATCTGCTGCCCTTCCCCGATCTCGGCGACGAGGAGCCAGACGACGATGACGCGCCGCACGAAACGGCGTTTCGACGGCTGTTCCAGGGCGATCCCGACCAGTCGGACGAAGAGGTCAACGAGGCCGCCGTCCGCCACATGACCGACGAGTACCGCCAATTTCCCACCCGCAACGGGGCGCAACGCGCTGTGCGGCATGTCTTTTCGTTGCTGGCGGCGGGGCGTCCAGTGCTCACGCACTGCTTCGCGGGTAAGGATCGCACCGGTTTTGTGATCGCCACCGTGTTGGAGACGATCGGCATCGACCACGACACCATCGTCGCCGATTACCTGCGCAGCAACGCCGCGGTGCCCCAACTGCGCGAACACATCTACGAGATGATTCAGCATCGCTCCGACGTCGAATTGACGCCGGAGGTGGTCACGTTCACCAAGGCGCGGCTGGCTGACGGTGTGCTTGGCGTGCGTCCGGAATACCTGGCTGCCGCGCGCGAGACGATAGACGCACGGTTCGGCTCGCTGAACGCCTACCTGCTCGATGCAGGCGTCACGCAGGCGGACATCGACCGCCTGCGTGACCAACTGCTGGTCTAACCCAGCTTGAAGTTCGCCTGCTTGGCCGCCGACAGGTCGTCGATCTCCGACCAGTGCGCGGCGACGTCCTCGACTGACGGCGGCTTGTCGAAGTTGGCGCCCTCGTTCTGGAACAGAGCCACCCGCTGCACCTTGCCTCCGCCGACGACGAAAACCGAAGCGGAGTTGGGGTTTTCCTCGGTGCACAGGTAGGCCACCACCGGCGCGACGTACTCGGGCGTCAGCTTCTCGAGCACCTCCTTGGGCAGGATGTCCTCGGTCATTCGGGTGGCCGCGATCGGCGCGACGGCGTTGGCGTGAATGTTGTACTTCGCGCCCTCCTGGGCCAGCGTGTTGATCATGCCGACCAGGCCGAGCTTGGCCGCGCCGTAGTTGGTCTGACCGAAGTTGCCGAACAGGCCGCTGGTGGAGGTGGCGACGACGACCCGGCCGTAGCTCTGCTCCCGGAAATGCGGCCACGCGGCGCGCAGCACGTTGTACCCGCCGTAGAGGTGGACCTTGAGCACGGCGTCCCAGTTGTCGTAGGTCATCTTGTGGAACGTGCCGTCGCGCAGGATGCCGGCGTTGCTCACCACACCGTGGATGGCGCCGAACTCGTCGAGCGCCGTCTTGATGATGTTGGCCGCGCCGTCGGGGTCCGCGACGCTGTCATAGTTGGCGGCCGCGCGCCCACCCGCGTCCCGGATCTCCTTGACCACCTCGTCGGCCATGTTGTGGCCGGCGCCCGTACCGTCGCGCGCACCGCCGAGGTCGTTCACGATGACGCTGGCGCCCTCCCGGGCAAGGGTCAGGGCGTATTCACGGCCCAATCCCCCACCGGCTCCGGTGACGACGATGACGCGATCCTGCACTCCGGGCATCAGGTTCCTCTCTACGATGAAAACGAGCGTCTAGCAAGCGATTTGGAGCAGTGTCAGAACATCCTGCGGGCCATCTTCATGGCACGCTCGGTGTACGGCGGGTAGATGAAGCTCGACAGGTCGGGCCGGGTCGGCTTGGTCAGCACCGACTTGCGGTGACTGAACTCCTCGAAACCGTACCGGCCGTGATAGGCGCCCATACCCGACGCCCCGACCCCACCGAACGGCAACTTGGCCGTCGACACCTGGAAGGCCAGGTGGTTGACCAGCATGCCGCCGGCCGGCACTTCCTTGATCACCCGCTCGCGGGTCTCCCGGGTCTTGGTGAACAGGTAGGCGGACAGCGGCTTTGGCCGCGCGTTGATGAAACGTATTGCCTCGTCGAGGGATTGGACGGTCACCACCGGCAGCACCGGCCCGAAGATCTCGTTCTGCATCAGCGGGCCGTTCGGGTCGGGGTCGACCACCACGGCGGGCTGGATGCGCAGACTCGAGGCATCACAGGCCCCGCCGACCGCGACCTTGCCGTCCCCGCTGGCGAGGTAGCCGCTGATCCGGTCGAATTGACGTTGATTGACGATCCGCATCCCGTTGGGTTTGTCCGCCGTGAACTTCGCGATGGCGGCACCGATCTTGCTCACCAGCTCGTCGCTGATCTTGGCGTCCGCCAACACATAGTCGGGCGCGACGCAGGTCTGGCCCGCGTTCAGCAGCTTCATCCACGCGATCCGCTTGGCGGCGACATCGACGTCGGCGTCGGCCGCCACGATCACCGGGCTCTTGCCGCCGAGTTCGAGCGTGCACGGGGTCAGGTGGGGTGCGGCCCCCTCGTACACCTTGCGGCCGATCTCGGTGCCGCCGGTGAACAGCAGTCGGTCGAGGCCCTGCGCGATCAGCTCCTGGCTGACCGACCCGTCGCCCTCGACCACGGCGATCGCATCGTTGTCGAGGTACCTGGGCACCAGTTCGGCCATCAGGTGCGCGGACGCCTCGGCGATCTCCGAGGGCTTGAGGATGACGGCGTTGCCGGCGGCGATCGCGCCGACGGCGGGCCCCAGGGTCAGGTAGAACGGGTAATTCCACGCGCCGATGATCAGCACGGTGCCGTAGGGTTCGTATTCGATCCAGCCACGGCCGGGCAGCTGCGGCATCTCGAGCAGCTGGTAGCGGCGCCGCGTCCACCTGCGCACTCGCTTGGCCGCAAACTTCGCCTCGCCGGCGGTGGTCGCGATGTCGGCGATGAACGCCTCGAACGGGCTGCGGTCCAGGTCCTTGGCGAGAGCGTCCGCGATGGCCGCCTCGTTCTCTTCCATCAGCTTCGCCAGCTGCAGCAGCTGCCGCTTGCGCCACTCGATGTCGCGGGTGCGCCCCGTCGCGAACGTCTTGCGGAGCCGTGCCACCGTTGCGGGAACGTCTACCTGCTGAGCGGTCGGCGCGCCGTTGGTGGCGGATGTCTTGGGTGTAACCGATTCGGTGGTCATCGTCGTCCTTCCCCTGCTTCGGTCATCCCTGGCGCGCCCGCTGCTCGTCGCACAAGCGCTCATGGGTGATAACCGCGATCCTAACCATCCGGTTGGGAGAGCAGTTAGAAAGGAGCTGGCTGCGGCCGGTCAGGGTTTGGTGGCGGTCACATAGGTGATCACAAACGGCCGGCCATCGGGCTGCGGCGGCCGTCCCAGCCGGAGCGCCTCTTCGTGCCCGTCGACCACCCCGGTGATCCAGCCGCGCGCGGTGAACCAGTCCGCACAGTCGGGCCTCTCCCCGTCCTCGAACCACAAGTCGAAAGGATTGAAAGAGGTGTCTTGGCCGCGCGCTTCGCGCTTGGCGCGCAATTCGGCAAACCTCGCCTCCGCTTCCCGGCGCCTCTCCGGGTCGATGCCGAAGTCTTCGACCGAGACCTGGCTGCTCGATGCGCTCAGCCCGTCGATAGCGACGAACAGGGCTTCCTGCGCCGCCACCGGCAGGAACGGCAGCAGCCCTTCGGCCAGCCAAGCGGTCGGCTGACCCGCGTCAAAACCCTTGTCTCGCAATGCTCGTGGCCAGTCGTGGCGCAAGTCGACGGGGACGGGCCGCCGGTCGGCGAGCGGCGTCGCACCGTGCTTGGCGAGAGTCTCGGTCTTGTATTCCAGCACCTTGGGCAGATCGATCTCGTAGACGACGGTGCCGGCCGGCCAATCCAACCGGTAGGCGCGCGAATCGAGACCGGCGGCGAGGAGCACCACCTGCCGAATGCCGGCCTGTGCGGCGGCGGCGAAATACGCATCGAAGAAGCGGGTCCGCACCGCCTGCGAGTCGATCATGTTCTGAGACCGGACCGAGAAGTCTTCGTCTTCCGGGTCGTCCGGGTCCCCGGCCCACCACGCGGCCACCTGCTCGCGAACTCCCGCCAGCTCGGGGGTGGAGACCAGCGGCTCGGCGAACTGGTCACGGATGAGCGGCTCGTCGCTGGCGGTCTCTGCGGCACGGGCCAGGGCGACCATCACCGCGGTCGCGCCGACGCTGGTGGCGATGTCCCAGGAGTCGTCCAGCGAGCGCGGCATTAAAGCCGCTCGGCGACGACGAAGTCGGAGAAGGCGTCCTTGTCGTTGTCCACCTCCGCGCTTTGCACCCTGCGGTTCAGGCGGTGCATCTCGTCGATCGAATTCTCCGCTGTGGCGCGCCAGCCGTGCTCGTTGAGCCACTCGGTGAGGTCCGCACGGTGCTCGTCGCGGTACATCAGCTCGCCGACGTCGACGGTCTCCTCCAGGCCCAACTCGTCGGCGACCTTCCTGAACCGTTCCCGCATCTGCTGGCGACGCTCCTCGGCGTGCATGGGTGCCGTCTCGGCCGAGACGCGGCTGCCGGCCGGGCTCAGCTCGCCGATTTGGGTGAACAGCTTGTCCTGGGCCTCGGCGGGCAGATACATCAGCAGTCCCTCGGCGAGCCAGGCCGTCGGCCGGGTCGGGTCGAAGCCGGCGGCGCGCAGCGCGGCGGGCCAGTCCTCCCGCAGGTCGATGGCAACCTCGCGGCGATCGGCGGACGGGGTGGCGCCGCTTTCGGCCAGCGTGGCCGATTTGTACGCCAGCACCTGCGGCTGGTCGATCTCGTAGACGACGGTGCCGGCCGGCCAATCCAGCCGGTAGGCCCGGGAGTCCAGCCCCGACGCGAGGATCACCACCTGCCGGATTCCGGCGGCCACGGCGTCGGCGAAGTAAGAGTCGAAGAAGTGGGTCCGCACCGCCTGGTAACCGCGCATGTGCCGGATGCGGGCGGCGGATTCTTCGTCGATGGCCTCGATCTTGGCAACGATCTCCGGGTCCAGCATCGCCTCCCACAAGACCGCGGCACCGGCGTTGTTGACCAGCAGCCGGGCATAGGGGTCGCGGATCAGCGGATCGGGCTGCTCGGTTTCGATGGCGCGCGCGGCGGCCACCATGACCGCCGTGCTGCCGACGCTGGTTTTGATGTCCCAGGTGTCGTCGTGGGTGCGCAGTGAACTCATCGGGTTGCTCCTCGGGTCCTTGGCGTAGGTCAGGCGGTCGGGTCGCCGAGACGGGCCCGCAGCAGGATGCTGCGCACCGCGTCGTCGACCAGGTCTTCGGGTACCGGGCGGCCCAGCCGGGCCATCTCCTCGCGGTTGTCCACGGCCCGCACCTGCCAGCCGTGGTCGGTCAGCCACTGGGCCGCGTCCGAACGGTCCGGCTCGTCATAGGTCAGCGCCTGGACGTTGACGTCCAGGCCCAGCCGTTCGCGCATCCGCAGCCAGCGCCGCGAATTGCTCCGCTTGTTCATGCCGAACGCCTCGATGGCGACCTGGCTTCCCGGGGCGCTCAGGGCGGTGAACATTTCGAAGAGGCGGTCTTGCGCGTCGCTCGGCAGGTACGGGAGCAAGCCCTCGGCCAGCCAGGCCGTCGGTTGGGTGCGGTCGAACCCCGCCGCCGCCAATGCCGCCGGCCAATCGTCACGCAGGTCGACGGGGACCGGGCGGCGGCTGGCGGTGGGGGTGGCGCCGTGGCGCTGCAGCACTCCGGTTTTGTAATCGAGCACCTTGGGCTGGTCGATCTCGTAAACCGCGGTGCCGTCCGGCCAGTCGAGGCGGTACGCCCGCGAGTCCAGTCCCGCGGCCAGGATGACCACTTGCCGGATTCCGGCCATCGCGGCGTCGGCGAAGTACTCGTCGAAGAAGTGCGTCCGCACGGCCTGGTAGTCGATGCCGATCCGGTGCGCGCGCCGGCCGGGCTCGTCGCCGTCGAGCCAGGCCAGCTCGGGGTCGGCGAGCCGTTCCCAGGCCGGGCCGGCCGACGACACGAGGATGCGCGCGAACTCGTCGCGGATGAGCGGATCATTCCCCGCGGTTTCCGCCGCGCGCGCCGCCGCGACGCCCAGCGCGGTGGCACCGACGAGTTCGGTGATGGCCCAGCTGTCGCCGGAGGATCTCAGGGAAGGCGGTAACGACTCGTCCAGATCAGTCATGACCTGACGATCTTACCGGGATAAGTTAGTTAGCCTATACGCTTTGTGCGCAACTTCACTGCCGGCGCGGGTCTAGGCGTTGGACCGCCGGAACGCTCCCTCGAGCAGCCGCCGAATCATTCCGGTGATGGACAGCAGGGCTTCGGGACCTTGAACGAAGCCCGCGTACAAACCCACCCCGCACATCAGCACGAGCAGTGCCTCGATCAACGCCGGCACGTCGACGTCGGCGGGGACCTCGCCGCGCTCCAATCCGTCGTTGACGACGCGAACGAGGAATTCGCGGCAGATCCGCACGGAGTCGTTTTCGGCTGTTTTCCATTCCGGGTGCCGCTGCGACTCGAGCACCCCGGAGATAATCAACGCCGACCCGGCGGGATTCTCGGAATTGGCGCGGGCCGCCGCGGATATGAATGCGGTCAGTTGCCCCACCAGTGTGGTCTCCCGCTCGGCCTGTCTGATCCCGCTTCCGATGATGGCTTCGTTGGTTTGCTCCAACAACTCCCGATACAGGACGCGCTTGCTGGAGAAGTAGTGGTTGATCGCCGGCCGGGTCAGGTCGGCGCGGGCCGCGATGGCCTGGAACGTCGCCCCGTCGTATCCCCGCTCGCTGAACACAAGGCGGGCCGCCTGCATGATCCGCTGTCGCGTCTCATCGGCCTTTGCGGCTGGGGGGCGTCCAGGCCTGCGGCTCACCCCTGAAGACATCGTTAAAGTGTGCCATTGCCATGGTGTGGCATTAGCGCGTTTGGCGGAATGCTGCCGAACTTTCCAGCCTGGTAGTCCTGCACCGCCTCGACCAATTCCGCCCTCGAGTTCATCACGAATGGCCCGTAGTGGAATACGGGTTCGCGAATGGGTTGGCCGCCCAGCAGCAGCACATCCATGGCGCTAGTGCGCGACGATTCCTGCGCCTGGTCGGCGCCCACGGTGATCCGATCCCCGGGGCCGAGCACGGCCAGTTGGCCCTGCCGAATCGGATGAGCGACCGGACCGACGTATCCGCTGCCGGACAGCACGTAGACGAGCGCGTTGAAGTCGCGCCGCCACGGCAGGTTCAGCCGAGCGCCGTTTTCGATTGTCGTGTGCGCGAGCGTGATCGGCGTGTGGGTGATCCCGGGCCCCCGATGACCGTCGACCTCGCCCGCGATGATGCGCACCAGCGCCCCGCCGTCGTCGGAGGCGATCAGCTTCGCATCGCCCCCTTCGATGGCCTGATAGCGCGGGGGCGCGAACTTGTCCCGCTTCGGCAGGTTCACCCACAGCTGGATGCCGTGGAACAGGCCGCCGCTGTCGACCAGTTCCGCGGGCGGCGTCTCGATGTGCAGGATCCCCGAACCGGCGGTCATCCACTGCGTGGCACCGTCGGTGATCAGGCCGCCGCCCCCGTGGGAGTCCTGGTGGGCGAACTTGCCGTCGATCATGTAGGTGACCGTCTCGAACCCGCGGTGTGGGTGCCAGTCGGTGCCCCTCGGCTCACCGGGTTGGTACTCGACCTCACCCATCTGGTCCATGTGCACGAAGGGGTCCAGCGCTGCGGCGCTGACCCCCGCGAAGGACCGGACGACGGGGAAGCCCTCCCCCTCGTAGCCGCGCGGGCCGGTGGTGATCGATCGGACCGGCCGCTCGGTCTCGGCCGGGACGGCGGCGCCGATCCGTGGCAATGTCAGCGTGTTGGCGGTGATGGCGGGCATGTGACCTCCGTAAATGTTAGCGATTCGTATAACCGGACCGCAGTCCAGTTATTCCCCGGCTCCTGCCTGCTCGGGCGATGGTTGAGTAGGGCAATATTTGCTCTGGGAAAGGGTCGGCGGTCCCGCACAATCGTTTGGACGGTCGACGAGCAAAGCGGGGCCGTCGGGGGAAGGATGCGCTGATGGGGCAAAAACCGACGGCCGCCGCTCCCATCCGGACCACCCGGCCCGTCTCCCGCGCCGTGGGTCAATTCGCCGGCTGGCTGCGCGCGAACCGGCTCGGGCTCTTCTGCGTGGCAATCATGGTCGGCCTTGGCGCCGGGATTGGCGCGGTGGCGTTCCGCTACCTGATCTTCGGCTTTACCTGGCTGGCGACGGGGCACGACGAGTTCGGCCAGGACGGTTGGGTGGGCAGCGACCATCTGCCCTGGCTGGGGATCGGCTTCTTCGTGGTCATCCCCGTCGTCGGCGGATTGCTATACGGACCGCTGATCTCGCGGTTCGCCCGAGAGGCTCGCGGCCACGGAGTCCCGGAAGTCATGATCGCGGTGGCCGAGAACGGCGGCCGCATCCGCCCCCAGGTGACCGTGGTGAAAGCGCTGGCCTCCGCGCTGTGCATCGGCACCGGGGGCTCCGTTGGCCGGGAGGGGCCGATCGTGCAGATCGGCGCGGCGCTCGCGTCCGGCTTCGGTCAGTGGGTGCGAATGCCGGAGAACCGGCTGCGTGTGCTGGTGGCCTGTGGCGCCGCGGGCGGCATCTCGGCCACCTTCAACGCCCCCATCACCGGGGTGTTCTTCGCCGTGGAGCTGATCCTCCGGGAACTGTCCGTCGAAGCAATCTTCACGATCATGCTCTCGTCGATGGTTGCCGACGTGGTCGCCCGCGTGTTCTTCGGCTCCGCGCCGTTCCTCACCGAGCTGCCCGCCGGGATCGAATTGGACCACATCGCCAATTACCTGTTGGTGGCGCTCCTAGCGGCGATCGCCGGGCTCATCGGGATCCTCTTCAAGAACGTTCTCTACAAGACCGAGGATCTGTGCGACCGGGTCTGGGGCAGCCGCCCGGATTGGGCGCGGCCAGCGGTCGGCGGAATCGTGCTCGGCCTGCTATTGCTGGCTGTCCCACAGCTCTATGGGGTGGGCTATCCGGTGATGTATGCCGCCTTCGCCGGGCACTATGCGCTATGGCTGTTGCTGGTCCTGGCCGCCGGCAAGATGCTGGCCTGCAGTCTGACCATCGGGATAGGCGGATCCGGCGGGGTGTTCGCTCCTTCTCTCTTTGTGGGGGCCACCTCCGGCATGGCTTTTGGGTTGTTCGTTCAGCACACCATCGGCACCGCCGTCGGGCATCCGGCCCTGTACGCGATCGTGGGCATGGGGGCCGTGTTCGCGTCCGCAGCCAGAGCCCCGCTCACCGCACTGGCCAGCACGGTCGAGATGACCGGGGATTTCACCCTGACCCTCCCGGTCATGCTGGCCGTGGCCGTCGGGACCACAGTGTCCCGCGGGGTCTCCTACGGCACCATCTACACCACCAAGCTGCTGCGCCGCGGCATTGACATCGATCGGCCCAAACCCACCCACGCCTTCGCCGACCTCACCGCAGCCGACGCGATGCACGGGTTCGCCGTCCCCCTGGATTTGACCCGTCCGACCGGCACCGTCGGTGGCGACCTCACCGCCTTGCTCGGCCCCCTCACCCGGATACGCGAACCGCAGGCGCTGTTCGCCAACGACAGCCTTGCCCAGGCGTTGCGCCAGCTCGTCCTATTCGGGCGTGACGGGCTGCCGGTCATCGACACCGAGGCCCGATCTGTCCAGGGCTGGCTGACAAATCAGAACGTGTTACGCGCGGTCGCCGCGTCCTTCACCGACATGGCGGCGGACACGCAACCGGCAACGCCTGACCACGACCCGCACAGCGAGCTCGACGGGTACTGCATCATCGAACACACCCTGGCCGAAGATTCGATGGCCGTCGGCCGGCTCCTGGGCGACCTCGAATTCCCGAACGACCACCTGCCCGTGTCGGTGCTGCACAACCGACGGCTCATCGACGCCGACGCCAGGTTACGGCTTTCCGTGGGCGACCGGATCAACATCCTGGCGCCCAAAAACGGTGCCGCGCAGGAGAACGCGTTACCCGACTAGGAGCTGCGAGCGGTGCTCGCCGCGTCCTTCTCGGTGGTCGACCCCTCGTGCGTCAACGTCCCGCCCGCGCTCTCCAGGTGCGCCCGCACGAACCACTGGAACTTCTCCAGGTTCCCGGCCTGATCGATCAGCAGGTCCTGCGTGACCGGGTCGAGCTCCTCGGTCTCCTCGATGTACTTGCGGATGTCCTCGATGACGCCGGTGTAGACCAGGTCGAGCGCCGCGAGGTGGGCCTGGACGGTGTCGCGGCCGACCGAATAGTCGTCCCAGGTGCGGTCTTTGATGATGGCCCCCGGCGTGCCCTGCGGCGACCCGCCCAGGGCGGCGATGCGCTCGGCGACGTCGTCGGCGAAACCGCGGACCGCATCCACCTGCGGGTCGATCATCTCGTGCACACCAATGAAGTTGGGCCCCACCACATTCCAGTGCACGTGCTTGAGGGTGAGGTGAAGGTCGTTGTAGGTGCTCAGTTGTTTCTGCAGCAGTTCGGTCAGCCGGGCTCCCTGCTTGTCGGTGAGTCCCGGGATGGTGAACTGTGTCATCGATTTCCTCCGTTTCGCACACGGTCACGTCTTCGGGGTTGGTTACCCGATGGCCGTTGCTGAAAACCCGGGGCCGGCGAGGCGATGACCACGTTTAGAGGTTGCTGATGTGCTGCACCGGCAGCCGGGCGCCCCGCCGCGGCTCATATGCCAGACCGCTGGCCTCGAGCAACCGGACCACCCGGTGGCGGTGCGGTCGCATGGGTTCGAGCAGTTCGACCATGCCGGCGTCGTCGACCGGGCGGCCGATCAACGTCCAGCCGATCATTTTCGGGATGTGATAGTCGCCCACCGACAGCGCGTCGGCGTCACCGAACGCCCGTTGCGCCGTCTCGGCGGCGGTCCATTCGCCCACGCCCGGCAACGACATCAGCGCCGCACGGGCCTGCGCCGCCGGACGGGATGCCAGTCGTTCCAGGGTGCTGGCCCGCTGCGCGCACGTCACCACCGTCCGCGCACGTCCGGGGTCGACATTGGCGCGGTGGAACTCCCACGACGGGATGTAGCGCCACGACTCGGCCGATGGCGGCACCCGCATCCTGGCCGGCGCCGGTCCCGGGGCGGGCGACCCGTACTTGGACACCAGCAGCCGCCACGATCGAAACGCGTCGGCGCCCGGCACCCGCTGCTCGATGATCGCGGGAATCAGCGCCTCGAGCACCAACCCGGTGCGACCCAGGCGAAGGTGGGGCACCCGGCGCTGCGCGGCGGCGACGGTCGGGTGGTGGGGCACGAAATCCGAGGCGTCGTCCTCGAGGCCGAGCAGCGCGGGCAGTCCCTCCACGAACTCCGGCGCCCCGCTTCCCCACGCGACGCAGTGCGCGGCGTTGGCGGCGGCCCGGCTGATCCGGGCGGTGACGGGTCCGGTGGGCAGCAGGCTGGTTCGCCAGATCGCGCCGTCGCCGGACGCCTGGAAACAGGGGTCCCCGGCCCCCCGCCGAAGCGGCGCCAACGTATGCCCGAAGCTGACCGCCCCCGGGAAAGTGACCGTGCGCGCGCTCTCCATCAACCAAATCTCCGATTGACCGTTAACGATGTGCCAAGTCAATATTGCGATGTGATGACGCCGTTCGATGACCCGCAGGGCGAACTGGCTTGGATGTTTCTACAGAGTGCGAGCGACGGCGGCGATCTCGACGAGGGCTTCACGCTGCTCAGCGACGACTTCACCTACTGGACTCTGCTCACGCGCTCCGAGTGTGACAAGGAAACGTTCCGGCGGGCGATCGAGCGCCGCAAACAGCAACTCGAGTTGACCATCGACCTGGTGCGCTGTGTCAACGAGGGAGAGACCGTGGTCGTCGAGGCGCAGGCCACCGGCACCACCACCGCCGGCGTCGAGTACGACAGCCCGTTCGTCTGCATCTTCGACACCCGCGACGGACTGATCGTCTCGATGCGCCTGTACAGCGACACCCGGGCGCACGAGGCCGCGCTTCCCGGGTGGACGTACTAGGAAGCCGACACGCTGATTTCGGCCTTGTTCGGGTAGAAGGCCACGTGGCCGGCGATCGCCGCGACCGCGGGATAGGGCTGCTCGTACGTCCAGATGACGTCCTCGACGATGTCGCCGTGCGAACCCGTCACGCTGTAATAGCTGGCCTCGCCCTTGAACGGGCAGTACGTGCTGGTGTCCGTGCGGGTCAGCCGGTCCTGCACCACGTCACTCATCGGAATGTACTGCACCGCAGGCAAACTGGCTTCCCGTAATTCCAGGGCGGCCGTCGTGTCGGCTACCAGCTCGCCGTTGACGCGAACCTGTACCCGCCCCTTCGTCGGCTCGATGGTGATCGGGTGGCCAGCGCTTGGCTCTTTGATTTCGGGGTGGCTCATGGTTTCCTCCTAGACGCCGATGGACGTTGCAACGCCATCCGGGTCTCGGGGCTTCCCGATCAGGGCGGCCCGAACGCGTAGCGGTGGTATTGCGCCATGTTGGCGACGGCCTCAACCAGCGACATGACCTTTCCCAGCGCCCGTGTGGAGCGCGGGAGTTGCGCGAATGTGTACGACTCGAACCACCGCTCCCAGGCCAGGAGCCGTACACCCGGCACCGCGTCGACGATGTCGTCAGGCCCGTTGATCGCCCACGACAGCGTGGATCCCGAACGGCGCACGACGGTGTTGAGCCACTGCGACTTGATCCCGAGCGAGTTGAAGGCGTCGAACTGCAGCTCACCCGAGCCGAAGTGATCGACCACGCGGCGCAGCAGTGCGGTGCCGTCCTGCTCGGTGAGGTACATGGTCAGCCCCTCGCCGATCATCAGCGCGGGACGGTCCGCGGGAATGTCCCGGAGCCAGGCCGGGTCGGTGACGGAGGCGGCGATGACCCGATAGTGGTCGCGCGCGGGGTAGAGCTGCGCGCGCAGCGCGGCGACTTCGGGGTAGTCGACGTCGTACCACTCGACGCCCGGGCCCGGCTGCACCCGCAGACACCGGCTGTCCAGTCCGCAGCCCAAGTGCAGCACGACGGCTCGTGGGTGCGCCGCAAGAAATTGGCGGACCCAGGCATCGAAGTGCGCGGACCGGGTGGTGACCGACGGTGCCCTGCGCGCCGTGATGGTGGTCTTTTTCCAGTCGTAGTCGATGCGTCGGACGATCTCCTTGGCATACTCGTCGCCGAGGATCGGTGTCTCGAAGTCGGCGTCCAGCGTCTTGGCGTACAACGTCGCCAGCATCGTCTGGGGCGCCCCGCTGAGGTCAACGCTCACCCTTTCGGCAGTCACGCCGCCCGAGGCTAGCCGCGCCGCGACCGCGCCAGCCGTGTTGAACGCGCGGCGGCGCGGCGTTCAGCCCGGAGTCGCGCTCTTGCCGCTGGCGACCTTCAGCTCCGACCAGAACCGCGCCGCCTCACGGATCGATTCCTCGACCGGCCGCGGCTGCCAGCCCAATTCCCGCTTCGCCTTGCTGCTGTCCACGTCGGCTTCGGCGCGCATCATCCGCACCGAGGCCAGGCTGAGCTCGGCGTCCTTCCCGGTGAGTCGGGCCTTGAGCGTGCCGGCCGCCGCCAGGGCGTAGAGCATCGGGACGGAAATCGAGCGTTGCGGCGGTGGAACGCCGGCCTCGTCGGCCGCGATGCGGACGACGTCGTTCAAAGCGATCATCCGCTCAGAGACGAGGTATCGCTCGCCGATGCGCCCGCGCTCGGCCGCCAGGATCATGGCCCGCGCCGCGTCGTCGACGCCGACGACTTCCAGCGCAATGCCGTTCATCAGGAACGGCAGCTTGCCGAAGACCGCGCCGGCGATGAAGGCGCCGTGCGGAGTGCCGCCCCAGTCCCCGCTGCCGTAGGTCGTCGACACGCACATCGCGATGGCGGGCAGGCCGGCCTCGGCCACATACCGCAGCACCAGATTCTCGGCTTCCAAACGCGATTGGACGTAGGGGGTCAGGCGGCGGGACCGGATCACGTCGTCCTCGGTCGCCACGTGGCCATGCCGCCGGCCCACCGTCGTATAGGTGCTCGTGAAGATGAACCTGCGCAGGTCCGGTTGGTTGACGGCGACGTCGAGAACGTTGCGCAGGCCTTCGACATTGGTGCGGAACAGCGGCGTCGGGTCGCGCAGCCATGCGCGGGTGTCGACGACGCAGTAATAGACGTCGTCCACACCGTCCATCGCCTCCCGCAGCGTGGCGTCGTCGAACACGTCCCCGTGGAAGCGGGTCAGCTCGAGGTCGTCGATCGAGCGGGTGTTGGCGTTCGGGCGCACCATCGCCCGCACCGGGAACCCGTCGGCCACGAGCTGGCGGGTGACATGCGAACCCAGGAAGCCGTTGGCGCCGATGACGAGCTTGGGCTTGGTGCTCACTGGGCTCCTCCGTTCTCGTGCATCCACCGCGCCGCGTCCTCGTCGAGCGTGCCCAGCGCCTGGGCCTTACGGCACCACTTCATCCCGGCCCGCAGGAAGCGCAGCGGGTTATAGATGTCTTCCTGGCGGCGCCACAACCCGTCCCCCGCGTACGTGACGATCGAGATGTTGGTCGCGCTGATGACGCTCCCATCCCCCGGGTCGCGCATCGGGTTGTCCAGTTCGCAGATGATCCGCCCGGTGGGCTCGTCGATGACGGACCACAACGACGGGAACGCCACCATGTGGCTGCCGGGATACGTGGTCATCGTCCGCTTGATCCACTGGCGGACCTCGTCGCGTCCGTGCATCGTGCCGGCCGCGTGCTCGACGTACTCGACGTCGGGGGTGTACTGCTCGACCCAGGCGTCCCAGTCGTGGGTTTCGGCGGCCCGGGCCACCGTCTGCTCGAACTTCTCGAAGGCGGCGGCTAGTTCGCCGCGGGAAAACGTAGGAGTCGTCATGCTGCGGCACTTCCCGAAATCGTCGCGACGTTGCGGCTCATCGGCGGAGTGTAGCCTGGGCGGCATCGTGGCCGGTTAGGAGGACGAGCAATGGCAACCGAAAAAGCGGTACTCGCCGGCGGCTGTTTCTGGGGGATGCAGGAACTCATCCGCAAACAGCCGGGCGTGGTTTCGACGCGGGTCGGATACACCGGCGGCGACGTCCCCAATGCGACCTACCGCAACCACGGCACGCACGCCGAGGCCATCGAGATCGTCTACGACCCGGCGGTCACCGACTACCGCACCATGCTCGAGTTCTTCTTCCAGATCCACGATCCGACGACGAAGAACCGCCAGGGCAACGACCGTGGACTCAGTTATCGGTCCGCCATCTTCTACCTCGACGAGGAGCAGAAGCGCATCGCGCTGGACACCATCGCCGACGTCGACGCGTCGGGGTTGTGGCCCGGCAAGGTCGTGACCGAAGTCAGCCCGGCCGGCGATTTCTGGGAGGCCGAGCCCGAGCACCAGGACTACCTGCAGCACTACCCGAACGGGTACACCTGCCACTACATCCGCCCGGGCTGGAAACTGCCGCGCCGGGCCACGGCCGACCAGTAGGTGCCCGGCTCAGCGCCGGCGCACCACGATCCGGCCGCCGTCCTTGGGCGTGTAGGCGACGCCGCGGCCGTGCCACCGCTCTCCGGGTGCGGTCGTGGTCTCGATGGTGAAGTGCCGCAACACCGTTCGCAGCACGACGTCCATCTCCATGTTGGCGAACGCCGCCCCCACGCACCGGCGGGTGCCACCGCCGAACGGGATCCACGCGAAGGCCGACGGCTTGGTCCCGATGTAGCGTTGCGGATCGAAGCGCTCCGGATTCGGGAAGACTTCGGGGTTTTCGTGAATCTGCGCGATGCTCACCAGGATTGACTTGCCGCGGGGGATGACCCACTCCCCGAGCTGGTACCGCGGGGGGTAGACGCGCCGGGCGGCGAAATCGATCACCGTCCGGGCCCGCTGGACTTCGAGGATGGTCGCCTGACGTAACTCCTGGCCGTCGGTGTCGGCCTCGTCGACCAGGGCGGCCAGCACGTCCGGATGCCGGGTCAGCCGCTCGAACGCCCAGCCCAGCGTGGAGGCCGTCGTTTCATGACCGGCGGCCAGCAGCGTGAGCAGTTCGTCGCCAATGTCCTTGCGCGACATGACCGAACCGTCGTCGTAGGTGCTGCGTAACATCAGGGCGAGCACGTCGCTGCGCTCGTCGAAGTTGGGATCTGCCCGCTCGGCTTCGATCAGCCTGTCGATGACGGCGTCGTACCGGCGGCGCCACTCGTCCAGGCGCCCCCATGGGGTGAAGCGCCCGTAGCTGCGCCGCGGTTTGGGCATCGTCGCCATCCGCGAGCCCAGCGTGACCCACGGCGGGATGAGGCGGCGCAGCTCGTCGAGCTCGGCGCCTTCGGCCCCGAAAACCGCGCGTAGGATCGCGTTGAGCGTGATGCGCATCATCGACGGCAGAGTCGCGAACGCCTCACCCTCCGGCCAGCCCGCGGTCTCCCGCAGGGTCTCTTCTTCGATGATCGACTCGTACTTCTTCATGCTCTTGCCGTGGAACGGCGGCGCCAACAACCGGCGGCGACGGCGATGGTCCTCCCCGTCGAGCGCGAACACGGAGCCGGAGCCGAACAGCCGACTCAGGTTGGGCTGGATGTTGCCGAGCTCGTCGGGGCTGGTGGTGAAGATCTGCTTGGCCAGTTGCGGGTCGGCCACCACCACGACCTCGCCGTACATGGGCAGGTTCAGCGCGAAGACGTCGCCGTACCGACGGGCCAGGCGCTGAATCATCCCGCGCCGTGAGATCGCAAAACCCAGACCCTGCAACAGCTTTGGCAGGCGAGCCGCCGGGGGCAACCGGACGGCCGCGGGGGCGGTGACGACTTCACTCATGGCGGGCTGCTCCCCATCATCTCCCCCGGACGCCGGGGTGGTACCGCGGTGTACCAAAACCTTTCCCGATACGGTACTCTGTGGTACCAACCGATGACAAGAGGGTGCCGCACCGATGGAAGGGGCCGCCCGTGAGCCCAGCGGCGACAGCGACGGCTGACGAAGCGGTCCTTGGCGACCCGTTTCGGCTGAGGTTGCTCGACGGCCTCGCCGCCTCCATCGCCGAGCGCGGTTACCGCGCCAGCACGGTCGCCGACGTCGTTCGTCACGCCCGCACGTCCAAGCGCACCTTCTACGACCAGTTCGCAAGCAAAGACGAGTGCTTCCTCGAGCTCTTGGGCACCGACATCGAAAGGCTCGGTGAGTGCATCGCTGCGGCCGTCGATCCCGAGGCCGACTGGCATCAGCAGATACGCCAGGCGGTCGAGGCGTACGTCGGCTACATCGAGTCCCGGCCGGCGATCACGCTCAGCTGGATTCGGGAACTGCCCTCGCTCGGCGCCGCCGCCCGCCCGGTACAGCGCCGCGGGCTGCAACTGCTGTCAAGTTTGCTGATCGACCTCAGCGCCAGCCCCGGCTTCCAGCGAGCCGAGCTGCCTCCGCTGACCGCCCCGTTGGCGGTCATCCTGCTCGGCGGTCTGCGCGAACTGACCGCGCTCGCCGTCGAAGACGGAAAACCGGTGCGGGGCATCGTGGAGCCGGCCGTCGACGCCTCCATCGCCCTGCTCGGCCCGCGACAGTAGGGTCGAGCACAGAACCTCAACCGAACAAAGGACCTTGCGATGCGGCTGTCGACCCGGAACCAACTCAAAGGGACCATCACCGAGGTCGACCTCGGCAGCGTGATGGCGATCGTGAAGGTCAAGCTCGACGGCGGTGAGCAGATCGTCACGTCCTCCGTCACCAAGGACGCCGCGATCGATCTCGGGCTCGAGGCCGGGCAGCCGGCGACCGTATTCATCAAGTCCACGGAAGTCACCATCGGGGTCGACTAGCCCATGGCGCCGACGATGCGCGCCGAGCGCTTCTACGCAGACACCAGAACCGTTGCGCTCGAAGACGTTCCGATTCCCGAGCCGGGCCCCGGCGAAGTTCTGGTCAAGGTCGCCTTCTGCGGCATCTGCCACTCGGACCTGAGCCTGATCAACGGCACTTTCCCGGCGCAGCAGCCCGTGGTGACCCAGGGCCACGAGGCGTCGGGCACCGTCGCGAAACTGGGGCCGGAGGTGACCGGCTGGGACGAGGGCGACCGGGTGGTGGTCCCCGCCGGCCGGCCGTGCCGACGCTGCGCGAACTGCCGCCGCGGCGATGGGGTCAATTGCCTGCGAATCCAATTGATGGCGTTCGCCTACGACGGGGCGTGGGCCGAATACACCGTGGCGCAAGCGACGGGGCTGACGCGGGTGCCCGACAACGTTCCGCTGGAGCAGGCGGCGATCCTGGCCGACGCGGTGTCCACGCCGTTCGGGGCCGTCGTCCGGACGGGGAAAGTCGCGGTCGGTGAATCGGTCGGCGTGTGGGGCGTGGGCGGGGTCGGCACCCACATCGTCCAGCTCGCGCGGCTGGTCGGCGCCGCACCCATCATCGCCGTCGACATCAACCCCGCAGTGCTGGAGCGGGCGTTGACCCTCGGCGCGGACTACGCGTTCGACCCCCGCGACGACGGGCTGAGGGACAACGTCGCGGAAGTCACCGGCGGGCGGTTGCTCGATGTGGCCTTCGACGCCGTCGGGCGGAAGGTGACGTTCGAGCAGGGGCTCGACTGCCTCACACCCGGTGGCCGGCTGGTGGGTGTCGGGATGAGCGCCGAGGCGCCGACCGTCGGGCCCACCTCCCTGTTCGGGTTGACCCATAAGCAGGTGCTCGGGCACTTGGGATATCAGAACGTGGACATCGAGACGCTGGCGAAGTTGGTTTCGGCTGGGCGCCTTGACGTTTCGAGGTCAATCAGCGAGATCGTCGCGCTGGAGGACGTGACGGAGGGCATCGAGAAGCTCGAGCGCCAGGACGGCAACCCCATCCGGATCCTGGTGCAGCCCTGACGCCTATCCTTCGCCGCGCAGGAAGGTCCGAACCCGGTCGAGCACCAGCTCCGGGCGCTGGTCGATGATCCAGTGTCCGACCCCGTCGACCAGCTCCACTTTGAAATCGCTGATGTGGTCGGCATACCCGTCGGTGAGGTCGGGAGTGATCACCGGGTCTTGGGTGCCGGTGAGCCAGCGGACCGGCACCTCGACGCGCGCGTCGTCGAACTCGCCGCGCATCCAGCGCAGCATCTCCCCGGTCTGGAAGCTGCGATACCAGCGCGAGCCCGCCTCCGCGTGGCCGGGCTGGCGCATGCACTCGGCGTAGATGCGCAGGTCGTCCTCGGGCAGTGCGTAGCCGCCACCCACCCACGAGCCGAGCACGCGGCTCGCCCTCGAGTTGAGATTGCCGATCATCCGCGGCCCGACGACCGGAAGCGAAATCGGGATCTGATACCAGAGCCGCCAAAAGTTCCGCGCCGCACGCAGATCGCGCTTCACCCACGGCGCCACCGTGTTGACTCCGAAGAACCCGCTCACCTTCTCCGGGTGGCGCAGCATCATGATGAACGCGGCCGGTCCGCCCCAGTCATGCGCGACGAGCTTGACCGTCGCCACACCGAGGCGATCCAGGACGGCCGCCAGGTCGTCGGCCATCTCGGTCTTGGTGTAGCTCGTGCGGGGCGCCGAGCTCCAGCCGGCGCCGCGCAGGTCGGGGCACAGCACGCGATAGCCGTCGGCGGCCAGCGGGCCGATCAGGTTGTGCCATTCCCACCAGTTCTGCGGGAAACCGTGCACCAACATCACCGCCGGCCCTTCGGCGGGGCCCGCATCCGCGACGTGGATCGTCACGCCGCCTCCGAGCTCCACATACCTATGTTCGACACCGTCCAGCGCGGGCATATTGACCATGAATGGAGAACGTAGCCGCCTGCCGCGGGTTAGGCCAGAAACCGCTCGACATAAGGCGCGAACCGGTCGCGCAGGTCGGCCTCGTCCAACCCGAACATCGCGCAGGACGTCGCAACGTTCCCCAGCCGACCGCGCCGATGGCCCGCCAGGTACTCGTCGATCGCCGACTTGGCGTCGTCGCCGAACGGCTCGCCGGCCAGCGCGTACACCCGTTGGGCGACGCCGATTTCGTCGGCCATGAAGTCGTCGAACCGGACGTCGATCGACCGATCCGGGCCAATCGTGTCGCGATCGCGGACGAGCGCGGTCAGCATGTCGTCCAAGCGGTCGATCCACGACGCCGCGATCTCCTCCACCGGGACCGGCGAGCGGTGCATGCGCGCGGAGTAGGTGATCATCGCGATCATCGACAGCGCCACCGGCACCGGGTCGCGGTGGGTGAAAACGACGATGCTGCCGGGGAAGACGCGATCGAGCACCGGCACCTGCTCGAGATGCTGGGGCGACTTGAGCAGCCAGCGCCGCCCGCCGCGCAAGAACTGCATGGCCTTGAGTTGCCGGGCGAGGTATTCGTAGTGCGGCGTCTGGTCGTGGGTCTGGTAGTAGGCACGCCAGCGCGGCACGTGGGCCAGCGTCTCGAAGAGCATGGTCGAGAAGTCGTTGGCCAGCAGCTGGATCTCTTCGTGGACGTGCTCGGTGGTCATCTCGTGCATCAGCGGGAAATAGGGCATCACGGTGTTGATCACGCCGACCGCGACGTCCATCCGCGCGCGCCGCGGATCCGGCTCGATCCCGGCCTCGGCCGGCAGCGGGAACGGTTCGACGCTTTCCCAGTACGGCATGGTGCGGAACGTGGGCGGGGCCGCCAGCAGGTTGTGCAGATGGGTGGTGCCGGTGCGCGGCAGCCCCGCGATCACCACCGGCGGTCGCAGCTCGATGTCGTCGATCTCGGGATGCCGCCGCACCAGGTCGGTCAACAGCAGCCGGTTCTTGAGCAGCTGCAGCAGCTGCCCGAAGAAATTGACCGTGCCCGCGTCGTGGCGGCCGTCGATGTCACGCAGCGCGGCCAGATAGACGTCGAGCCGCTCCCGGTAGTCCGGCGGCCCGAAATCGTCCAGGCCGGTGTCGGCGGCGGCCCTGGCGTGCAGCGCGTCGGCGTCCAGTGGGCAGTCCGGCGCCAGCGAGGCCATCATGTCGAGGATTTGCCGGGCCTCGGGGCTGAAGCGGGGCTCGGCGAGGTCATCAAGGCGAACGGCGTCGGTCACGGCGACTTATGTTACTCTCGGTTTCGTAATGGTAGTGGATTTTGGCCGCCCCCGTGACCCACGCATTGACGGCGCAGTGCTGAGCGCGACCGTGGAGCTGCTCGCCGAGACCGGCTACAGCGGGCTGTTGGTCTCCGCGATCGCCGAACGCGCGGGCACCAGCAAGCCCGCTATCTACCGGCGCTGGCCGAGCAAAGCGCACCTGGTCCACGAGGCGGTGTTCCCCATCGGCGCCGCCACCGAGCTGCCCGATACCGGGTCCCTGCCCGACGACCTGCGCGAAATGGTCCGTCGTGCAATGCGTTTCCTGACCACCCCGGCCGCCAGAGCCGCCCTGCCCGGGCTGGTGGGTGAGATGGCCGCGGACCCGACCCTGCATTCGGCGCTGCTGGAGCGATTCGCCGGCGTCATCGGCGGCGGCCTCGCCGAGTTGTTGCGACGGGCGGCGCGCCGCGGCGAGGTCCGGCCCGAAGTGACCGCCACCGAACTCACGGATGCCATCGCCGGCATCACGCTGATGGGCTTGCTCACCCGCGTCACCGAACTCGACGACGGGTGGGTCGATCGCACAACCACGTTGCTCCTGAAGGGAATCCGCGCATGACGCACGAGACGACGACCGCGTGGCAGGAGCTGCTCGCCACCTTGGGCACCCTTGACCGCTCGTTCCTGGAGGGCGACCGCGCGGTGGTCGACGACCGGCACGTCGCCGACGGTTACCGCATGATCGCCAGCACGCTCGGTGTCGCCTTCGACACCTACCTTTTCACCGAACCCGGCCGGCCGCAGTTCGTCGCCGTGAACACCCCGTTTCGTCGCGACCGGCGCTGGGGCGGCGACAACACCGACGCCTACTACTACATCTGCCCGATCGATCCGCGGCGCCGCTACCGCATCAGCGGCAACAAGGGTGACAGCGCCTACTTTTCGGTCACGGCCTACAACGAGCCGTCACCGGGCGCGTGGTCGGACCGGGTGGTGGCAATCGTCCGCGACAGCGATCTCGATGTCCTCAATATGGACGCCGCCGGCAACTTCGCGTTCGAACTCGGCCCCACGCCCGACGCGGCCGTCCTGATGACGCGCGACTACCAGGCCGACCCGCTGACCGGCCGCCCCGTCACCTGGCGGATCGAGGCGCTCGACGAGCCGGACCCGATCCGGCACGGGGATGCCGAGACGGCCGCGCGGCTGAGGGCGATCGCGACCTGGCTGCGCACCATGTTCGCCATCGTGCCGCTGGCCGTCGGAACGCGCGTGCAGGACCAACACGCCCTCGGACATGAGACCGCGCACGCGGCAAATGCATTCGCCGATCCTTACCAGGTCCCCGACGCCAACTTCGGTTGGTCGGCGCGCGACGCCTGCTACTCCTACGGCAGCTTTGTGCTCGATGAGGACGAAGCGCTCGTCATCACGCACCGCCCGCCGTCGTGCAGGTTCTGGAACCTGGTCGTATGGAACCAGTTCATGGCCACGTTCGGCGCGGCCGACGCCCGTTGCTCGATAAACGGCCACGCCGCCGCGCTCAACAGCGACGGCACGGTGACCATCGTCCTGTCCCGCGGAATGACCGCCCACCCGAATTCGCTGACCACGCTGGACTATCCGCGCGGCAACCTCGCCTTCCGCTGGTTCCTGGCCGACGGGGTGCCGGAGCGTCCGGAGGTGCGACTCGTCAAGGCGACCGACGCGCCCACGGCCGTTCGCTGACGCCCCGGCCGCCGAGCGTGTGGCCCGGGTACGAAAACCGTCGTTGATTTGTCCATATCCCCCACGGTCGGGGTTTAGCCGATCTCGCCGACCAGCTCGATGGCCCGGCCGAGCGTGCCAAGCTTCGCATCCAGCGTGTCGCCGGCCGGATACAGCCGCACGGTGTTCACGCCGGCGTCCCGCCACACGCTGAGCCGGGCGCGAACCATCTCCTCGGTGCCGATCAGCGTGGTGGCCAACACCATCTCGTCGGTGACCAGTGCGGCCGCGCCGTCGCGGTCGCCGCGCTGCCAGCGTTCGCGTACCTCGGCGGCGATCTCGGACCAGCCTTGGCGGCTGTAGGCCTGGTTGTAGTAGTTCGTGCTGGACGAGCCCATGCCGCCCAGGCTGAAGGCGAGCTCCTTTTTGCGGCCCGCGACCATGCCGCGCAACTCCTGCGCGTCGGCAGCGAAGGCGACTTCGGCGCCCTGGCAGATGTCGACGTCGGCGCGGGTGCGGCCGGCGGCGGCCAAGCCCTCGTCGAGGTGTGAGAAGTAGGCCTCGCCGGCACCCTCCGGGACGAAGCTGGTGCCCAGCCACCCGTCGGCGGTCCGACCCGTCAACCGCAGCATCGCCGGTGAGAGCGCGGCAAGGTAGATCGGGATCGGGTGCTCGGGCCGGGTCGACAACCGCATCGGCACCCCTTCGCCGCCGGGCAGCGGAATGTGGCATTGCTTGCCGGAGTAGGACACTTTGCCGCCGGCGAAGACCTGCCGCACGATGTCGACCGTTTCGGAGATGCGCGCCAGGGGCCGGCTGAAGGAGACGCCGTGCAGGCCCTCGATCACTTGCGGGCCGGATGCGCCGAGCCCGAGGAGGAATCGTCCGCCCGACAGGTTGGACAGCGTGATGGCGGTCTGCGCGACCATGACCGGCGAGCGGACGCCCACCTGCAGGACACCGGAGCCCAGTAGGACCCGCTCGGTCCGCGCCGCGAGATACCCGAGCGCCGAGGGCGCGTCGGAGCCCCAGGCCTCGGCGACCCAGCACACGTCGAGGCCCAGTCGTTCCGCTTCGACGACGAAAGCGGCGGTTTCGCCCGCGGCGCTGGACAACTCGACCGTCGTCGCGGTGCGCATCAGCGCACCCCGTGTTCGGCCAGCCTCTTGATCGCCGCGAGTGTCTTGCCGATCGCGGCCTCGAACTCGCGCATCCGCACGAACACGATTTTCTGCTCCTTGTCGGGCATCGACTCGATGGCCACCGACAACCCCGAACGGCCCGGCCCCATCTGCATCCAGTAGCTCAGCGCGGTGCCGCCGTCGCGGGGCGTCAGCCTGAACCGCCACATCGCCGCGGGATTGTCGGGTTCGCCTACGGCCCAGGAGAATTCACGCGGCTCGTCGCATGCGACGATCTGGGAGGTGGTGCTCCATTGCCCGAACGCGTCGTGCTGGTTGTGTCCGACGAAGCGCGCGCCCACGCACGGGGCGTCGGCACCCTCGGCCCACTCGACGGCTTGCAACTCGTTGCTCAGGGTCGGCATCAGCTTGATGTCGGAAACCAGGCTCCACACCCGGGCCGGATCCGCATCGATCCACGTCGATGCCTCCACCGTCGGTTTGTCCGCATAGCGTGCGCCGGTCCACTCCACGCAGCCCATTGTCCCCCGCGCGCAAGGCCCGGTTTGCGCGTGGGGGACGTGGGCGACCGTCAGGCGGCCACGGGCACCGGATCGGCCGAGCGGTCGCCGGTAACCTTGCGCACCACGGAGTCGGGGAACGCCAGCCGAACGATCTTGCGGACGACCGTCCCGAACTGCCTCAGCAGCGGGCCGCGGTTGTAGGGGATGCCGTAGCGCTCGCAGATCTCCTGCACCTCCGGCGCGATCTCGGCGTACCGGCGTGCCGGCATGTCCGGGAACAGGTGGTGCTCGATCTGGTGGGAGAGGTTGCCCGATAGCAGGTGAAAGAGCTTGCCGCCGGTCAGGTTTGCCGAACCGAGGACCTGGCGGAAGTACCACATGCCGCGCGACTCGTCCTTGGTCTCCTCGACGGTGAACTCCTGGGTGCCGTCGGGGAAATGGCCGCAGAAGATGATCATGTACGACCACACGTTGCGCATCAGGTTGGCCGACAGGTTGCCCGCGAAGACGAACGGCGCGAAGGGGCCGGCCAGCAGCGGGAAGGCCACGTAGTCCTTCAGCGTCTGCCGGCGAGTCTTCTTCCAGATCTCGCGCAGCACCTCGCGCTTGTCGGCGATTTCGATCTCACCCGCGCGGATGCGCTCGGTTTCCAGCTCGTGCAGCGCGACGCCGTACTGGAACAGCACCATAAGCAGGAAGGCGTAGAGCGGGTTGCCCAGGAAGTAGGGCTCCCAGCGCTGGTCTTCGCTCATCCGCAGGATGCCGTAGCCGATGTCGCGGTCCATCCCCACGATGTTGGTGTGGGTGTGGTGCATGTAGTTGTGCGAATGCCGCCACTGATCGGCCGGGCACGCGGTGTCCCACTCGAAGGACCGGCCGGAGATGGTCGGGTCACGCATCCAGTCGTATTGACCGTGCATGATGTTGTGGCCGATCTCCATGTTGTCCAGGATCTTGGACAAGCCGAGCATCGTGGTTCCCAGCAGCCAGGCGGGCGGCAGGAAGAGCAGCGCGCGCCCGCCGACCTCCAGCGCTCGCTGCGCTTTGATGACGCGGCGAATGTAGTCGGCGTCCTCGGCTCCCAGGCTGGCCATCACGCGCTCCCTGATGGCGTCCAGCTCGCGGCCGAATGCGTCGGCCTGTTCGGGGGTCAGGCTGATCTTGTTCTGTGTCATGGCTTTTCCTCTCGGAAATTTCTGGCGGCTAGAGCGATAGGTCGACATCGCCGACGGGGACGGACACGCAGATCTGCACGTCCTCGTCGGGTCCGGTGGACACGGCGCCGGTGATCAGGTTGCGCACCGTTCCGGCGGTCTTCCGTCGTGTGCAGGTGTGGCAGATGCCCATCCGGCAGCCGTTCTCGGGTGACAGGCCGGCGGATTCCGCCTGTTCCAGCAGCGAGCGTCCGTCGTCGACGACGTCAACCCCGCTGTCGGCGAAGGTGACCATGCCGCCCGACGGGCTGGCGGGCGCCTCGAACGACGGCGGCACGAAGCTTTCGGTGTAGACGTTGTCGCAGTGGTCCCGTACGTCGTCGACCAAAGGCGTTGGGCCGCAGACGAACACCGCGTCGGGTGACGCCATGGCGGCGTCCAGATGCGCGGCGCCGAACCGGCCTTCCAGATCGCCACCGCCGGATCGGGTGTAGCCGTGCAGCACGCGGACGCCGGGCAGGGTCGCCAGCTCGTCGCGGTAGCAGGCCTCGGCCGCGGTGCGTGCGTAGTGCACGAACGCGATCTCGCCCGGGTGATTCTCGGCGACCAGCGTGCGCAGCATCGCCATCACCGGAGTGATGCCGCTGCCACCGGAGACGAAGAGGATCCGGTTCGGTCGGTTTGCCGGCAACACGAAGTCGCCACCCACGCCCGTCAAGCCGACCACCATGCCGCGACGGCCTTGCTCGTACAGGTAGTTGGAGACCAGGCCGCCGTCGTGCCGGCCGATGGTCAGCTCGAGATTGGCGGCTCCTTCGACATTGGCCGGGGAGTAGCAGCGGGTGTGCCGGCGACCGTCGATCTCGACGGCGAGGTTGACGTACTGGCCGGCTTGGACCGTCCAGGCGGAGGTGAAGCTTTCGTTCGGGGCCAGCGTGAGGGTGACGCTGCGCGCGGTGGTGCGGCGCACGTCGATCACCTTGGCGCGGGCCTGGCCCAGCGTCCAGGTCGGGTCCACCAGCTCGGTGTAACGGTCGACACCGTGCGGCCCGGTGAGCAGATCGAGGAGGTCGGAACCCAACACCCGCTTCCGAAGAGTTCGGGCGAGGGCCCGACTCGAAGTAGTTTGAGTGAACATATGTACACCGTGCAGCCGCACCACCCGGTCAGTCAAGGGTTTACTGCAGGTCTGTGGTAGGGTTCACACAGTGAACAGCCGTACTCCTAGCTCACGGGTGCGCGGTTCTGGTCGCGAGCGCGTGCGCGAAAGCCGGTCGCGTGAGGAGCGCAAGGAGGCGACCCGGCGCGCCATCATCGCCGCGGCCCTCAAGCTGCTGCAGGACCGCAGCTTTTCCAGCCTCAGCCTGCGGGAGGTGACCCGCGAGGTCGGGATCGTGCCTGCGGCGTTCTACCGCCACTTCGAGTCGATGGAGGCACTGGGGCTGGTCCTGATCGACGAATCATTCCGCAGCCTGCGCGATACCCTGCGTGAAGCCCGCGCCGGGAAGCTCGACCCGAACCGAGTCATCGAGTCATCGGTGGAGATACTGGTCGCCAGCGTCGCGCAGCGGCGCGAACATTGGCGGTTCATCGCGCGCGAACGCAACAGCGGGCTGAGCGTCTTGCGCTACGCCATCCGGACCGAGATCCGGTTGATCACCTCCGAGCTGGCGACCGACCTGGCCCGCTTCCCGCGGCTGCACGAGTGGACCACCGAGGACCTCAACGTCCTGGCGACCCTGTTCGTCAACGCGATGATCGTCATCGCCGAGGCGATCGAGGACGCGCAGAGCGCCGAGGCGCTCGAAGACATCCGGCGGATCGCCGTCAAGCAACTGCGGATGATCGCGATCGGCATCGCCGGCTGGAAGAGCACCCCTTAGCGGGCGCCCAGCCGCCGCATGCGCAGTGAACAGTCGGACACTGGCCGCATCACTCCGTCGTCTGGGTGATGTCCGGCGCCGCGTTCTCGTCGACGACCTCATACAGCGACTCACCGTCCTCGGGCGCTCCGTCGATCTGGCCCCGATGAGCGCGTCCGGGCGGACCGTCGGTCGGCACGCCCGCGCCCGGCATGTCGGGCGAGACGTCGGGTTCCTCCTCGGCGAGCCGGGCGTCCAGGGATTCCCCCTCGCGCTCTTCCCGCGCCGTCATGCCGAAGCGGTTGGCCTCGCTCCAGTCCTCGGGAGGGTCGACCACGATGTCACCGTCGTCGTTGTGGAGTTCGTCGGAGTCGGTGCCTTCGCTCGCGTTCAGGGTGTCGCCGGGCCCGCCCTCCTCGGGGAAGTCCGCGGGGTCGACCTCGGCTTGCGGGTTTTCGCTCATGCGGGATCGGTTGCCCGCCGGGTAGGGGGGCTAAACGCTACCGCGGCGTGCGCCACATCGCCCACATGGTGGGACCACCGTCGGGCAACACCAACTCGCGGGTCACCGTGAAACCGAAACGTTCGTAGTACGGCACGTTTTCGGGCTTGCTCGATTCGAGATACGCCGGACAGTATTCGGCGTCGCAGCGGTCAAGCCGGGACCGCATCAGGGCCTGGCCGAAGCCTTGGCCGCGGACGGACGGGTCGCTCCCGATGGCGGCCAGATACCAGTGCGGCTCTTCGGGATGCGTGCGCTTCATCAATTCCTGCACGCCGCGGGCCCTCGTCGCGCGCATGCCGAAGACGCGCAGGAAAGTCGGGGTCATCGCCAGTTCGCCCAGGCGCGTCTCCCGCCAACGGTTGGGCGGATCCCAGAGTGCCGCCGCGCCGATGCCCGGGCCGTCGCAGGCCACCTCGACGCCGCCACAGCCCAGATGGTGGTGTCGCGTCATCGTGCCGAAGACCCGGTGCAAGTTCGCGGTGCGCGCCCTGTCGGCGGGCAGCAGCCAGGTCATCACCGGGTCGTCGTAGAAGGCACGCGCCAGGGTGCGCGACAGTTCGCGGACATCGGCCTTCCGCGCCGGGCGCGCCTGGGGGGTCACCCGAGTCAGGTTAGCGGTTACCCGCATCCGGGGTGTCATCGCAGAACCGGTGGGTACGTTGTTTCGATGACCGGCGTTTCGCGTCGCGCATTCGGGCGGGCGGCCGCCGGTGCGGGCATGCTCGGCGCCGCCGGGCTCGGTGCCGGCTGCGGGCGGCCGGGCACCGACCACGCCGCGCCCGGTTCCCCACCACCGCCCGCGGCCAGGCCGGTGGGTCTGGTGCTCTCGCACGAGCAGTTCCGCACCGAACAACTCGTGGCGCAGGCCCAGGCGGCCGAACAGGCCGGTTTTGCCCACGTCTGGGCCAGCGACCACATCCAGCCATGGCAGGACAACGAGGGCCATTCGATGTTCCCGTGGTTGACCCTGGCGCTGGTCGGCAATGCCACCAACCGCGTCTCGTTCGGTACCGGCGTGACCTGCCCCACCTACCGCTACCACCCGGCCGCGGTGGCCCAGGCCTTTGCCTCGCTGGCCATCCTGTATCCCGGACGGGTGTTCCTGGGAGTCGGGACCGGGGAACGGCTGAACGAACAGGCGAGCACCAACGCGTTCGGCAACTACACCGAGCGCCACGACCGGCTGGTTGAAGCGATCAGCCTGATCCGACAGTTGTGGAGCGGATCACGAATCTCGTTCGCCGGTCGGTACTTTCAGACCAACGCGTTGAAGCTTTACGACACGCCCGCCAGCCCCACGCCGATCTTCGTGGCGGCCAGCGGGCCCAAGAGTGCGACGATGGCCGGCCAATACGGCGACGGTTGGATCGGTCAGGCACGCGACGTCACGAATCCGGCGCTGCTGGCGGCGTTCGGCGCCGGCGCGCGCGCCGCAGGCCGCGACCCGGGCGGCATGGGCAAGCGGGCCGAGCTGTTCGCCGTCGTCGGCGACGCCGCAGAGGCCGCCGCCGCGGCAAATCTGTGGCGCTTCACCGCCGGCGCCGTCGACCAGCCGAATCCGGTCGAAATCCAGCGCGCCGCGCAGGCCAACCCCATCGACAAGGTGCTGGCGAACTGGACGGTCGGAACCGACGCGACACCCCACGTCAAGGCGGTGCAGGCGATCCTGGACGCGGGCGCCGTCCCGTTTTTGCACTTCCCGCAGGGCAATCCGCTGACGGCCATCGAGTTCTACCGCACCAACGTCTTGCCGAAGTTGCGCTAGTCCGACGTGGGACGGGCCTCGGGCTGAATGTAGACGGCGCGCACCGCGCGCAGCTCTCTCCCCCACCATCACTCGAAATTCGCCGCGGGCCAGCGCGTTTCAATGCCGTCGCCCCGGGTATCCGCAGGCCACTTCGAGTCATCAGCCCAACTGGAAGGCAAGGCATGGACGCAATCACTTTTCTTCGCCAGGACCACAAAAGCGTGCTCGGATTGTTCGAGACGCTCGACGGGGCGCCGTCGGGTTCGGGCGCCGAAGCGAGCGGCCTGGAGACCTTCGTGAACAATCTCATCATCGCGGAGTCCCAGCACGAAGCCATTGAGGAACAATTGTTTTGGCCGGCGGTGCGCGATGCGATCGGCGACGGAATCGTCGACAAGGCGATCGAGCAGGAGCAGGCCGGCAAGCAACTCTTGCAGCGGCTCGAGGACGGCAAGCCCGGCGAACCGGACTATCACGAAGCGCTGCAGGAGTTCGTCAAGGCCGGCCGCGAACACATCGCCTACGAGCAGGACGTGGTGTGGCCGCAGGTCGAGTTGGCGATCAGCCGCGAAGATCTGGAGAAGATCGGCGAAAAGCTGGAGCAGGCAAAGAAAATGGCCCCCACCCGCCC
>NZ_LZJN01000170.1 GCF_001667735.1 Mycobacterium sp. E183
CCGCAGCCGGGGGGCCGCGATCCGCTCGATGTCCTCGACGGCCGCGCCCAGCAATTCGGACTTGTTCGGAAAGTAGTTGTAGAGGCTGGCGCTGGTGACATCCGCGGTGCGGGCAATCTCGCGAATCGTGGCTCGCGAGTAGCCCACCGTCGCCACACAGCGCATGGTGGCCACGATGATCCGCTGGCGGGTCTCCTCACCGCTGGCGCCGACGGGGCGTCCCCGCTGCGCCCGCGTCACCGTGTTCTCCGCACGAACCCCGAATAAATCGATCACTCGATTATATTCGACACTGTCAGGCGCCGAGAGCCTGCGGACGGGACGCGCGAGTGCGGAGAACACGGTGACGCGGGCGCAGCGGGGACGCCCCGTCGGCGCCAGCGGTGAGGAGACCCGCACGCGCATCATCACCGCGGCGATGCGCACTGTGGCCGAGATGGGCTACTCCCGCACCACGATTCGCGAAATCGCCCGCGCCGCCGACATGACGAGCGGCAGCCTGTACCACTACTTCCCGAACAAGTCCGAATTGCTGGGCGCGGCCGTCGAGGACATCGAGCGGATCGCGGCCCCCCGGCTGCGGGACGCGGCCGCACAGGCCGACGACGTGGTCGAACGGCTGGTTGCGGTGTTGGAGGAGGCGAGTCGGATGATGCGCGAACATCCGCATCTGGCCGGCTTCGATCGCGCGGTACGCGCGGAGAGCCATCAGCATCCCCGTCGCGGCCGGCCGAATTATCCGGGGCCAAAGGCCCTGCGCCGAACCATCATTGAGATCCTCCGCGACGCCCAGACCGCCGGCGCGCTGCAGCCGGGCATCGACCCCCGGGCCGCCGCCGGCGCGATCCATGCGCTGGCTCGCGGCCTCACCGAGCGCGCGGCCACCCTGGACGCCGACGCCTACGCGGCCACGCTCGCTTCGGCGAAGGGGTTGATCAGCGGGACGCTGTTCGCGCGCCCAGCGAATCACCGCAGGTCCACACCGCGACGCCGATCAACACCAAATCCTTGAGCAGGAACTGGCCCGGTAACGCCGACAGCACGGGAACGCCATCCGCATGGGTCGCGATTACGCCGGGCGTGGTGAACAGGAAGCTCAGGGTGCCCAGGAACAGCAGCACCGCCAGCGCGCTGCCGGCCGCCGACGCGCGCGGCCACACCGGCCTCAGGGCGATCAGAACCGCGGCGACGATCTCCATCGTGCCCAGCAAGCGTGCGACGGCGGTGACGCTCAACACGTCGTAGATCCAGCTCATCAGCGGGCTGTGCTCGATCAGCACACGGGATTCCATCTTCACGTACTTCCCGAACCCGATCCAGGCCAGGACGATGACCAACCCGTACCGGCTGATCAGCTGGCCCGACAGCGTCAGGGACTGCGCCACACGGGAACCGGTGGCGACGGGCGCGGTCACGGATTCGATTTTGTCCACAGAGCAGCCACGAGAGGGCTCCCGATTTTGTTCACCCGCACGCAGAACCGTTATCCGGCGTAGCGATCCCGCAACTGAGCCAGCGTCGCTTCGATGCCGGCGGTATTCCCCTTCACCGCACCGATCAGCTGGTAGTAGTTCAGCGCATTCTTGACCGCACCGGCCCGGCTGTAGTCGAACGTCTCCGTGACCCGCGTCCGGCTCGGCGAAAGCGCCTCGAACTCCCAGCGCCACCGGTGCCCCAACGGATGACGCCATTCGACCAATTCGCCGGGTTTGAGGGCGGTCACCGTGCTGGTGATGCGATACGGCAGGCCGTACATCTTCATGTTGGTCGAAAACTTCGACCCCACAGCCATTTCCGCCGGAGCCTTGATGTTGGCTCGCACGGTACCCGACCCGTCCAACTCGCTGTGTCGCCGCGGATCAGCGGCCATCGCGTACAGCTCCGCGGCCGGCGCCGCCACTTCGACCGACCGGCTTACCTGCCGTGGACCCGCGTCGACAACGGTGACGGTCATAATCTTTCCTTTCGGCTGTCCGGCAGCGTCAGCTCGACGCTACGCTCGCCGAGTCGAATTCAGAACAGCGAAACGACCCGCCCTGCCAGGGACCGCATGGGCGTGGCGGAAGCCCCCGCCGAGAGGAGCCGAAACAACCCATGAATCAATCCATTTCGGGGAAGGTTGCGCTGATCACGGGCGCCGCGCGGGGGCAGGGCCGGGCGCACGCCGTACGCCTGGCCGCCGAAGGCGCCGACATCATCGCGGTCGACATCGCCGGGCCATTGCCGCCGAGCGTTCCCTACGATTCACCGACACCCGAGGACCTGGCGGAGACGGCAAGGCTGGTGAGCGCCAACGGCAAACGGGCGATCACCGAAGCCGTCGACATCCGCGACCTCGAAGCGCTCACGGCCGCCGTCGACAGGGCGGTGGGCGAACTGGGTCGCCTCGACATCATCGTCGCCAATGCCGGAATCTGCAGTCCCGCGCCGTGGGACCAGATCAGCGCCGAAGCGTTCCGCGACACCATCGACACCAACGTCACCGGGACCTGGAACACGGTGATGGCCGGCGCTCAGCACATCATCGACGGGGGCCGCGGCGGCTCGATCATCCTCATCGGTTCCGCCGCGGGCATCAACATGCAGTCGTTCATGATCCACTACACGGCGAGCAAGCACGCCGTCGTCGGGATGGCTCGCGCCTTCGCCGCCGAGCTCGGCAGGCACAACATCCGCGTCAACAGCCTGAACCCCGGCGCGGTGGCGACACCGATGGGCACCGGGCGCATGCGCGAAGCGCTGCACGCGGCCGCCGACACCTACCCGCACCTGCGGGGACTGCACAAGCCGCTACTGCCCGAGGGAATCGCCCAGCCGGAGGACATCGCCGACGCGGTCGCCTGGCTCGCCTCCGACCAGTCGCGGCTGGTCACGGCGACCCAGGTTTCGGTGGACATCGGCGTGGGCTATGTCTGAGGGTTTCCGCGCGGCAAAGCGCCCTTAGCCGCACCAAAAAGATTGCCGCTACCGCGTCAGGTCGATATGGTCGCTGCTCATGGGCGTACTGAGCTTCGTCTGGCAACGTGTACTTGCCTTCGACCGACTTGGCGCGCGCATTCCCCAGCTAATCCAGACCTGGCTGACCGAGTTCTTCTTCGTGATGCCGTTGACGTTCTTCGTCGGCAAGGTGATCGATATCCGGGGCGCCATGGGCGTGCCCGGCACCGGCGAACGGCTCGACGGAACCTTCTGGGGAGCGCTCGTGGTGTCGCTCGTCTTCGGATTTTTCTTCGTCCGCTCGCTCGTGCGGCCGCGGATTGTGCAGGGGTCGTGGACACCGACGGTGCACGCCGATGTCGGGCCGGTGACCGTCTACGGGGGTAACCCCGCCTGGCGCGTGACCTATCCATACCTGACCAGTCACCCGTCGTACGCGCTGCTCCTGCTGATCACCGCCCCGATCCCCGCCGTCATGTGGGCGGCCACCGCCAACCAGGGCGACAGCACGTTCTACTGGCGGGTGTGCGGCATGGCCGGCCTGACGATCCTCGCGGTCATGGCGCTGGCGCGGGTATTGGCTTGGTACGTCTTTCGATTCGGACGCCGCCGGCTCGACACGCAGCTGCGCGGCCTGGCGATCTCGCCACGCCGGCTCGGCTGGGAAATCGCTTGGAAGCCCGTCTTGGTCCTGGTGCTCTTGATGTACGCCATCGTCTGCGTTCCGTTGGGTGGGCTCTGGCTCAAGGAGCAACGAACGATCGCGGCCCTGCCGGTCGTCACCGTCGCCGACACCCAACATGCGGGCGAATACCGCCGGGTGAAAGGCGCCGTCGCCTCGGCGCCCGTCTACTGGGCGCCGCTAGGCCGGGGCCGTGGCGGCAACAACTACGCCGGGGCCGGCGTGCTGGTGACGCTGGCCACCGGCGGGGAGGCGCTGATGCTCGCCGATTCGATGGCGGTCCCGGACTTCAAGGGCATGATGGCGCGCGTCCACGACGGCGAGCTGACGGCCACCGGCAAGGTGATCGACGCCGTCACGGCCGACCAGCGCAAGTACTACGGCTTCGACGAGGGCGCGTTTCCGGCGCCCCCTGCCACGGGTCGGGTGCTGCTGTTGTTGTCCCAGCCCTGACGTCCCGTCCCGTGATCCGGCAGAATCGTGCTGCCACCAGCGTACGAACCCACTCATGATGGAGGTGACGCCCGAAGGTGTATCGCCATCGGGTATCCACCCGAGGCATCCACCGGAAGGAGGACCATGGTCACCAGCGAATACCGGGTCGACGGGATGAGCTGCGGCCACTGCGAGTCGGCCGTGCGGGACGAGGTCGGCCGCCTCCCTGGCGTGGAGCGCGTGGATGTCAGCGCCGACACCGGCAGGCTGGTGATCACGAGTTCTTCTCCCATCGACGCGGACGCCGTCCTCGGCGCGGTCGACGAGGCCGGCTACGAGGCCGTCTTGGTGGCATGAGCGCAGTGCCGGTGAGCCATATCGAGCTCGAGATCGCGGGGATGACGTGCGCGTCGTGCGCCGCCCGGATCGAGAAGAAGCTGAACCGGCTCGCCGGCGTCGCCGCCACCGTCAACTACGCGACCGAAAAGGCGGCCCTGACCGTTCCCTCGGGGTATGACCCGCAGCTGCTGATCGCCGCCGTCGAGCAGGCCGGCTACACCGCCGCCCTGCCGCAGCGCCGGGAGGAGCCGGCCCCCGGGAAGCGCGCGGACGCCGATCTGGCGGCGCTTCGCACTCGCCTCATCACGTCGCTCGTGCTCGCCACCCCGGTGATCGCCATGGCGATGATCCCCGCCCTGCAATTCCGCTACTGGCAGTGGGCGTCGCTGGTGCTGGCCGCGCCGGTCGTGGTGTGGGGTGGCCGTCCCTTCCACGCCGCCGCCTGGGCCAATCTCCGGCACGGTGCCGCCACGATGGACACCCTCGTCTCGATCGGCACCCTGTCGGCCTTCCTGTGGTCGCTGTACGCACTGTTCCTGGGGACGGCTGGGGCACCGGGGACGCACGACCGGTTCGAACCGACCATCCGGACCTCCGACGGTGCGGGCAACATCTACCTCGAAGTCGCCGCGGGTGTGACCCTGTTCGTGCTGGCAGGACGGTACTTCGAGAAGCGGTCCAAGCGGACGGCGGGCGCCGCGCTGCGCACCCTGCTCGAGCTCGGCGCCAAGGACGTCGCCGTGCTGCGGGGCGGCGGCGAGACCCGGATCCCGGTGGATCGCCTCACCGTCGGGGACCAATTCGTGGTGCGGCCCGGGGAGAAGGTCGCCACCGACGGCGTCGTGGTCTCGGGCTCCTCGGCCGTGGACGTCTCGATGCTCACCGGGGAGTCCGTTCCCGTCGAGGTCGGCCCGGGCGACGGCGTCACGGGCGCCACCGTCAACGTCGGCGGACGCCTCGTCGTGCGCGCCACCCGCGTCGGCGACGACACGCAGCTGGCGCACATGGCCAAGCTGGTCGAGGAGGCGCAGTCGGGCAAGGCCGAGGTCCAGCGGCTCGCCGACCGCATCTCCAGTGTGTTCGTCCCGGTGGTCATCGGCATCGCCCTCGCGACGCTCGGCGCATGGCTCGCGCTCGGGTTCCCGGCCACCGCCGCCCTGACCGCGGCCGTCGCGGTGCTGATCATCGCCTGCCCGTGCGCGCTCGGGCTGGCGACCCCGACGGCCCTGCTGGTCGGAACCGGCCGCGCGGCCCAGCTCGGCGTGCTGATCAAAGGGCCGGAAGTCCTGGAATCCACCCGCCGCGTCGACACGATCGTGCTTGACAAGACGGGCACCGTCACCACCGGGAAGATGACCCTCCTCGACGTGGTCGGCGCCGACCGGACCGACCGCGCGGCACTGCTGCGCTACGCCGGGGCGCTCGAGGATGCCTCCGAGCATCCCATCGCCCGGGCCATCGCCAAGGCCGCCAAGGCCGAGCTGGGCCGGCTGCCCGCGGCCGAGGGATTCACCAGTTCCGAGGGCAACGGCGTGCGGGGCATCGTCGACGCG
>NZ_LZJN01000171.1 GCF_001667735.1 Mycobacterium sp. E183
GCGCTGGCGGCCGAAGTGCTCGAAGGCGCCGATCGAAACGATGCGGTCGACGGGTTCGTGAAACTTCTCCCAGCCCTCCAGCAGCACCCGCCGGGTGCGGGGGGTGTCCATCTCGTCGAACGTTCTCTGGACGTGCTCGGCCTGGTTCTCCGACAACGTCAGGCCCACGACGTTGACGTCGTACTTCTCGATGGCCCGGCGCATGGTCGCGCCCCAGCCGCAGCCGATGTCCAGCAGCGTCATCCCCGGCTCGAGATTCAACTTGCCCAGCGCCAGATCGAACTTCGCATTCTGCGCCTCTTCGAGCGTCATGCCCTCGCGTTCGAAATAAGCGCACGTATAGCCCATTGTCGGATCTAGGAACAGGGCAAAAAACTCGTCCGAAACGTCGTAGATGGATTGCGATTCTTCATAGAACGGAGTCAATGTGGTCATGGGGTTCCCGATTACCCTTTCGCGTATTTAACGCGAGCATAATAACCGGAAAAACCAACATTGTCTTGACTTCGCGCGCTGGAATATCGGCGCCACGACGCCGGGCAGCTGCGCCGTCAGTAGGTGTAGAAGCCCTGGCCGGTTTTCTTGCCCAGCCGGCCCGCCTCGACCATGCGCAGCAACAGCGGCGGCGGACCGTAATGCGGTTCCTTGAACTCCTCGAACATCTTGTCCGCGATCAGCTTCAGGGTGTCCAGGCCCACCAGATCGGACAGTCGCAGCGGGCCCATCGGGTGTGACAGCCCGGCGACAACCGCCTTGTCGACGTCTTCGACGGTGGCAAAACCCGCCTCCACCATGCGAATTGCGGACAAGAGGTAGGGCACCAGCAGGGCGTTGACGACGAAGCCCGACCGGTCCGAGCAGCGCACCACCTGCTTGCCCAGGACGGCGCTCGCGAATTCCTCGGTTCGCGCGGCGGCGGCTTCGTCGGTGACCAGGGTGCTGACCAACTCGACCAGCGGGAGCACCGGGACCGGGTTGAAGAAGTGCAGACCCAGCACCCGCTGCGGATTCTTGGTGGCCGCTGCGATCTTCATGATCGGAATGCTGGACGTGTTGGACGCCAGCACCGCATCGGGATCGGTGACGACGGCGTCGAGTTCGGCGAACACCTTGGCCTTGATGGCATCGTCCTCGATGATCGCCTCGATGACGAGCTGGCGGTCGGCGAGGTCCTTCAGATCGGTGGTGAAGGTGAGCTGGCTCAGCGCCCGGTCGCGTTCCCGCTCGGTCACCTTGCCCGCGCTGACGCCGCGCTCCAGGGACTTCACGATGCGGTTGCGCCCGGCCGTGATCAGCGCCTCGGTGGTCTCGAACACCGTCACGTCGACGCCGGCTCTGACCGCGACTTCGGCGATGCCGGATCCCATCTGGCCGGCCCCGACCACCCCTACCCGCTGAATCGCTGCGTCGCTCACTGTCGTCTCTTTCGGTGTCGTATCGTCTTGCACCGCAATAGGCCCCGCCCAGGTTCGCTGGGCGGGGCCAATGCTACTTCACGGTGAGCAGCCGCAAACTCGCACGATCTGGATCGCAGCGGTGCGAGTTCGCGCCTGCTCGGCTCCGGAAGGAATCAGTGACTCAAGCCATCGGTTTCACTTCGTCCTCGCGGGCCTAAGCCCGCTCGTCCTCAGTGAAACTGACCCTCTTCGGTGGAGCCGGTCAGCGCGGTGGTCGACGAAGTGGGGTCGACCGTGGTGGCGATGCGGTCGAAGTAACCCGCACCGACCTCGCGCTGGTGCTTGGTCGCGGTGTAACCGCGCTCCTCGGCGTCGAACTCGCGCTCCTGCAGCTCGACGTAAGCCGTCATCTGGTTGCGGGCGTAGCCGTAGGCCAGATCGAACATCGAGTAGTTCAGCGCGTGGAAGCCGGCCAGCGTGATGAACTGGAACTTGAATCCCATTGCGCCCAGCTCCTTTTGGAACTTGGCGATAGTCGCGTCGTCGAGGTGCTTCTTCCAGTTGAACGACGGCGAGCAGTTGTAGGCCAGCAACTGGTCGGGGAACTCGGCCTTGACGCCCTCGGCGAACTTGGCGGCCAGCTCGAGGTCCGGGGTGCCGGTCTCCATCCAGATCAGGTCGGAGTACGGCGCGTAGGCCTTGGCCCGGGCGATGCAGGGCTCGAGGCCGTTGCGCACCCGGTAGAAGCCCTCCTTGGTCCGCTCGCCGGTGATGAACGGCTGGTCGCGCTCGTCGACGTCCGAGGTGATCAGGGTGGCCGCCTCGGCGTCGGTGCGGGCGATCACGACGGTCGGCACGTCGGCGACGTCGGCCGCCAGGCGGGCCGAGGTCAGCGTGCGGATGTGCTGCTGGGTCGGGATGAGCACCTTGCCGCCGAGGTGGCCGCACTTCTTCTCCGAGGCCAGCTGGTCCTCCCAGTGCGAGCCCGCGACGCCCGCGGCGATCATGGCCTTCTGCAGCTCGTAGACGTTGAGCGCGCCACCGAAGCCCGCCTCGCCGTCGGCGACGATCGGCGCCAGCCAGTTCTCCACCGAGGTGTCGCCCTCGACCTTGGCGATCTGGTCCGCGCGCAGCAGCGCGTTGTTGATCCGGCGCACGACCTGCGGCACCGAGTTGGCCGGGTACAGGCTCTGGTCCGGGTAGGTGTGGCCGGAGAGGTTGGCGTCACCGGCGACCTGCCAACCCGACAGGTAGATGGCCTTGAGGCCGGCGCGGACCTGCTGGACGGCCATGTTGCCGGTCAGCGCGCCGAGCGCGTTGACGAACTCGAGGTCGTGCAGCTGGCTCCACAGCACCTCGGCGCCGCGGCGGGCCAGGGTGTTCTCCTCGACCACGGTGCCCTGCAGGGCGACGACGTCCTCGGCGCTGTAGGTGCGGGTGACACCCTTCCAACGGGGGTTGGTGTCCCAGTCCTTCTTGATCTGTTCGGCGCTCTTGGGGGTGCCAACGGCAGACATTGGGCATGCTCCTTAACGAATCTTCACTACTGAGTTGGTGAACGCTGCACCGGCGGTAGCTAGAGGCTCAACTTCGCTGGTGTGCTAATTCGAAGATGACACAGCCTGACCACGCATTTCCACCCATTTCATTTGCCAATTTCGGCAACGACTCGGGGGGATTTAGCGAATGTTGCGAAGATAAACGGAAACTGAACCGTTTCAGAAACTACCCGCTGGTAACCGGAATCCCCAGGTCAGCCGGGAAATTAACGGGACACTTGTCCGGTTAGCGGGAGAAGATCGCGGCGACCGCTTTCGTCTCGTCGCCGACCGCATATGTGAGCGTTGTAACAGTGCGATCGGTGAGGTTGGGGCCGAACTGATCGGTCGAACCGGGCGGGTGGACGTGCGAGATGATCTCCAGCTTGTCGCCCAGCGCCACCGGTGCCTCGTGCTCGATCGTGATGCGCAGCGGGAGACGCATCAGCTCCAGGTGCGAAGCCAGGTAGTCCTCGATCACGCTCCAATAGACCGAGTTGTTCATGTGGTCGAACAAGTCGATGTCGGTGACCCGGACGGGGAACTCGTGGATCTCCGCGGCGTCGTCGCGGCTGCCCGGCTTCAGATAGCCCTTCCAGCGCAGCCGGTCGATGGACGTCGTCTTGTGCAGGCCGGCCAGGAAGTCGTCGGAGATGCGCGACGGCATCTGGGTCTCCCGGTTGATGTTGATCCAGAAGGCCTCGGATTCGATCAGCCCGCCCTTGCGTCCGTCGACGCGAACCCGCATCTCACACCACCGGTTCGACGTGCCCGAACACCACCGGCGGCACCGCAGCATGTCCTGAAACTCGATCGGCCGGATCAGGTCCAGCATCGTGCGGCGCACGATCCACAGCGGATGGGTTTCCTCGAAGCCCATCTCGCGCAGCTGATCCTGTCCGATGTCCTGGATGTGCCGGCACGCGGCGTCCAGCCGCAACCGGCCGGTGCGGTCGATGTCGGCCACCCGCAGCGGCCACTCGCGGTCGAAGACATCGGGGTGTCCGTCGGGAACCGGCATCAGTTCTTTGTCCAGGCTCACGGCTTAACTCCCCGTTTCCTCCTCGTGGGCGCCTCAGGCTAGCCCTGCGGTCTCGTTGCGAATCATGCCAACGACCTGTGCCAAAAACCAATCGCGACGCGTCCGCGGCCCCGTGCGAACCCTGCCAACATCCGCTTAGCAACCCGCTATCCTGGGCAAAGTGTCCAAGACGTTCGTCGGCTCCCGCGTCCGCCAACTCCGCAACGAGCGCGGGTTCTCCCAGGCCGCTCTGGCCCAGATGCTGGAAATCTCGCCGAGCTACCTCAACCAGATCGAGCACGACGTCCGGCCCCTGACCGTGGCCGTGCTGCTGCGGATCACCGAGGTGTTCGGCGTGGACGCGACGTTCTTCGCCTCCCAGGACGACACCCGGCTGGTCGCCGAGCTGCGCGAGGTCACCATGGACCGCGACCTGGACATCGACGTCGACCCGGCCGAGGTGGCCGAGATGGTCGGCTCACATCCCGCGCTGGCCCGCGCGGTCGTCAACCTGCACCGGCGCTACCGGATCACCACGGCGCAGCTGGCCGCGGCCACCGAGGAGCGGTACTCCGATGGCAGCGGCACCGGATCGATCACCATGCCGCACGAGGAGGTGCGCGACTACTTCTACCAGCGGCAGAACTACCTGCACGAGCTGGACACCGCCGCCGAGGACTTGACGATCCAGATGCGACTGCACCACGGTGATCTGGCCCGCGAACTGAATCGCCGGCTGACCGAGGTGCACGGCGTGCACATCAACAGGCGGATCGATCTCGGCGACACCGTGCTGCACCGGTATGACCCCGGCACCAAGACGCTGGAGATCAGCAACCACCTCTCGCTCGGCCAACAGGTGTTCAAGATGGCGGCCGAACTGGCCTACCTCGAGTACGGCGATCTGATCGACACCCTGGTGGAGGAGGGCAAGTTCACCAGCGACGAGTCGCACACGCTCGCCCGGCTGGGGCTGGCCAATTACTTCGCCGCGGCGGCGGTGCTGCCCTATCGCCAATTCCACGACGTCGCAGAGAATTTCCGCTACGACGTCGAACGGTTGTCGTCCTTCTACTCGGTGAGCTACGAGACCATCGCGCACCGCCTCTCGACCCTGCAGCGACCGTCGATGCGGGGCGTGCCGTTCTCCTTCGTCCGGGTGGACCGGGCCGGCAACATGTCAAAACGGCAGTCCGCCACCGGCTTTCACTTCTCCTCCAGCGGCGGCACCTGCCCGCTGTGGAACGTCTACGAAACGTTCGCCAACCCGGGCAAGATCCTGGTGCAGATCGCCCAGATGCCCGACGGACGCAACTACATGTGGGTGGCCCGCACCGTGGAGCGCCGCGCCGCCCGGTATGGTCAGCCGGGTAAAACCTTCGCGATCGGCCTGGGTTGCGAGTTGCGCCACGCGCACCGGCTCGTCTACTCGGAAGGACTCGACGTCTCGGGAGGACCAGGAACAGTGGCCACACCGATCGGTGCGGGTTGCCGTGTCTGCGAACGCGACAACTGCCCGCAGCGGGCGTTCCCGGCCCTGGGCCGCGCCCTGGATCTGGACGAGCACCGCAGCACGGTCTCCCCGTATCTGGTGAAGCAACCGTGACCGCGCCTCAAGGTGGTCGCATCCCCTCGGGGCGGTTCCGCGAACTTGGGCTGATCAACTGGATTCTCGCGAAGTCGGCCGCCCGCAAGGTCCGCGCGCCCGAGATGCACCTGTTCACCACCCTGGGCCAGAACAAGTTCCTGTTCCTGGTGTGGAGCATCTACAGCGGCCGCGTGCTGCGCGGCCGCCTGCCGGCGATCGACACCGAGCTCGTGATCCTGCGCGTCGCGCATCTGCGCGCCTGCGAGTACGAGCTGCAGCACCATCGCCGGATGGCCGCCAATCAGGGCCTCGACGCGGACCTGCAGGACGCCATCTTCGCGTGGCCCGAGCGCCTGGACCGCGTGGAGGCGCGCCTGACCGTGCGCCAGCAGGCGCTGCTGAACGCCACCGACGAGTTCGTTAAGGACCGCACCATCACCGACGCCACCTGGCAGCAGCTCGCCCAGCACCTGGACCGGCGTCAGCTCATCGAATTCTGCTTGCTGGCAAGCCAATACGACGGCCTGGCCGCGACCATGTCGGCCCTGGCCATCCCGCTGGACAACCCGCGCCAGACCGGCCCCGCTCAGAGGTAGACGTTGGCCAGGACGGCCAGCGTCAGCAGCAGCGGCGGCACGGGCAACCCGAACCCGAATCCCGACCACGCGTATTTACGCCGCCGCCGCAAGAACGACGCCCACATCGTGGCGCAGACCGCCAGCGCGAGCGACAGCAGCAACACCGTCGGGGCCCACTGGCCCACCGCCGCGTTGTCGTCGGCGATCGAAAATGCCACCAACCACAGGACATAACCTGCGGCGAGGCCGCCGATCGCCCCCAGAACGATGTCGCTGCGCATGGGCCCTAGAAGTTGATCATGTGGCCGGTCAGGCCGTGGAAACACTCCTGCAGCGCCTCGGACAAGGTCGGATGGGTGTGGACGTTGCGGGCCAGCTCGGTGGCGGTCAGGTCCCACTTCTGCGCCAGGGTCAGCTCGGGCAGCAGCTCGGACACGTCGTGGCCGATCAGGTGCCCGCCCAGCAGCTCAAGGTGTTTCGCGTCGGCGATCAGCTTGGCGAAGCCGGTGGGGTCGCCCAGGCCGTGCGCCTTGCCGTTGGCGGTGAACGGGAATTTGGCCACCACCACGTCGTAGCCCTCGTCGCGGGCCTGCTGCTCGGTCAGCCCGAAGCTGGCCACCTGGGGCTGGCAGAACGTCGCGCGCGGCAGCATCCGGTAATCGCCAAGCGCCAAGGTCTCTGCGCCGGCGATTGTTTCGGCCGCCACCACGCCCATGGCCTCGGCGACGTGAGCGAGCATCAGCTTGCCGGTCACGTCCCCGATCGCGTAGATGTGCGGCACGCTCGTGACCATGTAGTCGTTGATCCCGATCGCCTTGCGGTCGGTCAGCGCGACGCCGGTGTTCTCCAAGCCAAAGCCCTCGACGTTGGGGGAAAACCCGATGGCCTGCAACACTTTCGCGGCCTTGAGTTCCTGCGTGTTGCCGTCCTTGCTGACGGCGACGGTGACCTCGGAGCCGTTGTCGGAGATCGACTCGACCTTGGTGCCGGTGAGGATCTTGACGCCCAGCTTCTTGAACTGCTTCTCCAGCTCCTTGGACACGTCGGCGTCCTCGTTGGGCAGCGCGCGCGGCAGGAACTCCACGATGGTCACGTCGACGCCGTAGTTCTTCATCACGTAGCCGAACTCCATGCCGATCGCACCGCAACCGGCGATGATGATCGACTCCGGCAGGTCCCGGGACAGAATCAGTTCCTCGTAGGTCACCACGTTCTCCGACAGCGACGTCCCGGGCACCAGCCGGGTGCTGCTGCCGGTGGCGATGATCGCGTTGTCGAACGTCACGGTGTCGGTGCCGCCGTCGTTGAGCTCAACGGACAACGTGTTGGCGTCGGTGAACCGGCCGTACCCGTGGATCTCGGTGATCTTGTTCTTCTTCATCAGGAAGTGCACGCCCGCGACCCGGCCCTCGGCCACCTTGCGGCTGCGGTCGAAGGCGACGCCGTAGTCGAAGGTCGCGTCGCCGTTCATCCCGAACGTCGCGGCCTCCTTGGTGAAGATGTGCACCAGCTCGGCGTTGCGCAGCAACGCCTTGGACGGGATGCAGCCGACGTTGAGGCAGACTCCGCCCCAGTACTTCGGCTCGACGACTGCGGTGTTGAGGCCAAGCTGCGCGGCGCGGATGGCTGCGACATATCCGCCGGGACCGGCCCCGAGGACGACGACGTCAAAATGGGTCACGGCCCCTACCCTAATGGCCGCCCGGCCGGGGCGTTAATACGGAATGAGGCCGACGAGGCAGTGGCCCACCCGCGCGCAGTGGTAATAGCCGAGCAGGGGCGCCGCGGCGGCCAGGGAGGCGAAGGGTCCGGACATCACCGCCAGCGCGAGCGCCGAGACCAGCGGCCTGCCCTCGACCATCGCGAGCAGCACGCCGGCGACGGCGCACGCCACCACATAGACCAGCACCACGAACAGCGCCGGGGTCGCGTCCGCCGAGTGGTACCACCAATAGAACAGGCCGAGGCCGAGGACCGCGGCCAAGCACCACACGCCGAGCGCGACCAGCAGCAGCTTCCACCACTTCAGGTAGAGGTAGCGGCCGGGGACGGTGACCGGTTGCACCGGCGTGGCGGCGGATTCGGTGGCCGCATCGGCATCGCCGGCGGGCGGCTCGGACGTCGGGGGCTCGTCCGGCGCCGCCGCCGGGCGCTCGCCGGCGTCCTCGTCGGAATCCGAGAAATCCGGCTGCCACGACTGAGTGCCAGGGCCTTCGTCGTCGTCGGAGAAGTCGGGCTTCCACGACTGGGTGCCCGGGCTCGACGGGGTGTCGTCGTCAGCCACGTGATGTCACCTGGAGGGCGACCAGGACGCCGAACCAGCCCGGGGCCACCGCCAAGGCGAACGCGCCGAGCATCGTCACCCACCGGCGTCCGGAGAAAAGGATCGTCACCAGCCCGGCGACGCTCGGAATCCCAACGACCAGCGCGAGGGCGAAGGCCGGGCGGATGCTCCCGTGGACCGTCCCGGCGAATCCCACCCCCGCCAACAGCCCGACCGCGGCGCCGACCAGCATGGCGCCGGCCAACAACCGCGGGCGCGGGAGGGGGATCACGCCTTCGAGGTTACTGCCGTCACCGACCCGGAGGGCACGTTCGCGCCGCCGTGTCAGTCACCACCTGACCGCGCGCCGAAGGGCGCTCGCCGCGTTCGTAATCGGCGCCGGTGATGACCGGCGTGGCCCGCAGCTCAACCTGTTCGTCCTCGGTGAAGACGCGGCCGCGGGACAAGAAACGCAGCCCTTCGGGGGCTTCCACGCTGAACCCGCCGCCACGGCCGGGAACCACGTCGATGACCAGCTGGGTGTGCTTCCATGCCTCGTACTGCGGGCCCGAGATCCACACCGGCACCCCGTCCCCGACGTCGAGCACGCCGAGCAACACGTCGCGGTCGCCGACCAGGAAGTCATCCCGCGGATAGCACATCGGCGACGACCCGTCGCAGCACCCGCCGGACTGGTGAAACATCAGCGGGCCGTGTTTCTCCTGCAGGCGCGCCAGCAGTTCGGCGGCGCCGGCGGTGACCACGACGCCGGGGACCATCAGAAGAATCCCTGCGCCTTGTCCGAGTAGGACACCATCAGGTTCTTGGTCTGCTGGTAATGGTCGAGCATCATCTTGTGGTTCTCCCGGCCGATGCCGGACTGCTTGTAGCCGCCGAACGCGGCGTGCGCGGGATAGGCGTGGTAGCAGTTGACCCACACCCGGCCGGCCTGGATGTCGCGTCCGGCCCGATAGGCGGTGTTGCCGTCGCGGCTCCACACCCCGGCGCCCAGGCCGTAGAGGGTGTCGTTGGCGATCGAGATCGCGTCGTCGTAGTCGGAGAACGACGTCACCGTGACGACGGGACCGAAGATCTCCTCCTGGAAGATCCGCATCTTATTGTTGCCGGCGAAGATGGTGGGCTGCATGTAGTAGCCGCCCGACAGGTCGCCGCCCAGCTCGGCCCGCTCGCCCCCGGTGATGATCTTGGCGCCCTCGTCCTTGCCAATCTCGATGTAGGACAACACCTTTTCCAGCTGATCGTTGGAGGCCTGCGAGCCCAACATGGTCTCGGAGTCCAGCGGGTCGCCCTGCCGCACCGCCTTGGTCCGGATGGCCGCCAGCTCGAGGAACTCGTCGTAGATGTCGGACTGGATCAGGCTGCGCGACGGGCAGGTGCACACCTCGCCCTGGTTCAGGGCGAACATGGTGAAGCCCTCGAGGGCCTTGTCCTGGAAGTCGTCGCCCTTGGCCATCACGTCGGAGAAGAAGATGTTCGGGCTCTTGCCGCCGAGTTCCAGCGTGACCGGGATCAGGTTCTGCGAGGCGTACTGCATGATCAGCCGGCCGGTGGTGGTTTCACCGGTGAACGCCACCTTGGCGATGCGGTTGCTCGACGCCAGCGGCTTGCCCGCCTCGGCGCCGAATCCGTTGACCACGTTGACCACGCCGGCCGGCAACAGGTCGCCGATGAGCGACATCAGGTAGAGCACCGAGACCGGCGTCTGTTCGGCGGGTTTGAGCACGACGGCGTTGCCGGCCGCCAGCGCAGGCGCCAGCTTCCAGGTGGCCATCAGGATCGGGAAGTTCCACGGGATGATCTGCCCGACCACCCCGAGCGGCTCGTGGAAGTGGTACGCGACGGTGTTCTCGTCGATCTGCGACAGCGAACCCTCCTGCGCCCGGATCGCCCCGGCGAAGTATCGGAAATGGTCGACCGCCAGGGTGATGTCGGCGCCGAGCGCCTCGCGGATCGGTTTGCCGTTGTCCCAGACTTCGGCGACCGCCAGCGCGGCCTTGTTCTCCTCGATGCGGTCGGCGATCTTGTTCAGGATCAGCGCCCGTTCCGCGGGGGCGGTCTTGCCCCACGCCTTCGCCGCCCCGTGCGCGGCGTCGAGCGCCTTTTCGATGTCGGCCTCGTCGGACCGGGCCACCTCGCAGAACGGCTGGCCGGTCACCGGTGTCGGGTTCTCGAAGTAGCGGCCCTGCGCCGGCGGCACCCACTGCCCCCCGATGAAGTTGTCGTAGCGGGATTCGTACGACATCAAGGCCCCAGCGGAACCTGGACGTGCGAAAACAGTCATCTGCTCGGCCCTTCGCTCGTCGGTGTAATACACCTCACACTACCGCCGGAGGCCACAATGGCGTCCATGACCTCACACGCCGCCGCCGACCGCGAAGATGCCCAAGACCCCTACCTGTGGCTCGAGGATGTCACCGGCGACGAGGCGCTGGATTGGGTGCGGGCGCGCAACGAACCGACGCTGGCGGCGTTCCGCGACGCGGAATTCGAGCGGATGCGCGTCGAGGCGCTCGAGGTGCTCGACACCGATGCCCGCATCCCGTACGTGGTCCGCCGCGGCGAGTACCTGTACAACTTCTGGCGCGACGCCGCCAACCCGCGCGGGCTGTGGCGGCGCACCACATTGGACAGCTATCGCACCGACGCCCCCGAGTGGGACGTGCTGATCGACGTAGACGAACTGGGGCGAGCTGACAACGAGAAGTGGGTGTGGGCAGGCGCCCGTGTCATCGAACCGGAGTACACGCGCGCGCTGGTCTCGCTGTCCAGGGGCGGCTCGGACGCCTCCATCGTCCGCGAATTCGACATGGCGACACGCCAATTCGTCGCCGATGGTTTCGCGCTGCCGGAGGCCAAGTCCCAGGTCGCCTGGGTGGACCCCGACACCGTGCTGGTCGGCACGGATTTCGGCGACGGCTCGCTCACCGATTCGGGCTACCCCCGCGTGATCAAGCGGTGGCGCCGCGGCACCGCGCTGACCGATGCGGAAACCGTGTTCGAGGGCGCCCCCACCGACGTCAGCGTGTCCGCGACGGTGGACCGAACCGAAGGCTTCGAGCGCACGGTGTTGGGGCGGGCCCTGGACTTCTGGAACGAAGAGGTCTATGAACTGCGGGGCCCGGAGCTGATCCGGATCGACGCGCCCACCGACGCGAGCTTGTCGATACACCGCGAATGGCTGTTGATCGAGCTGCGCACCGACTGGTTCTACGGCGCCCAGAGCTACCCCGCCGGTTCTCTGCTGGCGGCCCGTTACGACGAATTCCTCGCGGGCACGGCCGAATTGAGTGTGGTGTTCTCGCCCGACGAGCACACCGCCCTGAATCACTACGCATGGACGCGGGACCGGTTGTTGATGGTCAGCCTCGCCGACGTGGCAAGCCGCGTGGAAATCGTCACGCCGCCCTCGTCACGCGGCGACTGGCGCCGTGAGCCGGTCGCCGGCATTCCGGAGGCGACCAACACCGTCGTCGTCGCCGCCGACGACAAAGGCGACGAGTTCTTCCTCGACTCGAGCGGATTCGTCACACCCTCCCGGCTCATGCGCGGCACCGGCGCCGGCCCACTCGAGCAGGTCAAGTCGGCGCCCGCCTTCTTCGACGCCGAAAACCTCTCCGTGGCACAGCATTTCGTGGAATCGGACGACGGCACCTCGATCCCTTACTTCGTGGTGCGGCCGGCCGACGCGGCGGGCCCGGGCCCGACCATGCTGTACGGCTACGGCGGCTTCGAATCCGCGAACACCCCCGCCTACAGCGGCGTGCTCGGCCGGCTCTGGCTGGCCCGTGGCGGCACCTACGTGCTCGCCAACATCCGTGGCGGCGGCGAGTACGGCCCCCGCTGGCACACCCAGGCCATGCGCGAGAACCGGCACAAGGTGGCCGAGGACTTCGCCGCGGTGGCAACGGATTTGGTGAACCGCGGCATCACGACCGTGGATCAGCTCGGCGCGCAGGGCGGCAGCAACGGCGGCCTGCTCATGGGCATCATGCTGACCCGGTACCCCGACAGATTCGGTGCGCTGGTGTGCAGCGTCCCGCTGCTGGACATGAAGCGCTACCACCTGCTGCTGGCCGGCGCGTCGTGGATGGCCGAATACGGCGACCCCGACGACCCGGGTGACTGGGCGTTCATCTCCGAATATTCGCCCTATCAGAACATTTCGGCGACGCGCCACTACCCACCGGTGCTGATGACCACCTCGACCCGCGACGATCGCGTGCATCCGGGCCATGCGCGAAAGATGACGGCCGCCCTAGAGGCGGCCGGGCACCCCGTCTTCTACTACGAGAACATCGAGGGCGGGCACGCCGGCGCGGCCGACAACCAGCAGGTGGCGTTCAAGTCGGCGCTCACCTATTCGTTCCTGTGGCGGATGCTGGCCGGCCCATTGACCGGGTCATAAGATCGTCGACGTGTCCGCGACCCAACGCATCGAACTCACCCTGCTGGCGACCGGATTGATCTTCGTGCTGGTTTCGGCGGCGCAGGCGCGCTACCGGTTCATCGGTGACCGCCGGGCCGGCCGGCGGTTCTACTGGGCGACCGCGGCGATCGGCACCGTGTGTTTCGCGATCGGCACGGGCAAGCTCTGGCCCAACGCCGTCTGCGTGGCGGTGATCTTCACCGGCCTGGTCGTCATGTCGGCCTACCTGACGACGCCCTATCTCAAGATCGGTGACCGCATCTACGCGTCGTCGCCGGAAAACCGACAGCCCGACCCCTAAGGAAGCCATGCCAGGGAGCGACTTCCAGACGCTGCTGTACACCACGGCCGGCCCGGTGGCCACCATCACGCTGAACCGTCCGGAGCAGCTCAACACCATCGTGCCGCCCATGCCCGACGAGATCGAGGCGGCCGTCGGGCTGGCGGAGCGCGACCCGCAGATCAAGGTCATCGTGCTGCGCGGCGCCGGCCGCGCCTTCTCGGGTGGCTTCGACTTCGGCGGCGGCTTTCAGCAGTGGGGCGAGGCCATGATGACCGACGGCCGCTGGGACCCCGGCAAGGACTTCGCGATGGTCACCGCCCGTGAGACGGCGCCGACGCAGAAGTTCATGGCGATCTGGCGGGCGTCCAAGCCGGTGATCGCCCAGGTGCATGGCTGGTGCGTCGGCGGGGCCAGCGACTACGCGTTGTGCGCGGACCTGGTCATCGCCAGCGAGGACGCGGTGATCGGCACACCGTACAGCCGGATGTGGGGCGCATACCTGAGCGGGATGTGGCTCTACCGGCTCAGTTTCGCCAAGGTCAAGTGGCATTCGCTGACGGGCCGGCCGCTGACCGGCGTCCAGGCGGCCGAGATCGAGCTGATCAACGAGGCGGTGCCGTTCGAACGCCTGGAGGCCCGGGTCGCCGAGATCGCCGCCGAGCTCGCGCGCATCCCGCTGTCGCAGCTGCGGGCGCAGAAGCTGATCGTCAACCAGGCCTACGAGAACATGGGGTTGGCGTCCACCCAGACGCTGGGCGGCATCCTCGACGGCCTGATGCGCAACACTCCCGACGCGCTCGATTTCATCAACACGGCCGAAACCCAGGGCGTGCGGGCGGCCGTCGAGCGCCGCGACGGCCCGTTCGGCGACTACAGCCAGGCCCCGCCGGAGCTGCGGCCCGACCCCTCACACGTCATCGTGCCTGATCGGGACCAATGCTGAGACAAACTAGGAACCTGGCGGCCGCCGGTCAAAAAGTGTTACCGTTACAGCTATGTCTCGGCTGAACACCGGCTTGCGCGCAGGCGCCGCCTTCCTCGCCCTCGGCATCGCCGCGGCGGTCTTCCCGAAGACCGCCGTCGCCGATTCGACGGAGGACTTCCCGATTCCGCGCAGGATGATCAACACCACGTGCGACGCCGAGCAGATCATGGCGGCAACCCGCGATACCAGCCCGGTGTACTACCAGCGCTACATGATCGACTTCAACAACCACCCGAACGTCCAGCAGGCGACGATCGACAAGGTGCACTGGTTCTACTCACTGTCGCCGGAGGACCGCCGCACCTACTCCGAGAACTTCTACAACAACGACCCGCTGTGGTACGCGTGGCCCAACCACATGAAGCTCTTCTTCAACAACAAGGGCGTCGTCGCGAAGGCCACCGACGTGTGCGCCCAATACCCGCCCGGCGACATGTCGGTGTGGAACTGGGCCTAACGCCTCAAGAATCCGCGCGTCCCTGAGAGGAAGGGGACGCGCGGATTTTTTTGTCCCGCAGGGTCAGCGCGGCTGTACCACTCCGCCCGCCGGACGCTCCTCGACGTTCTTGAGAAGGAATTCGCGCACGGCGGGACGCGGTCCGTACGGTCGCAGCATGGTGCTGGCCGGGCGTGGCCGCACGTGCTGCGGCCACCAGAACCAGCGCCCGAGCAAGGTGGCCAGCGACGGCGTCATGAACGACCGCACGATCAAGGTGTCGAATAGCAGACCCAGCGCGATCGTCGTGCCCACCTGGGCCATCACCAGCAACGGGCTGAACATGAACGTGGCCATGGTGGCGGCGAAGACCAGACCGGCGGAGGTCACCACCGAGCCCGAACCGGCCATCGCGCGGATCGTCCCCGTTCTGAGCCCGGCGTGGATTTCCTCCTTGAACCGAGATATCAGCAACAGGTTGTAGTCCGAACCGACCGCCAGCAGCAGGATGATCGCCATCGCCAGCACCATCCAGTGCAACTTCATGCCCAGGATGTACTGCCAGAGCAGCACGGAGAGTCCGAATGAGGCGCCCAGTGACAGCAACACCGTGCCGACGATCACGAAGGCCGCCACGACGCTTCGGGTGATCACCAGCATGATGATGAAAATCAGTGTGGCTGCGGCAATTCCGGCGATCAGCAGGTCGATGTCGGAGCCGTCGTGCATGTCCTTGTACGTCGCGGCGGTACCGCCGAGGTAGACCTTGGAGCCCTCCCAGGGCGTGCCCTTGATGGCCTCGTGCACGGCCTGTTTGATCGGCTCGATGTGGCTGATACCTTCTGGACTCGCCGGGTCGCCTTCATGGGAGATGATCAACCGGACCGCGTGCCCGTCCGGTGAAATGAAGTTCTTCAAACCCCGCGCGAAATCCGGGCTCTTGAACGCTTCCGGCGGGAGGTAGAACGTGTCGTCATTCTTCGCTTTGTCGAAGGCGTCACCTTGCGCGGTGGCGTTGTCCGCCTGCGCTTTCGCCTGTTCGTTGAGCCCCATCGTGGTCGCGTAGTTCGACATGATGGTGTCGAGGTTGCGCTGCTGACTCTCGATCTGCGGCGGGATGAGCGCCACCAACTCCGGCTGAATCCGGTCCAGCTTGTCCAGATTCGCGCTGAGCTCCACGATGTTCTGGGCCACCTGGTCGATGCCGTCGAGCGCGTTGAAGACCGACCGTAGCGCCCAGCAGACCGGGATGTCGTAGCAGTGCCGCTCCCAGTAGAAAAAGCTGCGGATCGGCCGCAAGAAGTCGTCGAAGTTGGCGATGTCGTCGCGCAACGCCTCGGTGATCTTCACGGTTTCTTTGGTGAGCCTGGTGGTTTCGTGGGTCGTGTTGCTGAGGTCTTGGGTCACCCGCATCTGTTCATGCAGGGTGGCCATGGTCTTCTTCAGCTCGTCGGCCTGCTTGAGCAGGTTCGCCGCCTGCTCGTCCTGATAGTGCTGGGTCTGGATCCGCCCCGCGGCTTGTGCGCTCATCTGAAAACCGAGGGTGCTGTGGTCGAGTGGCGTGCCCAACGGCCGGGTGATGGTCTGCACCCGGCCGATGCCGGGGATGTGGAAGACCGCCTTGGCAACCTTGTCCAGGACTAGGAAGTCGGCCGGGTTGCGCAAGTCGTGATCGGTTTCGATCATCAACAACTCGGGATTGAGCCGAGCCTGGTCGAAGTGCCGGTCCGCGGCGGCATAGCCGACATTGGCCGGGGTGTCCGCCGGCAGGAAGTGGCGGTTGTCGTAGTCCGTCTTGTAGCCGGGCAGGGCGAGCAGGCCAACCAATGCGATCCCGATGGTCACCGCGAGAACCGGGGCGGGCCAGCGGACGACCGCGGTGCCGATGCGACGCCAGCCCTGAGTCGCCAGCTTGCGCTTCGGATCCATGAGCTTGAAGAACGACGCGACGGTCAGCACTGCGGGGCCCAGGGTCAACGCCGCGAGCACCGCTACCAACATGCCGATGGCGCACGGTGCGCCCAATGACTGGAAATACGGCAATCGGCAGAAGCTCAAGCAGTACATCGCGCCGGCGATGGTCAGGCCCGACCCGAGCACGACATGCGCGGTGCTATGGAACATGGTGTAGAAGGCTTGTTCGCGGGTCTCGCCCAGACCGCGGGCCTCGTGGTAGCGGCCGACCACGAAAATCGCGTAGTCCGTTCCGGCGGCGATCGCCATCAACACCAACAAGTTGTTGGCGAACGTGGAGAGTCCGATGATTTCGTAGTTGGCCAGCAAGGCAACGACGCCGCGAGCCGCGGCCAACTCGATGAACACCATCGCCAGCATGATCAGCATGGTGGCCACCGAGCGGTAGACGAACAGCAGCATCACCACGATCACCAAAAAAGTGACAAGGGTGACGAGCGCGACGCCCTTCTCGCCCGCGTGAGACTGGTCGGCGAACAGCGGACCCGCGCCGGTGACGTATGCCTTGATTCCCGGCGGCGCGGGCACCGAGTCCACGATCTTGCGCAGGGCCAGGGCAGACTCGCTGGCCTGCCCGCTGCCCATGTTGCCGGAGAGGTAAACCTGGACGTACGCGGCCTTCTGGTCGTGGCTCTGGGAACCCGCCGCCGTCAGCGGATCACTCCAGAAATCCTGCACGTGCTGAACGTGCTTCTTGTCTTGCTCGACGCGCCTGACGATCTCGTCGTAATAGCGGTGCGCTTCTGCCCCGAGGGGCTTGTCGCCCTCCAGCAAGATCATGGCCGAGTTGTCGGAGTTGAATTCTTTGAACGTCGATCCGACCTTCATCATCGACTGAAAGGAAGCCGCGTCAGTCGGACTCATCGACACCGAGTGGTTTTTGGCGACCGCCTCCAGCTGCGGGGCCGCGGTGTTCGTGACGAACACGATGGCCAACCAGATCAGGACGATCGGCAGGGCGAGCCGGTGGATCATCCGCGGCAGGAACGGCGGGATCAGCGGCTGCGAGATTGGCGGCGCGGCAGATTCAGCCTCACTTGGCTCGCTCATGCGGACTTGTCCAGGCAGTAGACGAAGGGGTTCACGTTTTCGTTGGAATCTGAGCGATTCGGGGCCTTGATGACGTCACCGTGCCCGTCGTGGTTGTTCACGACGAATTGGCAGGCGATCCAGCTGCCGTCTCCCTGCGCGATCAGGTTTGCCGGGATGCCGGGCTTCGTGGAACTCAGCACGATGCTCCACGGCAGGGGCACGTTGAGGGCCTGTTGCGGATGGGAGTTCTCGTCGAGGTAGTTGATGGTTGCGGTGCTGCCCGGTGAGCCCCAGACCTGGAGCGTGATCGTCTTGGCGTTGAACTCATCGAGCACCTCGCCCGACGTGCCGCCACCGAACGAACCCTTGTGAACACCGAAGACGCCGTGCAATCGGTAGACGACGAATCCGGACAGCGCGACGACAGCCGCGATCGTGAGCACCAACCAGGACCGCCCCAACAGCCCCCTCTTCCCGGCGCGCCGCGGAGCGGCATCGTTTCCCTTCCCGCCGGCAGAGCCTTGTCTCTCGAGCGGCTCGGTTCTTGGCTCAGTCGTCGTCATGGGCACCCCAAGTCCTTCCCCCTGATCATGGCTTCTCCGCGATGAGGCCGACGCACGTCGCCGTCAGCAAGCGGGTGAGGGCCGAGGCGAAGTCCAGATTCCATTCGGGCGGAATCACTTCCGGCTCCTCGGCATAGGCATCGTTGAGGCGCTCCGGCGGGTTGGCGACCTGCCACAGCGTGGCCGCCAGCGAGTACGCGGCGAGCAGAATGTCGAGCGACCCCGAGCGGCCGAGTTCGGGCAGCGCGCTCTCGATGGAATCGGCGAGCGAGAGCGTGGCGGCGGTGCTGATGCGCTTGACCTCCACGACCCGCTCGACGTCCACCTCGTGCTCGAGGTGGAGGTGCAGGTTGGCCAGCAGGTCGCAGAACAGCGGGTCCTGGGCGAGGGCGTCGGCCAGTGTCTCGGCGATTTGCGGCGGCGACTTGCGGCCGGGTGCGGCGAGCTTCTCGGACACCGTGTTCGACCAGCGCACCCACCCTTCGGCGGACAGGTGCAGCAGCACTTCCTTGTGCGAGGTGAAGTAACGACGGACGGCGGAGTAGTGAATGCCGGCCCGATTGGCGACGGCGGTCAACGTGACCGACGCGACGCCGGTCTCGAGCGCCAGTGAACGCGCGGCTTCCACGAGTGCCTCCGCACGTTGGCGCTTCTTCTCCTCGGTGCGGGCGCGCTGGAAGGTTAACTGCGCCACCGGCCGAGCGTAACGCACATTGTGTGATTTGCATAACGCACGGGACGTGACTT
>NZ_LZJN01000172.1 GCF_001667735.1 Mycobacterium sp. E183
CCGCCGGCGAAGAGGCCACGCTTGGGCTCCATCACCGCAAAGCGCGCGGCGGGTACTGCGATCCGGATGTCGGTGGAGCTCAGCATCTCGAAGCCGCCCGCGACGCAGGTGCCATTGATCGCGGCGACGATCGGCTTGTAGACGGGAAACCGGTGCAGGACGGCGTGAATGGCGTCTTCCTTGTTCCACCGACATCCGGATCGCAGTACCCGCCGCGCGCTTTGCGGTGATGGAGCCCAAGCGTGGCCTCTTCGCCGGCGGCGGTAGCACCGTGCGACTGCCGCGGCAAATGCCCTACCCGTTGGCGATGGAACTGCTGCTGACCGCCGACATGGTGGACGCGGACCGCGCCCTGGCGATGGGGCTGATCAATCGGGTGGTGCCGCCGGAGCGGCTGATGGACACCGCGTACGACTACGCCGAGCGCATCGCGGCGAACGCACCGCTGGCGGTGTACGCGACGAAGCAGTCCGCCGTCGAGGGGTTGGCGCTCGACCTCGAGTCGGCGTATGACAACGAAACCCGGCACAGCGACCGCATTTTCGAGACGCAGGACGCCAAGGAGGGGCCGCGCGCCTTCGCCGAAAAACGACCACCGCGCTGGCAGGGCCGCTGAGCCCTCAGGCCCGGGTGCGGCGGCCCACGTCGCGAATCACCAGCGACAGCAGCCAGCTCACGATGGACAACACGATCGCCGCCCAGATCGCCGTCCACCAGAAGTGATCGATCTGCAGACCCCAGTGCGTGGTGTGCTCGGTGATGCGGGCGGTGAGCCACAACATCAGCGCGTTGACGACGATGTGGAACAACCCAAGGGTGAGGATGTAGAGCGGGATGGACAGAATCTGGACGATCGGCTTGATGAACGCGTTGACCAAACCGAAGATGACGGCGACGACGAAGATGATGCCGACCCGCTGAAGCTTCGTGTCACCGCCGACGAACGTGATCCCGTGCACGAATTTCGTCACCAGCCACAAGGCGAAACCGGTCAGTGCGGCGCGAAGCAGAAAGGGGCCCATGCCCACGATCCTCTCACCACCGGTGCGAGAACGGCAGCCGTTCAGCTCACCGCCGCGCTAAGCGTCACCGCGCTGCGACGCCAAGTGCTTCACCATCTGGCAGAGGTTGACGACGGCGGCGCTCAACTTGGCAATGGTGGCGTCCCGATCCGCCACACAGGACTCCCAGTCGGGAAACTCCTGCGGGGGTCTCTGGTTGTCCGCATTGAGATGGATTTTCTCCTCGATCTGGTCGCAGACGTCCGCAAGGGTCAATTGTCCCGGCGCGCTGATGTCGGAGAACCACTTGTCAGCCATGCAGAACCTCGTCTCGACGCAAATTTCGGTATCGTCCGAGGCTATCGGGTCGCTTGACACGACGTTTGTGCGGGAGGCCGGCGACAACGCGGTACATCCGCGACCGTCATTGAGCCAACACCGGTCGCTGGTTGCCAGTCGCCAACCAGCAGAACCTAATTCAGGTTGTAGAAGCGCTGCGCGTTCAGCCCACCAATTTTTTCGCGCGCCTCTTCGCTGATGTCCGGGCGGGTCCGCAGGTGCTTGGTGCTTTCCGGCCATTCGCCGTCCCAGTGCGGGTAGTCGCTGGCGAACATGATGAAGTCGGCGCCGAGCACGTCGATCACCCCGGGCAGGATGGGCTCCTCCGGCTCGCACGTCACCCAGATATTGCCCGCGGCCAGATATTCGTGCGGATCGCGGCGCCAGCCGCGTTCGACCCAGTCGCCTCGCTTCTCGTAGTGCTCGTGCAGGCGATCCATGAAGAACGGGACCCACCCCGCGCCGGCCTCGAGGAAGGCGACGCGCAACTGCGGGTGGCGCTCGAAGACACCGCCGGACACCAACGCCGTCATCGCCGTCATCTGGTCGAACGGAAAACTGATGCAATGCACCTGAATGTAATTGGTGAACCGGTCCACGCCGATCTTCGGCAGGTGAATGCCCGGGGCGCCGTGGATGCCCAACGGCATCTCCAGATCCACCGCCGCGGCGTAGAAGGGGTCGAGGTCGGGGTGGTCGAGGTTTCGCGTCTTGAGCGCCGGCGGCACCAGGGTCGCCACCAGCCCAAGGTCTTTCGCTTCGGTCATGACGTCGATCGCCGCCTGGCCATGCTCGATCGGGGTGACGGCGACGCCCCGCAACCGTCCACCCGACGGTGCGCAGTAATCCGCGATCCACTGGTTGTAGAGCCGGGCGAACCCGGCGGCGAACTCGGGATCCTCGAGGGTGGGCGCGCACAGGCCGAGGCTCGGGTACAGCACCATCGTGTCGATGTGGTCGCGGTCGGCGTCGCCCAGCACGCCCTCGGTGGATCGACAGTTGATGTCGGGCGCATCGCTGATGCCGTGCTCCGGCGGACACCCCGCGCCCGGGCCCCGGTCCTCCGGGTAGTTGCGGCCTTCGAACGTCAACCGCATCCGCCCGTCGGAGCTGGGCTTGACGTACTGCGGCCAGCGTTTGATCGCTTCGATCGCCAGCGAGGGATTCTCGGCGACGTGTCCGTCGGCGTCGATGATGCGCATGTATCCGGAACTTACTCTCGCGGATTGCATGTGGAAACGGCTCTGCGACCGCGTGGTGAACTATTCGGATCTCATTCCGCTGCTACCGCCGTGCCCCTACGAGCACGTCGGCGCCGCGATCTACATCAACAGCGGCGGTCCCGGCGCACTATGGCGCCACAGCCTCTACGCCTATCGGCAAGGGCTGCGGAGGTTGGTGGGATGAGCGCGGTGTGAAACCCGCCGTCGTGGCACGCGGGCAGAAAGACTCGCCATCGCGCGCCCGGTAGGCCACGATGCTCAACGTGACAACACAAAGTCCTCGAAACAAGCTGACCGCCGATCAGCGGAACTCGTTCGTCGCGGCGTTGCTGGGCTGGACGATGGACGCCTTCGACTACTTCATCGTCGTGCTCGTCTACGCCGACATCGCCAAGACCTTTCACCACAGCAAGGCAGAGGTCGCCTTCGTCACCACCGCCACCCTGATCATGCGTCCCGTCGGCGCGCTGCTGTTCGGGTTGTGGGCCGACCGTGTCGGGCGCCGGCTGCCGCTGATGGTGGACGTGATGTTCTACTCCGTGGTGGGCTTCCTGTGCGCGTTCGCACCCAACTTCACCGTGCTGGTGATCCTGCGGCTGCTCTATGGCATCGGCATGGGCGGTGAGTGGGGCCTGGGCGCCGCGCTGGCGATGGAAAAGGTTCCCGTCGAGCGGCGCGGCTTCTTTTCCGGGTTGCTCCAGGAGGGCTACGCGTTCGGCTACCTGCTGGCGAGCGTCGCCTCGCTGGTGGTGATGAACTGGCTCGGGTTGTCGTGGCGGTGGCTGTTCGCGCTGAGTATCGTCCCCGCTCTGGTCAGCCTGATCATCCGTTACCGCGTGGAGGAGTCCGAGGTCTGGGAAGCCGCGCAGGATCAGATGAAACTGACCAGCACCAGGATCCGCGACGTGCTGCGCGACGGGGCGATCATCCGCCGATTCTTCTACCTGGTGCTGCTGATGACGGCATTCAACTGGATGAGCCACGGCACCCAGGACGTCTACCCGACCTTCCTGACCTCGACCGCCAACCACGGCGCCGGCCTGTCCAGCGCTACCGTCAAATTGATCGTGATCGTCTACAACATCGGCGCCATCATCGGCGGGCTTGTCTTCGGCACGCTGTCACAGCGGTTCAGCCGCCGCTACACCATCATCTTCTGCGCGATGCTCGGCCTGCCGATCGTGCCGCTGTTCGCCTACTCGCGCACGGCGGCGATGCTGTGCCTCGGTTCATTCCTGATGCAGCTATTCGTGCAGGGCGCGTGGGGCGTAATCCCCGCCCACCTGACCGAGATGTCGCCGGACGCGATCCGCGGCCTGTACCCCGGCGTCACCTACCAGTTGGGAAACCTGTTGGCGGCGTTCAACCTACCCATTCAAGAGCGCCTTGCCGAGTCGCACGGGTATCCCTTCGCCCTGGCGGCGACGATCGTGCCGGTGCTGATCGCGGTCGCGTTCCTGACGCTGATCGGCAAGGACGCCACGGGCATCCGCTTCGGCACCGCCGAAAGCGCGTTTCTGCCAACCGAAATGACGTGATCGGGCGTCGCTCCTAGTCGGCCGCGCTGAGCAGTCGCAGCAGCAGGTGCATCGCCACGGTCGTCGAGCGCTCCCGGATGTCGGAGCGGTTGCCGGGCAGCCGCAGGGTTCGGGTGTCCTTGCGGCCGTCGATGAGGGTCACGTTGAAACAGACCGTCCCGACGGGTTTTTCGGGTGTGCCACCGCCGGGGCCTGCGATGCCGGTGATCGCGACGGCGGTGTCCGCGCCGAAGCGGCGGATGGCGCCGGCCGCCATCGCCTCGGCCACCGGCTCGGACACCGCTCCGTGCGCCTCGATCAGCGCCGGGTCAACGCCGAGCAGCTCCGCCTTCGCCTCGTTCGAGTAGGACACCACCCCGCCGGCGACGTAGTCCGACGATCCGGGGCGGTCGGTCAGCCGCGCGGCCAGCAGCCCCGCCGTGCAGGATTCGGCCGTTGCGATCCGGCGGCCGGCCAGCGCCCGGGCCACCAGGTCGTCGACCGTGGAGCCGTCCTCGGAGAAGAGCTGCTGAGAGTGCTTGTCGCGCACCAGCTGCATCAGTTTCGCGTAGCTGGCTGCGGCGTCCGGCTCGTAGCGCGTCACCATCTCGACCTCGCCCCGCCGTAGGCAGGTGGTGATCTCGAGCGACTCGAAGCCCGGCACCGACGTCTCGGCGTCGCGCAACGTCTCGGCCAGACCCGATTCGGGCAGCCCGAACATTCGCACGGTTTCCTGCCGATAGAGCGTTCGGCCGGCGATCGCCTGCTGCGCCGCGGGCGTCTCGATGGCCCGGCTCCACATCGGCTGCAGCTCGCGCGGCGGGCCCGGAAGGACGATGACCGTCGGCTTGCCGGGGACGACCACACCGGGCGCGGTGCCCACCGGGTCGAGCACCTGCGCTCCGGCGGGAATCATCGCCTGCTTGCGGTTGGCGGCGCGCACCGCGTCGAAGTCGACGCCCTCGAAGCGGGCCATCAGCTTCTTGAGGATGTTCGCGATCTTGTTCTCGGTCTCGTCGTCCAGCACCAAGTCGCGGCCGCAGAAGCGCGCCACCACCTCGACCGTCATGTCGTCGGCCGTCGGGCCCAGGCCGCCGCTGGTGACGATCAGGTCCATGCCTTGTTCCGCCATGAAGCGCAGCTGCGCCTCGATGTCTTTGGCGCGGTCGCCGCAGATCGTGATGTGCGCCAGCTCGACGCCCAGCTCCAGGAGGCGATCCGCGATCCAGGGACCGTTCGCATCTTGGACGCGTCCGGTGAGGACTTCGGTTCCGGTGACGACGATGCCTGCGCGTGCGCTCACCGGCATGAGCCTACTGGCAGCGCGAGAAGGCATAGCCGAGCGAGGCGTTCTGGGTTAGCCGCCTTCGAGGTAACGCTCGACGGTGGCGACCTTCTGCGTGATCGCGTCGCTGACCCCGGCCCGCCAGTCCGCCTTGATCACCGTGCTGACCCGGGGCGCGCGGGCGGCGACCGCCTCCACGGCGCGCTGTACGACCCCCATCACCTCTTCCCAGGTTTCGCCCTCGATGACGGTGAACATCGAATCCGTCCGGTTGGGCAGGCCGGATTCGCGGACCACCCCAACCGCTTCGGCGACGATCTCGCCGACGCCCTCGCCCACCCCCATCGGGGTGACGGAGAACGCCACGAGCACAGACATCCAACGAGCCTACCCAAGCTCTTCCGGCCCGGCCTGGCAGCATCAAGGCCCATGCGGGTCCTGGTGCAGCGGGTGACGTCGGCGACGGTGGCGGTCGACGGTGCAGTGGTGGGCGCCATTCGGCCGGCCGGTCAGGGCTTGTTGGCCTTCGTGGGCGTCACCCACGGCGATGATCTCGACAGGGCGCGCCGGCTCGCTGAAAAGCTCTGGTATTTGCGGATTCTCGACGACGAACGATCGGCGGCCGACGTTGGCGCGCCCATACTGGTGGTCAGCCAGTTCACCCTCTACGCCGACACCGCCAAGGGCCGACGGCCGTCGTGGAACGCGGCCGCGCCGGGCGGAGCAGCCGAGCCGCTGGTCGCGGCGTTCGCCGACGCGCTGCGGCGGCTGGGCGCCGAGGTCCAGACCGGGGTGTTCGGTGCGAGCATGCAGGTCGAACTGGTCAATGACGGTCCCGTCACGGTGCTCCTCGAACTCTGAACCGACGGGTACGTTGGATACGTCTCTTGCCGGGGCCGATTGTTGATGGGAGGGGCGATCATGAGCCCGACGCCTGAGTTTGGGTCGCTCCGTTCCGACGACGACAACTGGGACATCGTCAGCAGCGTGGGTTACACCGCCCTGCTGGTGGCCGGATGGCGCGCGCTCCACGCGCTGAGCCCGCGACCACTCGTCCGGGATGACTACGCCAAGGTTTTCATCGAAGCGTCGCGAGACCCGTACTTGGCGGCCAAGCTCGCAAACCCGGGGACCTCCGAAGACGAGCTGGCCTTTCCTCGCCTCTACGGCGTGCAGACGCGGTTCTTCGACGACTTCTTCGTCGAGGCCGGCGCCGCGGGCATCCGCCAGGCGGTGATCGTCGCCGCCGGTCTGGACTCCCGCGCGTATCGGCTCGAATGGGTCCAGGGCACAAGGATTTTCGAGGTCGATCTGCCGAAGGTGCTGGAGTTCAAGGCCCACGTGCTCGCCCAGCACGGCGCCAAACCCAAGGCCCCCCGGGTCGAGGTCGCGGCCGACCTGCGCGCCGACTGGTCCAGAGCCCTGGAGGACGCGGGCTTCGACGTGGAGCGGCCCAGCGCCTGGTCGGTGGAGGGCGTGCTGCCCTACCTGACCGACGAGGCCCAGAACACGCTTTTCACCCGGATCAGCGGACTCAGCGCACCCGGCAGCCGAATCGCCATCGGGGCGTTGGGTTCCCGCCTCGACCACGACCAACTCGAGGCCCTGGAGACGGCCCATCCCGGCGTCAACATGTCCGGCGACGTCGACTTTTCCGCCCTCACCTACGAGCCCCAGACGGACCCCGCGGAACGGCTGGCCGCCCACGGTTGGTCGGTCGATCCCGTCCGCAGCACGCTCGACTTGCAGGCCGGCTACGGGATGACCCCGCCGGACGTCGACGTCAAGATCGACAGTTTCATGCGGTCCCAATACATAACGGCCACCCGGTAGCGGGCTACGGCGTCAGCAGGATCTTCACGTCGTCGCCCGACCGAGACGCCGCCGTGGCGTAGCCCTTCGCCGCCTCGTCCAGCGGCAGCGTCGTCGTGAAGATGCCGTCGACATCCAGCCGCCCGGACTGCAGCAGCGGGATCAATTCCGGCCAGGTGCGCTGCACGGGCGCGGTCGTCATCCGCAGGGTGATGCTGCGGATCAGGCAGCCCAGGGCGTTGAGCGGGAACGGATTCATGTCGTGCACGCCGACAACCGAGACGGTACCGCCCGCTCGCACCGCATTGAGAGCGTCCGTCAGGGAGGCGTCCGTGGCGACGGCATCGATCACCGCGTCCGCGCCGCGGCCACCGGTGGCGTCGAGGATGGCCCCGACCGCGGGGGCCTTCAGGGGTGTCGCCCCCCACTTGGCTGCGCGGTCCAGCCGCCCGTCCACCTGATCGACCGCGAAAACCGTTGCGGCGCCTTGGAACAGCGCGCTGCGCAGCGAGCACAGTCCGACAGCGCCCAAGCCGATGACCGCCACGGTGCCGCCGAACGGGATGTCGGCGCGTTGCGCCGCCGCCCAGCCGGTGGCGAGGTTGTCGGTGAGCAGCAGCGCCTGTTCGGTGCTGATCGATTCCGGCATCTTCAGCAGCTGGAAGTCGGCGGCGGGCACGGCCAGCAGATCGGCCTGCGCGCCACCGAGCAAGCCGCCGCCGAAGATCTGGAACCCGTTGTGGCACAAGACCGGATCGCGGGTGGCGCAGCCTGCGCAGGCGCCGCACCCGGTCACCGACGACACCATGACGAGGTCGCCCACCTTGACGGTGCGCACCTGCGGGCCCGCCTCCACCACGGTGCCGATCGCTTCATGTCCCAGCGCAATCGGCTCGGGCATCGGGAAATCGGCCTCGTAGAAGTGCAGGTCGGAACCACAGATGCCGGCAGCGGTGACCTGGACGATCGCTCCGTCGGGGCCGGGAAGGGCGGGATCTGGCCGGGTTTCCACCCGGATGGCGCGGGGCCCGTCGACGACTACCGTGCGCATGCTGGCGTGCTCACTTCCCTTGCCGTACCACGAATTGGGCCCAATCGGGCTCGCGGACCGCCGCCCAGTACTCGTTGAGGCGCCACGGACTGACGGTGTGGATCTCCCCGTCGGCGTTCTTGAAGTAGGAGTGTTTGACCGCGGGGTGCGCCCACACCATCTTCTTGATCTGGGTCTGCGTCCGCTCATGCCACGCGGCGGCGGCGTCGGGCTTCGGCTCCAGCGAGTGCACGTCCCCTTCGGCCAGCCGCGCCAGGCACTGGTCGATGTAGCGCATCTGCAGTTCGGACTGGAAGATCAGGCTGCCACCGTGGGCGAGGTGGGTCCCGGGCCCGTAGATGATGAACAAGTTGGGGAACTTCGGGACGGTGATGCCGAGGTAGGCGTACGGACGGCTCCCCCACATCTCGCGCAGGTCGACCCCGTCGCGGCCGGTGATCTTCAGCGGCCACAACACGTCGGTGTGCCGGAATCCCGTGGCGTACACGATGATGTCGGCCTCGTGCGTCTCGCCGTCTTGGGTGACGATGCCGTGTGGGATGATCCGCCGGATGGGCGTGCGCACCAGGTCGACGTTGTCGCGTCGCAGCGTCTGCAGCCAGCTGCCGTTGTCCTGCAGGGTCCGTTTGCCGCAGGCGGGATAGTCCGGCATCACCTTGCCCAGCAGTTCGTCCCCTTCACCGACCTGGCTGGTGATCCACTGGGAGAACATCATCTGGGCGGCGGCGTTGATGTCGCTGACGGCGTGGTCCTGGTCGGCGTAGTTCGGGTCGCTTTCCGCGGCGTCCAGGCCCTTGTCGGACCCGGGCCAGAGCACCAGAAACCGGTACCACCGTCCATAGAACGGCAGGTGGCGCATGGCCCAGCGCATGCCCTCGCCGACCTCGTCGTGGTACATCGGGTTGGGGAACATCCACTGCGCGGTCCGCTGGAACACGGTGAGGTGCTCGACCTCCGGGGCGATGCTGGGGGCGATCTGGAAGCCGCTGGCGCCGGCGCCGATCAGCGCGACCCGCTTGCCGCGCAGGTCGACCGAGTGGTCCCAGGCGGCGGAGTGAAATGACGGCCCCGCGAAGCTGTCGGCGCCGTCGAAGTGGGGGATGTTCGGCCGGTTCAGCTGGCCGACCGCGGTGATCAGGGCTCGCGCGCGCACGGTGCTCGTCTGGCCCTCGGCGCCGCGCAGCCGGATGCTCCAGGTGGCGTCGTCGTCGACCCACTCGGCGGCCAGCACCTCGGTGTTCCACAGCACGTGCTCGGCCAGGTCGTGCTTCGCCATGACCTTCGTGAAGTAGTCCTGCAGTTCGTGTTGTTCGGCGAAGAAATGTGTCCAGTCGTTATTGGGTTCGAAGCTGTAGCAATAGAAGTGGTTCGCGACGTCGACGCGCGCACCGGGATAGCTGTTCTCCCACCATGTTCCGCCCGGTCCGGCGTTCTTCTCCACGATGGTGAACGGAATGTTTGCCTGCTTGAGCCGGATTCCGGCCAAGATGCCCGATTCGCCGCAGCCGACGACGAGGACCGGCATGTCCGCCGCGTCGTCGGCCGGCAGGGCATGGGGGCGGCGGGGATCGACGCCGTCGAGGTCCATCTCTTCCAGGATCAGCGGCAGGTAATCGTCGGGCACGTGCTCGCAGGCCGCCCAGTCCATCATCTCCCGAATGAGGTCGAGGCTCAGGGGCTTTGGCTCTGGGCAACCGCGGTCCCGATAGTCGATGATCGCCGGCAGGGCCGCCGCGCGGGCCCGCGCCTTGTCCTCCTCGGACATGAACCCCTGAATCTCGTTGAGGAAGACGCCCATCTGTTTGAAGTCGCGGATGAACCGCGGGTCACCGGTGATGTGCACCAGCGAAAGCAACAGCGTCGGGATGCTGACGTCCGCGAGGGCGGCCTCGATCTCCGCCGTGGACGTGGTGAAGGGATCGCCGGCATAGGCGCTGCGCATCGAGCCGATCCTCTCGGAGACGGGCGTAACCCAATTACGCGACGTGCGGTGTCGTAATTGGCAGCACTACGCTACCCGCTGGCCACGGAGCGGATCAATAGTCCGATCGCTACGGCGGGTCGACGTCCTCGTCCCCGTCCGACATCAGCTTTTCGGGGTGGTGGAAGGTAGGAGTGGCCGAGAATGCGGGAAACGACATCGCTCAGCGCGGCATAGTCCGCGGCGATCTCCTCACGGTTACTCGAACGCATGTTCGAATAGTACGGCGGGCCACCGACAACAATCCGTTCGGCGACCAGACGGATGTCGAGCGGCCCCTGAATGACGAGTTTGAGCTGTCTGATCCCGCTCGCCCCGATCGCCGCTGAAACTCAAGTGGCAGAAGTGATTCCATTTCGACGTGGGGCTGGGAAACAATGGGTGCACGTCGACGCGTGCTCCCAGTGGCACGGAGATGGAGGAGCGCCATGGCCTCGTTGCTCACGGCCTGCGCCGGATTCCTGCTCGCAGTCTTGTGGATGGATCTGATCTTCGATGTGCAGGTGCTCCGATTCCGTTCTCCGCCAGCCGATCTGCCCGAGGAGGTGCTCGCTTCCATCGCGGCTTACTACCATCGCGCCACCACCACGTCTCGCCCGATGAATCGGCTGATCGCCGCCGTCATGGTGATCCTGGTGGCGGCGTTGACCTACCAGTCCGCGCTGGGGCCGGAGCCGTGGTGGCTGCTGGCACTGTCGGTCGTCCTGGCCGGGCTTCCGATCATGCTCGCGCTGACGCAAACGGTCCCCGACGCGGTGCGGCTGGGGCGGCGCGCGGACGATCCGCCCGAGCAGACCCGGCTGGCGCGCTCCGTCTGCCGGGATCACCTGGTGTGTGCCGGCTGCATGTTCGCGTTCGTGGCGCTGTGGGTCGTGCGCAGCGCCGCACTCTGACGGGGCCGACGGGTCGTAGTGACAAAACGCAGGTCAAGACCCGCTGGCCACGTCAATGCGGTTCGTACTAAACTAGAACACGTTTCAATTTGTTGAGCTTCGGTTCCGCGCCCCAGGAGTAGGCATGCACACCGCCATCTGCGATGAGCTTGGTATTGAGTTTCCGATTTTCGCGTTCACCCACTGCCGTGATGTCGTGGTGGCGGTCAGCAAGGCCGGGGGGTTCGGCGTCCTCGGCGCGGTCGGCTTCACCCCCGAGCAGCTGGAGATCGAACTCAACTGGATTGACGAGAACATCGGCGACCACCCCTACGGCGTCGACATCGTCATCCCGAACAAGTACGAGGGCATGGACTCGCACCTCTCGGCCGAAGAGCTCGCCGAGACGCTGCGCAAGATGGTGCCCCAGGAACACCTCGACTTCGGCAAGAAGATCCTCGCCGACCACGGCGTGCCGATCGAGGACAGCGACGGCGACAGCCTGCAGCTGCTCGGGTGGACCGAGGCGACCGCCACGCCCCAGGTCGAGGTGGCGCTGAAGCACCCGAAGGTGAAGATGATCGCCAACGCGCTCGGCACTCCCCCGCCCGACATGATCAAGCACATCCACGAGGCCGGGCTCAAAGTCGCCGCGCTGTGCGGCTCGCCGTCGCAGGCCCGCAAGCACGCGGACGCGGGCGTCGACATCATCATCGCCCAGGGCGGCGAGGCCGGCGGCCACTGCGGTGAGGTCGGCTCAATCGTGTTGTGGCCGCAGGTGGTCAAGGAAGTCGCCCCCGTGCCGGTGCTGGCGGCCGGCGGTATCGGCAGCGGCCAGCAGATCGCCGCGGCGTTGGCGCTGGGGGCCCAAGGCGCATGGACGGGCTCGCAGTGGCTGATGGTCGAGGAATCCTCGAACACGCCGGTTCAGCAGCAGGCGTACGTCAAGGCGGGCAGCCGGGACACCGTTCGCAGCCGGTCGTTCACCGGTAAGCCGGCCCGCATGTTGCGCAACGACTGGACCGAGGCGTGGGAGCAGCCGGACAACCCGAAGCCGCTCGGTATGCCGTTGCAGTACATGGTCTCCGGCATGGCGGTGCGGGCCACCAACCGGTACCCGAACGAGAGCGTGGACGTCGCGTTCAATCCGGTCGGTCAGGTCGTCGGTCAGTTCACCAAGGTGGAGAAGACGGCGACCGTCATCGAGCGCTGGGTGCAGGAATACCTGGAAGCGACCAACCGGCTTGACGAACTCAACGAGGCCGCGTCGGTCTGACGGCGGAACTAGACCTCGTCGTCGTCGAGCGCGTCGCGGCCGCTGAACATCTCCCTCGTCCTGTCGACCGCGTACGTGCCGATCTCGATCGAGTTCTGAACGATCCCGCTGGCGCCGCCGGAGATGTCACCGCGGATGATGTCGCTGGCGTGTTCGACGATGTCGGAGGCCTTTTCGACCGCGTTGGTCGCGATGTCCTTGGCCGCGTCGACCGCATCCTTCGGGTTGAAAGCCATCTCGAGTCTCCTTTGGTCGCAGGACAGTTGCTATGACTCTAGCCGGGGTGCGCCGGGCTAGTAGTTCACCAGGCTGCGCCAGTAGTCCTCGGGGATTTCGGCCCCGGACCGCAAGATTCGGGCCAGGCCGACGGCCATCGCGATCCCCAGCAGGCCGAGCCACAGCCCGGCCAGCCCGATGATTCCCCACAGCACGGCGGTGACCGCGGGCCACGGCGATAGCACTGCGAGGACCGGCGCGAAAAAGAATCCCGTCCCGATGTACCACGCCGAGCCGGCACGATCGGACGCGAGGACGAACCGAAGCCAGCGCGGGACGAGGGTCTCGCCGGGCCGGCCGTCGTTCATGACTCAGCCGCTCATCCGGCCGGAGGGAAGAATCCCGCCCCGGTGAACCAGCCCTCTTGCCAACCCTGCGCCCCCAGGCACAGCATCGGCAGCCCGCGATCCGACTGCGCCGCCGCCTGCGGTCCAGGGCACTTCGCGCCGGCCTGCTGCACCCCGTACAGGGGGTAGGAGATGACCCAATACCCGGTGGTGGCCGCGGGGAACTGGTTCGGCGGGGGGAAGTGGCACGCCTCGGCCTGGCCGCTGGGGCCCCGACCGAAGATGAAGCGCTCGTAGTTGTCGCACGGCGCGCCCAACGAGGCCTGATAGTTCATGCCTGGCACGTCGCCGTCGTACCCGGCTGCGGCGCTCGGCGCCATGCCGATCGCGATGCCCGCTATCGAAGCGGCGCTGAGCAGTTCCCGAATCATGTTCCACCCCGCCTGTCGTCGCCGGTGACCTGCACCAAAGCATATCCATCGAGACGCGGGCCACAAGACCGTATCGGCCAAGCGGCCCGAGAACGAGGAACACGTTTCAATTTGTGCCCGGCGATCTTGTGTCAACGCTTCCCAACCGTGGTGCGGCAATGGTTTATTTGCACAAAGACGACTAGACCACTTCGTCATCGAGGAGCGGGCAATGCCAACCGTCGAGCCAACCGCCAAGCCGGTCCCCAATCTTCCTCCCGGATTCGACTTCACCGACCCGGACATCCACGCCGAGCGGTTGCCGGTGGAGGAACTGGCCGAACTGCGGCGGACCGCGTCGATCTGGTGGAACGAACAACCGATCGGGGCCGGCGGATTCGACGACGGCGGCTTCTGGGTGGTGTCCAAGCACAAGGACGTCAAAGAGGTCTCGCTACGCAGCGACGTCTTCTCCAGCCTGAAAAACACCGCGCTGCCGCGCTACAAGGACGGAACGGTCGGCGAACAAGTCGAACGCGGCAAGTTCGTCCTGCTCAACATGGATGCGCCGCAACACACTCGGCTGCGCAAGATCATCTCGCGGGCGTTCACCCCCCGGGCCATCGAGCGCCTGCGCGACGACCTCGCCGAGCGGGCGCGGCGCATCGTCGCGGAAGCGGCGGCGGAGGGGCGCGGTGACTTCGTCGAGCAGGTCTCGTGCGAGTTGCCGTTGCAGGCGATTGCCGGGTTGATGGGTGTGCCGCAGGAAGACCGCAAGAAGCTCTTCCACTGGTCCAACGAGATGGTCGGCGACCAGGATCCGGAGTTCGCCAGCAACGACGCCATCACCGCGTCCGTCGAACTCATCATGTACGGCATGCAGATGGCCGCCGACCGGACGGCGAATCCCGGCGAAGACCTCGTCACCAAGTTGGTCCAGGCGGACATCGACGGCCACAAGCTCTCCGACGACGAGTTCGGCTTCTTCGTCATCCTGCTGGCCGTGGCCGGCAACGAAACAACCCGCAACTCCATCACCCAGGGCATGATGGCCTTCACCGACTTCCCCGATCAGTGGGAGCTGTTCAAGAGGGAGCGCCCCGCCACCGCGGCCGACGAGATCGTCCGGTGGGCCACCCCGGTGACGTCATTCCAGCGCACCGCGCTCGAGGACTACGAACTGTCCGGCGTGCAGATCAAGAAGGGCCAGCGGGTGGTGATGGTCTACCGCTCAGCCAATTTCGACGAGGACGTCTTCGACGACCCGTTCACCTTCAACATCCTGCGCGACCCGAACCCGCACGTGGGTTTCGGCGGGACCGGCGCGCATTACTGCATCGGCGCGAACCTGGCGCGCATGACCATCGACCTGATGTTCAACGCCATCGCCGACGGCATCCCGAACCTGGAATCGATCGGGAAGCCCGAACGGCTCCGATCCGGCTGGCTCAACGGGATCAAGCACTGGCAGGTCGACTACCACACCGACGGCGCGAAATCCCCTGCCGCCCAGTAGCCTCAACTGCATGGCAACCCATCGAGCAGTTCACGTAGCGTCGGCCGGGGCACCGTTGGAACTGGTCGATGTCGAAACCAAGCCACCGGGACGCGGTGAGGCGCGGATAACCGTGACCGCGTGCGGAATCTGCGGCACGGACGCACACTTTGTCGCCGGTGGCTTCCCCGGCATGACGTGGCCGTTGACGCCCGGGCACGAAATCGCCGGGACGATAGCCGAACTCGGTGCGGGTGTGGACGGTTTCGCCGTCGGCGATCGTGTCGCGGTCGGGTGGTTCGGCGGGTGCTGCTACCACTGCGATGAATGCCGGAAAGGCCACTTCATCCATTGCGAGAACGGGAAGGTCCCCAGCTACCAATATCCAGGCGGGTACGCGGAATCGGTGACCGTCCCGGGGAGCGCGCTCGCTCGCACACCGGAAGGGCTTTCCGACGCGGAAGCCGCGCCGATGGGATGCGCCGGTGTGACCACCTATAACGCGCTGCGCCATACGAAGGCGGTGCCGGGCGACCGGGTCGCCATCCTCGGTGTCGGCGGGCTCGGGCACCTCGGGGTGCAGTTCGCCCGGGCGATGGGCTTCGAGACCATCGCCATCGCTCGCGGCACCGGCAAGGAGGGGGACGCCCGGAAGTTGGGCGCCCACCACTATATTGACTCCACCGCCACCGATCCCGCGGAGGCGCTGAAGGCCTTGGGTGGGGCCGCGGTCGTGCTGGCGACCGCGGGCAACTCGCCGGCGATGGCCGCGACCGTCGGCGGGATATCGCCGCAGGGCGAGCTCGTCACCATTGGCGTCACGCCGGAACCGTTGCCGATCAGTCCCGTCCAGCTCATCACACCCGGGATCAGCATCGTCGGGCATCCCTCGGGCACGGCGAAAGATGTTGAAGACACAATGCATTTCGCCGTGCTGTCCGGGGTGCGGGCCTGGGTCGAGGAACTGCCGCTGTCGCAGGCCGCCGAGGGCTACGCGGCGTTGGAGCAGGGACGCGCGCATTACCGCACGGTCCTGACGATGTGATCGCACATCGGCCCATGACCGACGAATGGCGACTGGACGCGTCCGACGGCGAACTACTGCTTGCCACGGGAGTCCGGGGCCGCGCCGCCCGGATGGGGCACCGGCTCACGATCGCGATGACCCGCTGGCACGCCACCGTGAGCTGGGCCGGTTCCGAGCCGGCCGCGGTCGAGCTCGTGGTCGAAACCGACTCGCTTGAGGTGCTGCGCGGCGAGGGCGGTGTCAAGGGATTGTCCGCGCCCGAGAAGGCCTTGGTGCGGTCCAACGCCCTGAAGTCGTTGGATGCCAGCCGGTTTCCCGAGATCCGTTTCGTCGCACGGGCGGTCGACAAGACCGGCGATGGATACCGGCTCAGCGGCGAACTCACCGTGCGGGGGAAGACGCGGGACCACGTAATCGAGCTGCGGACAGAGGACCTCGGGGACGCGTGGCGCATGTCCACCGAGTCCACGGTCCGGCAGACGGACTACGGCGTCAAGCCGTACTCACTGCTGATGGGTTCGCTCCAGGTCGCCGACGACGTTGCGTTGTCCTTCACCGCGACGCACGCGAAGGACGCCTGAGCGGTTCGACGTCAGGGCTGCGGCAGCGCGGGCGCCTGTGGCGCCGAGTCGCCCGTCGGCTCACCGGCGTCGGCCGGTATGTGCTCGAGAACCCTTGTCAGGTAGGGCTGCCGGGTACCGGGTTCGGACTGCTGCACCTCTGGGGCGGCGGGTTCGGTAATCGGTTCACCGGCGGGCACCTTCGCCTGCGGGGTCAGCGGCGCTACGACCGGGGGCGGCGCCACGGCTTCGGCGATTTGTGGTGTGGGCGGCTGCACCGCGTGCCGTGGGCCAGGCTTGCTGGCCGGGGCCAACTGAATACCCACGGCGAGCGATAACGAAGAGACGAACGTGACCACACCGGCGGCCAGGGTGGTGACGGCGCCGGCGTATGAAAGCTTGCGCGGCGGTGCGGGCGGTGCGGCGGGCGCACTGTCCTGCATCACCAACTGCTCGTCGGTGAACTCGGTGCTGCGGGCGGCGGTCAGCGCCGCGCCCCGTGCGATGGTCACCTGCGCCATCGTTTGCACGAAAACCGGTACCGGCAGCGTCTTTTCGAGTTGCCAGGAGAAACCGTCGACGTCGCTCTGCGCGCCGACGACGACGACCCCGCCCGGCTGCCAGCCATTGCGGTCGAACATGCCGCTCAGCCAGCGGGTCAGGCCGTCGAAGCCGCCGCCCACCTGCTTGGTGGCCGTCCGTGTCTCCCCGTCGTGAGTGTCGACCATGGCAACGGTCGTCCCCTCACGTTCGAGCAGGCAGACGGCGGTCTGCTCGTAGCCGATGACCGGCGCGATGGCCTGGGCCAGTGTTTCGACCGCGTCGAGCGCACGGACCGGCACGACGTTGTCGAGGCCGGCGTCGGTAAGCGCTTCCAGCAGCAGTGCCGCCTGGGCGGACGCTTCGTCGTTCCAGGTAACCCCGATGACGCGCAGCCGGCGATCGCTGGCAGCCGCCTGCGCTTCCACCCGCAATACCTCGTCGGCTACTTGCTCTGCGGTACTGAGGGCGCGGACGCCGCGGCCTGGGACCAGCGCCATCTCCCGGTGGTCCAGGATGGTGCCGTCCGCGCCGTGTCCCTCAGCGAGGACCCACCCAATGGCGGTCGGCGTCACTGATAGCCCAAGTACCGTGTCCAAAACTTATGCCCCAATCGGTCCCGGACCTCCGACACCCTCACCGCACCGCGCGCACCAGTAATTCCCCTGGTGAGGTGGTTCGTGAGAGCCGGAACGGACCGAGAAAATGTGGTCTCCATCGGCTTGCTCCGTGAGAGCCTACGCGGTCGGCGCAAGTCCGGCTGCCCCGGTTCGGCTTCGCCCCCGGGCGACAACCGCCGCCCGCGGACGGGACGCGCCGGTGAGCGAGCGGCCCGCGGCGCCGCGAAACCGTCGCATGTTTCCGCCGTGATAAAGCTCTTGCGCACCGAATCGGCCTTTTCCGCGGCGGTTAGCCGTCGCGGGGCGGGCGCCCGTCACGGCGGGACCGAGAATGGGCCTTTGTGCCATTGAGTAAAACCCGGGCCCAGCCACCGCTGCCAGGCGTTTTGGACCGGTCCCCGGTGGTGCCGGGTGGCGAACCGGCCGGCCGGTAGGGCTGCCGTGCCCTAATCCGGGCCGCGAAATTGCCGGAAGAAAAGCGATACCAAATCGAGACGACACCGCGTCCCGATCGACATTCGGCCTATTCACCCGGTAAATTCCTGCTGAGACCGCCATCACATACGACAAGGGGCAGGTATGACAGAACTGAGCGAGAAGGTCCGGGCCTGGGGGCGCCGGCTATTAGTCGGTGCGGCAGCGGCAGCGGCCCTGCCGGGCCTGGTCGGTCTTGCCGGCGGCGCGCCGACCGCGGGCGCGTTTTCGCGCCCGGGTCTGCCCGTCGAGTATCTACAGGTGCCGTCCGCCTCGATGGGCCGCAACATCAAGGTCCAGTTCCAGAGCGGCGGAAGCGGCTCCCCGGCGGTGTACCTCCTCGACGGGTTACGCGCTCAGGACGACTACAACGGCTGGGACATCAACACGCCCGCGTTCGAGTGGTACTACAAGTCGGGTCTCTCGATCGTCATGCCGGTCGGCGGGCAATCCAGCTTCTACACCGACTGGTACCGCCCCGCGTGCGGAAAGGCCGGCTGCTCGACCTACAAGTGGGAAACGTTCCTGACCAGCGAACTGCCCGGGTACCTGTCGTCCGAGAAGGGTGTCAAGCCGAACGGCAGCGCCGCGGTCGGGATCTCGATGGCGGGTGCTTCCGCGATGAACCTGGCGAATTACCACCCGGCCCAGTTCGTCTATGCCGGGTCGCTGTCTGGCTACCTCAGCCCGTCCACGGGGCAGGGCTGGATAGGTTTGGCGATGGGCGACGCCGGCGGCTATAAGAAGGAAGACATGTGGGGGCCTGACAACGACCCCGCGTGGCAGCGTAACGACCCCTTGGTCAACGTCAACCTGCTTGTCGAACACAACACCCGGCTCTGGGTGTACTGCGGCAACGGGACTCCGAACGAACTGGGCGGTGCCAATTTGCCGGCCACGTTCCTCGAGAGCAACTTCATGATCGGCGTCAATAAGAAGTTCCAAGACGCCTACAACGCGGCCGGCGGCCACAACGCCGTGTTCAACTTCCCGCCCTATGGAACCCACAGCTGGGAGTACTGGGGCGCCCAGCTCAACGCCATGAAGGGCGACCTGCAGAGCAGCCTGGGCGCCACCCCCGGCGGCGGATAACCTCAGCTGTACCGAGCTCACCGCTGCGCCCGACGACGACGCCGTCGGGCGCAGCGGTGCGTTTCCCGCCCGATCAGCTCGGCCTGGCGAACTCGCCGGTGATATCGGTCCAGGCGGTCGCGTCCGCGCGGTGATCGGTCATGTTCCGGCATTCGCCGTAGACGCGCAGCACGCCCACATTGGGCTCGTCGTCGTGGCGGTAAACGATCACCGTGACGGCGTCCTTGGTAAACGTCGTGGCGAAGGCGTGATTGTTGGGCGGCAGGCCCTCGGTCCAGCCGTGGTCGGTCAGCGTTGCGGCGATTCGGGCGAAGTACATGTCGGCCCGCGGCGCGGCGGGCACCGAGAACGTCAGGTAGACCGCGCCTTGGTACGGCGGGTCGTCGCGGTTCTTGCACGACATCAGCGAGTAGCCGGCCGACGCCGTCCGCAAGGCCGCCGCGGCCACGACGTTCCGAGCCGATTGGACAACCTGAGTCCTCGACTGATCGTCACTCACCGGGCTGGCGGGATGGTCGAGGGCGTCGGCGGGCGTGGAATGCAGGCGGTCGATCATCAGGATCGCAGCGCCCAATAACAACGAAAGCGCCAGCGCAACCGCAATCAGCGCACGAATCTGCTTCGAACGCAACGACTTTCCGCGCTTCCCGCCAACGCGCTGCGGGCCGCGCCTGCCCATGATCGACGACATCAGCACTTCAGGCTAACTCCGAAGTGCCCCGCTGCCGCAGAATCATGGTCATGACCTGCCGCCGCATCAGCCTGACCGCGCGCTGCGGCGGCTTCGTCGGCGCGCTGGCCGTGTTCGTCGCATCGCCGGCGGCGGCGGACGACGCGGACGCGCTCACCGAGTTGGTCGACGCCGCCGCGCAGCGGTTGCAGATCGCCGAACCGGTGGCCGCGGTCAAGTGGCAAACCCACGGGCCTATCGAAGACCCCGACCGCATCCAGCAAGAACTCGCGAAATTGGCAACCCAGGCCTCGGCCCGGCAAGTCGACCCCGACTACGTCACCAAGGTCTTCGGCGACCAGATCAACGCCACCGAGGGCATCGAATACCGCCGGTTCGCGGACTGGAAGCTCGATCCCGCGGGCGCACCGACCCAGTCGGCGGACCTGGCGGCATCCCGGTCGGCGATCGACGACCTCAACCAAACCATGCTGAACCAGATAGTGGCCGACTGGGACCTCCTGCATTCGGCCGCCTGCCCCGCGCAGCTCGACCTCGCCAGGGACGGCGTCGTCCGCACGCGCCGGCTCGACGCCATCTACCAACGGGCGCTGGCGTTAGCAACCCGGTCATATTGCCAGCAATAATTTATTTTTTCCTCAACGGTTTCTAACACTTTCTTCCCGTGCCGCAATAAGGCCATTTCCGCAGCTGGAAGGCATATCTCGCACCATTTTCGAATAGGTAACGCTTTGGCCACAGAGGCCGAAATCCATCACATGAAAATTCTCTGCAAGCCTCTCGTCAAGTCCCTGGCGGTCGGCGGGTTCGTTGCAGCGTCGATAGCTTCGTCCACCGGTATCGCCACCTCCGCCCCCACCCCCAACTGGGACGCGGTCGCCCAGTGCGAGTCCGGCGGTAACTGGCACGCCAACACCGGCAACGGTGAGTACGGCGGACTTCAATTCAAGCCGGCCACCTGGGCCGCGTACGGCGGTGTCGGCAACCCGGCGGCCGCCACCAGGGAGCAGCAAATCGCCGTGGCCAACCGGGTTTTCGCCGACCAGGGCGTGGAAGCGTGGCCGAAGTGCGGCGCGCAATCGGGCCTGCCGATCGGTTGGTACTCGCACCCCGCGCAGGGCATCAAGGAGATCATCAACGGGCTGATCCAGGCGGCGGCTCCGCACTGACGATCAACCACCGTCGCGGTCTATGACCGAGCGGGAAGCTGTGTTTGGATCAGCGCATGGAAGGTTCGGCCACTGTTCATATGGCGGCGTCCGCGGACAAGATCTGGGATCTCATCGCGAACGTTCGCAATATCGGACGGTTCTCCCCGGAAGTGTTCGAAGCCGAGTGGCTGGGTGACGCAAGTGGCCCGGCCCTCGGCGCCAAATTCCGCGGCCACGTCAGGCGCAACGAGATCGGACCGGTGTATTGGACGACCTGCGAAGTCACCGCGTGCGAACCCGGCCGCGAATTCGGTTTCGCGGTGCTGCTCGGTGATCGGGCGGTCAACAACTGGCACTACCGGTTGGCGCCCAGCGGCGGCGGCACGGACGTGACCGAGTCGTTCCGGCTCAACCCCGCCCCCTGGCTCGGCCTCTACTGGCTGTTCGGTGGCTTTCTGCGCAAGCGCCGCAACGTCCGCGACATGACCAAGACGCTGAACCGCATCAAAGATGTGGTCGAGACGGGCTGACGCGCAGTGAAATCGGTCTTCATCACCGGCGCGGGCAGCGGCATGGGCCGCGAGGGCGCAAAGCTCTTCCACGCCAAGGGCTGGCGGGTCGGTGCCGTGGACCGCAACGAGGACGGCTTGGCCACGCTGCGCGACGAACTGGGCGGCGACCGGCTGTGGACGCGCCGCGTCGACGTCACGGACAAGGCGGCCCTGGAGGGTGCCCTAGCCGACTTCTGCGCCGGCAACACCGGCGGCGGGCTCGACATGATGTGGAACAACGCCGGCATCGGCGAATCCGGCTGGTTCGAGGACGTGCCCTACGAGGCCGCCATGCGCGTCGTCGACATCAACTACAAGGCCGTGCTGACCGGCGCCTACGCGTCGTTGCCATATTTGAAGGAGACGCCGGGCAGCCTGATGTTTTCGACGTCGTCCTCGTCCGCGACCTACGGGATGCCGCGCCTCGCGGTCTATTCGTCGACCAAGCACGCGGTCAAGGGCCTGACCGAGGCGCTCAGCGTCGAGTGGCAGCGACACGGCGTCCGCGTCGCCGACGTGCTGCCCGGTCTGATCGACACCGCCATCCTGACCACGACGACTAATCACTCCAACGACCGCCGCGCGCCGATGACGGCGGAGGAGCTGCGCGCCACCGCGCCCAAGAAGGGCATGCTCCGATTGATGCCGGCGAGCAGCGTCGCGGAAACCGCGTGGCAGGCTTACCACCACCCGAAGCGGTTGCATTGGTACGTGCCCAAGAGCATTCGGCTGATCGACTTCTTCAAGGGTCTGAGTCCGGAGTTCGTGCGACGCAGCATCGTCAAGTCCCTGCCCAGGATGATGCCGGATCGGCAGTGAAGGAGGTGAACCGGTGCGAAACCGGTTACTCGCGGTTGTCGTCCTCGTGATCGCCGGTTTCGGCCTCGCGGGGTGCGGTCAGGCCCAGACCACGCCGCGGAAAGCGGCCCGCCTGACCATCGACGGCGCCACGCACAGCACGCGGCCGCCGTCGTGCAGCCAGAACCAGCAGTACCGCACCATCGACATCAAGGACCGCGACGGCGCCGTCGAGGCCGTGGTGCTCACCAGTGGTTACCGGGTGATGCCCCAGTGGGTGAAGATCCGCAACGTCGACGGGTTCACCGGCAGCTTCTGGGAAGGCGGGGTGGGCGACGCGCACGCCGAGGTCACCAACGACGCGTACACGATCACCGGCAGCGCCTACGGCATCAACAGCAGCAACCCGAACAAGGTCATCACGACCGACTTCAAGATCATCGCCGAGTGCTGACCCGGTCAGGGATTCGGGCCTAGGCTCGGAAGACATCGATCGTTGGAGGGGGCGGTGAAGGAACGACTGCACTGGTTGGCGATGCACGGTTTCATCCGGGGCGTCGCGACGCTCGGGGTCCGGCGGGGAGACCTGCACGCCCGGCTGATCGCCGATCCGACGGTGGCCGCCAATCCGGTGGCCTATTACGACGAACTGCGGGCCGCGGGCCCATTGGTCAAGGGCCGCGTCAGCTACCTGACGGCCGATCATGCGCTCGCCCACGAGCTGCTGCGTTCCGACGACTTCCGCGTGGTGATGTTCGGCGCGAATCTGCCGGGGCCGTTGCGATGGTTGGAGGGCCGCACCCGCGACGACCTGCTGCATCCGCTTCGCGCGCCGTCGCTGCTCGCCGTCGAGCCGCCGGACCACACCCGGTATCGCAAGACGGTGTCGGCGGTGTTCACTCCCCGGGCGGTCGCCGCGCTGCGGGACCGCGTGGAGCAGACCGCCACCGAGCTGTTGAACCGGCTGGCCGCCGAGTCCGGCGCCTCCCAGGTCGTCGACATCGTGGGGCGGTTCTGTTCGCAGCTGCCGGTCGCGATCATCAGCGACATCCTCGGCGTACCCGAGCCGGACCGGCGGCGGGTGCTGGAGTTCGGTGAGCTCGCCGCGCCGAGTCTCGACATCGGGCTGACGTGGCAGCAGTACCGCAGTGTGCAGCGAGGGCTGGCCGGCTTCAGCTCCTGGCTCGACGAGCATCTGAGCCGGCTGCGGCGCGCCCCGAGCGACAATCTGATGAGCCAGCTGATTCAGATAGCCGAAAGCGGCTCTGCCGAGACATATTTGGACTCCAACGAGCTGCAGGCGATCGCCGGGCTGGTGTTGGCGGCCGGATTCGAGACCACGGTCAACCTGCTGGGCAACGGGATCCGCATGCTGCTGGACGCGCCCGACCGCCTCGACACCCTGCGGCGCCGCCCCGAGCTGTGGCCCAACGCCGTCGAGGAGATCCTGCGGCTGGAGTCGCCGGTGCAGCTGACCGCACGGGTGGCATTGGGCGACGTCGAGCTGGCGGGCCAGCGGCTCCGGCGCGGCGACCTGGTGCTCGTCTATCTGGCCGCCGCCAACCGCGACCCGTCCGTCTTCGCGGATCCGCACCGCTTCGACATCGAACGATCCAACGCCGGAAGGCATCTCGCGTTCTCCGGGGGCCGGCACTTCTGCCTGGGCGCCGCGCTGGCGCGCGCCGAAGGAGAAGTGGGGCTGCGCACGTTCTTCGACCGGTTCCCCGAGGCGCGCGGGGCGGGCGCGGGCAGCCGGCGCGACACGCGGGTACTGCGGGGCTGGTCGTCGCTGCCGGTGGCGCTGGGACCGGCGCGGTCCATGGCTCGCGTCGACGGCTAGGGATCCGCGCGCCAACGAAAAGTCAGGCGCGCCAAGATGACCGCCGCCGGCAGGGCGCCGGCACCGAAAATGGCCAATTGCCAGGCCCACCCGGTCGCCTTGCTGGCCAGCCCTTCGCTGTGCGTGACCTCGTCACCGGCCGGCGTTCTGGCCAGGCAGCCGCGGCTCTTCGCCCACCAGTCGTCGTGCACCAGCCGGTAGCCGTTGCCGGCTACCCACTCCCGGCAATCCTGGCTGACGGCCCAGAACCCGTACGCGATCGCTGCGCAGCTCCCGGCCAGCAGCGCGCCGACGGCTACCGCGATCAGGAGCTTCGCTCGCCCGCTCACGGATTCATCCTCTACGAACGGTGTTGACACTCGTCCGGCAACCGAGTTTATTGGCGCTATGACAGACGTATCTATGATCTCGGTCGAGGATGTCGTATTCGGGCTATGGCAGGCGCTCTCGCGGCGGGACTGGGAGGCGGTCAAGACGTTCCTGTCCGATGACTGCCTTTACGTCGACATGCCGGTGCCCGCGTTGTCGGCGCGCGGACCCGAAGACATCGTCAAGCGGCTGAAGATGGGCCTCGAGCCGCTGGCCGCTTACGAGAATCACGACGGCGTGCTGGTGTCCAACGGTTCCGACGTGCTGTACGAGCACTCCGAGACGTGGACGTTCACCACGGGTGAGCAAGGCGTGCTGAGATTCGTGACCGTGCACAAGGTCGCCGACGGCAAGATCACCGTGTGGAAAGACTATTGGGACATGAACTCCTTGGTGGCCTTCGCTCCCCCGAACCACTTCGAGAACCTCGCGACGGCCGACACCAGCTGGGTCTTCGACGCGACAAGCTTGGTCTAGCCGACTCGTCCACTCATTTCTCTCCTGGTGTGAGCGCACAAGCGCTCCCCCTCAACTGACCAAGCGGAATGTTCCGGGCTGGGTAGCCAGACTGAGAAACGCTTCGGCGCGCCCAACCACGTTGTCGCCGTGGCAGGTTGGGCAACCCGCGTTCGAGTACTCGAGACGAGTGACTGCGGCGCCGAACATCAGATTTTCGGGCGTGGTCCTCTGACGACTTCAGGGCTCGCGCGACAACCGACACTGGTTGCACTCGATCACGCGAATGCTTGCCAAATGGATAGGAAACCCTATCCCTAGGGGCAACCCAAATCTGGCTTCCCGGTCATTCCGCAAGCGGTGCTTCGTCGGTGACCATTTCCTTCATGACTCGAACGCAAGTCAACGAGGAGAGTGCCATGGCCGGCAGTGACATCCACCCGTCGCCTGCCGTCGACCAGCAGAAGCCTCTCCGGTCGGCGCTCTCCAAAAGCTTCCGGGCCGCCTTCATCGTGGCGGTGACTGGGGGCACCCTGGCGGGCACCGGATTGGTCCTGTGGCTGTTGAAAGCGCTCGCGACGAGCAGGTACGGCGTCTACTTCGGGGTCTAGCCCGAAGCGATCTCGGAACCTTGAGGAGGTCCCATGTTGAAGTCGGAGATCGCCGTCGTGCTCGCCCTGTGCGCCGCGCTGGCATCCGCGATCGGCGCGGTGAGCCGTCAACGGTCCGCGCACGAGGTCACCGACGGGCCAGTCGGCCACTGGGAGTTGTTCCGCATGTCGTTGCGCGACGCCCGGTGGTGGCTCGGCGGCGGTGGAGCCGTTGCCAACTACAGCCTGCAAGCCGCCGCGCTAGCTGTCGGGTCGGTGATGTTGGTGACGGCGCTACAGGTGACGGCGCTGCTATTTGCCCTGCCGGTCAATGCGCGGCTGACCCGTCAGCGGGTGACCCGCCGTCAGTGGATGTGGGCGATGGTGCTCGCCGTCGCTTTGGCGGTGGCCGTCACGGTTGGCGACCCGAAGGCCGGGCAGACGCAGGGGTCGCTGACAACCTGGACTGTGGTGGCCCTGGTGTTGGGTCCGCTACTGGTGCTCTGTGTCCTGGGTGCGCGCATTTGGCCCGGTCCCCGCGCGGCTGTACTGCTGGCGGTGGTGGCCGGTTCGTCGCTGGCCCTGTTCGCGGTGCTGACCAAAGCCGTCGCAGCGGCGGCCGGACACGGTTTCGGGGCGCTGCTGTGCGCGCCGGAATTCTATGTCTGGATACTGGCGGCGTTGGCAGGGATGATCTTTCAGCAGTCTTCGTTTCGCGCTGGTGCGCTGACCGCCTCGATGCCGTCGGTGACCGTGGCCAAACCAGCGGTGGCATCGGTTCTGGGCATCGTGGTGCTCGGCGAGACCCTCAACGCCGATGGCGTGGGCATGATCGTCCTGGCGGCGGCGGCGATAGCGGTGATTGTCGCGATAGTGGCTCTAGCCCGCGGCGAGGCCCATCCGGACGCGCTCAGTAACGTGCGAAACGCGGAGACCTCTGATCGGCCTACGGTGCTCGAGACGCTCACGCGGCCGCGCGTAGCGTCGGGTCCGCGGTGCCATCGACACCTATGCCCGGCCGGCTCGGCGATCTCGGTCGCCTAGCTAATTCCTCTGCACTGCAACGTGTTCGGCGATACCGGCCCGAACCGCCGGGATGGTCACCCCTCGTACGTCGACCATCCCGGCGCCGGACCGCTATAAGTACTGCTGTACTCCCCCGTGTCCGTGGCACGTGCCGCCCGAATGCGGATGCTGGCTGAACGACCAGCTGCCGTCCGCGCATTGCGCGGTGGCGCCGGGTGGCTGCGACGGGCCCTGCTGCGGATAGGGCACGCAGTCGCCGGAACTGGCGATATAACAACCGGGCGACGAGTTGGCCGGTGCTGCCATACCACCGGCGGCGGCCGCGATGGCCGCTGCGACAAGAGTTGCTCGGAGCAACATCCCCCAAACCTTTCCTCTTCGATGCGTTTGGTGACGTTGCCCGATTCGTCGATCGGAGCGTATGCCGCGCGGCGATTGATTACATGCCAAATTGGAAAAATGGCTACGACTCGGCCAGCTTCCGCAGGCGTTTCAGCGTTTCGGCGAGATTGCGTCCCACCTGGCCGACGGCGATCCGGTCGGCGATGTAACCGACGATGCCCCCCGGCGCCTGATACGAGAGCCGGAACGTGACCTTCGTGCCGCCGTCGCCGCGGTCGCGCAGCCGGATCCGCCCGCGCAGCGTGACCCCGGTGATGCCCACCCAGGCCAGGTCCCGGCCCTCGTCGAATTCGACCACCTCGATGAGGCCGCCCACGGGTACGGAGCCGATCTTCCAGTGGACGGTGTAGCGGGCGCCGACGCCGGCCGGCTTGTCGTTGGACGACTCCCAGCGTTCCAGGCTCGTCATGAACGACGGGTAGCAATCCGGGTCGCTGACGATCTTCCAGACCGCGTCGCGGTCGGCGTTGATGACGCAGCGGCGTTCGACGCGCATCAGCCGATCACCGGGAATCGCCGTTCGGCCGCCAGTCGGTCGACCCCGCCCTGCAGGCTGGCCATCACCTTGTCGTGCACCGCCTGGTCGTCCCCGTCGACCTCGATCGGGTCCTGGACCTCGATCACGATCTTGGTGGGCAACGGGATGTGGCCCGCCAGGTCGCTGATGTTCAGGCCCCAGGGCAGTGCCAGCGATATCGGGACGCTCTTGAGGCGGAGCAGCCTGTCGGCCATCAGCAACTTGGCCAGCCACTGCCCGCGGTTGAGGAACAACGCGCTCTCCTGCCCGCCGACGCTGGCGACGGGCACGATCGGCACCCCGGCCTCACGGGCCAGCCGCACGTAGCCCATGCGGCCGCCGAAGTCGACCTTGTGGCGCTCCCACGAGGGCCGGAACACCTCGTAGTCGCCGCCGGGGTAGACCAGCAGGGCGGCACCGGAATCCAGTGCGAGACGGGCGTTCTCGGGGTTCGCGGCCACGGTGCCGAACTTGCGCAACCAGCCCAGCGGCGGAGCGGAGACGACGAGGTTGTGGGCCAACTGGTAGAAGGGCCGCTCGACGCCGAAGTAGGAGCAGAACGCCAGCGTGAAGACGAAGGTGTCGGGTGGCACGTTGCCGCCGCTATGGTTGCCCACCAACAGCACCGGCCCCTCGGCCGGGATGCGATCCAGGCCCCGCACGTCCGCCCGGAAGTAGAACGACGCCAGCAGCCAGGTCCCCGGCAGCTGATCGCGGATGTAGTCGGGGTCCCGCTGGTCGAGGTCGGCCTTGGGCACCCACGACACGACCTTGTCCCGGGCCCACTCCAAGACGCCCCTCGCGGTCGCCATAATCGCCCGTATACCCCGGTGTCACCGGGGGTCAAACGCGGTAAAGCCCGGCGGCGTTGCCGTGGGCGATCAGGTCGACCACCCGGATGGCGTCGGCCTCGCTCCAGTCGTCGTCGACCACGAAACCGCGCAACACCCGATGAATTGCCCTGCGCCACAGGGCCGCACCGAGGAAATGGAGCTCGGCGGGGCCGAACCCGTCCGACGAGTAGAGGACCTTGCCGAAGGGGGCCAGCTCCAGCAGCCGCGCGATGAAGGCCGGCGCCCGCGCCCCGAGCTGGTTCACGCTCAACCCGCCGTCGACATATACGTTGTTGAAGGCCTGCGCCAGGTACCCGGCCTCGCGCTCGTAGGGATAGCAATGCAACAGCACGATCGGGGTGTTCGCTGACTGCCGCAGGAAGTCGAGCAGCAGCAACGGGTTGGTCTTGTGCAGATCGCAGTCCCGGTCGCCGAGGCCGACATGGAATTGCAGGGGCTTGCCCAGCCGCAGCGCCTGATGCAGCCCGAACCGCAGCAGCACCCGGTCCTGCACTCGGGTGCCGCCGCGGTCGCGCCACCGGTCGGCCGCCTCGGCCACCTGCGCGGGCTCCGGCTCGCTCAGGTCGCCGTCGAACCCGCCCCGGTAGGCCAGGATCGACTTGGTGCCGACGGCCGTCGCCGCGCGCCGGTGCAGGATGTCCTCGAAAGCCGACGCGTAGTCGCCGGGCGCCTGAGCGGCCTGCTCGGCGACCTGCTCGAGGCGGATCACCTCGTGCGCTCGGTTGCCGGACAACTCGGCCATGTCGGCGGGGGCGGCGGTGTCCGCGCCGATCCCGGTGTCCACCAGCCAGTCGCTCACCCCGGCGGCCGGCAAGAACATGCGGGCCAGCTCCGCCTCGCCGAACACGTCGCGACGCTCCCAATACGATTGCGGGTCAGCGTGTTTCGGGAGCCCGAGGACAGGGCCGCAGTGGGCACGCACGGCGAAGCCGAGTTGGGTGTCGAATCCCGAGCCCACGAGCGGTTCGGTGTTGGCCTCGTTGAGCGCGTTTTCGAAGCGATGGCGATCCCCCGCGGTCGTCCAGCAACCGTGGACGTGCTGGTCGATGAGGGTCACTACGTCGATGTGCTCGGCCAGCGCGTGCGGGTTGGAAGCCATGGAAGCCCGTCACAGGCTCCAGGCCATGCGGAACTTCTCCGCCAGTTGCTCGGGGTCCAGGTTGCCGTACCGCTCCTGCTCGAGCGTGCGGACGGCGACCACCATGTCGACCGCGGCATCGCCCAGGATGCCCCGTATCAGCTTCGAATCATTCAGTGCGGCAATCACTTCCGCCTGGTTACGGTCAAGGCTCACGATACCGTCGCGCTCCCGCTCGGAAGCGGCGAGGTCCGCCGGGTCGATCGTGACCTCCGGGGGCAGCGGTGCTTGGCGTTCAATCCCGTCCAGCGCCAGCCCCAGGATCGCCGCCGAGGCCAGGTACGGGTTCGCTGAGGGATCGACGATCTTCACTTCGACGTTCCCGCCGCGTGGATTGCCCGGCCCACCGGTGATGAATCGCACCGCGGCCTCGCGGTTTTCGGTTCCCCAACACGCGTACGCGCCGGCCCAGTTGCCGGGGTGCATGCGCAGGCCGGACACGATCGACCCGCACAGCAGGCCCTGCGCCTCCGGCAGCCCGCGGACCACCCCGGCCACCGCGTGTTCCCCGGCGGCCGTCATGCCCCGGGCGCCCGCGCCGTCCGAGAACAGCGGTCCGTCCGGCATTGTCAGCGAAAAGTGTTGGTGAGCACCGGAGCCCACACCGTTGGCGAAGGGCGCCGGCGACAGGCTGATGCGCAGCCCGTGACGGCGGGCCACCCGCCCGACGATGAGCCGCAGCAGCACCAGCTGGTCGGCGGCGGCCACCGGCGACTGCGGCGCCATCGACAGCTCGAATTGGTTGGCCCCGTATTCGGGGTGGAACTGCTCGATCGCGATGCCCGCCGCGCCGGCCGACCGGGTGACGTCGCGGACGAACGCCTCATGCTCCAGGACGCCCGCAAGACCGTACTGCGCCCACAGCGTCGACGGCAGGCGGTCACCGTCGGGCCCCACCAACAGGAATTCGACCTCGTGCCCGATCAGCGCCTCGACTCCGGCTTCGGCGAGCGCGGCTTCCACCCGGCTCAGCGTGCCGCGGGCGCAGGCGGGGACGGGTGTTCCGTCCTGGGAGAAGAATGCGGCGGGCGCCCACGCGAGGCCGTCGCCGACGATGCGCAGGGCGGACAGGTCGATGCGGAGTCGCTGGTCCCCGATCACGCCGACATCGGGGGTGAAGGCGATGCCGCTCTGATCGATCGCGAAAGCGTGCCACGAGGGGCTGGCCCCGAGGCCGGGATCGGCGAAGGTGTTGGTCCGCCGGATCGGGACGGTCTTGGCCAGGGTCAGCCCGGCGGGATTCACGACGGTCCCGATGACGGTGTCGACGCCCTCGGATTCCAGCTGGGCGATGGCCGCGGCGGCAAGCGGTGTGCCGGTCATGGCAGTCATTGTGCAGGGGCGAGAGGCGGGGGCTCGCGAATTCAGTTCTGGCGGGCGGTCAGCTCCGTGACGAACCGGTCGAGGAACCCGTCCAGCGGCGCCCCGCCGGCGGGCCGGATGACGAATTTCGTCAGACCCGCGTCGATGTAAGCGTCCAGCTGCCGGTGCAGCCGATCCCATCCGACGGCGATCAAATCCGCGGGGTCGACGTCCGGGCGACGGCTGCGGGCCGCCGCGGCCAGCGTCGCGGGCAGCTCGCCGTCCACCCCGTCCACGATGGCCAGCGAGATCCCGAAGTGATCGGGCTCGATCTGCCTGCCCGCCTGCGCCGCGGCGTGTTGGATCGCCTCGCGGCCGGTCCGCGCCTCCGCCGGTGTCAGGAAACTGCCCAGCCAGCCGTCGGCAAGCGTGCCGATGCGCCGGTACGCCGCCGGCGCCGAGCCGCCGAGCCAGATGTCCAGCGGGGGCTGCGGTCTGGGCATGACGGCGGCCCCGCTGACGGTGAAGTACCGGCCGTCGTAGCTCGCCGAGTCCTCGGTCAGCGCCGAACGCAGCACCCTCAGCGACTCGTCGAACACCGCGGCGCGCTCGCCGTCGGGGACCACGAACACCTCCCGCTCGGCGGGAATCGCCGACCGCAGACCGAAGACGGGAAGGACCCGCTTCGGTGCGACGGCCGCCAGCGACGCCAGCTGCTTGGCGACCAGCACCGGGTGCCGTCCGGGCAAGACGGCCACCGAGGTGCCGACCTTCAGCCGGGTCGTCCTGGCCAGTGCGTACGCCATCCCGACCACCGGGTCGACCGCCGGGGAGTACACCAGCTCGGAGAACCACAGGGAATCCACGCCGTTGGCCTCCAGGTAATCGACGATGGGGGCCAGCTGGTCCGGGGCGGTGTCCGAGCCCAACCCGACGCCGAAGCGAATCTTCACGGCTACGGCAACGCACCGGTGTCGCGGTTTGTGCCCGCGAGACATAAACCGTTGAGGCGTCTAGCGGCGTGTCCTCGCAGACGTTTATGTGTCGTGGTGGTCAGGCGCGGCTGGGGATCGTCAGCTTGCAGGCTTGGCCGATGTCGAGGGTCCGCAGGACGCGACCCATGCCGACCCACAGGGCGCACGAGAGCGCGAGATCGGCCAGCAATTCGTCGGAGAAGTGCTCGGAGCAACGGCTCCAGAAGTCCTCGTCGTCGCGCAGACCCGTGTGATCGCTGGCGAAGCGGTCCGCGAATTCGGCCGCCAGCCGTTCCTGCTCGCTATAGCCGGGCCAGGTGCGCCACTCCTGTGCGTGGTCGTACAGCTCCTCGTCGACGCCGGCGGCGGGCCCGTCCTCGTCGCGGGTGTTGACGCACACGACGCACTCGTTACGGTGCGCGATCACGGCGCGCGCCAATTCGCGGGTGCGCAGCGGCAACCGGTTCTTGGTGTAGACCGCGTTGCTGAAGCCGCCGAGGGCACCGCCGATGTCGGGGGACTTCACGAACCAGCCGGCCAGGTCGTCGTCAGCAAATGTTCCGATTCGGCTCATGGCGTGATGGTACGCCCGCACCGCCCGTTTCAGGGTGTGGTCGCCGGGATCTTCGTGGTGGGACGGTCGTCGCTCCAGTCCCGTTGCGCGAGAACGCGGCCCGCGACCCGGTTCAGCGCCGCCTCGACCACGCGACGATCCGGTCGCCCGTCGAATCCGGGTGACCGGGCGAGCTTGTCGACCAGCCAGGCCACGAGCAGGGAGTGCACGTAGTCCACCTGCTGGGCGCCCGCGGGTGTCAGCCACATCTGGTCGCCGTCGCCGCGGGCGTACCCCGTGGCGATCAGCCGCGAGAAGGTGGGCTCCAGAACCTCGAACGGTATCCGCAGGTAGTCGGCGATGTCGGTGAGCCGGGCCGTGCCATACATCTGTCCGTAGCGGTTGATGCGCAGGACGCCCCACAGCCCGGCCACGTCGAGCCGGCAGTCGGGTCGCATGGCGATGCTGCGCAATCGCATGCCGGGCACGCCGCGCAGCATGCGCTCGACCGCGCCCTCCAGCATCTGATCCGGGGTCTCGGTGCTGGGCATGCCGAACGCGTCGCCGAGATCGATTGTGCTGTCGTGCATTTCCCGCAGAGGCACCTGGCGCAGGAATAACGCCAGGACGAACCCCACCAGTGCGACCGGAACCGCCCATCCGAACACGTGGGTGAGCGACTCGGAGTAGGCGGCGACGATTGGAGCGGCCTCCTCTCGGGGCAGCCGGTGCAGCGCCTCCGGAGACGCGGCGGCCGCCGCCGGCGCGTGGCCGGCCGCGATAGCCGGGCCGATCCGGCTGTGCAGAAAGTTCGTGAACAGCGAACCGAAGATGGCCGCACCGAACGAGCTGCCGATCGTGCGGAAGAAGGTGACGCCGGAGGTCGCGACGCCCAGGTCGTCGAAGCTCACGGTGTTCTGCACGATCAGGACCAGAGTCTGCATACACATCCCGATCCCGGCGCCGAGGATGACGAGGAACAGCGATTGAACCAACACCGATGTCGACGGGTCCATCCGCGACATCAGGAAGAACGCCACCGCCATGACGGCGGTGCCGGCGACGGGAAAGACTTTGTACCGGCCCGTGCGGCCGACGATGACGCCACTGCCCATCGAGGTGGTCAGCATCCCGATCACCATCGGCAGCGTGCGCAGGCCCGACGTCGTGGCCGAGACGCCGTCGACGAACTGCATGTACGTCGGCAGGAACGTCAGGGCGCCCAGCATCGCGAAGCCGACCACGAAGGACAGGACGCAGCACACCGTGAACACCGGGCTGCCGAACAACCGGGTCGGCAGGATCGGCGCGGCCGCGCGGCTTTCCACCCAGGCGAAGAGGCACAACGCGACCACCGAGCCGGCGAACAGGCCGATGATCGTCGGCGATCCCCACGGGTACGTGGTCCCGCCCCAGCTGGTGGCCAGCGTCAGCCCGGCGGCGCCGAGCCCGACCAAGAGGATGCCGGTGTAGTCGATGACCGGTTTGGTGCGCTCGGACAGCGGCGGGATGGCGGCGGCCGCCACGAAGAAGACCACGACCGAGATCGGCACGTTGATCCAGAACGCCCAGCGCCAGGTGAAGTGGTCGGTGAAGTAGCCGCCGAGCAAGGGACCGATCACGGTGGTGACGCCGAACACGGCGCCCATCGCACCCTGGTAGCGGCCGCGGTCCCGCAGCGGGATCACCTCGCCGATCAGCGCCATGGCGGTCACCATCAGCCCTCCGCCGCCGATGCCCTGCAGCGCCCGCGACGCGACCAGCATGCCCATCGAGCTCGAGAGCCCACACAGCACCGACCCGGCGACGAAGAACACGACGGCCGCCTGGAACACCCGCTTGCGGCCGAACAGGTCACCGAACTTGCCGACGAGGGCGGTGATGATGGTCGAGGCGAGCAGGTAGCTGGTGACAACCCACGATTGATGGCCTGCGCCACCAAGATTGGCGACGATAGTGGGCAACGCGGTCGCCACGATCGTCTGGTCCAGCGCGGCCATCAGCATGCCGAGCAGGATCGCCACGAAGATGAAATTGCGCCGCTGCGGGTCGACCGCGACGTCCGCGGGGCCGGAGTCCGAAGCGCGGCCGGCCGGAGCCGCCGCTGGTGTCGCCCTCGTCATGCCCGCCTTCCCACGGATTTCGATGGTAGTGAGTGCCCACGGTCAACCCGTGGCAACCAAAACCCGCGAAGGCGTGGGCTGTGCTAGCTCGGCGGCCGCGAAACGCACTGCGCGGAGTAGAGCTCCACGCCGAGCTTGTCCATCAGCTCCAGCTGGGTTTCGAGGTAGTCGATGTGCTTTTCCTCGTCCGCGACGATCTCTTCCAGCAGGTTGGCGCTCGTGGTGTCCTGCTTCTCGCGGCACATGATGATGCCGGGCTTGAGCCGGTCCATCACCTCGTATTCGATGGCCAGGTCGGCCTCGAACTGCTCGCGCAGCGTCTGACCGATGCGCAGCGAGAACAGCCGCTGGTAATTGGGCAACCCGTCGAGCAGCAGGATGCGGTCGGTGATCGCCTCGGCGTGCCGCATCTCGTCGAAGGACTCGGCCCGGGTGTGCTCGGCGAGCTCGGTGAAGCCCCAGTTGTCCTGCATCTTGGAGTGCAGGAAGTATTGGTTGATCGCGGTGAGCTCGCCGGTCAACTGCTCGTTGAGCAAGCGCAAAACATCCGGATCCCCTTGCATGATCACTCCCCTACGGTGACGGTCGAAACGGTGGTCATTCCTGGCCTTGGCGGGGTGCGCTGGGCTGCGCGCACCATGCGGGGCCGTAGTCGCACTTTGCCATGCCGAAGTTCAATCTGCCAGCAAGGTATGGCTGTGCTCAGTGTGTGTCCTGCGCCGCCCCCGTGACCGACGTTGCTGGCGACTAAGGTTAGACTGCGCTAACGAACTTAGGTTAGACTCAACTAATATGGCTGTCGGTTCGGCATTTTCTTCGGGAATCCCGTTGACACGGGATGCCGAGAGGGAGGACGAATTGCGCACGCGTGGCCAGGCCGTCGGGCAAGAGAACGTCGCCCGCATGCAAGGGATGCGCTGATGTACGTATGCCTGTGTGTCGGCGTGACCAACCACACGGTGTCCGAGGTGGTCGCGCGCGGCGCCTCCACCTCGAAAGAGGTCATGGCCGCGTGCGGGGCCGGGGGCGACTGCGGCCGTTGCAGGCGAACGCTGCGGGCGATCATCGCCGCGTCGGCGAACCTCGAGGCCGCCCCGTCGCGTTAGCCGGCGTCAGCGTTTGTTGAAGTCCGCCAGCGCCGCGGCGTTGGCCTGGGCACCCATCAGCTCGGCGAAGTGAGCGTTTTCCCGCGCAGTGGCCGCCGCGATCTCGGGCCGGACCGGCTCCACGATCGTGTGCTTGACCGCCATCAGGCTCGAAATGGGGCGGCTGGCAAGGATTTCCGCGTGCCGACGGGCTTCGGGCAGCAGATCGTCGGGCTCGCAGACCCGCCATACCAGACCCATCCGCAACGCCTCGTCGGCATCCACCCACTCCGAAGACATCAGCAGCCATGCGGCGTTCTGCCGGCCCACCAGTTGCGGCAGCAGGTATGACGACGCCGCCTCCGGCGCCACCCCCAGGCTGGTGAAGGGGCACTTCAGCCGGGCGGTCGATGACATGAATGCCAGGTCGGCGTAGCCGAGGATGGTGGCGCCGATGCCCACCCCGACGCCGTTGACCGCGCAGATGAGCGGCTTGGGGAACGCACTGAGGGCATCGATCAGGCCGATGAAGCCGTGCTTGCCCGGCGTGAAGTCCGGATCGGTGATGCGGGCCTGCATCTCGGCGAGATCGGTTCCGGCGCTGAAGCCGCGGCCCGCGCCGGTCAACAGCACCACGGCGACCTCGGGATCCTCGGCCGCGGCCAACAGCGCCTCCGCGGTGGCGTCGTACAGTGCCTCGTTGAACGCGTTCAGCGCCTCGGGCCGGTTCAGCGTGAGGGTGCGCACCCGCTTGTCGTCATCGATCTGCAGCGTCACGGCTGCAGCCTAACCAGGTCAGCCGTTGCTGTAGACGCGGGTGGGCGCGATCAGCACAACCGCGCGCCGCTCCCGGGCCATGACGCGGTCGTACTCGTCCCAGTCGTCGTGCGTGCCGCCCGCGGCGGTGAAGACATCGCGGAGCAAGAGTCGCAGCTGGTCGTCCGTGGTCAGCCAGGGCTGGGCGTCCTCCGGGCCGGCCAGCTCCGCGCGGCCCTCGACGGTCGCCCATTGCCAGCCCTTGCGGAAGGTGACCGCCAGCTGGGGCCGCGCGCGCAGGTTGGCCAGCTTGATCTTGCCGTAGGTGGTGAAGCCCAACGCCTCCTGGCCGGTCGCGGGATGCGGCAACAGGCCGACGTTGACCAGCGACGCCTGCACCGTCGCGTCGGCGCGAACCGTGGAGACGACCGCCAGGCCACTTTCCGCCGCGGCCAGGGCCGTGGCGTCGCGCAGAGATGTCATGTGGGTTCCTCGATGAACGGTGTCTTGAAGACGTAGCGGCTGGTGGGGACGGTGTCGATGTTCTCGTTGGCGCCGAACGCCGTGGTGCTGGCGACCATTCGGCCCAAGCGGTCCTGCAGGTCCTTGTCGTCGGCGGCACCGAAGAACGCCTTGAGATCGGTGATCGCCTCCGCGGGGAACAACTCCTCCACGATGCCCGCGATTCCCGGCGCGCCCGGGGTGAGGGCACGCACCACCCAGTTCTGGGTGTAGCCGAAGGTCGACTGCGTCTCGATGGCCACCGAGGTGTGGTCGCGCTGCCACCGGTTCAGCCAGCTCACCTGGTCGAGGGCCTCGGGCCGGCGCAGCAACGCGATGTTGGCCAAACCCGTTGTGCGCGAACCCGGCTCGGTGCTGGGCCCTTTCAGCGGCACCGATTCGGTGACGAGGTACGCGGCGAGTTGGTCGCATTCGGCGGACAGCAGGTCGAGGGCCGCGGTCATCTGCTCGCCGTAGCACTGCTGCGTCCACATGCTCACCACCGCGCCGACGGGCGGGTCCAGCGTCGTCAGCGTCATCAGCGAATGGCGCACCGCGTCGTCGCGCACGTTGACCGACAGCCCGGGCAAACCCAGGTCCAATAGCGCGTCGGCGACCGGTCCCCGCTGGCGGGCACACCAATCGTCGCCGAAATCCGCCGTCCTGAGCACCGCGATCACCTTTTCCATAGGCAGAACCTACAGCCGCGCTCTGGGCGCAATGCAGTAGTCGTTCCCTAGTCGGGACGAAAAGTGCAGTAGTGCGTCCCGGACCGTTTTTCGTCGTTTCGGTCGACGATGGTCGGCGACCGCGCCGGCCGACGAGAGCAAGGATTCATGGACTTTTGGTCGTTGCCCCCGGAGGTCAACTCGGGGTTGATGTATGCGGGCCCGGGGTCGGGGCCGCTGTTGGCCGCGGCAACCGGCGCGCCGGGCCTCGCGGGAACCGCGGGCATCCAATCTCAGCTCAACGTCGACGCCCTGATGGACGCGCTGGCCACCGCCGCCGAGTGACGCTCTTTGACCAACCGCACCCGCTGTTCGCCGCCGATCGACTCTCCGATGATGGCGGCCAGCCGCCGATAGGATTCGTCGCGGCCGCTCGACGACCGGAACACCAGCCCGATGCGCCGGCCCGGGCGTGGATTCGCAAACTGCGCCAGCCCGAGCCGGCTGCGTGCCGCCTCGACGGGCGCGGCGCTCTGCGGAATCAGCGTCACCCCCAGCCCGCCCGTCACGCACTGCACCGCGGTGGCCAGCGATGCTGCCCGGGTGTCCGCGAGTTCGGCTCGCACACCGGCCTTTTGGCAGACATCCAGGGCTTGATCGCGCAGGCAGTGGCCCTCGTCCAGCAGTAGCAACGGCAAATCCGCCAGCGCCGACGCCGGCACCCGGCGCTTGCCGGACAGCGGGTGCCCCGGCGGCACCGCGAGCAGAAAGTCCTCGTCGTAGATCGGGACCTCGGTGAGTCCGGTTGCGTCGGCGGGCAGCGCGATCAGGGCGGCGTCCAGGGACCCCCCGCGCAATGCGGTGAGCAGGCGTTCGGTCTGGTCCTCGATCACCCGCAGGGTCAGCGCGGTTAGGCGATCGGCGACGCCGGCCAGCACGGTGGGCAGCACGTAGGGCGCTACCGTGGGGATCATGCCCAGCCGCAGGGTGCCCTGCAGTGGGTCCGACGTTCCCGTTGCGGCGGCCGCGAACGCCTCCGCCGCTTCGACCACGGCCTGGGCGCGCGGCAGCAGTTGCGTACCTTCGGGTGTCAACAGGACACGCCGCGTCGAGCGCTCGACGAGCTGGGTTCCCAGCCCGGTTTCCAGCGCCGCCAGCGCCTGTGACAGTGTGGACTGGCTGACGCCGAGAGATGTTGCGGCGCTGCTGAATTGGCGCCTTTCGGCGACCGCGACGAAGGCGCGCAGGCCGGCGATAGTCGGCTGATAACTCTTATCGGGCATGCCTATAAGTGTAGTGGGAAATATCACCTTTACTTCAGACAGGGTATGCGGGCAACATGACAGGGAAAGCTAATCTTGAGTAAATCCAAATTAGGAGAGCCATGCCTTTGCTGACCATCGGCGACCAATTCCCCGCCTACGAGCTCACCGCCCTGATCGCGGGCGATCTGTCCAAGGTCGACGCCAAGCAGCCCGAGGACTACTTCACCACCGTCACCAGCGAGGACCACGAAGGCAAGTGGCGCGTTGTGTTCTTCTGGCCCAAGGACTTCACCTTCGTGTGCCCGACCGAGATTGCCGCGTTCGGCAAGCTCAACGACGAGTTCGCCGACCGCGACGCGCAGGTGCTGGGCGTCTCGATCGACAGCGAGTTCGTGCACTTCAACTGGCGGGCCCAGCACGAGGACCTGAAGAAGCTGCCGTTCCCCATGCTGTCCGACATCAAGCGGGAGCTGAGCCTGGCCACCGGCGTTCTGAACGCCGATGGCGTCGCCGACCGGGCCACCTTCCTGGTGGACCCCAACAACGAGATCCAGTTCGTTTCGGTCACCGCCGGATCGGTGGGCCGCAACGTGGAGGAAGTGCTGCGGGTGCTCGACGCGCTGCAGTCCGACGAGCTGTGCGCCTGCAACTGGCGCAAGGGCGACCCGACGCTGAACGCCACCGAGCTGCTCAAGGCCTCGGCGTAATCACCTAGGGTCTGATCAGGGAGGCGAGATGAGCGTAGAAAACCTCAAGGAGGCGCTGCCCGAGTACGCCAAGGACCTCAAGCTGAACCTGGGCTCTATCACGCGCACCACGGAGCTCAACGAGGAACAGCTGTGGGGCACCCTGCTGGCGAGCGCCGCGGCGACTCGGAACACCCAGGTGATCAGCGAGATCGGCGCCGAGGCGGCCGACGTCCTGTCGGCCGAGGCGTACAACGCGGCGCTGGGGGCCGCGTCGATCATGGGCATGAACAACGTGTTCTACCGGGGCCGCGGCTTCCTCGACGGGAAGTACGACGATCTGCGCGCGGGATTGCGGATGAACATCATCGCCAATCCCGGTGTGGAGAAGGCAAACTTCGAGCTGTGGTGTTTCGCGGTGTCGTCGATCAACGGATGCCCGGACTGCGTGGCCGCCCACGAGCACACGCTGCGCGAGGCGGGCGTGAGCCGCGAGACCATCCAGGAGGCGCTGAAGGCCGCGGCCATCATCTCCGGCGTGGCGCAAGCGATCGTCGCCTCCCAAACGCTGGCCACCGTCGGCTGACGCGGTGACGGAACCAGCCTGGGTAGAACACGCGATCTGGTGGCAGGTCTATCCGCTGGGGTTCGTCGGCGCCTTTCCCGCGTCGTCGGAGCCGCCGCAACCGGGCGAACACCGGCTGCGGCGGCTCGTCGACTGGTTCGACCACGCCATCGCCCTGGGGGCGTCGGGCGTTGCGCTGGGGCCGATATTCGCCTCGCGCACACACGGTTACGACACCACCGACCATTACCGCATTGACCCGCGGCTGGGTGACGACGCCGATTTCGACCACCTCGTCGCCGAGGCCCGCCGCCGCGGCCTGCGCATCCTGCTCGACGGCGTGTTCAACCACGTCGGCGTGGATTTCCCGCGCTACCAGGAGGCTTCGCACGATGACGCGGCCGCGCGCTGGTTCCGCGGACGCCCCGGCGCCTTTCACACCTTCGAGGGCCACTCCGAGCTGATCACGCTCAACCACGACAACCCCGAGGTCGTCGACTACACCGCGGATGTGATGGCGCACTGGCTGGGGCGCGGCGCCGACGGCTGGCGCCTCGACGCGGCTTACACGGTGCCGGAACGCTTTTGGGCGGCCACGCTGCCGCGGGTTCGCGAGCGCTTCCCGGATTCCTGGTTCGTCGGTGAGCTCATCCACGGCGACTACGCCGCGGTGGTGCGCGCCGCCACGTTCGACTCGGCCACCCAATACGAGCTGTGGAAGGCGATCTGGAGCAGCCTCAACGACGGCAACTTCTTCGAGTTGGACTGGGCGTTGCAGCGGCACGCCGAGTTCCTGGCCGGCTTCGCACCGCTGACCTTCATCGGCAACCACGACGTCACCCGCATCGCCAGCCGCCTCGAACGTCCTGAGCACGTCGCGCACGCGCTGGTGATCCTGCTGACCGTCGGCGGCGTGCCCAGCGTGTACGCGGGCGACGAATTGGGCTTCCGCGGCGTCAAGGAAGAACGTTACGGCGGCGACGATGCCGTGCGACCCGAATTCGGCTCGCCCCCAATGCAACTGGATAGGTTCGGCACCGATATGTGGGCGTTGCACCAGTTCCTCGTAGGGTTGCGCCGCCGCCACCCGTGGCTGCACCGGGCGACGACGAGCGCGCTGCGGCTGGAAAACCGGCACTACATCTACGAGACCCGCAGCGGCGACGACGCGCTGCTGGTCGCGCTCAACATCGGCGACGAACCGATGCGGGTGGCGGCCTCGGAGCTGGGCACCGCCCACCGGCGGGTCATCGGCGGGTCCGCCGCGCCGCCCCAGGAGGTCCTCGACGCGGTGGTCGTCGAGCCGCACGGCTGGCGGATCCTAAGCTCGGGCTAGGCGCTCCAGCGTGAGACGGTCCTGCCGGCCGTCGTAGTACTTGTCGAGCAGCGCGACGAAATCCTCGTTTTCTTCCGTCGCGTGTGCGAACAGCGTCATCGACGAGCGAAGTTTGAGGTCGTCGGGCGAGCCGAAAATGTCGCCGACCGATCGGCCCTGCACCTCGTTGACCAGCCGCGCGCATTCGCGCAGTCGCGGCCCGAGCAGGTCGTGGCGCAGGTACGCGCGGGCCTCGTCGAGCGACGAGATGCCGTAGTGCACCGCGGTGGGGCTGCCGCCCAGACCGCGCAACTGCGGGAAGACGAACCACATCCAGTGGCTGCGTTTCCGCCCGGACCGCAGCTCTTCGACCACGTTGCGGTACACCGGGGCCTGCGCGTCGATGAAGCGCTGGAGGTCGAAGGGGTCGCTCTCCGGTTCCATGTGACTACGGTTGCACACTGTGGAATTGAAAAGACGGAAGGCCGTCCGACGACGAGTGCCCAAGGTGCGCGACCTCGCGCCGCTGATCAAGTTCAAGCGTCCGCAGTTCGACGCGACCAAGCGCCGCCTCGACGCCGCGTACACCATTTACGATCTGCGACGCATCGCCAAACGGCGCACGCCCAAGGCGGCATTCGACTACACCGACGGGGCCGCCGACGACGAGCTGTCCATCGCGCGGGCCCGACAGGCTTTCCGCGACATCGAGTTTCACCCGACCATCCTGCGCGACGTCTCCAATGTGACCGCCGGATGGAACGTCCTCGGTCAACCGGTCGTGCTGCCGTTCGGCATCGCGCCCACCGGATTCACCCGGCTGATGCACACCGAGGGCGAGATCGCCGGCGCCCGGGCGGCCGCGCGGGCGGGGATCCCGTTCTCGCTCTCCACGCTGGGCACCACGGCGATCGAAGACCTGGAGACCGCTGTTCCCCAGGGGCGCAAGTGGTTTCAGCTTTACATGTGGCGCGACCGCGACCGGGACGTCGACGGTGGCCAGCAGGGTGTCGAACCCCGCGTCGGCCGCGCGCTTCACCAGCGCCATCGAGCGGTCGCGGTCGCGCCACATGTAAAGCTGAAACCACTTGCGCCCCTGGGGAACAGCGGTCTCCAGGTCTTCGCTCG
>NZ_LZJN01000173.1 GCF_001667735.1 Mycobacterium sp. E183
GGCTCATCGACCGCATGGGCCTGACGGCCGGTGACACATTGCTGGACTCCGGCGCAGGCGTCGGCGGGCCCGCCGCGTATGCCGCGCGCTCGCGTCCGGTGCGTCCGGTGCTCGTCGAACCGGAGACCGGTGCCTGCCGCGCGGCGAAGAAGTTGTTCGGATTCCCGGTGGTGTGCGCGGCGGGCGCCGCCCTGCCGGTGACTGACTCGAGCTTCGACGCCGCCTGGTCCCTGGGCGTGTTGTGCACGACGCCGGATCAGCTCGGGCTGCTCGACGAGTTGCGCCGCGTCGTGCGGCCCGGCGGGCCCATCGGGCTGCTGGTTTTCGTCGCGCACTCTGACGCGGCGAACGACACGACCGACGGCAACCACTTCCCGTCGCCCGCTCGCCTGCGTGAGCTGGTGACGCGCGCCGGCCTGCGCGTCGAGCACTCGCTGGGCACGTCGGACCTCCCGGCGATCGCCGACACGTGGAACGAGCGCATCGACGCCGTGGAAAACGCGCTGAGGGACCGCCACGGGCACACGGAGGCCTGGCAGCTGGCCGAACGGCAGAGCTCGAAGATCGGGCGGCTGCTCGGGGACGGCGCGCTGACGGGCGAGCTGTTGGTGCTGCGGCACGCGTGAGAGACCGCCTGGGCCCGGTTACCGCGCCCCTCGGAAGGCGGCGGTGATTTCGGCGACCCTCGGGTCGGCGCGCAGTTCCTCCAGCGTCTCCGGCAGGGGCAACCGCCAGTTCGGGTATTCGTCGATGGTGCCCGGCAGGTTGGGCTGCCGGGGTTCGGCCAGCACGTCGTAGGGCGAGATCAGTTTCAGCCGGCTCGGGGTCGCGGCGAGCAATCGGTGCATCGCGGTGATGATTGCCGGCTCGTCCGCGTCGGAGCCCGAAAGCAGCCCTTCGGACCGCAGCAGTTCCACCCACTCGGCTCGTTCCTTGTCGGCCACCGACTGCTCGCCCGGCACGTCGTCAAGCAGCCCGAGGTCCGCGCGGGCCCGCACGTGTTCACCGCGCAGGAAACCCGCCGCCGTGGGGAGGTCGTGGGTGGACAGGCTGGCGGCCGCCCGCGACGGCCACTGCGCAGGCGGCAGCAGCGGCTCGCCCGGAGCCGACTCGTCACGGGTGAACCACGACACCGCGCAGCCCAGCATCTCGTTGTCGGCCAGCGCCCGGGTCACCTCGGGTTCGACGGTGCCCAGATCCTCGCCGACGACGGCGGCTCCCGCGCGATGCGCCTCCAGCGCCAGGACCGCGAGCATCACGTCGGCGTCGTAGTGCACGTAGGTGCCGCGCTCCGGACCGTCCCCCGGCGGGATCCACCAGAGCCGCCACAACCCTGCGACATGGTCGATCCGCAGCCCGTCGGCATGGGCGAGCACTGCGCGCAGCATATCCCGCAGCGCGGCGTAGCCGGTGGCGGCGAGGCGGTCCGGCCGCCACGGCGGAAGCCCCCAATCCTGCCCACGCGGCGTGAAGTTGTCCGGCGGCGCGCCGATGCTCACCCCTGTGGCGAGCACGTCGGCCAGCGCCCACGCGTCGGCGCCGTTCGCGTCCACCCCGACCGGTAGGTCGTGCAACACGCCGAGCGCCATGCCCGCGTCGCGTGCGGCGTCGCGCACGGTCGTCAGCTGCTCGTCGCAGCGTTGCTGCACCCACGCGTGGAAGGCCAGCCGGGGTGCCAGCTCACGCCGGGCCGCCGCCACGCCGGGCCCGGCGACGTCATGCAGCGGTGCGGGCCAGCGGGTCCACCGGCCGCCGTGCCGCTCGGCCAGCGCGCAATACGTGGCCCAGTCGCGCAGACCGGTGCCGGCGGCCGACTGGTCCAGCGGGTTGGGCCGGCCGTCGGCGCGCCACAACAGTTCCAGCGCCGACCGCTTGGCCGCCCACACCAGGTCGTGGTCGACCCGCTCGGTGGTGGGCGAGACCCGCAACGCGTCGACCTCCGCGCGGGTTTCCGGGTCGGCCTGGCGGTAGGCGTCGAGATCCTCGATGCGCAGCGCCAGCGGGTTGGCGAATCGTCGGCTGGACGGGGTGTAGGGCGACGGCTGCACCGGGTGCGTCGGGCCGGGCGCGTGCAGCGGGTTGAGCAGCACCACGCCGGCCCCATGCTCGGCGGCGGTCCAATTCAGGAACTCGCGCAGGTCGCCCAGGTCGCCGATGCCCCAGGATCGCGCGGATCGCAACGCATACAGCTGCAACATCCAGCCCCAGGTGGCCGGCGTGGGAGGCACGCGGGGCGGGGCGGCCACCAGGGTGGCCTCCTGACCGTCGCGCAGCTCGATCCGATACCAGCCCGGGCTGAGGTCACCGGGCAGCTCGTCGCGCACTTCGGTCCGGACGCCGTCCTCGCTCACCAGGACGGCGGCGCCGGGCACGGCCCGGGGGCGCCCATCCAGCCGCACGGCGATCGTGGGTGGCAGCGCGCCGGCGCGGTCGCGCTCGGCGAGCCGGGCCAGCTCGCGTCGCCGCGCGGCTTCGCTCGAGGCGTCGACATCGAGGAGGCCGAGCACCCGGATCACGACGTCGGCGTCGACGTCCACCGGCTCTCGCCGCTCGTTTCGATAGGAGGTGGCCACCCCGTGAGCCGCGGCCACCCGCCGCAGGTCATCGGGAACCGGCTTGGGCTTCGCCATCAAGCCGCCGGCCCGGGTGCGGCGCCGGCGGCGGCGATGGGACGACGGAGGGGTAGCAGCACAACCTCTATATACCCAAGCGGTGGGTTCTCACACGGGCGGCCGAAACTCGTTCGCCGGCATGCGTTTTCGGCTAGTGCCCGGTCGCCTGAAAGATGACCCGCCGGGCGATCTGCACGGCGTGGTCGGCGAAGCGCTCGTAGAAGCGGCCCAACAGCGTGACATCCACCGCGGCGGCGACACCGTGCGTCCAGCACGGGTCCATCAGAGCCGTCAGCAATTGGTGGTGCAGTTCGTCCATCGCATCATCGTCGCGGCGGATCTGGGCCGCCCGGCGAGGATCCTGGGCCAGCAATACTTCTCGCGCGCCGACGGCCAGCTGCTCGGCGGCATCACCCATTTCGGCGATGTGGTGGCGCACATCGTCGGGCACGGCAATGCGGGGATGGCGCATGCGGGCGATGTCGGCCACGTGTACCGCGAGCCCGCCCATCCGTTGCGCGTCCGCGGCGATCCGGATGGCACTGACCACCGCCCGCAGGTCGGTCGCCACCGGGGCCTGCAAGGCCAGCAACGCGAATGCGGTCTCCTCGACGCCGGTGTTGACGGCGACGATGTCCGCCTGGCCGGCGATGACGCGTTCCGCCAGCACCAGGTCGGCCTTCAGCAGCGCCTCGGTAGCCAGCCCGATGGCTCCGCCGGCCATCGCGCACATCGCGGCGAGCTGTTCGCTGAGGGTTCCCAATCGATGGTGAAAAGCGCTCCTCATCCCTTAGAGATAGGCCGGGAAACGCAAAATAAACGTCGTTGGCCGCTCGGTGGGAGTGGCCGCGTGGAGGGTTCGCCCGCAACGCGTTTCGCGGCCTTCGGCTACCGGACGCCCTCGGCCAGCTCGCGCGCCTCCTGCTCGGTTTCCACGGCGGGCCCGGATCCCGGCAGCGGCTTCCCGGCGACCTCGGGCGTGAACAGCAGCGTGACCGCGCCCACCAGGCCGCCGAAGATCAGCATGTAGGCGGGCGCCATGACGTTGCCGGTGCCCGAGACCAACGCCTGGGCGATCAGCGGCGTAGTGCCGCCGACGGCGGATATGGAGATGTTGTACGAGATCGCCAGCGCCCCGTAGCGGACGTTCGTGGGGAACAGCGCCGGCAGCATGGCCGGCGCGGTGCTGTCGAAGCACAGTTCCATCAACCCGATCAGCAGCACACCCATGAAGATCACCGGGTAGATCCCGCCGAAGCGGATGAGCAGGAACGCGGGGATCGAACCGACGACCAGCAGTGCGCAGCCGGTCCACATGATCGGCTTGACGCCGATGCGGTCGGACAGGCTGGCGACCAGCACCACCGTGACCATCAGGATCGCCAACGTCACCACGATCATCACCAGCCCGGCGGTGTGGCCGGCGCGCACGAACAGCTTGAGGTAGGTCGGCAGGTAACCGGTCAGCATGAAATCGGCGACCTGGGAGGTGAGCACCAGGGCGGCGCAGATCAGCAGCCCCCGCCACTGGTCCACAACCGTGCGCCGGAATTGCTGCCGGCGCCCGCCCGACTGCTGCGCGCCCTCCGTCGCGCTCTGATAGGCGGACGACTCCTTGAGCCGAAGCCGCAGAATCAGGGCGAACAGACCGAAGGGCGCGCCCAGTAACAGCGGGATCCGCCAGCCGTAGGTCAGCATGGCTTCGTCCGGCAGCCAGGTTTGTAAGGCCGTGACGAGCATCCCGGCCAGCACGAACCCGACCAGGTTGCCCATCGGCAAGAATCCGACCATCCTGCCGCGTTTGTGGTCCGGCGCCTGCTCGACCAGGTAGGTCATCGCGCCGACGAACTCACCGCCGGTCGACAGCCCCTGGAAGATCCGCGCTATGACGAGCAGGATCGGCGCCCAGATGCCGATGGCGCTGTAGCCGGGCAGCAGGCCGGTCACGGTCGTGCTGATCGTCATCATCAGAATCGTGATGACCAGCACCCGATGCCGTCCGATGCGGTCGCCGAGGGGCCCGAAGATGAAGCCACCGAGAGGCCGCACCACGAACGCGGCGGCCAGCGTGCCGAAGGTCGCGATCAGGTGGACGCCGCTGACGCTCTTACCGGGGTAGAACACCTGGGCGAGGGTGGTGGCGATGTAGCCGTAGACCCCGAAGTCGTACCACTCCATGAAGTTGCCGATGGCGGTGCCCATGATGGTCTGGCGCATGGCCGGGTCGGCGACCCGGATCTCGTTGCGTGCCCATTTCCGGCGGCGGCGTCGCGCATTCATCGACGGATTGCGTACCCAGAAGTCCCGAGGGCCGAACAAGTTGCGCTCCCATCCGGCTCGTCGTCTTCATCGGCCGGTGGCCGATCGTAGCGACCGGGCCAGCCCGAGAAGAACTCATTGACCTTTCAGGCTGCCGATGCGAAGCGAATAATCCCGGGGCTTCGACCGGTCCTCCGACCGGGTGGCCGCCTCGATATCGTCGACGTAGCGCTGCGGGTCCCGGTCGACGATCGGCAAACCCTCGGTGGTGGGGTGTTCGGCCATGAAGTCGCTGTATTGCCGGCCCAGCGCTTCCCGCAGGCCGATGGGAGCCCTGCGACGGAAATCCGACAGCCCCTCTCGCTCCTCTTCGCCCATGTGGTCGTCGTTGGCCTCGCGCGTGCGGCCGACCGCCGCCCACCATTCGTCGGTGCCCACCTCTGCGGCGTTGGCGTCGCGCACCGCGTCGCGGATGTCGTTGTGATCACCGATGGCGTCGAGCGTCTCACCCTCGGCGTCGTCGCCGACCCGCGTCAGAAGTTGCGGGTAGAAGATCTTCTCCTCGATGTAGGCGTGCACGTCCAGCTTGTCGGCGAGGGGCCGCCACACCCGGGCAAGGGCGGTTTCGTCGACCGGCGTCTGAGCCTGCAGGTAGTCCAGCCTGGCGAACTGTTCGCGGAACCACTCGTGGTCGGCGAGGATCAACATGGTGATGTCAGCCATCGCGACGCCCCACCTCCCTCCCGCTACGGTTCGCGCCATGGTGTCCCATCGCGGCGCAGCCAGTCAACCGGCCGGGCAACGTCGAGAAGGGCCTCGTCGACCGTGCGGATACACTGGGTCGTCAGCATGTCGATCGACCGCGATCGCGTGCGAGAAAAAATCCACCACAGTCAGAGGTTGTTTGTGCCCGAGAACCGCAGCGAGCCCGTGAGCCTAGAGCCGCATTTCGACGACGTTCAGGCGCACTACGACCTGTCCGACGACTTCTTCGCGCTGTTCCTGGACCCCACGCGGACCTACAGCTGCGCCTATTTCCAGCGCGACGACATGACCCTCGAAGAAGCTCAGCTCGCCAAGGTCGACCTGTCGCTGGGCAAGCTCGGGCTGCAACCGGGCCAGACCCTGCTCGACATCGGCTGCGGCTGGGGCACCACCATCATCCGGGCCCTCGAGCAGTACGACGTCAACGTCGTCGGCCTCACCCTGAGCCGCAACCAGCAGGCGCACGTGCAGCAGCGCCTCGACGAGCACCCCAGCGCGCGGAGCAAGCGGGTGTTGCTACAGGGCTGGGAGCAGTTCGACGAGAAGGTGGACCGCATCGTTTCCATCGGCGCCTTCGAGCACTTCGGGCGCGACCGCTATCCCGACTTCTTCAAGATGGCCTACGAGGCGTTGCCCGCCGACGGCGTGATGATGCTGCACACCATCATCCAGCCCAGCCGCGAGGAATTCGAAGAGCGTGGGCTGCCCATCACCATGACGAAACTGCGGTTCATGAAATTCATCATGGACGAGATCTTCCCGGGCGGAGACCTGCCCGCGGCCAAGACGGTCGAAGAGCACGCGACCCGCGCCGGCTTCGGTCTCAAGCTCTACCAGCCGCTGCGCCTGCATTACGCGCGCACCCTCGACACCTGGGCGGCCGCCCTCGAGTCGCGCCGCGAAGAGGCCATCGCGATTCAGTCCCAAGAGGTCTACGACCGGTACATGAAGTACCTGACCGGGTGCGCCGACCTGTTCCGCGAGGGCTACACCGACGTCGCGCAGTTCACCCTCGTCAAGGGCTGAGGAACCGGGCCCCGATTCGGGCGCACCATAGCTGAACCCCGGGCCGGTTTATCCGTGCACCGCCCGGGGTAAAACCACGAGCAACAACCTGCATCGGTACGCGTCGGCCTTCGTCGGCGCGAAACCGCAGGGAAGGATTGATCGTGAGTGCCAAGCACCGGATGAGCGCGACGGCGCAGCAAAGACCGCCGGCGGATCGAACGCCGCGCCGGCGGTCGGGCATCGCGGCGGTGTGCGACGTGCTTTCCGCCTCGATGTTGTGCACGGCGGCGTGTGCGGCCCTGGTGCTCAACGCTCCGCACGGCGAGAAGCGAATGATCGAGGCGAGCCAGGAGCCGCCGTCCGCCGCTTCGCGCCCGGTGCGGCAGGAGGGCACCGTGGTCGCGGTGTCGGCGGGCTCGGTCACCGCCAGAAGCGCCGACGGCTACACGCAGACCTATCTCGTGACGCCCAACACCACGCTCATCGGTCGCGGTGGCCAACCGGCAGCTGCCGCTTCACATTTCACGGTCAATGACCACGTGGTCATCGTCGGAACCATCCAGGACGGCACCGCCATGGCCACCGCGGTGGCCGACCACGGTGCGGGACACGGGGACGGACCGCCGATGGACTACCTTGACGGGCAGGTCATTCCGGCCGGGCGCAGCTGATCCACCCCGCGCCGACATCCCCGGCTTTGGTCAACGACCTTGCGGCGCAGCGCCTCTGTCGTTCAGTCCGCGCCGCCGCTTCTCGCCTTCTCCCGGCGCCGTCCCGGGCCTACTCTGTATGCCATCCAGCCAGAGGAGGCGCCGTGAGCGAGCACGAAGTCAAAATGATCATCTTGTCGACTGACGACCTGGACGAGTCGATCCGGTTCTACAGCGAGACGCTGGGCATGGCGCTGAAGTTCCGCGATGGGGCGCACTTCGCCGCCCTCGACGGCGGCCCCGTCACGCTGGCGCTGGCGACCGCCGTGGACCACCCGATACCGGGTCAGGTCGTCGTCGGCATCAAGACCGCCGACGTCGACGCCGCGGCGAAGGCGGTGGAGGCCAGCGGCGGCGGCATCGTCAAAGGGCCGTACGACGACGCGCATGAACGCCGTGCCGTGGTCTATGACAACAAGGGCAACGGCCTGGTGTTCTACATGCCGCTGGGCCGCTGACCGGCGTTACTTGCCGTTGCGCTCGCGGTGCTTGCACCCGGGCCAACAGCAGGGCCTGCGCTTGCCCTCTTCCAGCTCCTCCTGTGTCCGGCGAATGCGGCGCTGCCGGGTGGCTTCCTGCTTGGCGTCCTCGACCCAGCAGATGAATTCGTTGCGGGCCAAGGGCGTGATGTCGTTCCACGCGGCGAGCGCGGTGGCATTGCCGATCAGCGACTCGCGCAGGTCGGCCGGAAGCTTGTGCACCACTCCGCCGGGTATCCGCTCACTGCTCATGGGGCCACAGTAGCTGTCCGCGCAGTAGACGATCGGCTGTGGTCGCGCGCCGTGGCTAAGAAGTCAAATGCGCGCTGTCGTCGTGCAATTCGTCGCGGCGCAATCCCATCGGCGTGCGGGCGGGCACATCACCGCCGGCGACCACCGTGCGGGTGACCGGCGTGAGCGCCCGGAACAGCGTCTCCACCTCGTCGTCGTCGAGCGCGTCGAGCGCGGACAGGGAAAGCGCATCGGTGGACCGTTCGATGTGGTCCTTCAGTTCCCGGCCGGCCGCGGTCAGCGAGCCCTCATCGTCGAGCAGCCCCCGTTCGGCCAGCCGTTGCTCGTGGTGTCGCCACGCGGCCTCGTCGTAGTCGCGGGTGCGCGCGATGTACTCGCGCGGGACACCGCCGGCCGCGGCGTGCAACACGTTGGACTCCCGGCCCGAGACGCCCGCGGCGGCCAGCACCGCCACATGTCCGTCGCCCCGGTGCTCGCGCAGCAGCGTCGTCGCGTGCCAGAGCGCGGCCAGCGGATCGTCCGGCCACGGCAACGCCAGGTTGGCGGCGAACAACGGTCGTGCATCCAGCGGGGCCCGCCTGGCCGCCTTGCCCGCCAATTCCGCTGCGGCACGGATGTTTTCGCCGTCGCCCAGCCCGTAGCGGCGCAACGCCGCGACGGCCGATTCCTGCCGGGCCCGCAACGCCGCGTCCGGCCCGGCGACCTCCCAGGCCGCCGGCAGCGCCTTGGCGATCCGTTCGGGGGCGAAGTTGTAGAAGATCGCGGTGACCACCTGCCGTGGCACCGGGCCCAGCGGCGCCGAGCGCGCGGCGAAGTAGCCCATCCAGAATCCGCGGTAGCCCAGCCCGTCCAGCGCCGCCCGCGCCTCCGGCGCGAAATACGTCACCGCATGCACCGGTTCGAAGCGGTCGAAGAAGCGCCGCGCCAGCAGGGGTTTCCGTTGCATGATGGCAGTTAACCACCCCCATGGTTGCCGGTGCTCAAAGCCTCAGCAGCCGCTCGGCATTGAGGTGGGCGATCTTCTCCCGGTCGGGCTGGTTGATCGGCATCCTGTCGAGGAACTGGCGGCACGCCTTGATGTTGCCGTAGGGATAGTCGGCGGTGAAGACCACGCGGTCGATGCCGATCACATTGACCATCGCCAGATAGGCGTTAAAGGACAGGCTCCAACTGGGATCCGCGGCGCCGGGCTCCTGACTGGAGAAATCGCCGGCGAGGATGCCACCGTAGAAGTTCTCCCGCAGGTACTCCTTGACGGTGCGTTTGAGACCCGTCGCCTCGACCGGAAACGAGTAGTCGGTCCGCCAGCCCATCCAGCTGAGCGCCTCGAAGTGGTGACCCACGATGATCTGTAGCTGCGGGAACCGGTCGAACACCCCACCCAGGATCAGCCGGAGGCAGTGCACCCCGGTGTCGATATGCCAGCCGACCCCGGCCGCCGCCAACCGAGCCGACACCTTCGGGTCAAAGCCGCCGTAATAGGTGTCGATGATCGACTGCGGCGGGATGGTCGGGTGCAAAAAGATTGGCACGCCCAGGGTTTCGGCGGATTCGAAGACCGGCCAGAAGAACGTGTCGTCCAGGTAGCGCCCGTTGACGTGTCCGTTGATCAGGGCGCCCACGAAGCCGTGATCGCGGACGGTGCGCTCGAGCTCGGCGGCCGCCGCCGAGGGGTCGCGCATCGGGAGGGTGGCGAAGCCGCGGAACCGGTCGGGATGCCGCCCGACCGCGGCGACGACCGCGTCGTTCGCCCGCCGGGCCAGCTCGATCGCCGAATCGGGGTCCAGAGTCTCGGGTCCCGGGACGGAGTGCGAAAGGATCTGCATGTCGATGCCCGCGGCGTCCATCGCGGCGATCCGCCCCTCGCCCACGTCGGTGATCCCCGGCGGCCATTCGCCTTCCGTTCCGGGAGAACCGTAGCCCGCGTGCCTCAGCATTTCGGTCGCCGAGTCGGCCCCTTGATTGCGGTGTTCTTCGGCTATGGCCGGAAACCTGTAGTGCTCCTCGATACCGATGACTTTCATCCGTCTCCTCCCGTACATGCAGACCCACGAGCGCGGGGCGCCGGGCGTTCACCGGAGTACCCGGGACGCGCCGGGACCGGCCCCGCATAGTCTCGAACCCGTGACCATCCCGTATGACGAGGCTCTGCGCGAGCGGATCAGCGGCAATCTCGCGCGCCACGACCGCCGCGAGGTGACCGACCCAACCAAACGGCACGCGGCGGTCGCCGTGGTGTTGGTGGACTCCACCCTCGGCGAGGACCGGGTGGATCCGGCGCCGGTGGACGAATGGAACGGTGACCGCCCGATGCCGGAGCCCGGCCTCGACGGCCGGATGGTCGGCGTCTCGGGCGGCGCGGCGTTCTTGTTGTGCCGGAGGGCATCTCGACTCACCTCACACGCCGCGCAATGGGCGCTGCCCGGTGGCAGGCTCGACCCGGGCGAGACCGCCGTCGACGCGGCCCTGCGGGAATTGCGCGAGGAGGTCGGCATCGCCGTGACCAGTTCGACCGTGTTGGGCCTCCTCGACGACTATCCGACGCGGTCCGGGTACGTCATCACCCCGGTCGTGATCTGGGGCGGCGGCCGCCTCGATCCCCGCCCGGCGCCCGACGAGGTGGTGGCGGTGTACCGGGTGGGGCTGCATCAATTGCAGCGCGACGACTCGCCGCGATTCATCACCATCCCGGAGAGCCCGCGCCCGGTCGTGCAGATTCCTCTGGGCAACGACCTGATTCACGCGCCGACCGGCGCCGTGCTGCTGCAGTTGAGGTGGCTGTGTCTGGAAGGCCGACCGGACGCGGTCGACGGGCTGGAGCAACCGGTCTTCGCCTGGAGGTAGCGATCGATGGCAGGCGCCGCGGTGTGAGCGGCGGCTGTCACGCGACGGACGCTCGGTGTTCGCCTTCCGGTCACCGGCGGGCGTATTGACTCTGCAAGCCTGGACCGACGCTCCGGGACTCAGGAGTCGCCGTGCTCCCAGAAAGGGCGGCCATGACAGAACACTTGCGCGCATACAACAGCCTTTGGCAGGTGCGCAGCGACTCGTGGTGCCGGTTGGAAGAAGCCGCGGACCGGCTGACGCGGCCGACCACCACCGGCACGCTGAGGGACAAATGGGCGGGCGCCTGCCAGGAGTTGCTGACGCGCCTGAGCACGCTGGAGCCCTACTGGGCCTACCCCGGCGCGCCGCAGTTCGCGCGCATACAAAGGCTTTTCGCCGCCGGCAGCTACGACAAGTTCGCGCAGGCGGTCGCGCAGGTCAACCGGGCGCTGACCACCGAGTCCTACCGCTCAGGGGACGTGGACAACGCCGGTGCCGACGAACTCGACATGTTCCCGTCCGATCCGCGGCAACTCATCGAGCATCAGCCGGCGTCGCAGCGCGACCGTCCCTACTTCGAGGTGCTGGTCGTCGAGAAGATGACCGAGGACCAGGAACGCGCCCTGCGCAACGAGGTCCGCAAATGGCGGCGCCCCGACGACGAATTCGTCTACGAACTGGTGGTGGTCGCCAGCGGGGACGAGGCCCTCATCGCGGCGCGGCTCAACGTCAACCTGCAGGCGGTGGTGATCCGCCGGCGCTTCTCGCACCAATCGACGCGGGACCTGTCGGCGCTGTCGGAGTTCGTCGACACGGCCGTATCCGACGAGCTGAACGACCACCAGACTCCCGAGGAACGCGCGCAGATCCTGGCGACATCGCTGGCCGAACTGCGGCCGGAGCTCGACCTGTACCTGATGACCGAGATCGAGGTCGAAGACATCGCCGGTCGGCTGGGCCAGTACTTCCGCAGGGTGTTCCACGCGCGCGAGGGCATGCTCGAGCTGCACCTGTCGATCTTGCAGGGCGTCGCGGCGCGTTACCGCACACCGTTCTTCAGCGCGCTCAAGCAGTACAGCCACCGGCCCACCGGTGTCTTTCACGCGCTGCCGATTTCGCAGGGCAAATCGATCGTCAACTCCCACTGGATCAGGGACATGGTGGGGTTCTACGGCCTCGACGTGTTCATGGCCGAGACGTCGGCGACGTGCGGGGGCCTCGACTCACTGCTGGAACCGACCGGGCCGCTGCGAGAAGCGCAACAACTCGCCGCGCAGGCCTACGGATCGCGGCACACGTACTTCGTCACCAACGGGACCTCGACGGCCAACAAGATTGTCACGCAGGCGCTGGTGGCGCCCGGCGACATCGTGCTGCTGGACCGCAACTGCCATCAATCGCACCACTACGGGATGATGCTCGCCGGTGCGAACGTGGTGTATCTGGAGGCGTATCCGCTCAACGAGTATTCGATGTACGGGGCGGTCCCCCTGCGGGAGATCAAGTCAAAGCTGTTGGCGCTCAAAAGGGCCGGCAAGCTCGACCGCGTGAAGATGATGTCGCTGACGAACTGCACCTTCGACGGGATCGTCTACGACGTCGAGCGTGTCATGGAGGAGTGCCTGGCCATCAAACCCGACCTGGTATTCCTCTGGGACGAGGCCTGGTTCGCCTTCGCGCGGTTCCACCCGGTCTACCGGACGCGCACCGCGATGGCCGCGGCACGGACCATGCGCGCGCGGTTGCAGGACCCCGGCTATCGGCGTCGCTACGAGGAATATCTCTCGGCCGGTGGCAACGAAACACCCAGCGACGACGAGCTTTTGGACCGTCGCTTGCTGCCCGACCCCGCCCGGGCCCGGGTGCGAGTGTACGCCACGCAGTCGACGCACAAGACGTTGACCGCGCTGAGGCAGGGATCGATGATCCACGTTTTCGATCAGGATTTCGACCAGAAGGTCGCCGAGCCGTTCCACGAGGCATACATGGCCCACACGTCGACCTCCCCCAACTACCAGATTCTCGCGTCCCTGGACCTGGGGCGCCGGCAGGTCGCGCTGGAGGGAGTCGAGCTGGTGCAACGGCAGATCGAGAACGCGATGCAGTTGCGCGACGCGATCGACAACCATCCGTTGCTCAGCAAGTACATGCGCTGCCTGCGCACGTCGGATCTGATCCCGGAGCCGTTCCGGCCGTCGGCCATCGCCCAGCCGCTGCGCTCGGGCCTGCGCAACATGATGGCGGCGTGGGGCCAGGACGAGTTCGTGCTCGACCCGTCGCGGATCACGTTGTTCATCGGGCCCACCGGCTACGACGGCGACACCTTCAAACGCCAGCAGTTGATGGACCGCTACGGAATCCAGATCAACAAGACGTCGCGCAACAGCGTCCTGTTCATGACCAACATCGGCACCACGCGCAGTTCGGTCGCCTTCCTGGTGGAGGTTCTGGTCAACATCGCCACCGAACTCGACCAGAACATCTCCGAGATGAGCCTCGGCGAGCGAGAGCACTTCGACCGCGCGGTCTACCGGCTCACCGAAATGTCCTTGCCACTGCCCGATTTCAGCGGATTCCACCCCGCCTTCCTGGATCACAGCGGCGCCGAGCCGACGCCCGAGGGGGACGTCCGCCGCGGGTTCTACCTCTCCTACGACGACACCAACTGTGAGTACCTCACCGGCGACCAGATCGATGAACGGCTCGACGCGGGCATTGACGTCGTGTCGGCGACGTACGTGACGCCCTACCCGCCGGGCTTTCCGGTCCTGGTGCCCGGGCAGCTGTTCAGTCGCGGCATCCTGCAGTTCATGCGCGACCTCGACACGCCCGAAATTCACGGCTACTTACCAAATTTCGGCTACCGCGTGTACACCGGTAAAGCCATCGAAATGGCCGGCCGGCCGGCCGGCCTGCCGTCCAACGGCCACCGCGCCGTCGGCGCCCCAGACGGGGCGAAGCAGACGCCGAAGAAGCCGGGCAAGCGTGCCCGGCTCAGCGGCGAGGGGAGCGTTCCCGAGGTCGGTCAGGATGAGCTGCTCGGCCAGCAGCAGCCCGGCGACGCGGTGAGCTCGGGTTCTGCTTAGGCCGCGCGGCCAGGCGGTGATCGATGACGTCCAGCGCGCGCTCGGCCCACCGAACGTTCTCTTCCTCGAACGCGATCCCACGCAGCAGCGTCAAATAGGGGCCGATCCGCTCGGCATGGGCCAAAAACTCGCCCTCGGCGTGTCCGTCGAGTATGCGCGCCCGCAAGCGTTCGTAGCGTTGCAGTTTGGCCGTCGCCCACTGCAGGCGCTCGACGATGAACTCCCGCACGGCGCGTGCGTCCCCGGCGTCCGCGGCCTGGACCTTGATGAGCAGTTCGTCCCGAATCGCCGAGGGCTTGGGGGCCCTCGCGGTGAACTCCCGGATCGCGTCGTGGCCGGCCTCGGTCAGCGAGAACAGCCGCTTGTTTGGCCGGCGCTCCTGCTGCACGACGCGCGCCCGGATGAGGCCCTGCTCGGCAAGGCGGTCGAGTTCGCGGTACAGCTGCTGAGGGGTGGCCATCCAGAAATTCGCCACCGAGGCGTCGAAGTCCTTGGCGAGGTCGTATCCGGACGACTCACCCTCGAGGAGGGCCGCCAGGACAGCGTCACGCAGCGACATCGAAGAAGAATACAACGATACGAGTAATCAACAAAGTGATTAATCGCACTATGGACACGGGCCGACGGACCGCATAGCGTCAACGGCACTTCCCAACCAATCCAAGCCGAGGTGTCTGTCGGATGCATCCCTTCCGCAAAGCCGTCGAGGACCGCGACGAGAGCGGCATCCATGCGCTGCTGGCCGACGACGTCGTGTTCACCAGCCCGGTCGCGTTCAAGCCCTATGTCGGCAAGCCGATCACCGCGGCCATCCTGAGCGGCGTGTTGCGCATCTTCGAGGACTTCCGTTACATCCGGGAGATCCACGACGACGACGGCCGAGACCACGCCCTCGTGTTCGAGACCGGAATCGCCGGGGCGCCCGGGGTCAAGATCACCGGCTGCGACTTCCTGCACTTCAACGACGACGGCCTGATCGACGACTTCATGGTGATGGTGCGGCCGCTCTCAGGCGCGAAGGCGTTGTCCGAGGCGATGGGCGCCCAGTTCGAGCGGATCCAGCAGGAGGCGCTCCAACTGGCCGACACGTTCACCACCGCGTAGGGGCGAGCGACCATGCGAATCGGATTGGGCATCAACTATGCGGGCGGCTTCAAGGACGTGGCCGCCGAAGTGGCCGACCTCGAGCGTGCCGGACTCGACATCGTCTTTGTCCCCGAGGCCTATTCGTTCGACGCGGTGAGCGCGCTCGGTTACCTGGCCGCCAGCACCGAGCGGGTCGGCCTGGCCTCGGGGATCCTGCAGCTCTACACCCGAACGCCCACGCTCACCGCGATGACCGCCGCCGGGCTCGACTACGTCTCCGATGGCCGGTTCACCCTGGGGCTGGGGGCTTCCGGTCCGCAGGTCATCGAGGGCTTTCACGGGTTGCCCTACGACGCGCCGATCGGCCGGACCCGCGAAGTGATCGACATCTGCAGGCAGGTCTGGCGGCGCGAACCCGTCAAGCACCAGGGCAAGTACTACACGATCCCGCTTCCCGCCGGGCAGGGCACCGGGCTCGGAAAGCCGCTCAAGCTGATCAACAAGCCGGTGCGAGAACGCATCCCGATATTGGTCGCGGCGCTTGGCCCCAAGAATGTCGAGCTCGCGGCCGAGATCGCCGAGGGCTGGCAGCCGATCTTCTACCTGCCCGAGAAGGCGCAGGAGGTGTGGGGCGAGGCGCTGGCCGCCGGCCGCGCCAAGCGGGACGCCGAGCTGGGTGAGTTGGACATCTACGCCGGCCCGGTCCTCGCCATCGGTGAAAACGTGGAGTCGCTAAGGGAATTCGTCAAACCCCATCTCGCCCTGTACATCGGCGGCATGGGCGCCAAGGGCAAGAACTTCTACCACGCCCTGGCGACGAAGTACGGCTACGGCCCGCAGGCGGACCGGATCCAAGAGCTCTACCTCGCCGGCGACAAGGACGGCGCCGCCAAGGTCGTGCCCGACGAGCTCGTCCGGGACGTGAACCTGATCGGCAGTCGCGAGTTCGTCAAGGATCGACTGGCCGCGTTCCGCGAAGCGGGGGTCACCACGCTCAACGTGGCGCCCATCGCGTCCACCCCGGGCGAGCGGGTCAAGCTGATCGAGACGCTGCGCGAATTGCTCTGAGTGCGGGCGATTTCAGGCCTGTCGGTGGGCGTCGCGCCGCAATCGCACCGCCCGACTCGCGGCGGCCAGCAACGCCAGCGCGGCCATCACCGCGAGAACGGTCGCCGACACCGCCGACCCGACCGTCGCCAAAATGAGCGGCAGCCCGAAACCGATGTAGGTCACCACGTAGAACGCGCCGACCAGCGCGCCGCGCAAGCGTTTCGGCGCCGCGGCCTCCAGATCGATCAACCCCTCACGCAAGCACAGGCCGGAGGCGCATCCCA
>NZ_LZJN01000174.1 GCF_001667735.1 Mycobacterium sp. E183
CATGGGCACCAGCGTGCCGCCGGCAGTCAGGGCCTTACCGGCGGCGGCCTCCAACTCCTGCAACGTGGTGCTCACCACGATCGACACCGGCAGCCCGTTATGGGAGCCCAAGTCCCCCGATGCTAAGAGTCCGCGCAGCCCGGCCAGGAAGGCGTCGTGGTGGCGTTGCGCCGTGCTGCGGGTGTCGCGGCGCACCGCGTCCTGATCGGGTGTCGCGTCGACCACCGGGATTTCGTCGTCGGGGTTGCACACCCCGGGCGCGGCCAGCTTGGCCAGCATGGCCTCGATGGCGGCCCGCAGCTCCGGGGTGACCAGCCCGCTGAGGCGCGACATGCCGTCGAAGTCCTGAGCGCCCAGGGCGATCCCGCGCTTGCGGGCCCGCTCGGCATCGCTGAATTCCCCGTCGGGGTGCAGCCAATCCATCACCCGCTTCGCGTATCGAGCCAATTCGTCGGGCCGATAAGCGCCGGCCTTGGCGGCCAAGTCGGCTTCGGCGGCTTGGCGGGTCAGGGCGTCGATGGCATCGGGCAGGTGGGCCAAGAAGTCGCGGATCACGTTGATGTGGCCCTCGCCGATGAGCCCGTCGCGTTGGCCGGCCGCGGTCGCAGTCAGCTTGGGTGCCAGCGGTTCACCGGTCAGCGCCCGGCGCTCGCCGAGGTCGGCGGCTTCGGCGATGCGCCGGGCGGCCTCAGCCTTGGTGATGCGCAACCGGTCGGCCAACCCCACCCGCAGCGAGCCGCCCATCTCTTCGGGGCTGGCCTGCGCGTCGAGTTGGTTGATCAGCGCGTGCTGGGGTGTACGCAGCCGGCGGGCGACGCTTTCCACCCGCTCCAAAGCCCGCAACCGTTCCGGGGTGGTGAGCACGTCAAAAGACATGGCGCACAGGCGGTCCGCGTCGCCGTCGAGCGCGTCGATAGCGTCGACGATCTCCTCACGACTGGCCTCCATACCTCAAACT
>NZ_LZJN01000175.1 GCF_001667735.1 Mycobacterium sp. E183
TGTCCGGACGTGCAGGTGGTGTTCGCCCGCGGCACCGGTGAAGCCCCCGGAGTCGGGCCCACCGGCCAGGCCTTCGTCGACGCGCTGCACTCGCGCGTGGGCGCCAAGTCGTTCGACGTCTACCCGGTCAACTACCCCGCCAGCGACCAATGGGACACCGGCATCGACGGCGTCAGAGACGCTGGCGCCCACGTCGTTTCGATGGCCCACGACTGCCCCAACACCAAAATGGTGCTCGGCGGCTACTCCCAGGGCGCAGCCGTCATGGGCTTCGTCACCTCCCCCTCGGTACCCGACGGCATCGACCCCAACACCGTCCCCAAGCCCCTCGACCCCACCGTCGCCAGCCACGTGTCCTCGGTCGTGCTCTTCGGCATGCCCAACGTGCGCGCCATGAACTTCCTCGGCGAACCCCCCGTCGTCATCGGCCCTACCTTCGCCGACAAGACCATCAAGGTCTGCGCCACCGAAGACCCGGTCTGTTCCGACGGCATGAACTTCTCCGCCCACAACACCTACGCCGACGACGGCGCCATGATCGACAAGGGCGTCGCCTTCGCCTCCAGCCACCTCGAC
>NZ_LZJN01000176.1 GCF_001667735.1 Mycobacterium sp. E183
GCGGCAGGTACACGTAGGACTCGACATCGCAGGCAATCCCCGGGTACCGGTTCCAGTACCAGGTCCCGCCCACGTCGGCCGCCCGGTCGATGAGCCGCACGCTGTCGACGCCGAGCTGACGCAGCCGCACCCCCGTCAACAGCCCGCCGAATCCGGCGCCGATCACCGCGACGTCGACTTCGTCGGTCAGCGGCTCGCGCGTGAATTCACCGTCTGCCCAGGGGTCGTCGGCGAAGCGCGCGAATGCCCCCGCCGTCTCGACGTACTGAGCGATGCCGTCCGGGCGCAATCGGCGCGCGCGCTCTTCCGCGTATTTGCGTCGCAGCGCGTCGACGTCGAACGACACGGTTTCAGTCAAGGCCCGGTCCTCTCGTGGCCCGACTATATAATCAATCGCTTGATCATATCAAGGCGGTGCCGTGTCGGCCCCGCCGCTATCCGCGCCCGCCGGCGAACAACGTTCCGCTGATCATCTTCTTGGCCGAGTCGAGCGCGGCGTGATAATCGCGCGGCGGCGACGTGGCCCCCAACTCGACCAACCCGTAGATGAGCGCGTAGAGGGCCTCGACGACGCTGTCCCGATCGGAAGGCCGCGACAGTTCGCCCTGCCGGTAGCCGTCGTCGACGACGCCCTCGATGATCTCGCGGAAAGCCTGAAATCCCGTTCCCCCGTCCATGTGCCGATCGGGGCCGACCACTCCTTCGGCGCGGATGACCCACTCGAAGGCGGCGAGATCTGGATACTCGCGCATGAGCCGGCCCGATTCGTCGAGAACCGCCCCGATGCGGTCGACCACGTCGTCGGCCTGTGCGGCCGCGTCCCGCAGCCGGGGGGCCGCGATCCGCTCGATGTCCTCGACGGCCGCGCCCAGCAATTCGGACTTGTTCGGGAAGTAGTGGTACAGGCTGCCGCTCGTCATGTCGGCGGCGCGGGCGATTTCGCGAATCGTGGTGCGGGAGTAGCCCATCTCGGCCACAGTGCGCATCGCCGCGGTGATGATGCGCGTGCGGGTCTGTTCGCCGTCGGCGCCCACCGGGCGCCCCAATCGCGAGGGCCGGGCGCTCATGCGGGACGGCACGCGCCGCCGTCCCGTCCCTCACGCACCGCGCACCTCCGCACGAACCCCGAATAAATCGATCACTCGATTATATTCGACACTGTCAGGCGCCGAGAGCCTGCGGACGGGACGCGCGAGTGCGGAGAACACGGTGACGCGGGCGCAGCGGGGACGCCCCGTCGGCGCCAGCGGTGAGGAGACCCGCCAGCGGATCATCGTGGCCACCATGCGCTGTGTGGCGACGGTGGGCTACTC
>NZ_LZJN01000177.1 GCF_001667735.1 Mycobacterium sp. E183
GCGGCATGTACACGTAGGACTCGACATCGCAGGCAATCCCCGGGTACCGGTTCCAGTACCAGGTCCCGCCCACGTCGGCCGCCCGGTCGATGAGCCGCACGCTGTCGACGCCGAGCTGACGCAGCCGCACCCCCGTCAACAGCCCGCCGAATCCGGCGCCGATCACCGCGACGTCGACTTCGTCGGTCAGCGGCTCGCGCGTGAATTCACCGTCTGCCCAGGGGTCGTCGGCGAAGCGCGCGAATGCCCCCGCCGTCTCGACGTACTGAGCGATGCCGTCCGGGCGCAATCGGCGCGCGCGCTCTTCCGCGTATTTGCGTCGCAGCGCGTCGACGTCGAACGACACGGTTTCAGTCAAGGCCCGGTCCTCTCGTGGCCCGACTATATAATCAATCGCTTGATCATATCAAGGCGGTGCCGTGTCGGCCCCGCCGCTATCCGCGCCCGCCGGCGAACAACGTTCCGCTGATCATCTTCTTGGCCGAGTCGAGCGCGGCGTGATAATCGCGCGGCGGCGACGTGGCCCCCAACTCGACCAACCCGTAGATGAGCGCGTAGAGGGCCTCGACGACGCTGTCCCGATCGGAAGGCCGCGACAGTTCGCCCTGCCGGTAGCCGTCGTCGACGACGCCCTCGATGATCTCGCGGAAAGCCTGAAATCCCGTTCCCCCGTCCATGTGCCGATCGGGGCCGACCACTCCTTCGGCGCGGATGACCCACTCGAAGGCGGCGAGATCTGGATACTCGCGCATGAGCCGGCCCGATTCGTCGAGAACCGCCCCGATGCGGTCGACCGCGCTCCCCGGCCGCTCGGCGGCCGCCCGCAGCCGTGGCAAAGCGACATCGGTGCGCGCCGCGATCGCCGCCTTGATCAGCTCCGCCTTGTTCGGAAAGTAGTTGTAGAGGCTGGCGCTGGTGACATCCGCGGTGCGGGCAATCTCGCGAATCGTGGTGCGGGAGTAGCCCATCTCGGCCACAGTGCGCATCGCCGCGGTGATGATGCGCGTGCGGGTCTGTTCGCCGTCGGCGCCCACCGGGCGCCCCAATCGCGAGGGCCGGGCGCTCATGCGGGACGGCACGCGCCGCCGTCCCGTCCCTCACGCACCGCGCACCTCCGCACGAACCCCGAATAAATCGATCACTCGATTATATTCGACACTGTCAGGCGCCGAGAGCCTGCGGACGGGACGCGCGAGTGCGGAGAACACGGTGACGCGGGCGCAGCGGGGACGCCCCGTCGGCGCCAGCGGTGAGGAGACCCGCCAGCGGATCATCGTGGCCACCATGCGCTGTGTGGCGACGGTGGGCTACTCGCGAGCCACGATTCGCGAGATTGCCCAC
>NZ_LZJN01000178.1 GCF_001667735.1 Mycobacterium sp. E183
ACGATCTCGCGGCTCGTGTCGGCGCGCCCCTGGTGTTGCGCGGCGTCGGAGTCCGGCGGGTCGCCGCCGACCGCGGCGTTCCGATCGAGCTGCTCACCGACAACGTCGAGGAGCTCGTCTCCCGCGAAGACGTCGACATCGTCGTGGAGTTGATGGGGCCGGTGGAACCGGCGCGAAAGGCCATCCTGCGCGCGCTCGAGCACGGCAAGTCGGTCGTCACCGCGAACAAGGCGCTGCTGGCGACCTCCACCGGGGAGCTGGCGCAGGCCGCCGAAAACGCCCACGTCGACCTGTATTTCGAGGCCGCGGTCGGCGGCGACCCGCCGGACTCCGACGCCGCGCAACACCAGGGGCGCGCCGACACGAGCCGCGAGATCGTCGGCGCTGCCCTCGATGATGCGGACAACTTCGCTTCCGACGTTGCCCAACCCGAGCACCGCTACGCCCACTGGCTTTTCGTCACGGGGCACCGTTCACCTCACTTCCAGACTCAGCAGATCGTCGACCGTCTCGCGGCGCAGGATCAGGCGGGACCGGCCCGCACGCACCGCCACCACCGCCGGACGGCAGATCATGTTGTAGCGGCTCGACAGCGAATAGCAGTACGCGCCGGTCGCGGCGATCCCGAGCAGGTCACCGGGCTGCAGATCGTCGGGCACCCACGCGTCGCGGACGACGATGTCGCCGCTCTCGCAGTGCTTTCCGACGATCCGCGCCAGCGTCGCCGGTGCGTCGCTGGCGCGTGAGACCAGCCGGGCGTCGTACTGCGCGTCGTACAGGGCCGTGCGGATGTTGTCGCTCATGCCGCCGTCGACGCTGACATAGCGGCGCTGGGCCGTGCTGCTCACGTCGACATCCTTGACGGTGCCCACCTCGTACAGCGTGATGGTGCCCGGCCCGGCGATGGCGCGTCCGGGCTCGACCACCAGTCGCGGGGTGGGCAAGCCCACGGCCGCCGACTCGTTGCCGACGATGTCCGTCAGCTTGGCCGCCAGGTCGGCCACCGGCGGCGGGTCGTCGGTGCCCACGTAGGAAATCCCCAGCCCCCCACCGAGATCCACGGTCGAGATCTGACCTGTCTTGTCGACGCCGAATTCGTCGACGATTTGGTGCAGCAGCCCGATGACGCGGTGCGCGGCGACCTCGAAGCCGTCGACGTCGAAGATCTGCGAACCGATGTGGCTGTGCAGGCCCACCAGGCGCAGGTGGTCGGTGGCGAACACCCGGCGCACCGCGGCCATCGCCGCGCCGCTGGCCACCGACAACCCGAACTTCTGGTCTTCGTGTGCGGTGGAGATGAATTCGTGCGTGTGTGCTTCGACCCCGACGGTGAGGCGGACGTAGACGTCCTGGACGATGCCGGCGTCGGCCGCGATGGCGTCGAGGCGCTCGATTTCGGTCATCGAGTCCAGGACGACGTGCCCGACACCGGCTTTGACCGCCGCCGTGAGTTCCGCGGCGGATTTGTTGTTGCCGTGGAACGTGATCCGCTCGGGCGGAAAGTCGGCGTGCAGCGCGATGGCGAGTTCGCCGCCGGTGGACACGTCGAGCGAAAGGCCTTCCTCGTCGACCCAGCGGGCGATCTCGGTGCACAGGAAGGCCTTGGCGGCGTAACACACGTTCTGGCCGCCGCCGAAGGCCGTCGCGAGTTCGCGGCAGCGAGACCGGAAGTCGTCCTCGTCGATGACGAACAGCGGCGTGCCGTACTCCTGGGCGAGCTGGGTGACCGGGATCCCCGCGATGCTGGCTATTCCGTTGTCACCGCGAAGAATGTTGCGCGGCCACACATTCGGCGCGAGCCGAAGCAGCTCGTCGGGCGACTGCGGCCGCGGCGCGCTGTCGGGGTGCCGGGTTTCTTCGGCGTGCCGAGGACCGGCGGGGTGCACGTTCACATTCGCTCCGGAGCGGTGACACCGAGGATCGTCAGCCCGTTGGCGATGACCTGGCGGGTGGCCTGGCACAGCGCCAGGCGCGCGGTGTGCAGGTCGGTGGGCTGCTCGTCCCCCTGGGGCAACACCCGGCACGAGTCGTAGAACCGGTGGTAGTCGCCGGCCAGGTCTTCCAGGTAACGGCACACCCGGTGCGGCTCCCGCAGGGACGCAGCCGTTTTGAGCACGCGGGGGAATTCCCCGATGCTGCGCAGCAGCGTCCCCTCCTTGTCGTGGCTGAGCAACTCGAGGTGCCCGGTGTCGGGGACCAGGCCCAGCTCCGCGGCGTTGCGGGCCAGCGCCGACAGCCGGGCGTGCGCGTATTGCACGTAATAGACCGGGTTTTCGTTCGACGCCGACGACCACAGTGCCAGGTCGATGTCGATCGGCGTGTCGACCGAGGAGCGGATCAGGCTGTAGCGCGCCGCGTCGACGCCGATCGCGTCCACCAGGTCGTCGAGGGTGATCACCGTTCCGGCCCGCTTGCTCATCCGGACGGGCGCGCCGTCGCGGACCAGGTTGACCATCTGCCCGATCAGCACCTCGACGTGGGCCGGGTCGTCACCGAACGCGGCGGCCACGGCCTTGAGCCGGGCGATGTAGCCGTGGTGGTCGGCGCCGAGCATGTAGATGCACAGGTCGAAGCCGCGCTGCCGCTTGTCCAGGTAGTAGGCGATGTCACCCGCGATGTAGGCCGGCTTGCCGTCGCTCTTGATCACGACGCGGTCTTTGTCGTCGCCAAAGGCGCTGGTGCGCAACCAGGTTGCGCCATCCTTCTCGTAGATGTTGCCGGTCTCGCGCAGCCGGGCGATGGCCTGGTCGACGCGGCCGCTGGTGTGCATCGAGTCTTCGTGGGTGTAGACGTCGAAGTCGGTGCCGAACTCGTGCAGCGACTCCTTGATGTGAGTGAACATCAGGTCGACACCGATCTCGCGGAACGTCTCGTGCATCTCGGCGGCGGGCAGGCTCAGCGCGTCGGGCGCCTTGCCCAGCACCTGCGCGGCGATGTCGTTGATGTAGGCGCCGGCGTAGCCGTCCTCGGGCGTCGGTTCGCCCTTGGCGGCGGCGATCAGCGAGTTGGCGAAACGGTCGATCTGGGCGCCGTGGTCGTTGAAGTAGTACTCGCGCTCGACGGCGGCGCCCTGGGTGCTCAACAACCGGCCCAGCGCGTCGCCGACGGCGGCCCAGCGGGTGCCGCCGATGTGGATGGGCCCGGTGGGGTTGGCCGAGACGAACTCCAGGTTGATCTTGTGGCCGGCCAGCAGGTCGGAATGGCCGAAGGTGTCGCCGGCGTCGATGACGTTGTTGACGACCACCGCCTGCGCCGACGCCTCGAGGCGCAGGTTGATGAAGCCGGGCCCGGCCACCTCCGCCGAGGCGACTCCGTCGGCCCGTGACAGCGCCTCGGCCAACCAGCCGGCCAACTCGCGGGGGTTGGCGCCGACCTTCTTGCCCAGCTGAAGCGCCAGGTTGCTGGCGTAGTCGCCGTGCTCGGGGTTGCGGGGCCGCTCCACCGTGACCGTCGCCGGCAGGGCGGCAGCGTCCAGCCCGCGCTCGGCCAGCACCGCGGAAGCGGTGCTCCTGAGCAGCTCAGCGAGGTCAGCGGGGGTCACAAGCGTCCATCCTATTGGCTGAGGTGCCCGCGCCCCGAATCCATTGCGGTGGTCGAGCGGTCACCGCGATGCGTTAGTCTGTCTGGGCCCACCTGGCGCATCATGATCTCCATGCGCCCCCGTAGCTCAGGGGATAGAGCGTCTGCCTCCGGAGCAGAAGGCCGCAGGTTCGAATCCTGCCGGGGGCACCCCCTCGAACAGCGCGCTTGCGAGCGGGTCCCACAGTGGGCACAAGCGAGGCGGTATGCGGTTCTCCTCACACGTCATGCGGTGAGCGGCTCCGGCGAGAGCCGTTGTCGCGAAGTGGCGTTCGCCGAAGGCCTGGGCCTCAACCGGTCGCTGACCTCGTCGAGCGCGCGGCCACGGGGTTCCGGCAGCAAGAATGTCGTCGCGATCGCCGCGACGTAGCAACCGAACGCCAGCAGCGTCACGGCCCGTAGCCCCGAAGACGCGAGGACGAGCGGCACCACCAGCGCTCCCCCGAATGCGCCCACCTTGGCGACGCCCGACGACAGGCCGTGCAGGCTGCTGCGGAAGGTGGTCGGGTACGACTCGGCGGCCAACAGCATGGTGGTGTAGTTCGGACCGAACGCGATGCCGAACAGAGAGAGTCCGAAGACGATCCCGAAGGGCAGGACGGCGCTGCTCAGGCTCGGCACCACGGTGATCAACAGCATGGCCGACGCACATAACGTGAAGCCGACGATTTGGAGTCGACGCCGGGGCCATCGGTCGAGAACGAAGAGCCCGGCGATGGCGCCGACCAGGCTGAAGCAGACAACGAGCACGGCGTTGAGCGCGATGTTGGACAATGTGGAGCCGTGCGGGCTGATGGTCTTGATCAACAGCGGCTGACTCACCGAGTTGCCGTACACCGCGACGTTGAAGAAGAACCAGCTTCCGGCGGTGCCCAGCAGGGTGATGAGCACCTTGCGATTCGTCAACGCCAAGCGCAGCCCACCGATCGAAGCCTTGGAAACCGTTGCTGCCGTGAACGTTTCGTTGCCCGCTCCGGCGAACTTCTCGAAGTCATGGCGGGCCTGCCGCTCGTCGCCATGCTCGGCCGTCCACCGGGGCGACTCCGGCATGTGGCGACGCTGGTAGAGAACCAGCACCGACGGCAGCACGCCCAGCCCGAGGATCACTCGCCAGGCCAGACCGTTGTCGACACCGACCGCGAGGACCAGCAGGCTGACGAGATAGGCACAGACCTGACCGAACACGTAGAACAGGAACGTCAGGCCGACGAGCTGGCCACGATTTCGCGCGTTGGCGTACTCGGTCATGATGACGCCGCTGGCCGGGTAGTCGCCGCCGATGCCCACGCCGAGAATGAGCCGGCCGACCAACAACACCGTGAAGTTCGGGGCGAATGCCGACACCAGGGCTCCGATGATCATCAGCACGGCTTCGAGCCCGTAGACGCGCCGGCGGCCGAAGAGGTCGCCGAGCCGGCCGAACACCATTGCGCCCACTGCGACCGCTAGCAGCGTCGAGCTTGTCAGCATCGAGATCTGACCGCTGCCGAGGTGGAATTGGGGTGCGGCCAGCAGCGTCACTGAGCCGATGACGTTCAGGTCATAGGAGTCGGTGAAGAACCCCGCACCGGCGGTCGCCGCGGCCTTGAAGTGGAAGACGCCGAGTTGGGCGTCGTCGATGGACTTTCCGACGCTCTGGTTGTTGGCGACGTCAGTCATGGGAGCTCCGATTCCAAGGGCGCCGACTTGTCATTACAAGAACCCTCCGGCAGCGGTTCACTAGCTGTCAACGCAGGAACGGACTGGGCAGCAGATGTTCATATTCTCTTAACCGACAGCCTGATTCGCGGGTCGGAGCCCGGACACACATGTATAGTCAAGTCGTGGCAATCGCATTGCATGAGGTCATCGCCGACAGCCTGAGGGAACAGATCCGGCTCGGTGAATTGGTCGTCGGTGCGCCGCTTCCGTCGGAGTCTCGGCTGTGCCAACAGTGGAACGCGTCGCGCGGACCGGTGCGCCAGGCGCTGGCCACCCTGCGCGCCGAGGGCGTAATCGCCGGCGGGCGCGGCAAACCGCCGGTGGTCTGTTCCGCCGCGACCGGACAGCCCTTCGACACGCTGCTGTCGTATTCGGCGTGGGCGCACTCGATCGGCCGCACGCCCGGGCAGCGGACCCTGGAGCTGGCGCTGCGGCGGGCCGACCAGCACGCCGCCTCGGTGCTGCACGTCGACATCGACGCCCCGGTCGTCGAGGTGTTGCGGCTGCGCTACCTCGACGACGAGCCCGCGATGCTCGAGCGAGCGGTGTTCGTCGAGCACGTCGGCAGGCGCCTGTTCGACTTCGACTGCGATTCGGGATCCCTGTGGGCGTACCTGCTTTCACAGGGCGTGCAGTTCGCCCGGGCCTCCCATGTGATCGACGCGGTGGCCGCCGACGCGCTGGACGCGCGGCACCTCGGTGTGCCTGAGGGGGTTCCGTTGCTGCGTCAGCAGCGAACCACCCGCAGCCCGGACGGCGAAGTCCTCGAATACCACGACGACCGGTACCTGCCGGGACTGGTCAGCTTCACCCTCGAAAACACCCTTGACGCGCGCTGCGCCCTGAGCCGCAACGCCAAGCCCTGAGGAGCCGAGTTCATGACGATCTTCGCGCCCGAAATCGTGGTCCTGGACATGGCGGGCACCACGATCGACGACGGTCAGCAGGTCTACCGCGTGCTCGCCGAGACCGCGCGAGCCCACGGGGCAGCACCGTCGGAGGCCGAAATCACCCGCTGGCACGGCGCCTCGAAGCACGAAGCGCTGCGTGAACTGCTCGCCTCCCGCTCCGGAACGCCCCCGAGCACGGGCGAGCTGGAAGTGGTGGTCAACGATTTCCAGGCCCGGCTCAGCACGGCCTACGCCGATCACCCGCCGCGCCCGCTGCCGGGGGTCCTGGAGGCGCTTTCCACGTTACGCGGGCGCGGCGTAAAGGTCGCACTGACAACGGGATTCGACCGCATCATCGTCGAATCGCTGCTGTCGGCGCTCGGATGGATGGACGACGCGGTGGCGGACACCGTCGTCTGCGGCAGCGATGTGGCCGCCGGGCGCCCCGCGCCCTACATGATCTTTCGCGCCATGGAACGGCTGGGCGTGACCGATGTGGCGCGCGTCCTGGTTGCCGGTGATACCCCCCGCGACCTCCAAGCCGGCACCAACTCCGGTGCCGCGCTGGTGGTGGGCGTCCTCTCGGGAGCCAGCGACGCCAACGAACTCGGTGCCCACCGGCACACCCACCTGCTGCCGTCGGTGGCCGATCTACCCGGCCTGCTCGGCGTGCGCCCGGTGGCGATGAGCGCTCCATGACCGGCACAGCCGTCGACCGACGGATCGACGCCACCGCCGCGGCGGTATGGCGGGGCGGCGACCGGATCGCCGTCGAGCGCGTGGCGGTGCCGCCGCTGGGACCGGCCGACGTCCTCGTCCGGGTGCGCCTGGCCACCGTGTGCGGCAGCGACCGGCACACCGTCAGCGGCCGTCGTGCACAACCGTGCCCGTCGATTCTCGGCCACGAGGCCGTCGGTGAGATCGTCGCCGTCGGACAAGCGGGCAGGTGCGACGTGGACGGCCAGCGCCTACACCCCGGGCAACGCGTCATCTGGTCGGTCACGCTGCCCTGCCAAACCTGTGACCGCTGCCGCGCCGGAGTGACCGCCAAATGCCGCACCGTCCGCAAGGCCGGGCACGAAGCGCTCGACTCGGGTTGGGCGTTGTCCGGCTCCTATGCCGAATATGTCTTCCTACCCGGCAACTTGGCGATCGCGGTCGTCGGCGACGACCTCAGTGACGCCGTCGCCGCTCCCGCCGCCTGCGCGACGGCCACGGTCACGGCGGTGATCGACCGCGCGGGGCCGCTGACCGGCAGGCGGGTCATCGTCGTAGGGGTCGGCATGCTCGGACTCAGCGCTGTCGCGGCGGCGGCCTCGGCCGGCGCTTCCGTGGTCACGGCGGTCGATCCCAGCGCCGAAAGAAGGCAACTGGCAAGGCAATTCGGCGCGACCGACGAGGCGGCATCGGCACCCGACGTGGACAGCTGCGACGTCTTGCTGGAGTTCTCCGGCTCATCGACGGCCTTGCAGGCCGGATTGGCCGCGCTGGACAGTCAGGGCGTCGCCGTCCTCGCCGGTTCGGTCGCCCCCGACGCCGCCATCGCGCTCGACCCCGAACACGTGGTTCGCCGGCAGCTGTCGATCTTCGGCGTGCACAATTACGAGCCACGGCACCTCAGTGCGGCGCTGAGCTTTCTGCGGGCGACGCACGATCGGTTTCCCTGGGGGGAGCTGGTTGCCCGGCCCCGGCCGCTCGCGGACGTCGCGAGCCTGCTCGTCGGATCCCCCGGCCCCTCGCCGCGATATTCGGTCGCGCCCTAGGCCTTACGGGGTCAGCGCCGGCCGGGTGGCCAGCGGTGCCAGGTCACCGGTTGGCGTTGAGCAGCTGCCGGTTTGGGAAATACCGCCGCGCTGCTGTCGTAGATATGGATGGTCTTGACGCCTTACAGATTCCAGAACAGCGCCGCCCGCGCCGACGGCACGTACACCGCCGCGAAACGGAAATGACTGGTGCACAGACAATCGGGGACTACGCCATCACGCACGCTGAAACGTTGACCGCGGATAAACCGGACTCAGATGGTGCGTTTCAGCCCGACGTGGGCGGCGTGGTACCCGAGCCGGCGATAGAACGCCCGAGCCCGTTCGCGAGCCTCGTCTGTGGTCACCTGCGCCAGCTGTGCGCCGTGCGCTCGGCCGTAGTTGTGTGCCCACTCGACGAGTGCAGTACCAAGACCCTGTGCGCGTTCGGCTTTGGCGACCCGTAATCCCTCGATCTGCAGCCGGGTGGCGCCGCCGCGGGAAAGACCGGGAATGATCGTCAATTGCACGGTCGCGACGACCATGTCGGAACCGTTCATGACGACGCCGAGGTAGTTGGATCGGTCGCGAACGACGATGTCGTAGGCCGCCTCGTAGCGTTCGAGTTCGGCGGCTTCGCGTTCCTGACCGAATTCGTCGTCGGAGAGCAGCTGGGCGATCACCCCCACGTGTTCGCGCGTCGCGCGCTGCACACGATATGTGCGGCCCGCCACCCGCAGCAGTCCCCGAACCGAGGACTGCGCCAGTGCCTGTAGGCGCGCCACCAACAGGTCCAGCCACGCCCCCACGTTGGTTCGTGCCTCCGCGGTATCCGGGTAGCGGCATCGCAGATGTAGCCCGGACTCGTCCTGGATGAACCAGAGCATGACGCCGTCGGTGTCAACGCTCGCGCTCACATACTGGGCGTCGAGTCCGACCGAGTCGATGCGCACCGGAAGTCTGCTTTGGTCCAGCCAGGAAATCGCGAACATGCCTGGCGCGATGGGCATTCCACCCCACGGAGCCAGTACGTCGGCCAGTGGCCAGGAACCAAGCTGCACGGCCTCTTTGACGGCGGTGGCCGCGGCGTGGGGCTCGGCAACCGCCGACTCCAGGACCGAATTGGTGATGAACCAGCCCACCGAGTCGTGCCATTTGTCTTCAAATCGGCTGTGCACGGGGAAGACCGCGCGCAGCGGCGCCCCGGCCAACTCGCGGGTCACCGCGGTCATGGCGACCACGGCGAGTGCCAGCGTCGAGACACCGTCGTCGCGTGCCTGCGCGGCGAACGCGGCGCCGTCATCGACATCGAACACGTCACGCACTTCAACGCGTTCTGGATGCGGCCCGGACTCACCCAACGGCAGCGGAAACCGTGGCATCACCCCACCGCTGTCGCTGATGATTTGTGCCCATCGCGCGCGCACGCGTTCCGGTGCCGCGGGAAGGTCCAGCAATGCCTGCGTGTGCACGACAAATGCCGGCGGCGGTTGCGGCGACGGCATACGTCCGATCCGGGCGTCGGCGAGCATCGACAACAGGTCCCGCGCAATCACCAGCATTGACCACATGTCCACGTGGGCGTGGTCGGCGGCGATCACCACCGTCAATCCGGCGGCAGTCTCCAGCACACACAATCGATGTGAGGGCCGCTGATAGGGCGAGCACGTCGCATTGAGAACCACTCGCAGTGCGTCGTTGACCGCCTGGCCCGCAGCGATCTCGTGCTCTACCCACTGGCCTGGGTGAATATCGATCTCATGCAGTTGCGGATCGCCGTCCGCCCCGGGTGTGAATGCCGTTCGCAGGGTGCCGTGGCGGGCGATCACGGCCAGCCACGCATCGGCCAACGATTGGCGGCTGACCCCCGCCGGCAACCGAATGGACAGAGCCATCCAGGAGCCGGGTCGTGCGCCGGCACCAACGTGTATGCGCTGGTCGAAGGACACCGGGAGCCGGCGGCCGAGGTCAGACACCGAGACGTCGTAGCCCCAGAGTCGTCCAAAGGGTAGCCGCAGGTGCGCGACGTTGGTCAGCCGCATGGCGGTACCTTAACGCCCCGGTTAGCCTGAATGCTCGGTCTGCGCGGTCGGCTCCGGGGCGAGCCGTCCGGTCGTGAGAAGAGTTGCGTGATGTCCACTTTCGTGGTTCCTGGAGCGGAGCTTGCGGTTGAACTGAGCGATGAAGGTGGTCATCCGGTAGTTCAACTGCATGGACTTACCTCCAGCCGCGCGCGTGACCGGGTGCTCAATCTCGACCTCGGCAGGGGCCTGAGCGGGACCCGACTGCTGCGGTACGACGCACGCGGCCATGGCAAGTCGACCGGGCGCAAGGTCCCGGAGGATTACCGATGGGAAAGCCTTGCCGAGGATCTCCTGCAGCTGCTCGACAAATGGTTTCCCGGCGAACGGGTGCACGGAGTGGGCCCCTCCATGGGTGCCGGCACACTCCTGCACGCGGCCGCCCGCGAGCCGGACCGCTTCGCCGGCCTCACGCTCATGGTGCCGGCCACCGCGTGGGAAACCCGGCCCGCGCAGGCCGAGATCTACCGGGTTGCGGCCGAATTTATCGAAACCGAGGGAGTCGGGGCATTCATCGCGTCGGCGCGTGGGGCGACTCCGCCGCCGGCCACGGTCGGCGCGCCCGAAACAGTTCCCGATGTGGCCGACGCGCTGCTGCCGTCACTGTTTCGGGGCGCGGCTCTCAGCGACCTGCCCGCTCGCGAAGCGGTCGCACGAATCGATGTGCCGACGACGATTCTGGCCTGGGTCGGCGACCCGGCGCATCCGATGTCGACAGCGGAATCGCTTGCCGCACTGATGCCGCGGTCAACGCTCACCGTGGCGCACACCCCGGCCGATGTCGAGACCTGGCCCCAGATCCTGAGCCAAGACGTCGCCCGCAGGGGGTGAGTTGTACGCGGTTGTCGCACAACGGCTTTCGTTTCGGCCGTGAGCGATCCGGCACGCACACCCGCAATATGCCTCTGAACTGCGAATATGTGGCTCGATTCCGCAGTTATTGTTCCTGCCGGGGACACAAACCTTCTCGCAGTAGGTCGGCCTTACGACCGCCGGCCCGGGCGGGTTAGATCGTCAGCATGGGCGAACGCGTCACATTTCAGGGCTCGACGGGCGCGCAACTGGCCGGCGTCATCGAAGTGCCCGACGGGACGGTGCGGGGCTGGGGCGTGTTCGCCCATGGCTTCACGCTCGGCAAGGACTCGCCCGCCGCGGCGCGGATCTGCAAGCAACTGGCCACCGACGGCATCGGCATGCTGCGCTTCGACGCGCTGGGCCTCGGCGGGTCCGAGGGCGACTGGGGCGACGGGTCGTTCACCGTCAAGGTCGACGACATCGCCAGGGCGTGCGAATTCATGACCGGCCGCGGAACGCCGGCCGACATCCTGATCGGGCACTCGTGGGGCGGCGCCGCGGTGCTCGCCGCGGCCCGGCAGTCGCCGGGAGTGCGGTCGGTGGTGACGGTCGCGGCGCCGGTCGACCCGAGCCACGTCGAAAAGCATTACGACGCAGTCGTCGACCGCTGCCTGACCGAGGGCAGCGCCGAATGGATGGTCGGCGGGCGCACGCTGACGCTCAAGCGGGCGTTCGTCGAGGACGTGCGGCGGGCCCACCTGCGCGACAAGATCAAGGGCTTGCGCCTGCCGCTGCTCATCCTGCACTCGCCCACCGACAACACGGTCGGCATCGAGAACGCCAGCGAGATCTTCCGCTTGGCCCGGCACCCGCGCAGCTTCGTCTCGCTCGAGGGCTCGGATCACTTCCTCACCGCGCGCGGCCAGGCTCACCGGGCCGGGCGAATCATCGGCGCCTGGGCCGACGCGTACCTGGGCGATACGGATTAGGCGGCGAAGCGCGAACGACTCTGTGCGACAGCGCCTATCGTCGTTCAGTTCCGCGGCAGGACGAACGCCTCGATATGCCGCTTGCCTGCCCGCACTTCGTACTTGCGCCAGCCGGGATACAGCTCGAGGCCCTTCGCCCAGATCTCGTCGCGCTCGCCCGGCGTGGCGAGCCGCGCCGTCGTATGCCAGGTGTCGCGGCCGATGGTCACCGTCGCCTCGGGGTGGGCCTTCAGGTTGTGATACCAGGCGGGATGCTTGGCGCCGCCGAAGTTGGATGCGATGAGGGCCAGGCCATCTGGATGGGGGATCCCATACACGGCGACGGTGCGGGGCTCGCCGGATTTGGCGCCGGTGGTGGTGAGCATGACCACGGGGATGCCGGTTGCGACGCCGGCGAAGCTGCTTCTGCCGCCGCTGACCTTGGTGATGAACCGGTCCAGGTGGTGCGCCGTGGGGCGCAGCAGCGCCACGCCCACCGTCGTGGAGGCGAAGCGGCGCATGACCCGGTGGAAGGCGTTGGCATCGGCGAAGGTCTGGCCGGACATGGGTGTCATTGTGACGCGACGGAGCATGGCGTGGGGCGTATTCGCCCGACCCGAATAACCCGTCGAAAACGCCCCACGGGTGTCGCCCGCGACATTAAGCTGCTGGTCGTGGGCGTGAATGTGTTAGCCAACGGCCGGAGTCGTTGGCTGGCGATCGTGGCCTCGCTCGTCCTGTCGGCCGGCATGGTCTACGCCCAGGGCGCGAAGCCGCGACCCTCCGCGCCCGCCCCGCCGCCCGCGGCCGCCACCAGCGTGGCCGCCGGACCGGCCGACGCGGCGCCCAGCGCACTGGCCAACGCCCCGCACACCGCGACACCGGCGGAAGTGGAGATGCTGACCGCAAACGCGCCGCCCGCCGCCGGCCAGCAATTCCAGGTCGCGCTGCCCCACGGCATCGGGTCCGAGGACAGGCTGCAGGTCAAGACGATCTGGGCGGAGCGCGCCATCAGCGTGCTGTTTCCGCAGATCACCACCATCGGCGGATACCGGGAGGACGCTTTGCCGTGGCATCCCAACGGGCTGGCGATCGATGTCATGATCCCGAACCACGCCAGCCCCGAAGGCATCGAGCTGGGCAACCAGATCGCCGGCTACGCCCTGGCGAACGCCAAACGCTGGGGAATCAACCACGTGATCTGGCGGCAGAAGATCTACCCGGGCGTTGGTGGGGGAAGCTGGACCGCCGACCTCGGTTCGGAGACACTCAATCACTACGACCACGTTCATATCGCCACCAACGGTGGCGGGTACCCGACCGGGCACGAAATTTACTACATCGCCTCGATGACGCCCGCGCCGCAGCAGTGATCCTGGGCGACAACGACATTCATGCGGGACCGGCGGCAAACGCCGCCACCGGCATTTCGACGCTTCCGCCGCAGGGACCGCCGTTGATGTCGGTATGCCAGGTGCCGCGCAAAGATCCGTCCGGCTGTGGCGTGTAGAACGCCCACGACCGCGCGGGTGCCCACACCTTGGGGACGCCGTCACCCATGTAGCAATCCCATTGGAAGTCGAAGCGCTCGACCCATCGAGCCCCGTCCCAGGTGTAGTGCGAGGGCTGGGGCAGGGTCGGGTTCTTGGGGACGGGGCCGTTGGTGGCGGTGGCCACGCACTGGCGCGAGCAGGCGGTGACGAAGACATAGTCGGCGCTGAATGTGGGTTCGGATTGGGCCGCCGCCGCACTGGTGCCTGACTTGTTGACGGCGTACCTGACCAGCGAATACTTCCCATTCCACGACGGCAGCGCGGCGTGCACGGGAATCGCGGGCAGGGGCTGGACCGCCGCGGCGACGGCGGCGAACGCCGCGACGCCGCGAAACCGCCATCGGGAAGACATCGGGTCCATGGTGCGGGCTCAACGACGCGCCCCCGACGGCCCACCAAGAATTCGTTGAGAACCCGTTAAGCCCCCGTGCTGATTCTGTGATCAACGCACCCAGCGTCCACGAGAAACCCAAATCAGCACTAGGAGACCCCGATGTTCACTCGCCGTTTCACCGCCTCCGTCGTCGGCACCGCCGCCCTGGGCCTGGCCGCGCTCGGCCTCGCCGGCACCGCGGGCGCGAGCTCGGTCGACGACGCGTTCCTCGCCCAGCTGGCCGCCGATGGCATCACCCCGCCGAGCGCCTCGGTCGCGGTCAAGGACGCGCACGCCGTGTGCAACGCCCTCGACCAGGGTCACTCGAGCAAGGAGGTCATCAACGCGGTGGCCCAGGCGACCGGCCTGAGCGCCAAGGGCTCCAAGACGTTCGCCGTCGACGCCGCTTCGGCCTACTGCCCGCAGTACGTCACCTCGGCCTGAAACCTGACACCACGATGCGGGGACCCGGCGGGTCCCCGCATCGTTCATGCTCGCCGCAGCAGAAACAGGCCGTAGGCGGCGATCGACTGCGCGTCGGCGATCACCCCGGACCGGATCATCTGCTCGACGTCGTCGCGGTCGAACCAGGCGCTGCGCAGGTCCTGTTCCTCGTGCTCGAGGTCCGGTTCCCCCTCCTCGACGATCCCGGTCGCCAGGAACACCCAGCCGCGCTGGCTGCTCATGCCCGGAGCGACATCGAGCCGGCCCAGCACCTCGAACGACGTCGCGCTCAAGCCGGTCTCCTCGCGCAGCTCACGCTCGGCCAACTCGGCAGGCTCGGTGTGCGTCAGGCCGGGGGCGGTGCCTTGCGGGAACTCCCACCGCCGCTCCCCGAGCGGGTACCGGAACTGCTCGACGAGCCGGAAGCGGTGACCGTCGAACGGCATCACCAGCGCATAGTCGGGTTTGTCCACCACCCCGTAAATGCCGGGGCTGCCGTCAGGGCGACGGATGTCGTCTTCGCGGAGCACCATCCACTGGCTCCGGTAGATCTCGCGGGACGCGACGCATTCGATGAAAGGCACCAACCCAGTATCACTGGGCTGCCGTGAAGCGGTCGTACGTGCGGCGCAGGGCACCGCGGTCGACGGAGTGCAACACCCGGGTGAGGGCTTCGAACACGTCGACGTAGCCGACGGTGGGATCTGCCGCGTCACCGCGGGTGTATTGCCACGGCAGGGACCGTCCGCGGCGCAGCACCTCCCCGAGATACCACACGGCGCCATCGACGAACGGCGCATTCCGCTCCTCGTCGAGGAGCTGCTCTGGGGTCGCGCCCTTCTGGATGACGAGCTCTTCCAACGCGTCCAGGGACTCCGGGGAGAAGTCCCAGACGGCGTCGCCGCCGTAATGGCCTGCCCATACCGGAAATTGGGCGCCGCGCTCGGCAAGCCAGCACCGCAGGTATTCCTCGTCTGAAAATCGCTGCGTGGCTTGATGTTTGGCACGCAGACGGCGCTTGATGGCCCCTTCGACCCGATCACGGGTCTCGGTCACCCATCGGTATTCCTCCGCGCGGTCGCGCCACTTGGCCAGTTCCTCACGGGCGGCGACGGTGATGGGATTGTCGTCGCCGAAGACCCGCGCTTCGTCGTCGACCAGGGCTTGCCAGGTGGCGACCTTGTCGCGGCAGTCGTCCGGTTCGGGCTCCCACAGCGCGATGGTGTGCCGAGCGATCAGCGTGTGGCGGTGGTCATCGCCCAGCTTTTCGCGCATCACCTCGACCAGCGACTCGAGCTCGGCCACCGCGCCGGGACCGTCGACCGATTCGCCGTGCCATTGCGCCAGCGCCATGCGCATACCCAGAGTGTCCTCGTGGTGCTCGCCGAGCACCCGGCGGCGGGCCTCGAGGACCCGCTCGCCCTCGGCGATGGCGCCCGCATAGTCCCCGAGCTCCTTGCGCTTCTGCGCCACCCGGTCCCTGGACGTGAGCGCGGTGGGATGCTCGGGCCCCAGCACCCGTTCTTCGTCGGCCAGCAGTTGTGACCACTCGGCCAGCGCGGCCCGCGCCTCGCGCTGGGGCCGGTCCGCGAACATGTGGCGTGCGGTCAACGTGGTGATGTGATCGCGGCCGAGCAGCTGCTCGAGTTCGGGCACCAGCTGCTCGAGGGCGGCATAGGCGCCGGCCTGGTCGCCCATTTGGAGCTGCAGGTGCACCAGCGCGAGCTTCATGTCCAAGACGTTGGGGTGACGCTCCCCCAAGATCGGGCGGCAGACGGCAACCAGCTCGTTCATCAGCGGCAACGCCCCGGCGAAGTCGGCCGCGGCGATGCGTTCCGAGATGAGCCGGGTCAAGGCGGCGAGCGGCCCGGGCAGTTCCGGCGGCGTCATACCGCTATCGAATCCCTCGCAGGGCCTCGTGGCAATTCACCTCGCCGCTGGCGCGTCCGGTGTCGCGCTGGCATGAAACGGCACGGTGCCCGATAGTCATAGGAACGAACGCCAACGTCTCAGAGGTGGGTATGCCGTACGCCCGGAAGGGTGCGTAACCATGCGCGGTCACATCATCGTCAGCGGTGACGACGCGCTGGCGACCACGATCGTCGAGGAGCTCAACAACGCCGGCGTGCACATCGTCAAGCTCAGGACCGCCGGCGAACTCGAACACGCGGAAGTCGCCCGCGCCCGCGCGGTGATCTGCGTCGGTGACGACGACGCGACGAATCTCGAAATCGCGTTGCTGGCAAGGAAAGTCAACCCGCGGGTGCGGGTGGTGGCGCGGCTGGGCAACGACGTGTTGCGGACGGCGATGGCCGCCGACAAGCGCCCCGGAGCGATCCTGGACGTCGCCGACCTTGCGGCGCCCTCGGTCGTCGAGGCCTGCCTGGCGCACACCGTGCACCCGTTCGAGGCGGCGGGCATCGAGTTCGTCGTCTCGGGCGCCGAGGCGCCGTACAGCGCGACGCTGCGTGAAATCTACGGTGACCTGGCACCGGTGGCGGTGATCCATGGCGAGGACTGCGCGACCCCGGGCGAGGTGGTGTCGTGCCCCGGCCGTGATTTGGCGGTCCACGCCGGTGACTGGACCGCGATGATCGGCACCGCGGACGAACTGGCCGCCCGCGGCATCAAGGTCCCGCGCCCCACCGTGACGCGCTACCGCCTGCCCCGGCTGCGGCGGACACTCGACGGCGTGCGCGCGCTGCGTGACGACGTCAACCCGATGTTCGGGCGGGCCCTCGTGGCCGCGGCGTGCTTGCTGCTCGGGTCGACGGTGGTCCTGCGCTTCTGCTACCAGCCGAATCCGAAGATGACGTGGCTCGACGCGTTGTACTTCAGCACCGAGACGATCGCGACCGTGGGGTACGGCGACTTCAGCTTCCTTCAGCAGCCCACCTGGCTGCGGCTCTACAGCATCATGTTGATGTTCGCGGGCGTGACGACCACGGCGCTCCTGGTCGCATTCATCGCCGACCTGCTGATATCGCGACGATTCGCCCACTCGGTCGGACGCCGCCGGGCCCGCCATCTGCGCAACCACGTCATCGTCGTCGGGCTCGGCTCGTTCGGCAGCCGGGTGGTCGCCGACCTGAGGTCGGCCGGATACGACGTGGCCGTCATCGAGCGTGACGAGAACAACCGCTTCCTGTCGACGGCCGCCGACCTCGACGTGCCGGTGATCTTCGGCGACGCCACGCTGCGCAAGACGCTGGAGGCCGCCCGCGTCGAGCACGCCCGCGCGGTGGCGGTGCTGACACAGGACGACATGGTGAACATCGAGACCGGCATCGTGTTGCGCGAGATGCTGGGGCCGCGGGTGATGCCGCACGTCGTGCGGCCCGACGTTCCCCTCGTGCTGCGCGTGTACGACCGGAAGCTGGGGGCCGCGGTGGCGCAGCGGTTCGGGTTCGAGAACGTCCGATCCACCGTCGAACTCGCCGCACCATGGTTCATCGGCGCCGCGATGGGCCTGCAGGTGCTCGGCACCTTTTCGGTCGGGCAGCGCTCCTTCATGGTCGGCGGAATGCATGTGGCGCCCGGCAGCGAGCTCGACGGGCTGAAGATGTTCGAACTGTCCACCCAGACCCGCGTCATCGCGATCACCCGGCAGGACGCGCCCGTGGAGCTGCATCCGCGTCGGGACGCCTGGCTCCGCGGCGGCGACACGGTCTATCTCGTGGGGCCTTACCGCGAGCTGATGGCGACGCTACGCAAGGGGCAGCCCCCGCAGCAGCCCGCCGCCGGGGAAGAGCGCGCGTCGGCCTAGTGGCGATCGCAAGCGCGGCGAAGCCGGGCGCTGCGGGTCGCCGCCGTCGGGCCAAGCCCTTTACAGCCGGCCGGCCACGTCCGCCGCGCGGCGTAGCTGGTCGATGTCGGAGCTCGTCGGGATGAGCTGTACCTCGTCGGTGCCGATGGCCTCGAACTTGCGGAGCACTTCCAGCAGCTCGTCCTCGGTGCCCGCCCAGCCGGTGGTCGGCGCCATGGCGTCGACGTATTCCGGCGGTATCCAATTCATGTAGCGCCGCAGATGACGATGCACCTGGGCTCGGGACTCTTCGGGCGACCCGAACGCGAACCAGAACGACGTCACCAGGTGCGGTTCGCCCTTGCCCGCCCGCGCCCACGCGTCGCGGGCGACGTCGAAGAGCTCGTTCTGTTTGGCGACGTCCAGGTCCAGCGTCGTCCCCGCCAGCCCGGCGGCCCAGGAAGCGGCGCTGCGGATGGTCTTCGGGCCGATGCTGCCGACAAACAGCGGCGGACCGCCGGGCTGCACCGGCGCAGGCCCGACCGGTAGCACCGACTCGGTGAGCTTTTCACCGGCCCACACCCGCTTCATCACGGCCACGCGCTCGGCCATGTCGCGCATGGTCTGGGTCGCCGGGTCGGCGCCCACGGCGTGGTAGTCCTCGTGCCGCCCGCCAACGCCGATGCCCACGCTCAGCCGCCCGCCGCAGAGCATGTCCCCGGTTGCGAGCGCCTTGGCCAGCATGACCGGGTCGTGCAGCTGCGGCACGATCACGGTCGTCAGCAGCCGCACTCGGCTCGTCCAGGCGGCCAGCGCGCCCAGCAGCGTGAGGTTGTCCGGGTTCTCGAATGCGATGCGCTCGCCCCAGCACAATGACGAGAACGGGCCGTCGTCGATCGCGCGCGCCCAGTCCTCCAAAATTCCCGCATTCAAGTCCGGCTCCATCACCGGCAGCGTCATCGCAGTTCGCACGCGGCGATTCTGGCATGACCGGTAAACATTCGGTGGCGCAAGTGGCAGCATGGAGCAGATGGGTTTCACCAGCAGTTCGATCGCGCACGTTCGCCTCACCGTCACCGATATCGAGCGATCCCGGCAGTTTTACGAGAGCGTGTTCGGTTGGCCGGTCCTGCTGGAGGTACCCGACAACGCCGACGAGGCCACCCGCAAACAGCTGAGCTTCCTGTTCGGTGGGGTCATCTACGACCTCGGCGGCACGCTGCTGGGGCTGCGGCCGGTCGCGACCGATCGCTTCGACGAGGATCGCGCCGGGCTCGACCACATCGCGTTCCGGGTCGCCAGCAAGGACGAATTAGACTCTGCGGCAGCGCATCTCGACGAGCTGAGCATCGCACACGAACCGGTGAAAGACATCGGCCCGTCCTACATCCTGCAGTTCCGCGATCCCGACAACATCGCCCTGGAGCTCACGGCGCCGAAATAAGAACGCCATGTTGTGGCGAACGTGCGCGGAACGACGGCGGAGACGGCGTGTCGGCGCGCAAACACGCACGCTCGTCAAGGAGTAAAGAGGAATTATGGCCATCAGTTTCAACCACACCATCGTCGCCGCTCGCGACAAGCAGGAGTCCGCGTCGTTTCTAGCCGAATTGTTCGGCCTGCCCAGCCCAAAACCGTTCGGCCACTTCATGGTTGTCCAGCTCGAGCACGGCGCCAACCTGGACTATGCGGACGCTCCCGAGGGCGCGGAGATCCCGCGGCAGCATTACGCCTTCCTGGTGTCCGAAGAGGATTTCGACACCATCTACGGAAAGATCCGGTCACGAGGCCTCGAGCACTGGGCGGACCCGGGCGCCAAACGGCCCGGCGAGATCAACCACAACGACGGCGGGCGCGGGGTGTACTTCCTCGACCCCTCGGGCCATGCCATGGAGATACTCACCCGCCCTTACGGGTCGGGGGGCCAGCGCTAGCGCCTATTCGCCGGCGCGGGGCGTGCCGTGACGCACGCTTTCCTGTGTTCGATAGTCGTCGGCGAATTGGGCGACGTGCTTCGGCAGCGCGTTGGCGGCGACGTCAGCCAGCGTCGTCTCCTCCAGCACCGAACGCATGCTGGCGCGCAGCGCCCGCCAGACATCGGTGAGCGCCGCGGTGGGCCCCGAGTAGGGCAGGTCCCCCAGACCGATGTCGCGCACGCTCGCCAGCGGGCCGTCGATGCAGCGCAGCACGTCGGCGATGCTGATCTCGTTGCCCGGCCGGGCCAGTTCGTAGCCGCCTTCGCGGCCCCGATGGCTTCTCACCAGGCGGTCGGTGCGCAGATTGGTCAGGATGTCGACGAGGAACTGCGGCGGAATGCCCTGCGCCTGGGCCAAGTCGTCGGTCTTGACCAGCGTCCCGTCGGGGACCGTGGCGAGCTGGACCATGGCCCGCACCGCGTACTCCGCCTTCGCCGACATGCGCACTCTGAGGATTGTGCCACCCGGCGGCGGCAATCAGTCGCAGCCGTGCGCTAAGCGCGCGATTCGAGCAGATCGACGATGCTCTGCGCCTGCTCCTCGACGCTGAGCTCCGGGGTCAGCCGCAGGTCGGGATTCACCGGGGGTTGATACGGGCTGTCGATGCCGGTGAACTGCGCGATTTCGCCCGCGCGCGCCTTGGCGTACAGCCCCTTCGGATCACGCTGCTCGCATTCTTCGATCGGGGTGTCGCAGAACACCTCGACGAAGTCGAACCCCGCGGCGGCGTGCACATTACGCGCCATCTCACGTTGCTCGGTCAGCGGGCTGATCGCCGGTACCAGCACGACATTGCCGCAGTCGGCGAGCAGCGCCGCCACGTGCGCCAGCCGGCGCAGGTTCTCGGCGCGGTCGGCCATGCTGAATCCCAGGTCGGCGTTCAGGCCGTGCCGCAGGTTGTCACCGTCGAGAACGTAAGCTGCGACGCCCTTTTCGAGGAGCTTCTGCTCGACGAGCATGGCCACCGACGACTTGCCGGAACCGGAGAGCCCGGTGAACCACACCGTCTTGCCCCGCGGCCGGGCTTCGGCCACCTCCGATGACTTGTGCCGCACGGTGTTCGGGCTCGCCGTCTGCGCCGAGACGTCCCGCAACACCATGCCCGCCGCCACGGTGCCGTTGGTGTGCGGGTCGATCAGGATGAACGACCCGGTGCTGGCGTTGCGCGTGTACTCGTCGAGCAGCAGCGGCACCTGCGTGCGCAATGAGATGCGACCGAGTTCGTTGAGCTGCAACGCCGTTGCGGCCTTGTCACGGTGCAGGGTGTTCACGTCGAGCCGGTAGTCCAGCCCGGTCACCCGGGCGCGGGTGGTGCGGGTGGTGTGCTTGATGACGTAGTCCCGGCCGGGCTCGAGCGTCGCGTCGTCGGCCATCCAGCACACGGTCGCGTCGAATTCCTGGGTGACCCGGGGATGGTTGTTGGTGCGGGCGATGAGATCACCGCGCGAGATGTCGATCTCGTCGGCCAGGCTGATCGAAACCGCCATCGGCGGAAACGCCTCTTCCACTGGACCATTCGGCCCGTCGATGGCGGTGATCCGAGTGGTCTTGCCGATCGGCAGGACGACGACTTCGTCGCCCGGACGCATGACCCCGCTGGCCACGGTGCCCGCGTAGCTACGGTGGTCCTGATGTTCGCGGGTGTGCGGCCGGATGACGTACTGAACGGGGAACCGCACGTCGACCAGGTTGCGGTCGCCGGCGATGTAGACCTCCTCCAGGTGCGACAGCAGCGCGGGGCCCTCGTACCAGGGCGTCTGGTCCGACTTGGTCACCACGTTGTCGCCGTGCAGCGCGGACATCGGGATGGTGGCCACGTCGTGCACATCGAGGCGCGCGGCGAACGCGTGGAATTCGTCGCGGATGGCCTCGAATTTCTCTCTGTCCCAGCCGATCAGGTCCATCTTGTTGACGGCAAGCACGATGTGCTGGATGCCCAGCAGCGAGGCCAGGAAGGCGTGCCGGCGAGACTGCTCCAGCAGTCCGTGCCGGGCGTCGACGAGCACGATCACCAGCTGGGCGGTTGACGCGCCGGTCACCATGTTGCGGGTGTACTGGATGTGGCCCGGGGTGTCGGCGATGATGAATTTCCGCTTGGGCGTGGCGAAATAGCGGTAGGCTACGTCGATCGTGATGCCCTGCTCGCGCTCGGCGCGCAGACCGTCAGTCACCAGCGCGAGGTCGGTGTAGTCGTGGCCGCGCTCCTTGGACGTCTGCTCCACCGCCGCCCATTGGTCCTCCATGACGGCCTTGGAGTCGTAGAGCAGGCGGCCGATCAGCGTGGACTTGCCGTCGTCGACGGAACCCGCGGTGGCCAGGCGAAGCAGCGTCGTCGGTGTGGCCATCAGAAGTACCCCTGCCGTTTGCGGTCTTCCATGCCGGCCTCCGAGATGCGGTCGTCGGCCCTCGTGGCGCCGCGTTCGGTCAGCCGGGACACCGCGGTCTCGGCGATGACCTCATCCACCGTCGAGGCCTCCGATTCCACGCATCCGGTGCAGGTCACGTCGCCGACGGTGCGGAACCGCACCGTCGCTTCGAACACCGGCTCGTCGTCGCGCGGGTGCATGTGCCGGTCGACCGCGAGCAGCATGCCGTCGCGGCGAAACACCTTGCGGCGGTGGGCGTAATAGATCGAGGGCAGCGCGATGTTCTCCGCGCCGATGTAGGACCAGATGTCGAACTCGGTCCAGTTGGACAGCGGAAAGGCCCGGATGTGCTCGCCCTTGTGGTGCCGGCCGTTGTACAGGTTCCACAGCTCGGGGCGTTGCGCCTTCGGGTCCCACTGGCCGAACTCGTCGCGGAAGCTGAACACCCGTTCCTTGGCCCGCGCCTTCTCCTCGTCCCGGCGGGCCCCGCCGAACGCCGCGTCGAACTTGTTCTCCCGGATCGCGCGCAGCAGCGTCACGGTCTGGATCGGGTTGCGCCCCTGCTTCGGCTCGACGACGCGGCCCGCGTCGATGTCCTCCTGGACCGAGGCGATCACCAGGCGCACGCCGTGTTCGGCGACCAGTTCGTCGCGCGTCGCGATCACCTCGTCGAAGTTGTGCCCGGTGTCGACGTGCATCACCGGGAACGGCAACCGCCCGGGGCGGAACGCCCGCAGCGCCAGGTGCAGCATGACGATCGAGTCCTTGCCGCCGGAGAACAGCAGCACCGGCCGCTCGAACTCGGCGGCCACCTCGCGGATGATGTGGATCGCTTCGGCCTCGAGCGAGCGCAGGTGGCTCAACTCGTACTGGCCGGCGGCGGGACCCGCCTTCAGATCGCTGGTCATGGCTTCCTCGGTTAAACCTGGTAGAGTCGGTCAAGTTTGGCAGTTTTGCCCTCTATAGCATCAGTTCGTGGCGACGGTTGTCAAGTGGGCGCCGCTCATGGCGCGGACGACGCCCATCCGACGCATCGGGTCAAGACCGGCGGTGACCCTTTTCCGGCCGATGCCCGATGCGAAAGCATGAACGGATGACCTCCGACTCCGCACCCGCCGGCCCGCCACCGAGCGGCCGCGACGTCATCGCGCAGTTCCTCCCCCAATCGCCGTTCGTCGCGAAGCTGGGCATCGTCGCCGACCGGCTCGACGACCACGAGGTGCGCCTGCGGCTGCCGTGGGACCCCTCCAACGTGACGATCGGGGACATGGTGCACGGCGGCGCGATCGCCACCCTCGCCGACGTCACCGTCATGGCGGCGGCATGGTGCGGCGCGCAGGCACCCCCCGACCTTCGGGGCGTGACGGTGTCGATGGCGCTGGACTTCATGGCGCCGGCCCGGGCCGGCGACGTGATCGGCGTGGGCCGGGTGTTGCGGCGGGGCCGGTCGCTGGTCAACTGTGAGGCCGAGATCGTCGACGCGCACGGCAAACTCGTGGCGAAGGCCCTCGCCACCTACAAGGTCGGCTGAGCGCTATGCCTTGATTTCCTGGAGCTTCCCCGTCGCGACGTCGAAGACGAATCCGCGCGCGGACTCGTGTTTGGTGACGAACGGGCTGTTCTCGATGCGGCGCAACGACTGCCGGACGTCCTCGGCGACGTCGGGAAAGGCTTCGGCCGCCCACGCCGGCTTGACGCCGGTCTCCTCTTGAATGGCCCGCTTGAAGTCGTCGTCGGTGAAGGTGAGCATTCCGCAGTCGGTGTGGTGGATAAGGATGATCTCCCGCGTTCCCAGCAGCCGCTGACTGATGGCCAGCGAGCGGATGACATCGTCGGTGACCACGCCGCCGGCATTGCGGATGACGTGCGCCTCGCCCTCGTTGAGACCCAGGGCGCGGTAGACGTCGAGGCGGGCGTCCATACAGGCGACGACGGCGACGTGCTTGGCGGGCGGCATCGGCAGCGGACCCTGGAATGTGCTGGCATATTGCGCGTTGTTGGCCAGGTAATCCTCGGTAACCGTCACGTCAGCCTCCTCGGGAGTGTCGCAGCACCGCGGTGGATGTTAACAACGGGCCACCGAATATTGACGCATGAAAATCAGCCCGATCACAAGGATCCGGTCGGCGCACCCGGCCGGTACGGGCCCGGCTCGTTAACCTGTCCCAATGCGAGACGGGCGGTGCGGTCGGGGATGATTCGTTTCTTGGCGCGCCGGTTGCTCAACTATGTCGTGCTGCTGGCCCTCGCCTCGTTCCTGACGTTCTGCCTGACGTCGGTCGCATTCAGGCCGCTGGACAGCCTGTTGCAGCGCAGCCCGCGGCCGCCGCAGTCCGTGATCGACGCGAAGGCCCGCTCCCTCAATCTGGACAAGCCCATACCGATCCGCTACGCGCAGTGGGCCTCGCACGCCGTGCGCGGCGACTTCGGCAAGACCATCACCGGACAGCCCGTCGGTGCCACGCTCTGGCGCCGGGTCGGCGTCACCCTGCGGCTCCTGGTCGTCGGATCGCTGGCGGGCACCGTCCTGGGCATCGCGGCCGGGGCCTGGGGCGCCATCCGCCAGTACAGACTCAGCGACCGCGTCGTCACGATGGTGGCGCTGCTGGTGCTGAGCACCCCGACGTTCGTCATCGCCAACCTGCTGATCCTTGCCGCGCTGCGGGTGAACTGGGCTCTGGGCGTGCACCTTTTCGACTACACGGGGGAAACCTCGCCCGGCGTGAGCGGCGGCGTCTGGCATCAGCTGGTGGACCGGTTGCGGCATCTGGTCCTGCCCACGCTCACGCTGACGCTGGCGGCCGCCGCCGGATACAGCCGTTACCAGCGCAACGCGATGCTCGACGTCCTGGGCCAGGATTTCATCCGCACCGCGCGCGCCAAGGGGCTCACCCGCCGGCGTGCGCTGGTCAAGCACGGACTGCGCACGGCGCTCATCCCGCTGGCCACCCTGTTCGCCTACGGGGTCGCCGGGCTGGTCACCGGCGCGGTGTTCGTCGAGAAGATCTTCGGCTGGCACGGCATGGGCGAATGGCTGGTGCAAGGGATCGCGACGCAGGACACCTACATCATCGCCGCGATCACGCTGTTCTCCGGCACGGTGGTGTTGCTGGCGGGTCTGCTCTCGGACGTGTTCTACGCGGCCCTCGATCCGCGGGTGCGGGTGTCATGACATCCGAGGCCAAAGTGGATGGCGCCCAGGGGATTCCGACGCCAAAGGCCGCGGAGTTCACCTCGCGCCGCACCCTGGTGCTGCGCAGGTTCGTGCGCAACCGGTTGGCGGTCGCGTCGCTGACGTTGCTCGTGCTGCTGTTCGTCGGCTGCTACGCGCTGCCTGCGGTGCTGCCGTACTCCTATGACGACCTCGACTTCGACGCGTTGTTGCAACCACCGAATTCCCGGCACTGGTTGGGCACCAACGCGCTAGGCCAGGACTTGCTGGCGCAGATCCTGCGGGGCATGCAGAAGTCGATGCTGATCGGTGTCTGCGTGGCCGTCATCTCGACCGGCATCGCCGCCACCGTCGGTTCGGTCGCGGGCTACTTCGGTGGCTGGCGGGACCGGGCGCTGATGTGGTTGGTTGACCTGCTGCTGGTGGTGCCCAGCTTCATCCTGATCGCCATCGTCACACCGCGGACCAAGAGCTCCGCCAACATCCTGATGCTCGTCTTGCTGCTTGCCGGATTCGGCTGGATGATCAGCTCGCGCATGGTGCGCGGCATGACCATGAGCCTGCGCGAACGCGAATTCATCAGGGCCGCAAGGTACATGGGCGTGTCCAGCCGCCGCATCATCCTGCGCCACGTGGTCCCCAACGTGGCCTCCATCCTGATCATCGACGCCGCCCTCAACGTCGCCTCGGCCATCCTGGCCGAGACCGGGCTCAGCTTCCTCGGGTTCGGCATCCAGCCGCCGGACGTCTCGCTGGGCACGTTGATCGCCAACGGCACCCAGTCCGCGACGACGTTCCCTTGGGTCTTCCTGTTTCCGGCGGGCGTGCTGGTGTTGATCCTGGTGTGTGCCAACGTGACCGGGGACGGCCTGCGCGACGCGCTCGACCCCGGCAGCGGCATGTTGCGGGGTGGTGCCCGGTGAGCGCGCTGCTGGAGGTCACCGACCTGGCCGTCAGCTTCCCGACGGACGGCCAACCGGTGACCGCGGTCCGCGGCATCAGCTATCGCGTCGCCCCCGGCGAAGTCGTGGCCATGGTCGGCGAATCCGGCTCGGGCAAGTCGGTTTCGGCGCTGGCGGCGGTGGGCCTGCTGCCCGAGTACGCGCGGGTGCGCGGCTCGGTGCGATTGCACGGCACCGAGTTGCTCGGCCTCGGCGACGACGCGATGTCACGCTTCCGCGGCAAGACGGTCGGCATGGTGTTCCAGGACCCGATGTCGGCGCTGACGCCCGTCTACACCGTTGGCGACCAGATCGCCGAGGCGATCGAGATCCACCAGCCGCACGTGGGCAAGAACGCCGCGCGCCGGCGCGCGGTGGAACTGCTCGAGCTGGTCGGCATCGCGCAGCCGGAACGGCGCGCCCGCGCGTTTCCGCACGAGCTGTCCGGCGGTGAGCGACAGCGAGTGGTGATCGCGATCGCGATCGCCAACGACCCGGACCTGCTGATCTGCGACGAACCCACCACCGCGCTGGACGTCACCGTGCAGGCGCAGATCCTCGAGGTGCTCAAGACGGCGCGCGACATCACCGGCGCCGGGGTGCTGATCATCACCCACGACCTGGGTGTGGTCGCCGAGTTCGCCGACCGGGCGCTGGTGATGTATGCCGGCCGCGTCGTCGAATCGGCGGGGGTGCATGATCTCTACCGCGATCGCCAGATGCCCTACACCGTCGGGCTGTTGGGTTCGGTGCCGCGGCTCGACGCGGTGCAGGGCACCCGGTTGGTGCCCATCCCCGGCGCGCCGCCGTCGTTGGTGGGTCTGGAGCCGGGCTGTCCCTTCGCTCCGCGCTGCCCCCTGGTCGTCGACGAGTGCCGCGCGGCCGAACCCGAGTTGCTGCCGGTCGGTGTGGATCACCGGGCGGCGTGCATCCGCACCGACCAGGTCAACGGGCGCACCGCCGCGGACATCTACGGTGTCAACACCTCCGCACGCGGGGAGACGTCCGGCGACTCGCCGGTGATCGTCCGCGTGCGCGATCTGGTCAAGACGTTCCAGCTGACCAAGGGGGTGGTGTTGCGCCGGACCGTCGGTGAGGTCCGCGCGGTCGACGGCGTCAGCTTCGAACTGCGGCAGGGCCGCACCCTGGGCATCGTCGGCGAGTCCGGTTCCGGCAAGTCGACCACCCTGCACGAGATCCTGGAACTCGTTGCGCCGCAATCCGGCTCGATCGAAGTCCTCGGCGCCGACGTCGCGACCCTCAGCGCGTCGCACCGGCGATCCTTGCGCCGCGACATCCAGGTGGTGTTTCAAGACCCGGTGGCCTCACTGGACCCGCGGCTGCCCGTGTTCGAGCTCCTCGCCGAACCTTTGTCAGCCAACGGCTTCGGTAAGGACGAGACCAACGCGCGCGTCGCCGAGCTGCTCGACATCGTGGGGTTGCGCCGCGCCGACGCCGCCCGCTATCCCGCCGAGTTCTCGGGGGGTCAGAAGCAGCGCATCGGCATCGCGCGGGCGCTGGCACTGCAGCCGAAGATCCTGGCGCTCGACGAGCCGGTCTCCGCCCTCGACGTCTCCATCCAGGCGGGCATCATCAACCTGCTGCTCGACCTCCAAGAGCGGTTCGCCCTGTCGTACCTCTTCGTCTCCCATGACCTTTCGGTCGTCAAACACCTCGCGCACCAGGTGGTGGTCATGCATGCCGGCACGATCGTGGAACAGGGCGACAGCCGGCAAGTGTTCGGCAACCCGCAGCACGAGTACACCCGGCGACTGCTGGGCGCGGTACCCCAACCGAATCCGGGCAAACGTGTCTAGGCGGGTCACGACGGCGCTCGTCGCGATGGCGCTTGTCATCTCCGGATGCTCGCCGGCCATCAACTTGGCGCCGCAAACCGGCCAGCACGCCCAGATCGGCAGCACCAGCGATATCAACCCGCAAGACCCCGCCACCCTGCAAGACGGCGGTAGCCTTCGGCTCGCGCTCAGCGACTTCCCGCCCAACTTCAATGTCCTACACATCGACGGTAATTCGGCCGAGGTCGCCGCGATGATGAAGGCCACCCTGCCGCGAGCGTTCATCCTCGGCGCCGACGGATCGACCACGGTCGATACCGACTACTTCACCAGCGTCGAACTCACCGGCACCGCACCGCAGGTGGTGACCTACACCATCAACCCCCGGGCCGTGTGGTCCGACGGCACTCCGATCAGCTGGGAAGACATCGCCAGCCAGATCCACGCTCTCAGCGGCGCCGACAAGACATTCGAGATCGCCGGCCCCAGCGGCGCCGACCGCGTCGCGTCGGTCACCCGGGGTGTCGACGACCGGCAGGCCGTGGTCACCTTCGCCAAGCCGTACGCCGAGTGGCGCGGCATGTTCGCCGGTAACGGCATGCTGTTCCCCAAGAGCATGACGGCCACACCCGAGGCGTTCAACAAGGCCCAACTCTTGGGGCCCGGCCCGTCGGCCGGCCCCTTCATCGTCACGTCGCTGGACCGCACGACGCAGCGAATCGTGTTGTCCCGCAATCCGAAATGGTGGGGCGCCCGCCCACGCCTGGACAACATCACCTACCTGGTGCTGGACGACGCCGCGCGGCTGCCCGCGCTGCAGAACAACACCATCGACGCGTCCGGCGTCGGCACCGTCGACCAGCTGACCATCGCGCAGCGCACGAAGGGAATCTCGATCCGCCGCGCCCCCGCCCCGGCGTGGTCCCACTTCACGTTCAACGGCGCGCCCGGGTCGATCCTGTCCGACAAGGCGCTGCGCATCGCGGTGTCCAAGGGCATCGACCGGCGCACCATCGCCAAGGTCGTCCAATACGGACTCACCAGTGATCCGGTGGCGTTGGGTAACCACATCTATGTCGCGGGCCAGAAGGGCTACCAGGACAACAGTTCTGTGGTCCCCTACGACCCGGACGCCGCCCGGCGGGAGCTTGACGCCCTGGGCTGGAAGCAGGGCGGCCAGTTCCGCGAAAAGAACGGCCGCCAGCTGGTCATCCGCGACCTGTTCTATGACGCCCAGGGCAGCCGGCAGTTCGCCCAGATCGCACAGCACAGTCTGGCGCAGATCGGCGTCAAGCTCGAACTGGTGGCCCGGTCCGGCAGCGGGTTCTTCACCAACTACATCAACGTCGGGGATTTCGACATCGCCCAATTCGGTTGGCTCGGAGACGCTTTCCCGCTTTCGTCGCTCACCCAGATCTACCTGTCGACCGGCGAGAGCAACTTCGGCAAGATCGGCAGCCCCCAGATCGATGAGGCCATCGAGCGGACGCTGGAAGAACTCGATCCGGACAAGGCGCGGGGCCTGGCCAACGACCTCGACAAGCTCATCTGGGCCGAGGGGTTCAGCCTGCCGCTGACCCAATCCCCCGGCGACGTCGCCGTGCGCAGCACGCTGGCCAATTTCGGCGCCGCCGGTCTCGGCGACCTGCGCTACACCGCCATCGGATTCATGCGCGGCTGATCCCGCGACGCAGCCGCGCCGGGATAGGCAGGGCGCCCTCCACGGTCGCGGCGACCCCGATCGCCTTCCACAGCAGCCGCAGCTCGGGACGCGCCGGAAGGGCGTCGAGCGCAGGCGCTCTCGCCGCGAGCGCGTCGATCTCACCCCGCCACACCGCTCGGGCGATGGCAATCGCGGCGGGCTCGCGGAAGTCGAGCGCGCTGTGCGCCATGGTGGGCAGCTTCAGCAGCACCACGTTGGGCAGCAGAGCCGCCTCGCGCTCGGCGACCGCCGGCGGGGTGATCAGATCGCGGCCGCCGGAAACCACCACGGTAGGCCAGCCGAAATGCGGCATCTCTGCCACCAGGTCATAGGGCTCGTCCTCGAAAGTGGCCGTCTCCGTGCGTGCTTCGCGCTCCGCTACGGCGGGGTCGAGCGGTAGCCCGTCGGGTTCGGCGGCGTAGTTCAGCTCGCGGAACGCGATGCGGCTCACCAGGTCTTCCTCGTAGCGGTACGGCAGGTTGCTCAGGGTGGCGAACCGGGACAGCGCCCACCACAGCAACTTTCGGCCGTCCAGCAGCAGGTCGAGTTGTCGCTCCAGCAGCTCGGCTCCGCCGTAACCGTAGATCGTCGCGACCACCTGGGTGGCCGCCGCCGTCATCACGCCGGCGTCGACGAGTTTGCGCATTTTCGGAGCCAGCGCGGCCGTTTCGGGGCTGTCGCCCCTGAGCAACAGCCTGCGAATCGCGCGGCGGACGATCACGATGTCGTGCCGCGACAGCAGCGGCGAATCGAGGATCATCGCCCGCACCCGGCCCGGATGGCGCACGCCGAACCCGGAGGCGATGTAGGTGCCGTACGACGCACCGTAGATGACGGCGGTCTCGACGTGGGCATCGTCGAGTACGGCGGCGATGTCGTCGACGACCTGGTTCACGGTGATCGCCTCGGGAGGCAGATCCGCACCGGAGTCGTCGTGCCGCGACATGCCCACCCCGCGGTGTTCGATCATGATGACGTCAAGGCCGGCCGCGGCCGCGCGGCGCCGCAGCCCCTTGTACATCTGCACCGACGCCACCCCGGGACCGCCCGGGATGATGACCAGCGGGTGCGCCGACTTGCGGCCGGTGCGCACGTAGTACAGGTCGAATTCCTCGCTAGTCTCCGGCGAGATCGGCCGGCGCACAGGCCGGACACCGGGCAACGCCGCGAGCTTCTCCTGCACCCGGCGCCGTTTAGCGTTCATCGTCATCGGTGTCGGCCCGCCATGACACCATTCTGCCGGGCCTGCGGGCGGCCACCGCGTCCGGTGTGGTCGACGCAGCTCAGCGCCGGTGCTAGGCGCTGAGATCGATGCGGTGAGCGCCCTTGACGCCGTCGTACCGGTCGGGACTGCAGGTGAGGACGATGACCTGCCCGTGAGTGCCCACCGTGTCGAAGACCTCCCCCATTTTCGCCAGCCGATCGGGGTCGGTGAACCCCAACGCGTCATCGACGACCACCGGAACGGCGTCCTGCTTGGCGACCAGGGCGGCGCCGGCCAGCCGCGCCAAGATGCCGAGTTGCTCCTTGGCCCCACCCGACAGCGAGTCGTAGGGCACCGTGATTCCGTCGAGCGTGCGGCTGCGAATGCAGAGGTCGCTGTCGATCTCGACCTCGAACGTGGGACCGAACACCGGGCGACCCAACCGCTGCAGTTCCGCGCGGTAGGGCTCGACGTACCGCTGCCGGGTGGTGTCGCGGTGACGCGTCATGACCGAGCGCAGCAGGCGCGCCGCCCTGGCCCGGCCGCCGACGCGGATGTGCTCACTGGCGGCGTGTTCGCGTTCGGTTTCCGCGGCGTCGAGCTTGCCCTGGCGGCCCTCGCTGCCCATCACCGACAGTTCGATGGTGATCTCGCGCAACGCGCGGGCGGCCTCTTCGTAGCGCTCGCGCAGTTCTTCCGTTTCCTTTACGGCGGCGCGCAATTCGGCGTTCACCGAGTCCGGGCTTGCCGCCGCGAGTTCCGCGGCGAGCTCGGCATGCCGACGTTCGGCGGCGAACGCGGCCCGCAGCGCCGTCTCCGCCGCCGACGCCAGTTCGTCGTCGCCGGCCGACGCCCGCTCCTGGGCCAGCCGGTCGGTGGCCGCGTCGAGTTCGCAACGCTGGTTCTTCAGCGCGTCCTCGAGAACCGTTGCGCGGGTGGCCAGCTCGGTGAGCCGGGCAGTGACGGTGGTGGCGATCCGGCGTCGGCCGTCGCACTCGGCGATCGCGGCCTGGCCAGCCGCCTGAAGCGCTTCAAGCTCGTCGCGGGCGGCTCCGATGCCGGTAGCCGCGCTGTCCGCCGGTTGCGCGGAGCGCAGCTGCGCGAGTCGCGAACGCAGCTCGTCGACCTCGTCGTCCCCGCACAGGCCGGTCAGGGTCGCGGTCAGTTGGTCGCGGCTGCCCTCCAGTTCGCGGCGACGCTGATCGGCGGCCCTGGCCGTGGCCAGGTCGGCCACCCGCGCGTCGGCCAACGCGGCCGACAGCTCCTCTTGCGCCGCAGCGTGTTTCGCCTGGACATCGAGGGTGGTTGCGCCGGGAGTGATCCACGCGGTCAGGACGCCGGGGACTTCGACCGCGGTGGGCCCGGTGGTCGTGATGGACCAGGTTTGGCCTTCGGACAACGCGACCCGTTCGCCATCGATGGACAGCTCGATGTCCGCGGCGGCGGCGAACTCGACCGCCGCCGACGTCGACGCCAACTGGTCGCCGATGCGATCGACCGCGGACGCGGCCGTCTCGATCCGGCGCAGCTGCTGCTCGGTGAGCGCGATCTCGCCGAGTTCCGCGGACACCTGCTCGCAGTCGCGCTGGATCGCGTCGATCTTGGCCAACCGGGCGCTCAGCCGCTCGGCCTCCTCGCGGTCGGCGAGCTGAGTGACGGTGCGGCGGGCGGATTCGGCGCGGTGATGCAGATCCGCGACGGCCTCTGCGGCTTGCCGGGCGGCGGCCGCGGCGGCCTCGGCCTCGGCCTGCGCCGCCGCGCGCGCGTCGGCGGCCTCTTTCGCTTGTGCCTCGGCAGCCACGACAGCCGCTGTGCGGGTAGCGATTTCGGCGAGAAGCTGCAGACGCGAGGTGCGGGCCGTGGTGGCCGCCGTGCTAGTAGCCGCCGCGGCGGTCGCGATCAACTCGGCCTCGCGTGCTTGCCCCGTGAGTTCGGCGACCTTTTCCGCGGCCTGCTGCGCGGCGGTGAGCCGGGGGCGCGCGGCGATGCGCTGCTGGGACAGGTCGGCCACCTGTTGCGTCAGGGCCGCGTGCCGACCCACCCGCTCGTCGCCCACGGCGACCGCCGCCGCGCACTCCGCGACCGCGGCCTCGGCGTCGGCCAGGCGGGTGATCGCCGCGGCCCATTCCCCGGTGGGACGCCCCGTGGGGGTGAAGTAGCGTCCGTATTCCGCGTCGATGCGTTCGATGAGCAACGGCTCGGTGCCCGACAACGCCGCGGCGTCGCCGGCCGCCACGTCGAGCGCGCGCGACAGGGCGTCGCAACCGGAGAGATCCACCGCGGCGGTCGACGCCGACTGCAGCACCCGCTGGGCGTGCCACAAATCGCTGTCCACCGTCTCGGCCAGCATCGCGCGGACCCGTTCGTGCGCCTCGTCGCCGGTGAGCTGCTCGCGGTGCGGCGACTGGATCGTCAGTTCGGTTTCGCATTTCTTGTGGAACCGCTTGCGATAGGTGAAACGATAAGGGCCGCAGCTCAATTCGGCGCTAACCTCGGATCCGACGTCGCTGTGGGTGGGCTTGACCTGCTTGACTTCCTTCTTCGTCGAGCGGTCCCGGGACTCCAGCAGCAGATCGAGGGCCTCGATCATCGACGACTTGCCGATCTCGTTGCCGCCGCACAGCACGACGACACCGTGGTCGGGAAATTCGATCTCCCGGTGCGCGATGCCGCGATAATTCGTCAGGGTCAGGCGGTGCAACTTCATGCGGCGCCCCGGTCGGTGAGGCGTAGCAACAGCGCCAGCGCCGCCTGCGCGTCGGCGGCAGCATCGGAGGCTGGCTCGCGCGCGGTCGCCACCAGCTCGTCGACCGCCGCGGCGGCGAATCCCCCGATACCCAGATCGCTGAATTCGCCGTCGGCCGGGATTACCGCCAGATCGGTGCGGCGTTCCCACAGGCCGAGCCAGGCATACAACCGCGCGTACTTGTCGAGACACGCATCCAGCGCCGCCCGATCGGTGACCGTCAGGGATCCGGTGAGCGCCAAGCGCACCACGGTGCGGTCCTTGTCTGCCATCAGGTCCAGGTTCAGGTCGAGGTCGGCGATGTCACGGCGAGTGTCGACCTGGTGATGCATGGTGACGAAGCGCCACCGGCCGACATGCCGTGATTCCACCGAGGCGGTGCGACGCGGGTCGCTCTCGTCGATCTCCACGACGAGGACATGACCGGGGTCGGATTCCACGTCGTCGAAGTTGGTGACCTCCGGCGAACCGGAGTACCAGATCCGGCCGCTGTCACCGACATTCGTCCGTGAATGCTTGTCCCCCAGTGCAACGTAGTGCACCGTACCGGTCGCCAGCGCGCGGTCGAGGGTGGCCAGGCGGATCAGGGAGGGCTTGTCCCGGTCCGGGTCCAGGACGTCGACCCCGCCGTGCGCGACGAGGATCCGGGTGACCGGTTCGGGCGCGAGGCCTTCGAGAACGTCGGCGACCAGGTCGGTGGTCGGCGCCTTGGATCGCCATGGCGCGGCGACGATCTCCAGCCCGGGCCTGACCCGATGGGCGCCGGCCTGGTCGAGCACCACCACGTTGTCGGGACGTTCGGCGGTGAACAGGGCGCTGGTGTACACCGAGGACGCGTCGAGCGGGTCGTGGTTGCCCGGTAGCAGGTAGACCGGAATCCCGATGGCGCGCATGGCTTCTAACGACTGCCCGACGACCTGCGGGGGAAGCTGATTGTGTTCGAAGACGTCGCCGGAGACCACGACGAACTCGGCGCCCACCTCCGTCGCCAGCGCCCCCAGGCCGGCCACCGCGTCACGCCGGGCAGCCGAGTACCGCGGCTGAGCATCACCGGCGAGAAAGTGCCGGGTCATGCCGAGCTGCCAGTCGGCGGTGTGCAGGAATCGCATGGCGGCGGCTCCCTTTCGGACTCCGTGATTACCAGGGCATCGCGAGCTTAAATCCGCGCACCGACAAGACGCGGGACCTCGCCCGGCAGGTCTCCGAGCGGGTATTTTGCGTCACGGGCAGACCGGCGAGCCGCCGGCGCCGATCCTGCCGGCCACCGCGGCCGCCCAGCGTGGGGGGAAACTCGGCGGCGGGTAGGTGCCGTGATCCGCCGGTTCTTCCGACCCCCGCCCGGCTGGGTCGATGCCGCAACCCGCCAGGTCGTCGAGGTCGACCTGGCCACCTACGGAACGACTATCGCCCCGAACAGCCCGCCGAACTCGCCGACTGCCTCACCCCGACGGCTGGTCGATCCACATCTGTCGGAAAGGGTAGTTGGGTACGCCAGGTGGGCGTAGCTAATTTACCCAGGTCACGTCATCAAGACCGAATGTTGAGTCATGGCGCCGCGATTGGTTATTTTTGCGCGGATCAAAGACCAGGCGCGACCTTTTCATGCCAGGACGGCCGGCAAAGTTTCCCAGCCGCGGACTGTCGATGTCGTGGTCATGCGTGCCGCAGACATATCGATGTCCCACTCCGGGAAGCGGTTGAGCACCTCATCGAGCGCCACGCGTCCCTCCATCCGGGCTAACGACGCTCCCAGGCAATAGTGCACGCCAACACCGAAGCCGACATGGGCTCCGGCTTTGCGGTGAAGGTCGAAGACGTCGCCATCGGGCGGGAATTGCCGATGGTCGCGGTTTGCGGCACCGGCGAGCAACATCATGATGCTGCCGGCCGGCACGTGTTGTCCGTAGTAGTCCACGTCGCGTGTGAGGGTGCGCGCGATGTGTGGCGCGGGGGGTTCGAAACGCAGCAGCTCCTCGATTGCGCCGGCAATCAGGCTGCGATCGGCGACCAGCTCCCGCCGCTGCTCGGGGTGCTCGGCCAAAACCTTGCCCGCCCAACCGATTAGCCGGGTCGTTGTCTCGGCGCCGCCCGCGGCGACCAGCGTGATGCAAATCAGCAGTTCCTCGCGGGTCAACCCCCGTCTGGTGCCATCGAGGTCGGTGAATTCGACGCTGAGCAATTCGGTGACCACGTCGTCGGAGGGATGTTCAGCGCGCCAATCGAGGTAGTCGGCGAACAGCTGCCCGGTTTCCAGCCCTGTGGACGCGGCTTTCATTTGTCCGCCGGCCTCGGTGTTGACGTGACTTTCGGCGAGGTCAAGGACCTCCTGCCGCATCTCATCGGGAATTCCCAGCAGCCTGCACACGACTCTCACCGGCATCTCGGCACCCAAATTGGCGATGAAGTCAAAGCCCCCGGTACCAACGAACGGATCGAGACTCTCGGCACAGAATTGCCGCGCGGTGGCCTCGACCTCGCGCATTTTGCGTGGCGTGAACATGCGAGAAAGGCTCTGGCGATAGATGTCGTGAAGGGGCGGGTCCTCCATCAGGAACACGCCGGGCGGAATCGGCATGTCAGCCTTGATCAACTCGAGAATGTTTCCCCGCGCAGAGCTGAACGTCTCATGGTCATTCAGCGCCGCATGCACGTCGTCGAATCGGCTCAGCGCGTAGAAGTCGTGTTGGTCGTTGTACGACAGCGGCGCCTCCTCGCGGAGCCGCCGAAACAGCGGATACGGGTCGGCGTTGAGTTCGACGTCGTAGGGGTCGTAGAACACCTCACTCGCAGTCTGAGGATGAGCAGGGTTGTGCGTGTCTAGGTTATTGCGGCTCCCAGTGGCGTGCTGTCCTGACTTACCAGTAGTCCGTCCGACGAACGGTCGGATGCGTCGGTTGGAGGGAGTTGCAGGCATATGGGTGTCCAGACTGCGAGTGAGGTGTTCTACGACCCCTACGACGTCGAACTCAACGCCGACCCGTATCCGCTGTTTCGGCGGCCC
>NZ_LZJN01000179.1 GCF_001667735.1 Mycobacterium sp. E183
CCCCACCACACGCCCCGCACCAATTCACCGGCGCACCCGCCTGGAACCAACCCCCACCCAAACGACGCAACCCCTGGCCCATCATCGCCGGCGTCGCCGCACTGGTCGTCGTCCTCGTCGTCGCCGCGGTCGCCATCGCGATGGTGATGGGCGGCGACGACAGCAACTCGCAGGCCAACCGGACCTCGACCTCGACGACCACGACGACCAGCAGAACGGTCACCACGACCACGACGAGTAGGGCCCCGAACCCGCAGAGCAAGCTGATGAGCGTGCTGCCCGCCGGATATCCCAGTGGCGCTTGCACCCCTGCCACCCCGAAGGCCAACAGCATTTGGGTGAACGCGTTGGCCATGGTCGACTGCGACCAGAACACCAACCAGGGCGGCCCTTCCCGCGCCGTCTACGGGTTGTTCGCCAATGCCGATCTGCTCAAGAAGGCGTTCGACGACGACGTCGCCGCCGTACAGTTGCTCAACTGTCCGGGGGCCGGTCCGTCACCGGACGGCTGGCACCACGACAGCACCCCGACGGTGACCGCCGGCTCGATCGCGTGCGGCACCTACAAGAACCACCCGAACGTCATCTGGACCAACGACGCCAAACTCCTGCTCTGTGACGCCTACGGTGATCCTCCCGCCCTCGAAGACCTGCATACGTGGTGGACGAACTACGGCGGCTGACTTGATGTGCTGTGGTGGTTGGGTGACAAGGATCAGCGATGAGTGATGAGCAGGCCTCGCGGGTGGGCACGGATTTCGGGCCCTATCACCTAAAGCGGCTGTTG
>NZ_LZJN01000180.1 GCF_001667735.1 Mycobacterium sp. E183
GTCGCCTGCGCCTGGCCGCTCCAGCCCGAGCCGGCGATGTTCATCGAGGACGCCCACATCTTGCGGGCCTCGTCCTCAACGGTCTGGGCGTGCACCTCGAAGCGGCCCGCCATCGCCCGCATCTCGTGCGGGTCGGTCATGAAACGTGTTGCCATGTGGCTTTCTCCTTATTACGTGATTACTCAGATACCTGCTGTGGTGACGACGATGGCCGGACCGGTTACGCGCTGGCGAACCGCCGTGCCGAATGCAAAAGGATGATCCCCCCTTCCCGTCAGCCGGCGGCCACCGGTCGCTGGAACACGGTGAGACGGACGTCAAACCCGAACTCCGGCGTTTGAGTTGTCCGGCCGTCAGCCCCCGAGATCGTCGGTAGCTGGGCGGTCAGGTCGGAGCGCACGTCGAAGACGTCCCGTCCCAGACCCCGAACCGCCAACCCGATCAGCCCGCAGCAGCTGCGTTGATTGCCTCGGTCGCAGCGTACGAGCCAGAGCTGGTCGACAGCGTGTTCACGAACGCCTCGTGAATGGCGGCGGCCTGGGCACTGACCGCCTGGTACATCTGCGCGTGCGCTGCGAACTGCGCCGCCGTCAGCGCCGACACCTCGTCGGCGGCCGCGGGCACCACCCCGGTCGTGGGGGCGGCGGCAGCCGCGTTCTGGGCGCTCAACGTTGAGCCAATGGCCTGCAAGTTTCCGGCCGCCGCAGCCAGAGCCTCGGGCTGTGTGGTCACGAACGACATACTTGGTTCCCTCCTAGTTCAATCCCCGACTCTGCAGAGACTAGATGACAACGACCTCTGAAGCTGTTTCGGAAGCCGTCAGTTTGCAACTGTTCACGTGACGGTACGACGAATTCACTTTTAGTAACGTCAGAGTAACAGCGTCCCGCCTCGATCGCCTCCCCTTACAGCAAACTGTGACCAACCCGGTCACCGAAGTGCCTGGTGCGAGTTTCCCAGGTTGGCGTCGCAGGGCAGGACCGGAAAAAATCTGGCTGCCGAATATTCGCTGCCGCTCGGCTAGCAACCGGTGAATGGGCCGCCGACGGCCGCCCGACGGGCCCCCTGAAGCCCCGTCGGAAGCCCGCGAACCGAGCCTTGTGTAACCCATCCTGTCAACCCTTTGACCGAGGTGCTGAATGACCGAATCCGGCTATCCGGCGAAGGGTGGGCGGGCCATGACGGTGGTGCGGCTCCGGCGGCGGCCAAGGCGCTGCCCGGTCTGGGTGGGCTCGGTGGCCTGCTCGGCGGTGGCGCCGGAGCGGTGCACCCGGCCGCGGCTATCGGTGGGGCGGCCTCCATCGGTGGCAAGTTGTCGGTGCCGGTGGCCTGGACCGGCGCCCCGGCGCTGCCGGCGATGGGCCACACCGCGGTCCCGGTCAGCGCGATCAGCGCCGCACCCGAGGCAGCCGGGGGACCGGGCAACCTGCTCGGCGGCATGCCCCTGGCCGGAGTCGGCAACGGCACCCACGCCGGCGCCGGCCCCCGCTACGGATTCCGCCCCACCGTCATGGCCCGCCCACCCTTCGCCGGATAACCTCCGGGTCGGCAGCGTAGGAACACGCTTTAGCGCGCGAAAAGTGCTGCGCTAAAGCGTGTTTCGCGTTTGCGCCCAAGAACCGACTCGCGGCGGAGGCCTTGCCCACGCCCCCGGCCGGCCCCAGCCTGGGCCGACATCGCCGCGGCCTTTATTGCGACCGGATTTTTTGTCCAGCGCCCACGTCGATCCGCCCCGGCTGCGCGGGATCGCTTATCGGCCGTGATCCGCCCGGCACCCGTTCCCGCAGGTAGGCGTGCACACGGCGAACGCGGGCGGCCGCCGGCCCGGCCGTTGCGCTGTCCGCTGACCCGCTGGAACGGGGCGCCTCCCACCCGGACCGTCGAGTCACGGGCAGCGAGAAGACGGGGCGGCGCTCTAGCCTTCGCAAGCAAGCGCATCGCTTGAAGCCAGCCATCCAAAACACTCGCGAGGGAAACACATGGTTCGAGCCGGGGGGTTCGTAGGTGTTTGACTTCGGGGCGTTACCGCCGGAGATCAATTCCGGTCGGATGTATGCGGGTCCGGGTTCGGGTTCGTTGATGGCGGCGTCGGCGGCGTGGGATGAGATTGCTGCTGAGGTGGCTGCGGCGGCCAGTGGGTATAGCTCGGTGATTGCGGAGTTGACGTCGGGTCCGTGGGTGGGTCCGGCGTCGTCGTCGATGGTGTCGGCGGTGGTGCCGTTTGTGAGTTGGCTTTCTGCGGTGGCGGGGTTGGCCGAGGACACGGCCAGTCAGGGTCGGGCGGCCGCGGCGGCGTTTGAGGCGGCGTTTGCGATGACGGTGCCGCCGCCGGTGATTGCGGCTAATCGGGTGTTGTTGGCGACGTTGGTCGCGACGAATTTCTTCGGGCAGAACACGCCGGCGATCATGGCGACCGAGGCGCAGTACATGGAGATGTGGGCCCAGGATGCGGCGGCGATGTATGGCTATGCGGCGGCTTCGGCCACGGCCTCGCAGTTGGCGCCCTTTGATGCCCCGCCGAACACCACGACTCCTGATGGGGTGGCCGAGCAGGCGTTGGCGGTGACCCAGGCCGCTCAGCAGCCCACGAG